>NZ_JBOZOF010000001.1:0-58187 GCF_050753305.1 Chryseobacterium sp. 'Rf worker isolate 10'
GCCGCCGCCAGTTTTTATTTTATTTTTAAAAAATCCTTTATCTGATGATAAAGGATTTTTTTTGTTTTATACCTATACCAATAACAACAATAACCCAAACAATCCAACCTCTCTCACTTCCCCCAGCCTCTCTCGCTTTCATCTCCCTTGTTCCAGCACCTAACTTTTTACTTTAATGGGTCTTTACCATCATGACAATTTTCTATCTCACACGATTGTCACTCCGAAGGAGTCTAAACAAAGCTCTTCCATAGAATTATAATAGCAGAAATATAATTTATCGTAATTGAAATGCTTCGACTTCGCTCAGCATGACACTGCTAATACTAAATGCTAAAAAAATTTAAGCATTATCCTGTCATCTTACATCCTTTAAAACTATCATCAATAGGCCTTTATTCCTGCGGAATGATAAATGGAAATCTACCCATCTATTCTATAGGAATCAGGATTTTAAAACTCCTAATAGCTCTCCGTTACTAACCCAGGAACTCGAAACTCACAACTCGGATTATCAATCATCATTAGCTATTCAAAAAACTATTTACTTCTATAACCTCATTATACTCGAATAAATTCAATAAGTTTGTACCAGTTTTCCAAAAATAATTATAATGTCAGGAAATATTCTGATCATCGATGATGAGATCAAGCTCCTTAAATTACTAGGAATGATCCTCTCCCAAGAAAATTTTAATGTAAAAGAAGCTTCTACAGCACGTTCAGCGATGACCATGCTGGAGCAATATGATTTTGATGTTGTTCTTAGTGATGTTCGTCTTCCTGACGCTTTTGGAGTCGAATTGATCAAGTCCATTAAAACTAAATATCCTCAACTGGAAATCATTCTGATGACTGCATTTGGGAATATCACGGATGCAGTACAAGCAATGAAGAATGGAGCTTATGATTATCTGGTGAAAGGAGATGATAATGAGAAAATTATTCCATTGGTGTATAAGGCTCTGGATAAGGTAAAAGATAATAAGTCAAGAATGGTTCAGCAGGTTGTTACCAAAGGCTTTGATCAGATTATTGGTAAGTCGCCTTTAATTTTACAGGCTAAAAAGCTGGCTGAAAAAGTAGCTTTAACAGATGCTGCTGTTCTTCTTACGGGTGAGACTGGAACCGGAAAAGAGGTCTTTGCGAGTGCTATTCATGAGGGAAGTGACAGAAAGAAAAATAGCTTTGTAGCCATCAACTGTTCAGCATTCAGTAAAGAGATTCTGGAAAGTGAGCTTTTTGGTCATAAGCAAGGTGCTTTTACCGGTGCTGTAAAAGATAAAAAAGGATTGATTGAAGAAGCTAACGGAGGAACTCTGTTTTTGGATGAAATTGGTGAGATGCCGATTGAACTTCAGGCAAAGCTGCTCAGAGTTTTGGAAAGCAGAGAATTTATTAAAATGGGTGAAACAAAGGTCTCCAGATCTGATTTCAGATTAATTGCAGCGACTAACAGAGATCTTGAAGATGAAATAAAGCAGGGAAACTTCAGAGAAGACCTCTATTTCAGACTGAATGTATTCGAGATAGCTCTTCCTGAATTAAGAGAAAGAAAAGAAGATCTAAAGGCGATTGCCAAACATTTTATAGATATTTTTTCACACAAGCTTCATCTGACAGGGGTTCAGGTAGATCCCGACTATTATAAAGCCCTGGAAAAAAATGATTGGAAAGGAAATATACGTGAACTCAGAAACGCTGTAGAACGTAGTTTAATTTTAATGGATAACAATATCCTGGATGCTGAAAGTCTTCCTCATTATTCTGAAAAAACAGTTCCGGAAAGTGATTCATTAAGCATTCGATCGCTGGAAAAAATACATATTCAAAAAGTATTGCAGTATACCAAAGGAAATAAAGCAGAAGCAGCCCGGTTACTTGAGATTGGTATTGCCACGCTATACCGTAAACTGGAAGAATACGGAGTAAAATAATTATTTATCATTTTAATAAAGAGCCTATCATTTTGATAGGCTTTTCTGTTTTTCAATAGTTTGATTATTGGGATTAATTGATTGTTATTCAATGTTTTATGTGGTTATGTTTTAAAATGGACTTTCTTTTGGCATATAGTCTCTGAATAAAATATTTAAAAATGACAATTTCAAGAAAAACGTTTAAAAAACGGGAGCATTCTACTTTGAGTCTGCTGATTGTATCGTATGTATTGTTGACTCTTTTAACCCTAATGATTAAGATATGATGCTTATAAGTTTAATTCTGCTTTTTGCAGTATTGTTTTGGCTTTTATATAAATCAGTTGAATTTTTTGATAGAATATAAATTATGTGGAGTTTATTTTTCCTCTCAATACTTGCCTTTGTGTATATCTGTTATGTTTTAATTAAACCTGAAAAATTTTAATTGGTCATGAATACAGAAATTTTAGGCATTATAGCAATGTTTGCTGTCACGTTAGTTATCGGAATATTTTTAGGTAAATACATAGCTAATGTTTATGGATACAAAAAGACTTTTCTGGATCCGGTTTTCGAACCTATTGAAAAGTTAATTTATAAAGTTTCGGGAATTAATCCTGCCCGTCAGATGAACTGGAAACAGAATATGTATGCCATGCTGGCGATTAATCTGGTTTGGTTCATCATCGGTTTTCTTCTTTTGCTGAATCAGGCCTGGCTTCCTTTAAATCCTGATGGAAACCCGAATATGTCACCCGATCTGGCTTTTAATACTACCATTTCATTCTTAGTCAACTGTAATTTGCAGCATTATTCGGGAGAAACAGGAGTAAGTTATCTGAGCCAGCTTTATCTGATGTTTTTACAGTTTGTAACGGCTGCAACAGGTATGGCTGCGATGGCGGTTCTTTTCAAAGCTTTTAAAGAAAAAACAAGCACAGAATTAGGGAATTTCTACGATTATTTCACAAAATCAATGATCAGAATCCTAGTTCCTATCAGTGTAATTGTTGCTTTAATTCTTTCTATCAATGGAAGTCCGATGACTTTCGAAGGTAAAGATCACATCATCACACTGGAAGGTCAGAAAGCTGATATTTCCAGAGGACCCGTATCTGCATTTGTTGCGATTAAACACCTGGGAACTAATGGAGGTGGTTTTTTTGGAGCTAATTCAGCACATCCGCTTGAAAATCCTAATTATATGACCAATATGACAGAGATGGTCACTCAGATGATCATTCCGTTTGCATTGGTATTTGCATTAGGTTTTTATCTGAATAAAAGAAAACTTTCATGGGTGATCTTTACAGTAATGACAGTCGGTTTTCTGGCGCTTACCATTCCTAACATCGTAAATGAAACAGGTGGAAATCCTTTGATTACACAAATGGGGGCAGACAAGGGTCTGGGTGCGATGGAAGGTAAAGAGATCCGCTTCGGAAGTGCAGCATCCGGTTATTGGAGCATAGCAACTACCGTAATTTCTACAGGTTCTGTGAACGCTATGCACGACAGTACAATGCCTCTGTCGGGGATGAATGAACTTCTGGCTATGATGATCAATTGCTTCTACGGAGGTTGTGGAGTCGGAATTCTGAACTATTTCATCTTTATCATTCTGGCTGTATTCATCAGTGGTCTGATGGTTGGGCGAACCCCGGAATTTATGGGTAAAAAAATTGAAGCCAAAGAAATGAAGATTGCAATGATTGTGGCTTTGTTTCACCCTTTCTTAATTCTTGCAGGAACAGCTTTAACTGCTTATTTACCGGAATTTGGAACAAAAACATTGAATAATCCCGGTTTCCATGGTTTCAGTGAAATGCTTTATGAATTTACCTCTTCTGCAGCAAATAACGGATCCGGATTTGAAGGACTTGGAGACAATACACCTTGGTGGAATATCTCAACAGGAATTGTATTGTTACTCTCAAGATTCATCCCGATTATAGGACCGGTAGCAATTGCAGGATTATTGGCTCAGAAAAAATACATCCCTGAAAGTTCAGGAACACTGAAAACAGATACGGCTACTTTCGGATTTATGACCCTGGCGGTAATTCTATTGATTGCAGCACTGTCTTTCTTCCCAGCATTGACCTTAGGTCCTATTGCAGAACAGATTCAGTATTTCTCAAAATAAATGTGAACATTAAAAATTAGAATCAATATTCAACCATTAAGGGAGCTGAAAAGCGTAAGGTAGCTAGTCTGACACTTACTGAAACGTTCACTTATATTATCCATAACTCTCCTTATTATTTGGCAGACCTTGATGGTGATTATTGATTTACAATGATATAAACTCTTTCAAAAAAATGAAAAATCAGTCACAAACATTGTTTCAAAGAGATTTGGTCAACGAAGCGATCAAACAGTCCTTCGTAAAGCTGAATCCGAAAATTATGTTTAAAAATCCGGTAATGTTCCTGGTGGAGATCGGAACCATTGTCATGTTTCTTGTAAGCATGTTCAGTCTTACTGGTGATCAATCCCAGGGAAGCTTTTCCTATAACTTTTTAGTATTTATTATTTTATTTTTCACTGTTCTGTTTGCCAATTTTGCAGAAGCTATTGCAGAGGCAAGAGGAAAAGCGCAGGCTGATACCCTTAGAAAAACAAGGGAAGAAACTCCAGCTAAATTAGTGCTAGATAATAAACCGGGATTTCAGGTAGAAACAAGACTTAAAATGTCTGCTGAAATGACATTAGGTGATATTTTCCTTTGTGAAGCCGGAGATCAGATTCCTATGGATGGTGAGATCATTGAAGGTCTTGCAACTATTGATGAGTCAGCAATTACAGGAGAAAGTGCACCGGTAATCCGTGAAGCAGGGGGAGATAAAAGCTCTGTAACCGGAGGTACAAAAGTACTTTCAGACAGAATTAAAGTAAAAGTAACTACAAAGCCAGGAGAATCCTTCTTAGATAAAATGATTGCCCTTGTAGAAGGAGCATCAAGACAGAAAACACCTAACGAAATCGCATTAACTATACTTTTAGCAGGATTTACCCTTACATTTATTATTGTTACCCTCACTTTAAAGCCTTTTGCAGACTACGCGCAGACTCCGATTACTATTGCGGCATTTATATCTCTTTTCGTTTGTCTTATTCCGACAACCATCGGAGGTCTGCTTTCTGCAATCGGGATTGCGGGGATGGACAGAGCATTGAGAGCAAATGTAATTACAAAAAGTGGTAAAGCAGTAGAAACTGCGGGAGATATTGATGTTCTACTGCTTGATAAAACCGGAACAATTACCATTGGAAACCGTAAAGCAACTCAATTTCATCCTTCTAATGGAATTCAGCTTGAAGAATTCATTAAAGCTTCTGCATTAAGTTCTGTAGCGGATGAAACACCGGAAGGAAAATCCATCATTGAACTAAGCGCTTTGAAATCTGAAGATTTATTGGTTCCTAATCCTACTTATATTGATTTTACAGCGGAAACCAGAACTTCAGGGATTGATTTTGACGACACAAGAATCCGTAAAGGAGCTTATGACACGATAAAAAAACTGACTGAAAAAGCCGGGAATATTTTCCCGCAGGAAACTCAGGATGCGGTAACCAAAATTTCTGAAAACGGAGGAACTCCTCTGGTAGTATCCGTTAATGAAAAAGTATGGGGTGTTATTGAACTTCAGGATATCATCAAAACAGGAATCCAGGAACGTTTCCAGAGACTGAGAAAAATGGGAGTGAAAACGGTAATGGTAACCGGAGATAACCCTTTAACAGCAAAATTTATCGCAGAAAAAGCAGGAGTAGATGATTTTATCGCTGAAGCTAAGCCTGAAGACAAAATGAATTACATCAAAAAGGAACAGCAGGAAGGTAAACTGGTAGCCATGATGGGAGACGGTACCAATGACGCTCCGGCATTAGCTCAGGCAGATGTAGGCGTAGCAATGAACAGTGGAACTCAAGCAGCAAAAGAAGCCGGTAACATGGTAGACCTTGATAATGACCCAACAAAATTGATCGAAATTGTAGAAATTGGGAAACAGCTGCTAATGACAAGAGGAACATTGACCACTTTCAGTATCGCGAATGACGTAGCAAAGTATTTTGCCATTATTCCGGCGCTCTTTATCACTTTTATTCCTTCGCTTCAGAAGCTGAATATTATGAATCTTCACAGTCCTGAAACGGCTATATTATCAGCAGTTATTTTCAATGCGATTATTATTCCGTTCCTGATTCCGCTGGCGTTGAAAGGGGTGGCTTACAAACCGATTGGTGCAAGTGCATTATTGAGAAGAAACCTTTTGATTTATGGCCTTGGCGGGGTGATTGTTCCGTTCATCGGGATCAAAATCATTGATCTGGTAATCAGTTTATTCTATTAAAATTTAAAAAATGAAAAATCATATTGTCTCAGCATTCAGATTAACTCTTGTAATGCTGGTGGTTACAGGTATTTATCTGGCAGTTGTATACGCAGGTTCTAAAATACTTCCCAACAAAGGAAACGGAGAAATTGTTTATGATAAAGGACAGAAGTTTTATGCCAATATCGGGCAGGAATTTAAATCTGAAAAATACTTCCACGGCCGCCCTTCCTCTGTCAATTATAATGCAGCAGGAAGTGGGGGAAGCAACAAAGGTCCAAGCAATAAAGAATATCTTGAAATTGTACAGAAAAGAATTGACACGTTAAAAATGAAGAATCCTGAAATGAGAAATATCAAAGTCCCGGTAGAATTGTTAACTGCCAGTGGAAGCGGGTTGGATCCGGATATTTCTGAAGAAGGAGCATTGTACCAAGCAAAGAGAATTGCCAACGTGAGAAATGTTTCAGAAGAGCAGGTTAAAAACTTAATTAATAACCAAACTGAAAAGCCGTTTTTAGGACTTTTCGGACCATCAAAAGTAAATGTTCTGAAGCTTAATATCGCTTTGGATCAATTAAAATAATAAATTTAATAACCGATAATCATGTCAGGATTTTAAATTTTGACATGATTAATACACCTTAAAACTAACGTGAAAAAATATCTAGCTATATGTGGACTATCAGGGCTGTTTTTAGCCAAAGCCCAATCATCAGATTCATTGAAAATTGGAAATAAAGTGACATTTTCTGCTTATGCAGAACTCTTTTATACCTATGATTTTAATGAGCCGGGCAATCATATGCGTCAAAACTTTTTATACTCATATAACAGACATAATGAAGTGAATCTTAACTTGGGACTGGTTAAAGCTAACTATCAGAGTGAAAATCTCCGTGCTAATGTAGCTTTAATGGCCGGAACGTATGCCCAGGATAATATGGCCGCTGAACAAAATGCTTTACGCTATGTAAATGAAGCTAATATTGGGATCAAAATATCAAAAAATAAAAATTTATGGATTGATGCAGGGATCATGCCGTCTCATATCGGCTGGGAAAGTGCTATAGGAAAAGATAACATCAACCTTACACGAAGTTTTGCAGCAGAAAATTCTCCCTATTTTGAGACAGGTGCCAAAATTTCTTATACCTCAGATAATGGGAAGTGGTTTTTAAGCGGATTAGTATTGAATGGATGGCAAAGAATTGCAAAACCGGAAGGAAACCAGAGTATTTCTTTTGGACATCAGGTGACTTATAAACCCAATGATAAAATTACCCTGAACAGCAGCTCATTTATCGGGAATGATAAAGCAAAAGAAGATAAAAGAATGCGCTATTTTCATGATTTGTATGGAAGCTTTCAGCTGACAGATCAGGTTTCTGCGGTATTGGGATTTGATATCGGAGCAGAGCAGAAATCAAAAGGAAGTGAGCAGTATAATATCTGGTACAGCCCGAATGTTCTTATGAAATATCAATTCGATAACAAGTGGGCACTGGCAGGAAGATTAGAATATTACAATGATAAAAACGGAGTGATTATCAATACCGGAACTCCTAATGGATTTCAGACCTTCGGTTATTCTCTCAATGTAGATTATGCGATCTTTAAAAATGTAGTTTTCCGTACAGAAGCAAGAGGGTTGAGTGCTAAAGATGCCATTTTTGCGAAAAATGATGGATTTAAAAAAGGAAATTTCTTCATTACAACAAGTCTTGCAGCCTGGTTTTAATGATCAGCTTAACCACATTTAAAAGTGTTTAAAGTAAAATTAAAAAGAATAAAATCAATGTCATCAGCAAAAGATTTTTTAGAACTGATTCAAAAATCCCGTAAAGGAAAATTCAAAATTTATATAGGGATGAGTGCAGGCGTAGGAAAAACCTTCCGTATGCTTCAGGAAGCACATTCTCTTTTGCGAAATGGCATTGATGTAAAAATTGGCTATATTGAAACCCATGGCCGGGAAGAAACCGTAGCCCTTGCAGAAGGTCTTCCTGAAATTGAAAGAAAATCGGTCTTTTATAAAGGGAAAAATCTTGAGGAAATGGATCTTCAGGCCATCATTAATGAACATCCTGAAGTAGTTTTGGTAGATGAGCTGGCTCATACCAATGTAGAAGGTTCCAAAAATAAAAAGAGATGGCAGGATGTACTGGAAATCCTTGATAATGGAATCAATGTCATCAGTGCCATGAATATTCAGCACATCGAAAGCCTGAATGAAGAAGTAAAGAAAATCACTGGCGTAGAAGTAACAGAGCGTGTTCCGGATAAAATATTGGCACTCGCCGATGAAGTAGTCAATATTGACTTAACGGCTGATGAGCTGCTGACCCGTCTAAAAGAAGGAAAAATCTATAAAAAAGAAAAAATTCAGACAGCACTCAGTAATTTCTTCCAAAGCGGGCATATTCTACAACTTCGTGAGCTGGCTCTAAAAGAAGTCGCCACCCACGTTGAAAGAAAGGTAGAAACAGAGATCAAAACTGAAAATTTTAAACCCATAAAATTCCTGGCCTGCATCAGCAGCAACGAGAAAATTGCCAAAACGATTATCAGGAAAACAGCGAGATTAGCCAGCTACTATAACAGTCCATGGACTGTTTTGTATGTTCAGAAGCCATCTGAAAATCCGGAAAAAATTGCACTCGATAAACAACGGTATTTAATTAATAATTTTAATTTAGCACAGGAATTAGGTGCCAAAGTAGTCCGGATCAAAGAAAGCAGTGTTCACACCGGAATTCTTGAATATGTGATTGCTCATAATATCACCACGGTCTGCATTGGAAAGCCTCATGCCAGTTTCTGGCAGCGAATGCTGGGATACAGCTGGATTTATACCCTTATGAACAGGCTGAATGAAAGACAGATAGATATTATTATTTTATCATAAAAATAATGAAACTTAAAACGAAACTTACCTTAGGCGTTGGCCTTTTATTTCTACTGATTGTTTTGCTTTCAGTGATAGGTTCTGTATATATTAATAAATTAAAATCCGATACTGAAAAGATCCTTACGGCCAATTACAACAGTCTGGAGTTTTCCAAAAACATGCTTCTGGCACTGGATAACATCAGTACTGACAGTACTGTTGCGATAGCAGATTTTCGAAAAAATAATAAGCTGCAGGAAAAAAACCTTACAGAATTTGGAGAAAGAGAAGCCACTCAGAACCTCAATATGCATTTCAGCAGTTATCTGAAAGCACCGGATATCCATAAAGAAAAACTTATTCGTGAGGATCTGGCTAAGATCATGTCTTTGAATATGAAAGGCATAGAACGGAAAAGTGATATTGCGATTATTACAGCAGAAAATGCCACTTTTTGGATCGTAAGTTTAGGAACCGTATGCTTTCTGATCGCTTTTATATTGCTTTTCAATTTACCCCAAACCATTGCGGAACCCATCAATCAGCTTACTTTCAGTATCAAACAGATTGCTGATAAAAACTATAATGAAAGAGTTCATTTCAAAGGAAGTGAAGAGTTCAGCAGTCTGGCAGATTCATTCAATACCATGGCAGAAAAGCTTCAGGAATACGAAAGCAGCACGCTTTCCAAACAGTTGATGGATAAAAAACGGATCGAAACACTGGTCAACAATATGCATGATGCTGTGATTGGTTTGGACGAGAACCATTTTATCTACATGATCAATGATGAAGCTCTGAAAATTACCAACCTCCATAAAGAAGAAATTATTGGAAAAACAGCTCATGAAGTAGCCATCAATAACGATCTTATCCGCGAGCTGCTGAAAAATATAGATCATCCGGTAAAAGATCCTATCAAGATTGTTCGTGATAATAAGGAGAATTATTTTGAACAGGATATTATTCCTATCAATATCGTAAAGACGGGTGAAAAGGAAAAAAAATATATTGGAAAAGTAATTTTGTTAAGAAATATTACCCCTTTCAAAGAACTGGATTTTGCTAAAACCAATTTCATTGCGACAATTTCCCATGAACTGAAAACTCCAATTTCGGCTATCAAAATGGGCGTACAGCTTCTTGGAAACCAAAAGTTTGGAGAACTGAACGAGCAGCAGCAGGAATTATTGAAAAGCATCAATGAAGACGGACAGCGTTTATTGGATATCACTGGAGAATTGCTTAATCTTTCTCAGGTAGAATCCGGGAATATCAGACTGACGGTTGAAAAATGTTCTCCGAAAGAAATTGTACAGACTGCTGTAAAGAATGTTGAAAAACTGGCCGAGCAGAAAAATATTTCCATCAGTACAGAATATCTTCTTGAAGATAGTGATGCTGTGACTGCAGATTTTGATAAAACAGTCTGGGTCATGAATAATTTCCTGACCAACGCTGTAAAACACTCTTTTCAGGATGAAAATATTAAGATTGTGGTAGAAAAACTAAATTCATTCATTCAGTTCAGTATTATTGATACCGGAAGCGGAATTGATGAAAAATACCATCGCCAGATCTTTGACCGCTATTTTCAGGTTCCCGGAGAACATCAGAATGGAACAGGGCTGGGCCTAGCAATTTCAAAAAACTTCATTGAAAAACAACACGGAGAAATAGGAGTGAAGAGTTCCCTGAATAATGGAAGTACGTTTTATTTCAGACTGCCGGTTTCATAAGGATTATTTTATATTTGTGATAAAAATAGAAATGAGAAAAACCTTAGGACTCTTATTATTTTCAGTTTTACTGAGTATTCAGGTCTCTGCACAGACTTTTACATTAGAAAAGCTTAAAGGATTCAATAAACTTACCATGGATGAGTTTAAAAAAGAAATGAAACAGCTTCAGTTTAAATTTTATGACAGAACAGAAGGTTTAGGCTTCCTTTTAAACGAATATGATTCCCCGGATTATACTTCGAAAATAGGAAAGTTTGAATATGCAGAAGAAAAATCAGAAGACAGAATTGAATTTGAGTTTAAAGATAAAAAAGAATATGATCAATATCTTAAACTGATATTGGCAGGCGGATATAAAGAAACTGAGAAAGGGAAGATCATTACTAAAGAACCTTATGTAGATTACTATAAGAATAAAGAACATATCAGGTTGATACTGCCTAAAGCAGGACAGAAAAATCCGTATACGATTATTGTTTTCAAGTAAAGTATTGAGTATGTTCAAAAGATATAAAAAAAACCATTGAAAGAAATCAATGGTTTTTTTGTGAAAATATTGTTAAAACTTATTGTTTCTCAACTAGATCTAGGAACTGTTGCTCATCCAAAATTTCAATCGTTCCGATATCCTGAGCTTTTTTCAGTTTGCTTCCTGCTTTTTCACCTACTACTAGATAATTAAGGTTTTTCGAAACCGCAGAAATATTTTTCCCGCCATGCTTTTCTACCATTTCCTCGGCAGATTCTCTCGTGAATAAAGACAATTTTCCGGTGAAAAGGAATGTTTTTCCTTCCAGAACATTGGATAAAACCTCATTCGTACTTTCTCCTTTTTCAAGCTGTACTCCGTAAGATTTCAAGCGCTCGATCATCAATAGATTTTCTGAATTCTGGAAAAACTCTACAATACTTACCGCAATTTTCGCCCCGATATCTTCTACCTGGCAAAGCTCTTCTGCAGTAGCATTTTTCAATTCTTCAATCGTTGGAAAGTTTTTTACCAGTTTTTTGGCAACGGTTTCTCCTACATGCTTGATCCCGATTCCGTACAATACTTTCTCAAAAGGAATTTCTTTAGATTTTTCGATTCCTGTAATGATATTTTGAGCAGATTTCTCAGCCATTCTTTCCAGTGGAAGAAGCTGTTCTTTCGTTAAAACATAAAAGTCAGCAGGATTTTCAATCAGTTTTTCTCTGTATAACTGTTCAATAGTTTCACTTCCAAGGTTGTCAATATTCAAAGCTTTTCTGGAAACATAGTGAATCATTCTTCCTACTACCTGTGGCGGACAGTGAAGTTCATTCGGACAGAAATGGATCGCCTGATCTTCAATTTTTACCAGTTCAGTACCGCATTCAGGGCAATGTTTGATGTATTCAATTTCTTTGCTTTCTTCCGTTCTTTTATCCGTGTTTACCCCTACAATTTTTGGAATAATTTCACCTCCTTTTTCTACATACACAAAATCATTCTCATGAAGATCCAGTTTCTTGATGATATCCTCATTATGAAGAGAAGCTCTTTTTACAATTGTTCCGGCCAGCAAAACAGGTTTAAGGTTGGCAACAGGAGTGATAGCACCCGTTCTTCCCACCTGATAAGACACACTTTGAAGTTCTGTTTCTACCTTTTCTGCTTTAAATTTATAAGCCATGGCCCAGCGTGGAGATTTGGCCGTATAACCAAGCTGTCTCTGCTGCTGTAATGAATTCACTTTTAAAACGATACCGTCAATTTCAAAAGGAAGGTTATGGCGCTCCGTATCCCAGAACGTAATAAATTCCTGTACTTCAGCCATCGTTTTACATAATTTGGCCTGCTGTGAGGTTTTGAAGCCCCAGCCTTGGGCTTTTTGAAGTAATTCCCAATGCGTTTCTGCAGGAATATCCTCGGAGATAAACTGATACAGTACAGAAGAAAGTCCGCGTTTTCTTACCTCAGCGCTGTCCTGCATTTTCAAACTTCCGCTGGCTGTATTTCTTGGATTCATGAAGGGATCAAGACCTTCTTCCTCACGCAGTACATTAAGTTTATCAAAGTTTTTTCTGGTCAGATAAATTTCTCCGCGCATGAAAAAATGAGTAGGGAAATCACCCTTTAAAGTCAAAGGAATATCTGAAATGGTTCTTACGTTCGGGGTAATCTCATCTCCCTGAAAACCGTCACCGCGGGTAACTGCCTGTGACAGCTTTCCGTTTTCATAAAGAATAGAAATAGAAGCACCGTCATATTTCAATTCAGCAACAAATTCTACCGGATCTTCAATCGTTTTGATGATTCTTTTTTCCCAGTCTTCCAGATCATCAAAATCATAGGAATTATCCAGAGAATACATTCTGAATTTATGCTGAATCGTAGGGAAAACTTTGGTAACACCACCACCTACACGTACTGAAGGAGAGTTTTCATCATAAAATTCAGGATATTGGGCTTCCAGATTCTGTAGTTCCTCCAGAAGCATATCGAATTCAAAATCCGAAATGGTGGGAGTATCCAGTAGGTAATAGTTTTCGTTATGCTGGTGAAGCTCTTTGCGGAGCTGTTCTATCTTTTGTTGAATGTTTTCAGACATTGGCTTTCTATCTTTTGAGCAAAAATAACTAAAGTAATCGCATTTAAAAAATAACGGAATTAAATATTACAGGAAAATTAAGAATACGTAATATGCCTTAACCAACTGGTTTTGCAGGAAATAAAACATGTGTTTAAAGTAATTTAACATATCGTTCTGATTTAATTAAAAAAATGTTAAAACTTTCTTAAACAGCCTGCCTTTAAAGTCAAGATACCTTTGCACATCTAATTGAAAGAAACCTCTAATGATCTATTGATATGAAAATCAAAGAGGTTCTTGGACGATCACAAAAAAATTAATCATAAAGATCTTCGGAAGAAATGAAAAAAGTAAAGATTGTACTGGGATTATTGTTTTTAGGGCTTGGGACAATGGCTTATGCACAGACCACGCAGGCTTCTATTGTTGGGAAAGTTACCGGGCCTGGAAGTACGGCTCAGGAAAAAGTGAAAGTAACGATCGTGAATGAGTCTACAGGATTCAGAACGGAAACGGAAACGAACTCAAAAGGGGAGTATATTTTTAAAGAAATTCCTCTTGGGGGGCCTTACACAGTCATTGTAAACGATGATAAAAAAGAAGGTTACAGTGTCAACTTCGGTGATCAGGTGACTGTGAATATGGATCTTGGTAATGAAAAGAACATTGAAGAAGTAAAGATTACCGGAAACCTTAAAAACAAGATTGGAAATCTTGGAGCCGCTACAGCCATTTCTGCTAAAAACATCAGCATGCTTCCGGTAAACGGACGAAACTTTGCTAACCTTGCTGAACTTTCTCCATTAAGCGGAAAAGGAGGTAACCTTTCCGGACAGCTAGGATCTTCTACCAATTTTACGATTGATGGAATGACGGCGAAAAACCCAACTTCCGCAGGAGCTACTACCAGCCGAAGCGGCGCCCCTTTTTCCATTTCTATTGAAGCAGTACGTGAATTCAAAATTACCACCAACCAATATGATGTGACATTGGGAAGAAGCGGTGGTGGGACGGTAAGTGCTGTTACCAAATCAGGAACCAATAAGTTTTCCGGAAGTGCCTGGGAATATTTAAGAACCAATTGGCTTTCCAGCCCATACGATATCAGAGGAAACAAAAGAGATAATGATTTCTCTACTTCCCAGTTCGGATTTTCATTGGGGGGACCGATTATTAAAAATAAATTACATTTCTTCGTAGCATGGGATCACCAGTTGGATTCGAGACCGTTGGCTATTGCTGATATCAAATCTCCGGATGATGAGAAGAGATTCAGTACTACCACGCAGACTCTTAATCAGTTTCTGGATATTGCAAGAGCAAAATATGGGGTAGGAAGCAGCCCGCAATTCGGAACGTTTGATAAAGTAAGAAACTCTGATGCTGCATTTTTGCGTTTAGACTGGCAGATCAACGAAAAAAACTTATTGACTCTAAGAAATAACTTCACCTACGATCTTAATAAAAACGGATTGGGTGATAATACCAATATCAATTTCTTCGAATCTTATGGAAACGATAAAAACCTTGACAACAGTTTATTGTTAACCTTAAGAACCAACCTGCAGCCTAATTTAACCAATGAATTAAAGGCTCAGTATCTTTATACTTTCCAGGACAGTTACCAGAACAATCAGTTAGGAAAACCTGTTCCTAGAGCCATTGTGGAAGGAGTGGCTTCAAGTGCGGGATCTACCAATATCCAGATCGGAGGGCACCGTTTCGGGCAGGAAAGCTTTAGAAATAATGTATTCCAGGTTGTAGATAACTTATACTACAATACCGATAAGGTAAAATATACTTTCGGAGCTGACCTGATGTATACAACAGCAAAATCTGTGTACGGAAGCGAAGTGAACGGAAGATTCCATTTCCAGGGAATGAGTAATTTCGATGCGATGACACCTTACAGATTCTACAGAGAAGTTCCATTAATGGAAGATCCGTCTGTAAGATCAAATATCTGGAATATCGGAGTATATGGACAATTCCAGACAAAAATAGCAAAAGGTCTTGACTTAATGGCAGGTTTAAGATTAGACTATGGAGGCTATCCAAAAGCAGAGCTCAACCAGAAATTGTTTGATGAAATGGGAATCAGAACGGATAATAAAATCAAATCATTTGTGATTCAGCCAAGATTCCAGTTTGACTGGAACATCAATGAAGGAAATAAAGACTTCCTTAAGTTCGGTGCCGGAATTTTCTCTTCCGATATCAACAATTATATGATCATCAACAACCTTGTATTCGACGGAAAACATTTGGCTACTGTGGATGTGAATCCTACAGCTATTGGTCTTACTCCTGATTTTAACAGCTATAGAAATGATTATGGATCGGTTCCTTCACTTGCTCAGTACCAGATTCCAACCATCAACTATACAGGGAAAGATGCAAAAATTCCAATCGTTTATAAAGCGAATATCTCTTACACCCATTTCTTCAATGAAAGGTTCAGAGCAGGAATTGCAGGATATATGGCTTTGGGTAGAAATAATTATTATTACTATGACAGAAACATGGTGGCCAATCCTTTCTTCACATTGGCTAATGAAGGTGGAAGAGGAGTGTTCATCCCTACAAGTGCTATTACCAATAACGCGAATAACAGTGTAAGCTTTGACTGGAAAGCAGGAAGAATCAATAAAAATTTTGGTAGAGTACTGGAATTGGTAAGTGATGGTAAAGTAAACCAGTTCTCATTCGTAATAGATACAAGTTACCGCTACTGGAAAGACGGAGAAATCACGGCAAGTTATACATGGTCCGACATCAAAGACAATACTTCTTATAACGGAAACGTTGCCAACTCTGCTACTTTGTCTACCATGATTCAGAGTGATCCGAGAGACTTAAGAATGACCTATTCGGATAACCAGTTCCGTAATAAAGTGGTGATCTACGGAAACTCACCTACCATTGCAGGATTTACATTGGGGATCAGATATTCAGGAATCGGAGGTACCCGTTTCTCTGCTACAACAGGAGGAAATATCAATGGAGATTTCGTAGATTCCAATGACCTTGCTTTTATCTTCCCGAATATAACCAAAGCGATTCTGGACGATCCACAGGTAGGAAAGGCTCTGAAAGATTATATCAACGAGTACAACGGAAAAATTGCAGAACGTAACGGAGGTAAAAACGGATTCTATGGCGTTTGGGATGTACGTGTAGCGAAGAAAATAAAATTTGACAAAGTAGGTGCTTTTGAACTTTCTGTAGATATTTTCAACGTAGCCAATCTTCTTAACAAAGAATGGGGGGTAAACAAATCATACGGAAACACCTCTCTGTATAAAGTAACCAAGTTTAACAAGGATACGATGCAGTATGAATACACCAAAAACGTAAGTGGAGGTGGCTTGGTTCCGCTATCCGGAAATCCATACCAGATCCAGATCGGAGCGAAGTATTCCTTCTAATTTCTGTTTATGAACCACTGAAGACATATAAGAATTTGAAACGGCTGATTGGTTTGACATAACCTTAGTTTTAGCCCGAAAATCTTGTATGTCTTTGTGGTTTCCATTTTTTAATAACTACCTTTATCAGAAGTTTCATGACTTCTTTTATAAATTATCTAAATTATATTATGAAAAATTTTATCTTAGGGTTAGCAGTTTTAAGTACAGTTATGATGAAAGCACAAACCCAGATCATTGCCCATAGAGGATATTTCCAGGCTCAGCCTCCTACAACGGAGAATTCACTTCAATCGTTGGAGAATGCCCAGAAGTTAAAAGTATATGGATCCGAATTTGATGTGAGAATGACCAAAGATGGTGTATTGGTGATCAATCATGATGAGCACCATGGTAATATGGAAATTTCAGAAGCTACTTTCAAAGAATTGGAAGCCGTGAAATTATCCAACGGAGAAAACTTTCCTACTTTAAAAGACTATTTAAAACAGGGAAAAAAAGACAAAGCTCTGAAACTGATCGTCGAGATCAAACCTGCCAAGACTCCTGAAATTGAAAATGAGATCACCCAAAAGACGATCAAAATGATCAAAGACATGAAACTGGAATCTCAGAGTGAGTTTATTTCTTTCAGCCTGAATATCTGTAAAGAAATCAAAAAACTAGCTCCTGCCTTTAAAGTACAGTATCTGAACGGTGAGCTTTCTCCTGAACAGATCAAAAAAGAAGGATTGGACGGGATGGATTACCACTACAGTGTTTTCCAGAAAAACCCTACCTGGATTGGTGAAGCAAAAGCTTTAGGATTAATCACCAATGCCTGGACAGTAAATGACGTTGCCGTATACGACGAATTGAAAAAACAGGGAATCGGGTTCGTAACCACCAATATTCCTGATCAGCTAAAGAATAAATAACGATTGAATATCCTTCACCAATAGTACAACTGAAGGACAAAATATTCCCACCCCTCCAAGGGATGGCAAAAATTCAAAAGAATTTTTGGCGGGTGGTTTAAAAAGACATCTCGGTTAAACCAATAACAATCATAATTTACACAGTCTGCCTTATTTTAAAAGGGCAGACTGTTTCTTTTTAGACACTAAACACATCTTCTTAATAATAGCGAAAGAAAGAGTATAATTGAATTTGTAATATGTTACTGAAAATCAATTGTTTGAGCGTGTTATGTAGTATTATCTCAAGGCAAGACAATAAAGATACACAAATACAACTGCGAAACGGTATTAATAATACTTAATTACTTAAGTATTTGTTAATTAATTATTTATCCAATGTTATTAAGGGTGGATTAATATATTGTTTAATAAATTTTTAAGAAACGTTAAAATTGTGTTAAGGTGATCCTTGTTATGTCGTTCTAATTTTGCGCAAACAAAAAGGAAATGCGTAAAGAGACACAGAAACTGTTGGTTTTGTCGCTGTTAGGATTAGTCAGCGTCAATCTGGCAGCTCAGCAGAAAGCTAAAAAAGATACGATCAAAGGACTTGACGAAGTGGTGGTCACTGCTTTGGGAATCAAGAGGCACGACAGAGCTTTGGGGTATGTTGCAGAAAAAGTAGAAGCCAAAACATTTGAAGAAACCCAAAACAACAACTGGGCACAGTCCATGGAAGGGAAAGTGGCAGGTCTTAAAGTTCAGACAGCCGGTGCAGGGCCTCTTGGGACTTCCAGAATTACCTTGAGAGGAGAAAAATCTATCATGATGGATCATAACTATGCCCTGATCGTAGTAGATGGAGTACCATTGGGAAATTCTACCACAGGTTCCGGTACCGCAGCATACGGAGCTGGTTCCGGAGGTGATGTTCCGATTGATCTTGGAAATGGACTGAACAGCATCAATCCGGATGACATCGAATCTGTAACTGTATTGAAAGGGGCTTCTGCAGCTGCATTATACGGATCCCGTGCCGCCAACGGAGCCTTAATGATCACCACAAAATCCGGTAAAACAAAAAATGGAAAACTGAGGGTAACTTTTAATTCTTCTTCAAGCTTTGATTCCGTATTGAAATGGCCGGACTGGCAATATGAATACGGACAGGGAACTCTGGCAACCAATACAGCAGGAAACTTTTACTACTCTTATGGTCTTTCCGCAGATGGACCGAGCACTGGTGGTACAAGTAGTGCGTTCGGGCCTAAATTTGCCGGGCAGTATTACTTCCAGTATGATCCAAACCTGCAGGGACAAAGTAAAGACAGACAGCTGTGGAGACCTTACGAAAATAACATCAAAGGTTTCTGGAGAACAGGTTCTACCTATTCCAACAGCATTTCCGTAGAAAGTTCCAACGAGAAAACAAGTTTCCGATCTTCACTTACTTACCTTAATAACGAGTGGATGATGCCGAATACAGGCTTTGACAGGTTCAATTTCGCCTTATCATTTGCTCATCAGCTTACTAAAAAATTAAAAATTTCAACCAAATTTGCTTATAACACGACTACCAGTGACAATCTTCCTGCGACCGGATACAACAACCAGTCAATCTCTTATTTCATGATTTTTCAAAATCCTAACGTAGATCTTGAATGGTACAGACCCATCTGGAAACCCGGACAGGAGCAGGTAGATCAGATACACCCTTTCAGTTCTTATATCGACAACCCTTATATGATTGCCTACGAAATGCTGAATGGGGTAAGAAAAAAGACCATTACAGGAAATATCACGGCAGAGTATCAGTTTAATAAAAATTTCAGTTTAATGCTGAGGTCAGGACTTGAAATTCTGAACGAAAAAAGAACGACCAAAAGACCGTGGAGTTCTGCCAATTACCTGAAAGGTTTCTACAGAGAACAATTTATCAAGAATCAGGAATATAATAATGATCTTTTATTCTCCTACAAAGCAGATTGGAATAAATTCAGTATTTCCGCATCAGTAGGAGGAAGTATCCGTTATAATGAATACTTGATGACCGATTATCAGGCAATCGGGTTGAAAACTGCCGGTGAGTACAGCCTTACCAATGCGCTTTCTATTCCGGTTAAGTATCCAGCACCTAGAGATAAGCATGTAGACAGTGTTTACGGATTGCTTACGCTGGGATATGACAATAAAATATTTGTAGATGTTACCGGAAGAAATGACTGGAGTTCTACACTTCCGAAGCAGAACAGATCCTTCTTTTATCCTTCGGTGAGTACCAGTTTTATTCTTTCAGACCTATTTAACCTGAAAAGTAATAATCTTAATCTGTGGAAACTGAGAGCTTCATGGGCAAAAGTAGGGATAGACAGTGATCCTTATCTTCTGGACAATTATTATACCGCAAGTAATATTACCGGAAGCGTAGTGGCACCGGGCACTTTTAACAATCCTTCTCTTAAACCAGAGAAGAACACCAATATTGAAGCCGGTATGGATTTCAGTCTTTTCAAAAACAGATTGAACCTTAATCTTACTGCTTATCAGAACGTCAGCGAAAATCAGATTATTCCGGTGTCTCTTCCTTATGAAAGCGGCTATTCCAAAAGGGTAATCAATGCAGGGAAAATCCGAAACAGAGGTCTTGAGCTTTCAGCAGATATCTTAGCCGTTAAAGGTAAAAACTTCTCATGGAAAGTAGGTGGAAACTGGTCTACCAATGAAAATAGAGTAATGACGTTACCAGAAGGTTTCGACGGAATTGTTTCCAACGTAGGCGATGTAGTTTTCTATAAAATGGAAGTAGGAGGTTCTCTGGGAGATATGTATGGATTTAAATTATTAAGAACACCAGATGGAAGAGTAATTTACGGAGACAACGGACTTCCCGGAAGACCTGCAGACATTGAAAAAGTAGGAAATGCATTCCCGAAATGGAGAGCCGGTCTTCAGAATGATTTCAAGATTAAAAACTTTACCATAAGCTTCTCATTTGACGGTCAGTATGGAGGTGTTGCTTACTCTCAGTCGCATCATAAAATGTCTGAACAAGGGAAACTGAAATCTACCCTTCCGGGAAGAGATAATCCGGGCGGAATGATTGTAGGAGAAGGAGTGGTTCAGAACCCTGACGGATCTTACAGCCCTAACACAAAAGGAGTAACAGTATCTTCTTATTATGCAGATTATTATAGAAGAGCCAATGTGGAAACCAATAGTTTCAGTACAGATTTTATTAAGCTTAGAGATGCCAGAATTGCCTATTCTTTCCCGAAAGAAACGATTCAGTCTTTAGGGCTGGATGATCTTACACTTGCTATTTTCGGAAAGAATCTGTGGATGTGGACCAAGTTTCCAATGTTTGATCCCGAAGTAGCTACATTGGATAATGCGACTATCACTCCGGGAGTGGAAATGGGACAGCTTCCTACTGCAAGGACAGTCGGGTTTCAATTAAATCTTAAATTCTAAAATCTTTAAAAATGAAAAAAATAATCATACATCTTGCCTTGACTGTTTCTGTTTTTATGCTTCAGTCCTGCGACAGAACATTCGAGGAAATCAATACAGATACCAGCAAGATCAAAGATCCGTCAGTAGGAAGCCTTCTTGCACCTATTCAATATGAAATGGGAAGTTATGGATATAACAGAGCCGATGATTTTACCTTTGATATCATGCAGATCGCTTTAGACTTTCCGAGTGAAGGTAATACCTACAGCAGATATTATATGGACGAAAAAAGTGGTAACGGCTATTGGAATACTTCTTATAAATGGCTGAAACAGGTAAGTGATCTTCGGAAATATGCCACAAAAGAGCAGAATAATAATTATCTGGCCATATCGATGGTTTTAAATGCCTGGATTGCCTCAAACCTTACCGATGCATTCGGAGACGTTCCTTTATCAGAAGCGGTGAAGATTGAAGAAAATATTTTGAGACCGAAATATGATAAACAGAAAGATATTTACATCCAGCTTTTAAATGATCTGAAAACAGCTAACACATTATTTAATACAACACAGGCACTCACAGAAACTGATTTGTTTTACAATGCCAATACCAACAGCCAGACAGGAATTTTAGGATGGAAAAAATTCTGTAATTCATTATCGTTAAGATTACTGACCAGAATTCTAAGCAGAAACGGAGAAGTAAATGTATATGAAAGAATTCAGGAAATTGTCAACAATCCGGCTCAATATCCCATTTTCCAGAATAATGCAGACAGTGCTGTATTACCGCTTTCGGGGGTATCTCCATACTTACCACCAATTGCCCGTCCACAGGATTTCACGGCATACAGATCAGCAGGTGAGTTCTTTGTGAATGCGATGAAAGACAATAACGATCCAAGGATGAGTATGTTTTTTACGAAAGCTAAAGCCACCACAGGAGAAGATCTTGGTTATAAAGGAGCTCCTTCAGGATATGCGTTGGGAACAGCTTTCAACTATCAGCCTTCTAACCTTAACCAAAATTTAGCAAAAGCACCTTTAAAGATTTTAATCATGACCTATTCTGAAGTTCAGTTTATCCTGGCAGAGTTGGTCAATAGAGGAATTGTTGCAGGAAATCAGCAGGTTTATTACGAAACAGGGGTGAAATCTATTATTGAACAATGGGGAGCAACCGTTCCGGCTAATTATTTCAGCAATACAAAAGTAGCTTATGATGGTTCTCTGGGAAAACTTATGCTTCAGAAATATATTTCGTTGTTTTTTGTAGACCATCAGCAATGGTATGAATTCAGACGGACAAAACTTCCGGTACTTCCTAATAACGGAGGACTTCAGAACGGAGGGCAGATGCCTGTAAGATTTATGTACCCAACCACGACAAAAGTGATGAATACGGATAATTATAATGCAGCCGTACAATCTATGGGTGGAGACAATATCAATGTAAAAATGTGGTGGAATAAATAATAACCTCAATTGAAAAATTTAAAAATAATTTAAAGATTTAAAACTTATGAGTATCAATATAAAATTCTTAATGCCTTGTGTACTGGTTTCAGCAATGGCATTCTCACAAACATCTGTTTCAGGATATGTCTACGAAGACAGCAATAAAAATCAAAAGAAAGAAAACCGCGAGAAAGGAATAGAAGGTGTATCTGTTTCCAATGGTGTTCAGGTGGTTCTTACCGATAAAAACGGAAGATACAGCCTGCCGGTTCAGGAAGATCAGACTATTTTTGTGATCAAACCTTCAGGTTATCAAACGGCTTTAAACGCAAACAATCTTCCACAATTCTACTATCATCATAAACCAAAAGGTTCTCCGGCAGATTTTAAATACAAAGGAGTAGCTGCCACAGGAGATCTTCCTAAAGAACTGAATTTCCCGCTTTACCCTCAAAAAGAAGATAAAAACTTTGATATCCTTGTTTTTGGTGATCCGCAGCCTTACACAGAAAAAGAACTGGACTATTTCAAAAGAGGAATTGTAAACGAAGTGAAAAACACCAAGAAAAATGCTGTGCTGGGAATCAGTCTGGGAGATTTGGTAGGAGACAACCTAAGCCTTCAGAAACCTTACGCAGATGTAATGAAAGAAGTGGGACTTCCCTGGTATAATGTAATGGGAAATCATGACATGAACTATGATGCAAAAGAAGACAGGCTTTCCGACGAAACATTTGAATCCAATTTTGGCCCTGCCAATTATTCCTTCAATTATGGAAACGTGCACTTCATCATTCTGGATGATATTCTTTATCCTGATCCGAGAGATGGCAAAGGATATTGGGGAGGATTCCGTGAAGACCAGCTTCAGTTCATCGAAAACGATCTGAAAGTGGTAGATAAAAATAAACTGATTGTCATTTCTTTCCATATTCCATTAGAACATAAAAACGAAGACAACTTTAGAAATGCAGACCGTCAGAAATTATTTGATTTTCTGAATCCATTTCAGAATGTCTTGCTTTTATCAGCGCATACACACATCCAACAGCAGATTTTCTATGGCAAAAAAGCAGGCTGGAACGGAATGAAAGAATTACACGAATATAATGTAGGAACCACTTGCGGAGATTGGTATTCAGGAACACCGGATGATGAAGGACTTCCTACCTCAACCATGAGAGATGGAACCGCAAAAGGATATTCTTTTATCAGCTTTGCAGACAATCAGTATAGAGTAAAATACAGAACAGCAGGAAAACCGGAGGACTATCAGATCAAATTATATGTTCCGAAAGTGATTCCATCCTCAAGAACTTCTGCTAAAGTATTGGCTAATTTCTTCATGGGAAGCAAAAAAGACAAAGTAGAATACAGAATAGACGGAGGAAAATGGGAAGAAATGGAATACGATGAAACCATAGATCCAAATTTTGCTCTTTCTGTTTTCAAATGGGACACTACAGAGAAAATTCTTCCGGGAAGAAGACCTTCCAATCCTGAAATGTCAAAGCATATCTGGGAAGCAGATTTTCCTAAAAAATTACCATTAGGAAAACACAAAGTTGAGGTGAAAGCTGTTGACATGTATGGAAATGAATTCTCAGCTTCAGAAGAATTTGAAGTTCAGAATGCCATTCAGATTCCTTAAGCATTTTATTTTTTTTACTATACCTTTTTTTAGATTTTGAAACCGGTTCCCATGAGCCGGTTTTAATTTTTTGCTGAGCCCTAGATTAACCACAAAAGTCCCAAAAATTTTTAATTACTTAAGTTTTTAAAGCTATAACTTTGGATATAAGAAGTGCACTTAAGCTTTTATAAAAATCTGCATTTTCAACTTATGTGAACTTTTATACAGGATGATTGCAACTTTTAAATATTCTCAATAGTAATCATCTTTTGTGACTTTTGTGGTTGTATAAAATATAAGTTAAATCTGTATTTTCACCCGCTCATAAAAATGTTCTTTCGTAACTTTGTACAAAGAAAAGTATCATTACTATGAATATAAAGGGAAAAAATGCCATTGTAACAGGTGGTGGAAGAGGACTAGGGAAAGCGGTAGCTTTAGCTTTAGCCAATGAAGGAGTAAACGTTGCCATTACAGGAAGAAACGAGGAAAATCTTAAAATGACGGTTGAAGAAATCAGAAAATCAGGAGTAAACTCAGCCTACGCAGTTTTTTCTGTAGACAATGAAATTCAGGTAAAAGCTGGGATAGAGTCTTTAGCAGAGCAATTGGGAGGAATTGACATTCTGATCAACAATGCAGGAATCGGAGACTTTGGTTCCATTGAAGAAATGCCTTCTGAAACATGGGAACAGGTGATTAAAACCAACTTGTTTGGAGTATATTACGCAGCGAAAGCAGCTCATCCATTCATGAAAGCTAAAGGTGAAGGAGATATCGTAAACGTAGCATCTACTGCAGGCTTGAAAGGTGGGCCGAATATGTCAGCATACGCAGCTTCAAAAGCAGCTGTAGTATCTTTATCTCAATCTATGATGGCAGAATGGAGAAAACAAAACATCCGTGTCATCACTTTAACCCCAAGTACCATCGCTTCTGATATGAGTATCCAGGGAGGACTTACTGACGGAAATCCTGATAAAGTATTACAGCCGGAAGACTTCGCAGAATGGGTAAGAGATATCCTGAAAATGAACAGAAGAGCATTAATTGCAAACGGTTCTATTTTCTCTACGAATCCATAATAAGTTTAAAATTTAAAGTTCAAGGTTCTGAGTTTAATGCTTCCGACAAAGAGCAGTTAATCTTCCTTGGATAATAAAATTCAACAGGAGCGGGCTTTAGCCCGCTTTCTTTTTTATCATACTTCTGGGGCTTTAGCCAAAACCAACAATCAAAAAGTCAACATAATAAAAATAACCCGGGAATTTATTTTCAGGTCTTTTATAATAGGTTTTGGCTAAAGCCAATGGAATTGATCTTGATTTTTTAAACGGGCTAAAGCCCGCCTCTATTGAATATACTGTATGCAAACATCTGTGCAATCAATGTAATCTGTGGAATAAATAATCACAAAAAACTCCCCGGTTTCAGCCAAAAATCCTTCCATCATTTTTTTAACCGTAATAACATTAGTATTTTTGCAGCAAATTAGTCACATGCAAAATTATTTAGAATTCAATTTCAAGATTTCTCCATTGCAGCCTTGGAATGAGATATTAATGGCAGAGCTTATAGAAATAGGTTTTGACAGCTTTACAGAAGAGATTGACGGAATTTTAGGATATATCCAGACAGAATTGTTTCATGAAGATCAGTTGAAAGCACTTCCGATCTTTGAAAACGAAAATGTAAAAATCGAATATTCTTTCGAAGAAATGCCGAACATCAACTGGAATGAGGAATGGGAAAAGAATTTCTCTCCAATTAATATCGATGATAAAGTATTGATCAGAGCAGAGTTCCATGAGTCTGTACCGGGAATGCATGAAATTATCATTCAGCCTAAAATGTCTTTCGGAACAGGGCATCATCCTACCACCCATTTGATGATCCAACAGATGATGGATATTGATTTCAATGGTAAAAAAGTTCTGGATATGGGATGCGGAACTTCTGTATTGGCCATTTATGCAAAACAGCAGGGAGCAGGAGATACAAAAGCCATCGATATTGACGAATGGTCAGTAGAAAATTCAAAAGAAAATATCGTAAGAAACAATGTAGAACTGGATATTGAACAGGGAACTGCTGAAAACTTAGGAAAAGAGAATTTTGATATTATTTTAGCCAATATCAACAGAAATATTCTGATTTCAGATATCCCAACTTATGTTTCAGTATTGAATGAAGGAGGAAAACTATTACTTTCAGGACTATGTTTCTTTGATGTAGATGATATCCTGGAAGTATGCAAAGAAAGCGGACTTGAGCTGAAAAAGCAATTGCAACGTGAAGAATGGGTAAGTCTTCTGCTTGAAAAATAACACACAAAAAAATAAAATATAACTATGAAAACTTTATGGACAGCTTTATTTTTACTGATGCTGCAGTTTTTTACAGCGCAGGAAAATGAAGTATATGCAGATGGAGTCTTTGGTTTTGAAGAGAATAAAACCCAGAAGATTTTCACAGACTGGACCCGCGTGAGATCAGAACCCGGAGTGAATGCTCAGATTGTAGATTCGCTACAGACCAATCAGCAGGTTATGATTCTTAAAAAAGAGAATTTAGTCATGAAATTGGGAGAAAGAAATGCTAACTGGTATAAAATCTCTTATCAGAAGGGAGAAAATACACAGGAAGGGTATATCTGGGGTGGTAATCTTTGTGTAGGTTATCGTAACAAAAGCGGGTATGATTTCCTTTTTGGACTTTCCAAAACCATTGACAGGAAAAATAAAGAATTCAATGAGATAGAAAAACAGAACATTGCCGGAATAAAAGTAATGGAAGGAAATATGCTTATTGATGAGGTGTATTTTGATACGGGAAGAGGAGAAGAGTTGAGTTCCGCATCTTTTAATATTGAAAGCGGCCACAAACTTGAAAATGTTGAATTTACTTTAAAAGCAATGGTTTCCGGAGAAGCATGTGGAATCGCCAGCTATGATCAGTATGTTCTTTTCAAGGATAAAAAACTGGTTATTCTTCCGCAATTAATGAATGTTGGGGATGCCGGTGCTTATTATCACAGCGAAGTATATGTTTTTCCTAATGATAAAGGAGGAATTCCCAATGCATTTATCTTAAAAGTGGAAGATATGGAAGTGGATGAAAAAGACAGAGAGAAGAAGAAAAGCTCTTCCAAAACTTATCTTTGGAACGGAAGTTCTTATAAACTGAAATAATAAGTATTAATATAGTAAACCGCTGTACCCACAGCGGTTTTTTTGTGTAAAGATCTTTTACAGTTGAAAAAAATCAAATACATTTAGAAGATAAAAAAACAAATGGATATACTTGAAGATGTACTTCCCATTTTATTCTCCGTATTTGTAGGCGGTATTATAGGAATTGAAAGAGAATACCAGCTAAAATCAGCCGGATTAAGAACTATGATTCTTGTGACGCTGGGTGCCTGTATTTTTACCATGCTTTCTATGAGTTTGGGCGGGCCAGGAAGTCCTGACCGTATTGCTGCCAATATTATTACAGGAATAGGATTTGTGGGAGCTGGAGTAATTTTTAAAGAAGAAAACAGGGTTTCAGGTCTTACAACTGCTGTTACGATATGGATTTGTGCTTCTCTGGGAATGACCATCGGGGCCGGATATTATCAGGAAGCAATAATAGGCTCGTTAGTAGTATTTCTACTGCTTATTATGTTCAAATATGTTCAGGATATTATTGATAAAATAAGTGTCCGTTACACCTATCAGATTACACTTCCTTATGAAGATGGAGTAGTGGAGAAATATGAAACGCTTTTCGCAGAACATAGTTTAAAATCAATCAGAGGAAAGCAGGTAAGAATCGGAGAAAAATACACCATCATCTGGCGCGTTCAGGGAGCTGCAAAAAAACATGAAATCTGTACAAAAATTTTGCTCAATGATCTGTCCATCGAAGAATTCCGGTTTTAAATAAAGATTAAAATAAAAAAATAGGACTGGAACAAACCAATCCTACCCAAACATGATTAAGTGTATAGTTCAGCCATTAGTGGCTGCAAGGAATTAAAGCACAAAAAGATTTTTATTGATTCTTAATCAATGTTCCTTGATACTAATTAAAACTAACTAAGTGACCTTTCGGTTGCATTTACCATGTAAAAGTAATACGTCCTCCTATCTCCCGGAACAAAAGATAAACTGATTCAGCAAAAAAGATAAGTGAAACGGAATTTTCATCCGGTGAAACGAATTGCTGAAGAGTGGTGTTATTTCCGGTTCTGTTATATCCAGTCATTTATTTTAATAACATCGGCCTGTCTTGGGAAAACTTTTCTCATCAGCAGTTCATGCACTTCTTCATCTCCATCTTTACAACAATCTTCAATGATCGTGAGGTTATAATCCTTATCTGCAGCCTCTCTCACCGTAGATAAAACAACACCGCTGGTAGATACTCCTGTCAGTACCAAATGCTGAATGTCCAGTCCGCGGAGAACAACTTCAAGATCACTTCCCGTAAAAGCACTAAATCTTCTTTTGGTAATCACGATATCTTTGTCTTCAGGACTAAGATCAGGATGAATGGCAATCCAGTCTTTCATATCAACATCTGCCATATGCTCTTTTATTCCTGAAAACACTTTGTTTTTAGTACTTATTTCCGGCATTCCCTGTCTGAACCCTACTGTAATATAAATAACCGGAATTTGGCCATTTCTGGCAATTTTAATAGCCTCTTTTACATTAGATACCAATTCTTGAGTATCAGGTACGTTACTTAGTATTGATGACTGCATATCCATCACCAATAATGCTGTTTTTGTGTTTTCCATTTTTAATTATACTTTATTTATGAATTGTTCTTCTGATTCTTCTAAAAGTTGGTTGTTGACAGCTTTGGTTTTATTCTTTTTAAATAATAAACGTCTGAAGACAACGGCAATTAAAATACCTGCGATTCCTTCTATCAACAAGGTTTTTGGCGCTCCTATTTTCTCCGAAACAAATCCGATAAGCACACTTCCCAAAGGCAGCATCCCGAATATGGCAGTCAGCAAAATACTGATTGCTCTTGATCGCATTTCGGGAATTACTTCAGACTGTACAATAATGTTACAGGTGGTAAACTGTGCAACACCTCCCAACCCTGTTAGTGCCGCAAAAAACATAGACCAGTAGAAATTAGTGGCGTACGAAAAACAGATCAGTCCAATACTCAAAATAGCTGTACTCAGGATAAGAATATTTCTCATAGAGGCTCCTTTCTTCATGGAAGCCAGAAATACTGTTCCGAGAACTGCCCCAATCCCGATGAAACTTGATATATACCCGAATGTTTTAGCATCACCTTTAAAAATTTCTTTTGCATAAACAGGAATTAAAGTATCATATGGCAAGATCAATAAACCTGTAATACTCAGCATAATGATGACCAGACTGATGGAGGGTTCTTTTTTCAGATACCTGAAACCTTCGGCCAATTCTGTAAAAGTTCCCTTCTTAGTAGGTTTTTTGGGAATAATCTTTATTTTCATCAAAGAAATGGAAACCATCACCGCTGCAAAGCTGGCTGCATTGATAAGAAAACATGTTCCCGCTCCGAATTTTTGAAGGATAATTCCGGAAAGGGCGGGGCCTGCTAATTTTGCAATACTTGCCATGGCTGCGCTCAGAGAAAGAGCACTTGGAAGATCTTCATCATCCGTTACTACTTCATTGATCATGGCCTGACGTGCCGGGATATCATAAGCATTGATAATACCGAGAAAAACACTGAGCACAATGAAGCTCCATATATTCTGATGCCCGGTCATTACCAGAAAAGCCAGTAGTGACGCTTGTATTAATGATAAAATTTGAGTGATCTGTATAATTTTATACCGGTTATACCTGTCTGCAGCAACGCCACCGAATGCTGAAAATAAAAAAGAGGGGAATTGTTCTGCAAAAATGGTGAGCCCCAGCATAAAGGCAGACTGAGTCATGCTGTATACAACCCATACCACTGCTGTACGCTGCATCCATGTTCCGAATTGTGAGACAGAACGCCCGAAAAAATACAACGTATAATTGGTGCTTCTGAAAGCCCGGAATGTACTGATATTACTTAATTTGTTCATCTTTTAAAATAGACTTTTTGACATATATTGTAAAAATGTCAAAATTTAAATAAAAAATTTTTACCCGATATGTTGAATAACCATAGAGGTCAGTGTATTCACTGTATTGTTTAAATTTTTAAAATTGTTTTTTAAACTCATTTCGCGCCTTATTCCTCTGATGCTGCTCTGTAGAATAAAGATAATGGTTTCCTGTTCTTCAATGGCAACTTTTGGAATGGCACCACTGTTAATGCTCGTTGAGAATAGATTGAGAAGAAGATTTCTTTCTGCTTCCATCATTCGGTTGTGGGCATCGGTAATATGCTTTGATTTTTCTTCATTGTCCATCCCAGCTTCAATAGCCCTGAAAAACGAAGACCTTTCTTCCGATGTCTTTACTTTAGCCAGACAAAACTCCTGAATCTTCCCTTCAAAAGTCCTTTTCTTTTTCATCTTGGAATCAATCTCAGCAATAACTTCTTTGATCAGATTATCCAAAACTGCCTGAAAAACTTCCTCCCGGTTTTTATAATAATAATAGATAGATGTTCTGCTTTTCCCGACTGCTTTTGAAATATCATCCATGGTCACTTTCTTTAAACCATACTTCAAATACAGCCCTGAAGCGGTTTCCAGGATTTGTTGTGAAAGCTGATCTTGTTCTGTATGAGATGACATTGTCTGAAATATGAGTGCAAAAATAATATATTTTTGACAAAAAAACAAATTTTGTCAAAATGATAAAACAAATTTATTATACACTCATAATAAATTTGTTTTATGTTTTTCATCCAGAAGAGAAGGATAGCTTTTGAAAAACCGGAAATTATAGATTCAATTTGTCTAACGCATATGCCATGATATTATGCAGATATTTTTCCTGATCTGTATCTATGTAACTACCGCTAACACCAGAAAACCTAAATACTCCTTCATCCCAAAAGAATATCACTCTTCCATTGGTTCCGGTTGTGGTGATACCAGCAAAGGATGTCCCAGATCCTCCTTCTGTAGCTAAAATTGTGCTGGCGGGAGGGAGTTGAGAGTTGGAGACTCTTCCTGCAGTTTGAGCTCCATAAATAACAGTGTTTCCTGCGATATTTCCAAAAACACCATTACTGCCTGTTGTTCCACTTATAGAATACGAATATCCTGTACCACTAGCTACACTGCCGTTTCCACCAAATACCTGAAGAGCCTGAGTATTTCTGCCGGCGTCAAGAAGAACGATAACAACCCCTCCCAAATCTGAAAAATCTTTGATCTTTGTAAGTATAGTAGTATCTAATTCTACTCCGGGAGAAACACCAATACAGAAAACATCCACTATATTTTTTAATTGCGTTGCAGTATAATTATTAATCTGCCCTTCAAATCGTATGAAGTCAATACCTGATACTTTATTATAGATACCATTGGCCCCATAATTAAGTTTATTTTGAAGTTGAGAATTAAAATCAGGGAAACCTGAGCCTCCAATCGCATACAGATTTCCATCCCATAAACTGGCTGAATACCCAATAGTGACATTTCTACGGGAACTACCCGGATCACCACCGGATAATCCATCAATATATCCCAGAACACCATTAGCATCAGCTACAACTCTTCTGGTTGCTACAAAGGTTTGATCTTTATTACCAGAGTAAGAGCCATCGGGCTTTGTAAAAATAGCATTGGCAGTTTGATGCTTTGGAAGTTCCCTCACTCTCTCTATGCCGTTAACATCAAGAGTTTCTGTTGGATTTTTTGTATTAATTCCTACTTGGCCTGAAGTCATGACGAATAGGAAAATTGCAAGTATACTTTCTTTTTTCATTAAAATTTATGTTTATGCAAATTTCCAATATGTTGGTTTATTTACCATTGTCAGAACGTTCAATTTTATATTTTCAAAAAGTTCAGAGCGAATGATTTTTGAGTAAGAAATAAAAACAAAAAAGACTCACTGTTTCCAGTAAGTCTTTCAGTGAGCGCGAAAGGATTCGAACCTTTGCCGTCCCGATTATAAATCGGGATGCTCTATCTTTTCTGCTGATTGTATGAGCTTTTGAATTTTTGGTTTACTTTTCCATGCTTTAATTTCCCTTTCTCTTTTATATGCTAGAGATTTAGATTCTAAAGTTTCAAAATAAACAAGCATCCAATCTTTAGCTTTTGATGTAAATCCCTTGTGATCGGACAGATGCTTTCTTAATCTTTCTTGTAAAGATTCTGAAGAATGTCCGATATAGAACTTATCTAAGGTTTTTGAATGAAGGATATAGCAAAAGTGCATAGGACTAAAATACGCAAAAAATACACTTTTAAATTGTAAAATTCAGATATGATAAAACAAAAAAGACTCACTGTTTCCAGTAAGTCTTTCAGTGAGCGCGAAAGGATTCGAACCTTTGCCGTCCCGATTATAAATCGGGATGCTCTATCTTTTCTGCTGATTGTATGAGCTTTTGAATTTTTGGTTTACTTTTCCATGCTTTAATTTCCCTTTCTCTTTTATATGCTAGAGATTTAGATTCTAAAGTTTCAAAATAAACAAGCATCCAATCTTTAGCTTTTGATGTAAATCCCTTGTGATCGGACAGATGCTTTCTTAATCTTTCTTGTAAAGATTCTGAAGAATGTCCGATATAGAACTTATCTAAGGTTTTTGAATGAAGGATATAGCAAAAGTGCATAGGACTAAAATACGCAAAAAATACACTTTTAAATTGTAAAATTCAGATATGATAAAACAAAAAAGACTCACTGTTTCCAGTAAGTCTTTCAGTGAGCGCGAAAGGATTCGAACCTTTGACCGTCTGCTTAGAAGGCAGATGCTCTATCCAGCTGAGCTACGCACCCTAAATGTTCTTTAAAAGTCGGGGCGGCAGGATTCGAACCTGCGACCTCCTGGTCCCAAACCAGGCGCGATGACCGGACTACGCTACGCCCCGAGGGTGTCATCAGTAACGAATTTTACTTCGTTTTTGCGGTTGCAAAGGTATAATATTTTTTTTAATAAAAAAATAAAATGAAGAATAATTTTTAATTAATTTTTAGTGAATCCTTTTTGACTAACCCTACTTATTTAAAAACCATAGTCTTATATTTTTTTATTATCTCTTGCTAAAATGGCTGACCTTTACCCAGAATTGAGCAAAAACAAAAAAGACTCACTGTCTCCAGTAAGTCTTTCAGTGATCGCGAAAGGATTCGAACCTTTGTCGTCCCGATTGAAAGAAATCGGGATGCTTTATCCCGCATGCTAAATCCATTATTGTTTGAGTAGGAAAACAAACAAAAAAGACTCACTGTCTCCAGTAAGTCTTTCAGTGAGCGCGAAAGGATTCGAACCTTTGCCGTCCCGATTGAAATCGGGATGCTTTATCCCGCATGCTAAATCCATTATTGTTTGAGTAGGAAAACAAACAAAAAAGACTCACAGTCTCCAGTAAGTCTTTAAGTGAGCGCGAAAGGATTCGAACCTTTGACCGTCTGCTTAGAAGGCAGATGCTCTATCCAGCTGAGCTACGCACCCTAAATGTTCTTTAAAAGTCGGGGCGGCAGGATTCGAACCTGCGACCTCCTGGTCCCAAACCAGGCGCGATGACCGGACTACGCTACGCCCCGAGGATGTCATCAGTAACGAATTTTACTTCGTTTTTAGGGCTGCAAATTTGCAATTCTTTTTTTAATAAAAAAATAAAATGAAGAATAATTTTTAATTAATTTTTTATGAAATCTTTTTAATTACCTTTAGCCTGTTAATAACCATTGATTTAGCCTGCTTTAAAAATGATGGAAATTTTTTCAGTTTTTTTGCTCACATTTAGCATTATTCTCTCAAAATACAAAATAGAAGCTTTGAAAAGAGTAGGAAGTTTTCTTGTACTAAGTTGTATTTTGATGATGTTATCGTCCTGTTGTAAGGAAGAAAAATTTGCACCTCATAATATTGCCAATATATCCCTTAATTTACCCAAATCATTTGTTATTAAGAAAGAACCTGCTGAAGATTCTCAGGTATATAGTATCAGTAAAGGAGATAAACATACTGGCTATATTTATTATGGTGACTATAAACCCTTTGAGGAAGATAATTATATGGTTACAGTGGAACGTGAAATTTTTGAAAAGTTTAAGAATAACAGAGAAATTAAAGCCTATTTATCTGATAATTCTGATAGAGATTACAAAAATGGAATTTATAATGCTAATTACTACTACTATGATACCATCAATCGGCACAGGGCTCAGATTATGCTGCCTAAAAAAATGGATAAAGGATCTATCGGTGTTCATTTTGATAGTGTAGATATTCACAAAAATAAGATGGCTATTATTGTTAGTGACATCAGTGAAGAGAATAAAGAGGTATTTTTAAAAGTCTTTAAAACCATTAAATTCAATCCGTAAATATTGAAAAAAGCAATAGGGAAATTAACGGGTGAGATTAAATAGTAAAAAAATGTTTCTGATGATTAAGGTTTTACCTTTTGTACCCAATGTTTGAGGTAGTTTTATCTTTTATAAATACTATCTTTATCCCATGAAACGATTAATGCTGCTGTACTTACTTTTCCCTGTATTTCTATTCTCACAGACTACCGGAAAAGTGATCAAAATTTCAGATGGAGATACCATTACATTACTGCTAAAAGGCAATCAGCAAAAAAAAATCAGGCTGGCCGAAGTCGATTGTCCGGAAAGTGGACAGGCATTCGGTAAAAATGCTAAACAGTTTACTTCTGCTCAGGTGTTTGGGAAAACAGTCAGTTTTGTAGAAACCACTACAGACCGTTATGGAAGATCTATTGCAAAGGTGTATTATGATGATGGAAAATATCTTTCCAAAGAGGTTATAAAAGCTGGAATGGGATGGTGGTATTACTCCTATTCCAAAGATGATTCTTTAGGGAAACTGCAGGAAACTGCAAAGCTTAAAAGGATGGGGCTTTGGCAGGATAGTAATGCTCTCGCTCCCTGGGAATACCGTAAAATAAAACGTGAGCTTAAAAATAATAAGAAAATCGAGGCTGCTAAAACCGGAACAAAAGTAAAAGGAGTAGCTTAGGTACTTTGGTAGGGAAGCCATAAAAATTAATAAAAAAACCTCTCAATAAAATTGAGAGGTTTTGAGTTTGTATTTACAGTGTAAGTTTTATCTAAGGATTAGATTTTACAGCATCATACATCATTGAGTTTTTCTGCTGATCGGTGTAATCGTATTTATAATGATAAAAAGAGGATTCCCAGTCTCCATAACCCACGTTGGGAATGATGATGAATTTCTTACCAAACTCCTCTGCAGAATTTTTCACTGCTGATGATCGCTCTGTTTCAGATTTCTTATCAAATAGATCTGAGAAATCGGCAAGATTATCACCCAATAGCAAAACAATATTATAATTTTTAGCAATATCTTTTCTGCGTGTTTCCTTACTGCTTTCTTTTGATCTCAGAATAAGATGGGTATCGCTTTGAACAGGGAAATTGTATTTCTTTAAATTCTTCATAGTTCCTTCACGTTCCTGCTCAACACGGTTGGTCACATAGAAAACCTGAATTCCTTTGCTGGCAGCATACTGATAGAATTTTTGAGAACCTGTAAGTGGAGTAGCAATCCCTTTCGCAGTCCATTCTTCCCATGTTTTCTGATCGTAATTTTTTCCCATCTTTGAGCGCTCAACAGCATAATAGGAATTATCTAAAAAAGTTTCATCAATGTCAGAAACGATGGCTAAAGGTTTGTCCGATTTCTGTGCTAAAGCCTGATCCAGACGAAGTGTTGCAATATTGTAAGCCTGAAGACAGAGTGCTTCATATTCTGCTGCTCTTTGCTGATAAAAAGCGGCGTATATTTTTCCGTCACGTCCAAGGTTTTGATAAGATGTCTCCTCAGTGGAAGTTTTTGAAACTGGAGCTGCCGTTGTACACGATATAACCGAAACAAGGAAGCAGCTTGCGATAATGAGATTAAAATTTTTCATTGAATTTGAATAGGAAGAACAAAATTAGGACAATTTGATTGTATGACAATTATTTTATGGAAGTAAAAAAGGAGACCAGCCATAAGAATATGCCAGCCTCCTAAAAATCAAATATTTCTTTAAAAACTATTTTCTCTTTTATTCTCCTTTAAAATCCGGATTTCTTTTTTCTATAAATGCACTGATACCTTCGTTGTGGTCTTCCGTGTCAAATAATTCCCCGAATAAAACAGCTTCCTGTTGTAGACCATCAGAGATATGTAATTCCGTACCTGTATTCAATGATTGTTTAGCTTTTGCTACAGCTACAGGACCTCTTGAGGCTATTGTTGAAGCTAATTTTTGGGCTTCATTCAATAATTCTTCAGGAGCAATCACACGGTTTACAAAACCTAATTCTTTACAAGCTTCTGCTGAGTAAAATTCACCGGAGAATACCATTTCTCTCGCTTTGTACAATCCAATAGCTCTCGGTAAACGCTGTGTTCCTCCAAAACAAGGCAATAATCCAAGGGTTACCTCCGGTAATCCGAATTTTGCTTTTTCACTGGCCAGAATGATATCACAGGACAAAGCCAGCTCACACCCTCCGCCTAATGCAAAACCGTTGACTGCCGCGATTACTGCAAATGGTAATGCTTCAATGGAATTGAAAGCGTTCTGAGCCATGATAGAAAAATCTGTCGCTTCCTTTGGTGTCATACCCTGCATGGCTTTGATATCAGCACCTGCAACAAAAGCTTTTTCACCAGCCCCGGTAATAATTAAAACCCGAAGGTCTTTGTTGGATTGGATTTGATCTGCGAATGATCTCAATTCTTTTAAAACCGTTTCATTCAAAGCATTTAAAGCCTGCGGGCGGTTAATAGTTAAGGTTCCGATATATCCTTCCTGCCGATATAGTAGTGTTTCAAAATTCATGATTACTGATGTTTGTTTAAGAATTGAATAATGCTTGAAAAATCGCTCGTGCCATTTCCTGCTTCACTCCAGATTCGATAAAGGTTTAAAGCTGCATTTCCCAATGGAGTAGAGGTTCTTGTTTCCAGTCCCGCTTCTGCTGCCAATCCCAAATCTTTTGTCATCAAATCCACTGCAAAACCACCCGAATATTGTCTTGAAGATGGAGCATTTTCCATCACTCCGGGATAAGGGTTATAGACTTCCAGCGACCAGTTTCTGCCGGAACTTTTCTGCATGATTTCACTTAATATTTTAGGTTCTAATCCGTGACGGACTCCTAAATTGATAGCTTCAGAGGTTCCGATCATGTGTATAGCAAGCAGCATATTATTACAGATTTTCGCAACCTGTCCCGCCCCGGAATCTCCGGCATGGAAGATATTCTGTCCCATACATTTTAATATAGGTCTTGCCTTTTCATAGTCTTTGGTTTTACCGCCCACAATAAAGGTTAATGTTCCTGCCTGTGCTCCTGCAGTACCACCGGAAACAGGTGCATCAATCATTTTGCATCCTTTTGAAGCGGCCAGTTCGGCAACAGAACGGGCGGTTACGGCATCAATGGTACTGCTGTCGATGATTAATGTATCAGGTTTGAGCTGGCTGATGAATTCTTCGGAATAGAGTTCTGCAACGTGTTTGCCAGACGGAAGCATTGAAATAATGACGTTTGAATCTTTCGCCGCTGCAAGTGCTGAATCTGAAATTTGTCCGCCTCCAGAAACTAATGTTTCCAAAGCTGATTGTGAAAGATCAAAACCGGTAACGATATGACCTTTCTTTACAAGGTTGATGGCCATTGGACCACCCATATTTCCTAATCCTATAAATGCGATATTTGACATAATTAATCTTTTTTTCCTAAGTTTTTTAATGGATGTTCTTCACGAGGCCAAAGCGGAGTAAAATAGCTGTCTACCCATTCTTTGATGATGTCATCTAATGTTGCAGGCTGCCATTTTGGAGACTGGTCTTTATCTACCAATAAAGCTCTTACACCTTCTGCAAAATCAGGATGAATGCAGCATTGGCAGGATAGATTTAATTCGGATTGAAAGACTTCTTCCAAACTTAAGCTTTTACCCTCTTTCAATTGTCTGAAGATGATATGTGCTGAGCTTGGCGAACCTGCTTCAAAGCTTTTGATCCCTGTATTGATCCATTCATCTTTATCAGGATATTGGAGTAAAATTTCTTTAAACTCTTCTAAAGAATCTATTCCTTCAAACTTTTTAATGAATGAATGATGGTTCTGTGCCTGTGATTCGGGTGTTTCTGTTTCTTTGGAAATATTTTCCAGGATTGCAGAAACGGTTTGATGGTTATTTCCATTCCACTGAATTTGGTTAAGAGCATTCAATAATGTTTCTTTTGTACCGGAAGAAATATAATAATCTGCCAATCCTAAGAATTTGCAGTCTGCTCCGTCTAATCTTGCGCCTGTTAATCCTAGATAAATTCCATAAGCGGAAGGCATTTTATTTAAAAACCATGTTCCGCCAACATCCGGATATAAACCGATGGTAATTTCAGGCATTGCCAGTTTACTTTTTTCCGTAACAATACGGTGGGATGCCCCAACCATAATTCCGATGCCGCCACCCATCACAATTCCGTGTCCCCAGACGATAATGGGTTTCGGATACGTGTGAATAGCGTAATCTACCTGATATTCCTTTAAAAAGAAATCGAAACAGGGCTGAGGTACTTGTGTTCCATCGATGCTTTGCTGTTCAATAATAGCGTCGTACAGTTTTCTTACATCTCCTCCGGCACAAAGGGCTTTTTCACCTGCTCCCTGAATGAATAAACAAGCAACGTCATCAGATGTTTTCCAGCTTTCCAAAACAGCTTGCAGTTCTTCAATCATTTCTAATGAAAGCGAATTGAGTGTCTTTTCGGAATTCAGGGTGATGATCCCGACTTTATTTTTTATTTCTGTTAGTACTAAACTCATTTTTAATCTTTTGAATTAACGGATTTGTATCATGGCTCCTTCTTCTAAAATTTTTCTGGAGATCACCAGTTTCATAATTTCGTTGGTTCCTTCTACTATCTGATGTATTCTGGCATCGCGCATAAGGCGCTCCACCGGAAAATCCTGTGTACATCCATAGCCACCCAATATTTGTAATGCTTCATTACAGATGTTGAAGCACATATCGGTTGCCAGGCGTTTTGCCATAGCACAGTACGTAGTAGCATTTGTGTCTTTAGAATCTAATTTGAAAGCAGCTAAATGGACCATCTGACGGGCTGCCACAAGTTCTGTCGCCATATCAGCTATTTTAAACTGCAGAGACTGAAACTGTGCCAGTGATTTGCCAAACTGCCTTCTTTCATGCATATACTTTCTGGCTTGATTAATAGCTCCCTGTGCCGCTCCTACAGAACACGTTCCGATATTGATACGGCCACCATCCAGGCCTTTCAGTGCTATTTTAAATCCCTGCCCCAATTCGCCTAAAAGATATTCCTCATTTACTTCTACGTGATCAAAGAAAACAAAGCGTGTCGGCTGGGTATTCCAGCCTAATTTTTTCTCTTTTTCCCCGAAACTGATTCCTTTAGAATTGGCCGGAACCACAAAAGCACTGATTCCTTTGGGACCGGAGTCTCCTGTACGGGCCATTACAATGAGTATATCACTTTCGCCTGCCCCGGAGATGAATGCTTTTGTTCCATTAATAATATATTTATTGTCTTTTTTTATTGCTGTCGTTTTTAAAGCTGCAGCATCTGAACCGGAACCCGGTTCTGTAAGACAATAGGAACCTAATAATATACCTGATGACAAATCCGGACATAATTGTTTTCTGATCTCTTCATTCCCAAATTCATCAATCATCCATGAAACCATGTTGTGGATGGTTATGTAGGCGGTAGTGGAAGGGCAGGCGGCTGCCAATTCTTCAAATATGATGGTAGCATCCAGCCGTGATAATCCCAGGCCTCCCGCATCCTCACTGGTATAAACACCGCAAAAGCCCAGTCCTCCAGCTTTCGTGATGGCTTCTCTCGGAAATGTTTTCTGAGCATCCCATTCCGAAGCATAAGGTGCGAGTTCTTTATCAGCAAATCTTCTTGCGGCATCCTGAAACGCCAATTGATCTTCATTTAGGTTGAATTCCATAGAAAACTTATTTTAAACTGATGGTCATATTCAGATCGCCTGCAGGAATATCTTCTTCGAACCAACGGGCTGTAATCGTTTTGGTTTCCGTGTAAAAACGAACACCCTGTTTTCCGTAAGAATGCAGGTCGCCAAAGAATGATTTTCTCCATCCTGTAAAAGAGAAAAACGGTAATGGAACAGGAATCGGAAGATTTACACCGATTTGTCCCACTTCAATTTCGTGCTGGAATTTTCTTGCTGCTGCTCCTGAGTTCGTAAAGATGGATGTTCCGTTTCCATAAGGATTTGCATTGATGATTTTAATAGCTTCATCCAGTGTTTCTGCCTTCAGCAATAATAGAGCTGGTCCGAAAATTTCTTCTTTGTAAATATCCATATCCGTTGATACATTATTGAATAACGTGGCTCCTACAAAGTGTCCGTTTTCATAGCCTTCTACTTTACAGCTGCTGCCATCCAGCAATACTTCGGCTCCCTGGTCATAAGCGCTTTTAATCAATCTTAAAACTTTATCTTTTGACTGTTTGTTGATCAGAGGACCAAAGGCAGCAGAATCATCAGACCAAACTCCAGGTTTAATCGTGCTTAAGGCTTTTTTGATATCATCCACCCAATTTTGAGCTTCACACACCAAAACAGCTACGCTGATGGCCATACAACGCTGGCCGGCAGCTCCGCAGGAAGCACCTACAAGATTGTTGATGACCTGTTCTTTATTGGCATCCGGCATGACCACCATGTGATTTTTTGCGCCGCCAAAAGCCTGAACTCTTTTCAGATTATCGGTTCCGGTGCGGTAGACATGTTCTGCAACAGGAACTGAACCTACAAATGAAATAGCTCTGATTTCCGGATGATTCAGAATGTGATTCACCTGATCTTTGGACCCGTGAACAATGTTCAGAACTCCTTTTGGAAAACCCGCTTCTAGAAATAACTCAGCCATTTTCATAGAGGTCATAGGCGTTTGTTCCGAAGGTTTTAAAATGAAGGTGTTTCCGCAGGCAATGGCCATTGGGAACATCCATAAAGGAATCATTGCAGGAAAGTTGAAAGGGGTAATCCCTGCACACACTCCAAGGGGCTGAATATAGCTGTAAGTATCAACACCTCTTGCTACGTTTTCTACCGTTTCTCCCATCATGAGTGTCGGAATATTGCAGGCATGTTCTACCACTTCAATTCCGCGCCATACATCTCCCATGGCATCAGGGAATGTTTTTCCGTTTTCTTTGGAAAGAATTTCGGCGATTTCTTTTTGATTTTCTTTTAAAAGCTGCTGGTATTTCAAGAATAATCGGGCTCTTTCCGGGGTGGCTACTTCTTTCCAGGTTTTGAAGGCTTCTTTAGCAGCGTCTATGGCTTGATCTATTTCAGATAATTCCGTTAAAGGAACTTCTGCAAGAACTTCCTGAGTAGCAGGATTTTCTACGGGAAGATGCTCTGCAGCTTTACTTTCAATAAAATTTCCGTTGATTAATATTTTTACTTTTTGTGACATGATTTTTAGATTGAGAGTGAAAAGCTGAGAGTGAATTTCCACTCTCAACTTTTGAATTAGATTATATTACCAGCAGGTCAACAAATTTGTTGACATCCAGATTAATAAGGGTATCGTATTCTAAAGAATTTTCTAATACAATTCTATGTTGTTTTTCCGGGAAAATCCTGGCAAGGTTTACTTTGTATTTTTTGATCAGTTCAGGAATTCCTTCATCTCTTCTGCGTTTGTGGCCGATTGGATATTCCACAACAATTTCTTCCAAAACAGTTCCGTCGTTTAATTCTACCGTTAAAGCATTGGCAATGGAACGTTTTTCCGGATCATGATAATCTGTGGTAAACTGTACGTCTTCCACACATTCAATTTTATCACGAAGGATGTCAATTCTTGGATCTGATGCCACATTATCTTCATAATCTGCAGCAGTCAGTCTTCCAAAAATCAATGGAACTGCTACCATATACTGAATAGCGTGGTCACGGTCAGCAGGGTTGTTCAACGGCCCTTTTTTATCAATGATACGAATACAGGCTTCATGGGTTCGGATGGTTATTTTCTTAATGTCTTCAGCAGATTTTCCTGATTCTTTTAATTGATGGTGTAAAGTCATGGCTGCTTCTACAGCTGTCTGAGAGTGGAATTCCGCCGGGAATGAAATTTTAAACAAAACATTTTCCATAACGTAAGAACCATAATCTCTCTGGAATTTGAATTCATTTCCTTTGAAAGATACATCATAGAATCCCCATGTCTTCGCCGTTAATACTGATGGATAGCCCATTTCGCCTGTTTGGGCGATTAATGCCAGACGTACAGCTCTTGAAGTGGCGTCTCCGGCAGCCCATGATTTGCGGCTTCCTGTATTGGGAGCATGACGGTAGGTTCTTAAAGACTGTCCGTCAACAAATGCTAATGAAACGGCATTGATCAGTTCATCACGGGTTAAACCGATTAGTTTTCCAACAACGGCTGTAGAGGCTAGTTTTACCAATAAAACATGGTCTAAACCTACTTTATTGAATGAATTTTCCAACGCAATAACTCCCTGTATTTCATGAGCCATGATCATCGCTTCCAGAACCTGTTTCATTTTTAACGGAGCTTTTCCTTCTGCAATATTCGTCCTTGAAAGCCAGTCTGCTGTAGCTAAAATTCCTCCCAGGTTGTCTGAAGGATGTCCCCATTCAGCGGCCAACCAAGTATCATTGAAATCTAACCAACGGATAATGGCTCCAATGTTGAAAGCAGCCTGTACAGGATCTAATTGAAACTGAGTCCCCGGAACTTTAGCCCCGTTCGGAACTACGGTACCTTTTACGATAGGTCCTAAAAGTTTGGTACATGCAGGATAAGTCAGCGCTTCTAATCCGCATCCGATCGTGTCTAATAAACAATAGTGCGCTGTTTTCCAGGCTAAATCGTTTTTGATTTCATAGTTTAATACATAATCTGCAATATCTGTTAATACCTGATCTGGTTGCGGTCTTTCGTTTGAAATGTGTGATGACATCTTTATTTTTTAGTTTAATTATGAATTGATTTTTTATTTTCTGTTTTCGATGGATACGAAGTCTTTATTTTCAGGACCTGTATAATTGGCACTTGGGCGGATGATCTTCCCATCCTGTCTTTGTTCGATAATGTGAGCACTCCATCCGGTAACTCTTGAAATAACAAATAATGGAGTGAACATCAGGGTAGGAACTCCCATCAGGTGATAGGATACTGCGGAGAACCAGTCCAGATTCGGGAACATTTTCTTTTCTTCCCACATGACGGTTTCCAGCCTTTCTGCAATATTGTACAGCAGCATATCTCCAGCTTCTTCGGAAAGTTCTTTGGCTACTTTTTTTATCACTACATTTCGTGGATCTGATATAGTATAAACAGGATGTCCGAATCCAATAATGACTTCTTTGCTGGCAATACGTTTTCTGATATCTTCTTCTGCTTCATCGGGCGAATTGTAACGGCTTTGGATTTCAAAAGCAACTTCATTGGCTCCACCATGTTTAGGTCCTCTTAAAGCACCGATAGCACCAGTGATACATGAATAAAAATCTGATGAGGTTCCGGCAATAACACGAGCCGTAAACGTAGAAGCATTAAACTCATGTTCAGCATACAGATTAAGAGAGATTTCCATTGCTTTTACCCATGAATCCGGAGCTTTTTTACCATGTAAAAGGTGAAGGAAATGTCCGCCAATAGTATCATCATCGGTCTCTACATTGATCTCTTTGCCATTGTGTGTGTAGTGATACCAGTATAAAAGTCCGGAACTGAATGATGCCAGTAATTTGTCCGCAATATCTCTAGCACCGGCTACATTGTGGTCATCTTTTTCCGGCTGAATGCTTCCAATTGCTGAAACCATTGAACGCATCACATCCATTGGATGCGCCGCTGCCGGAATGCTTTTTAAGATATTTCTTACAGAGTGGGGAAGCCCTCTCAGTGATTTTAATTTTGCTTTATAGTTTTTGAGCTGAGCTTCAGTAGGCAGCTGACCATAAATAAGCAGGTAGGCTACTTCTTCGAATTGTGCTCTTTCTGCAAGATCCAGAATATCATAACCTCTGTAATGAAGATCATTTCCACTTTTTCCTACACTGCAAAGAGCGGTATTACCTGCTGTTACCCCGGAAAGTGCTACACTTTTTTTAGGCTTAAATGTTGGTTCGCTATTCGTTGACATAAGTATTTTGTTTAAAAAGGTTATCTAATTTTTGTTCATAATTATAGTAGCCAATGCTTTGATAGAGTTCTTCTCTGGTCTGCATTGTATCCAGAACATGGGCTTGCGTTCCGTCTTTACGGATATGCTGGTATACATTCTGCGCTGCTTTATTGGCGGCTCTGAAGGCGGAAAGAGGGTAGAGGATAAGTCCCACACCTGCATTTTTTAATTCTTCTACAGTGTACATGTTGATCATCCCAAATTCCGTGATGTTGGCTAATACTGGGATTCCGGCAGCATCAACGAATTTTTGGTAAAAGCTTAAATCAGGCACTGCTTCGGCAAAAATGAAATCTGCACCGGCTTCTTTATAGGCAATGGCTCTTTCTAATGTTTTTTCCAGCCCTTCATTTGCAAAAGCGTCTGTTCTGGCTCCGATCACAAAATTTTCATCGGTGCGGGCATCTGCAGCAGCTTTAAGTCGGTCTACCATTTCTTCCTTGCTTACGATTTCTTTGCCGGGACGGTGCCCACAGCGTTTTGCACCTACCTGATCTTCAATGTGAATGGCTGCTGCTCCTGCTTTAATTAATGATTTTATCGTTCGGGCAACATTGAAGGCAGAAGGCCCAAATCCTGTATCAATATCTACCAAAAGGGGTAGATCACAAATATTAGTAATACGCTGAACATCGATGAGTACGTCATCCAGAGTGGTAATTCCTAAATCAGGAATTCCTAAAGACCCTGCCGCAACCCCTCCTCCTGAAAGATAAATAGCATTAAAACCAGCCTGTTGTGCCAGTAATGCATGGTTTGCATTGATGGCTCCCACAATCTGGAGGGGATTTTCTTTTTCCATGGCCTCCCGAAATTTTAAGCCGGGTGACTTCCAGTTTTCATTTTTGATCATTTTAATATGTATTGTTGAATTGAAATTTGTTTATCAGTGAAGAAGCAGAAGATCTGTTAAGACTTAGCTTTTGAATAAAAAAGAAAAGGTGGGAAATGAATTGAGAAATCATACAGTCGTGCAGGTGTTGAGAATTTTGAAAAATTCTGATTGTCCGGGTCTGTAAAATAAACCTGTTGTGACTCCACGAATAATTAAGATTGCTTTGGTACACCATCACTTTTTACTTTGATTAAATCCAATAAAAGTTCTTTGTAAACTTCGCGGTGCTTTATGAAAAAAGAAAAATTACGGAAAGGGGATACGAATGAGCTATAAAATCATGAGAAGCACCTAGTGTACACTCATATTCATCTCAAAAAAATAACACAGTTTGATAAAAAAGTTATCGCACTATATCCATATCGCATCATACCTGACTGTAAGCTTCAAATCGCGAAAGCATCGTCAATACGAAATAGGCAGGTCTCCTGACTTGTAACGGTTTTTATCATCCTTCCCATATGAAAAATATACAGTGGATATCAATGGATAAAAACTTTTTGTTTGTTACTTACAGTTGCGCGACAGTTCGTGATTTACACACGATTCCCTTTTAATACACAGCTAAGTGTAACCAGTTTCGGTTGATAAAGAAGGTTTTAAGAACTCCTTGGTGGTAAATATAAGTATTTTATAATAACGAAAAAGATATTTTATGTAATCAATAGTTTTTTTAATGTAATCTATTGAAAATGCTTGAGTTGTGATGTGTGTTTTAGAAGAAAAACAGATTGTTTGCGTTATTAATTTAATATAAAAGATAACCGGAAAATTAAAGATAGTTAATAAATTTGCTGTTCTTCTTTCATTTTATAAATTTTATTAATCACATATAATTGATCATGGTAGATATTGCAGAATTTAAACAAAACTTGGGTTTGAGCGAAATTCCGGTAGAGCTGGAAAAACTGATCTATTTCCAGAATACTATTTCCTCGTTTGAAAATTATTCACAAGGTTTTGGTGTTTTAATTGATCGTAAATCCGGATTGAAAAGCTGGAGTGATGACGAAAAATTTTTGAATAGCATGCTGCCTTTTGCTCAGGCCAATGGTTCCGGTTCATTCTATGCCATCTGGAATAACGGAACGGATCAACCTTTACATAAAATGCCTGTTGTGGTTTTTGGAGATGAAGGAGGTGTCCATATTGTTGCTGAAAATATGGTACAGCTTTTACATTTACTCACTTTTGACACTGAAATTTCAGTAGATTTCGATGAGGTTTATTTTTATAAAGATGAAGACGATTATGAAGAGAGCGAAGATTTAAGCAAATATTTGACGTGGATGAAAGGAGATTATGGCTTAAGCCAGATTGAAGAACCTGATTTGCTTATTAAAAGTGCTCAGGCTCAATATAAAGAAAGTTTTGATCAATGGTTTGGGCAATACTTTACAGATAATTAATCTTGGATTAACAGCTCTATTGTATTAGAGTTTTATTTTTGACGAGTGAAAACTATGAAAAACAAAAAACCTCACAATTTTTATTGTGAGGTTTTTGTGAGCGCGAAAGGATTCGAACCTTTGTCGTCCCGGTTAAAATCGGGATGCTCTATCCAGAGTGATTTATCAATAATTTTTGGGTAGGATATAAAACAAAAAAAGACTTACTAAAAATAGTAAGTCTTTATGTGAGCGCGAAAGGATTCGAACCTTTGCCGTCCCGGTTAAAATCGGGATGCTCTATCCAGATTGATTTATCAATAATTTTTGGTAGGATATAAAACAAAAAAAGACTTACTAAAAATAGTAAGTCTTTATGTGAGCGCGAAAGGATTCGAACCTTTGTCGTCCCGGTTAAAATCGGGATGCTCTATCCAGAGTGATTTATCAATAATTTTTGGGTAGGATATAAAACAAAAAAAGACTTACTAAAAATAGTAAGTCTTTATGTGAGCGCGAAAGGATTCGAACCTTTGCCGTCCCGGTTAAAATCGGGATGCTCTATCCAGATTGATTTATCAATAATTTTTGGTAGGATATAAAACAAAAAAAGACTTACTAAAAATAGTAAGTCTTTATGTGAGCGCGAAAGGATTCGAACCTTTGCCGTCCCGGTTAAAATCGGGATGCTCTATCCAGATTGATTTATCAATAATTTTTGGTAGGATATAAAACAAAAAAAGACTTACTAAAAATAGTAAGTCTTTATGTGAGCGCGAAAGGATTCGAACCTTTGACCGTCTGCTTAGAAGGCAGATGCTCTATCCAGCTGAGCTACGCACCCATTGAGTAGTTTTGAGAAAACTACTAAAACAGTCGGGGCGGCAGGATTCGAACCTGCGACCTCCTGGTCCCAAACCAGGCGCGATGACCGGACTACGCTACGCCCCGAGTATATAAAAAAGAGCGGAGGGTAAGGGATTCGAACCCTTGCGACACTTTCGCGTCGACAGTTTAGCAAACTGCTCCATTAACCACTCTGGCAACCCTCCTTTTTTGTTTATTTTTTAATGATCGTTGTTCCGTTATTGCGAGTGCAAATATAGAATAGATTTCTTTATTTACCAAATAAAATTCAAGAAAATTTTGTGTATTTTTGAAGTAATAAATCATCCAAAAACCAAACTGATGCGTAAGACATTATATATCATCGGATTAAGCACTTTTGTTTTTTCATGTACTTCTCAGCAAAATGTGAAAAAAAATACTTACAAACCGAAAACCCCAATAACACAGGCCAAACCGACTGTTCCGACAACAACTCCGGCGGCTCCAAAACCAAAAGTTGTATCCGATCACGGAGTAGACTTTTTTACTACTAATATAGCAGACCCAACCAAAAATGATAATACGGCAAGTTATGGTTCTATTGTAGCTGCAAAACCTGCTGGATATAAAGTTGTAAAAACTTATTTTCCTGCCGTTGCCCAAAATTTCAGACAGCGTTATCTTATATTACATTATACAGCTATTCCGGACGATAAATCAATTACCGTTCTTACCCAGCAGGCAGTAAGTGCCCATTATCTTGTAAATAATACAGGAGATAATGAGATCTATCAATTGGTAGATGAAAATAAACGTGCTTATCATGCAGGGGTAAGCGCTTGGAGAAATGACAAAAATCTTAACGATACCTCTATCGGAATTGAAATTGTAAATATGGGCTACACCACAGATGCTGCCGGTAAAAGAACATTTGCTCCTTTTAGTGATGAGCAGGTGAAAAAAGTAGCAGCATTGGTTAAAGATATTGTGACAAGATATCAGATACAGGCTACCAATGTACTGGCTCACTCAGATATTGCTCCTACAAGAAAGCAGGATCCGGGTCCTATGTTCCCATGGAAAAAGCTCTACGACGAATATCAGGTTGGAATGTGGTATGACGAAGCAGCTAAACAAACGTATCTTGAACCGGCGCAGGCTGACATTACTGCAAGATACAATGATGCCAGCTTTATCTTCCTTATACAGACAGGATTGCAGAAATTCGGATACGCATTAGACTTGAGCGGAAAATGGGATGATGCTACCAAGAAAACAATCGAAGCATTTCAGTACCATTTCCGTCCACAGAATTATGACGGAATTATGGATGCCGAAACATGGGCAATACTGCAAGCTTTAAATCAAAAATATCCAACAAAATAATTCAAATTAAAACGCATCGGTTAGATGCGTTTTTGCTATCTTTAAACGATCAAAAACAGTAAAATATCTGTAATGGAAAATTTCAGGAAAGAAAGTGATCTATTAGGCGAACTGAATGTGCCTTTAGATGCTTATTATGGGGTTCAGACACAAAGAGCTATCGACAATTTTAAAATTTCAGGACAGCTTTTGTCTTCATATCCGGATTTCATAAAAGGATTGGCGTTTGTAAAAAAAGCAGCTGCCAAAACCAATTATGAATTAGGACTTCTAGACGAAAACCTGTATTTTAAAATAGCAGAAGCGTGTGATGAAATTGTAGAAGGGAAATATCATGACCAGTTTCCGGTAGATATGATTCAGGGGGGAGCAGGAACTTCCATCAACATGAATGCGAATGAAGTGATCGCGAATATCGTGTTGGAAAAATTAGGAAAAAATAAAGGAGAATACGAATTCTGTTCACCTAATGATCATATCAACCTTTCACAGTCTACCAATGATGCTTATCCTACAGCAATCAAAATGGGATTGCTTCAGATGAATATCGGACTGGTTGAAAAATTAGAAAGAATTATCACTGCTTTCCGTGCAAAAGGACAGGAGTTTCATGATGTTATCAAAATGGGACGTACACAGCTTCAGGATGCAGTTCCAATGACGTTGGGACAGGAGTTTGAAGCTTATGCTGCTACTTTAGAAGAGGATATCTCCAAGCTTAATAACAATGCGAGCCTTTTTGTAGAAGTGAATATGGGAGCAACCGCTATCGGGACAGGATTAAATGCTCCGGTAGGATATGCTACTCTTTGTGCTAAAAACTTAGCTCAGATTACAGGATTTCCGATTGTTTCAGCTCCGGATTTGGTTGAAGCAACACCAGATACAGGATCTTATGTAATTTATTCTTCAGCTACAAAACGTCTTGCAGTGAAGTTATCCAAAATCTGTAACGACTTAAGATTGCTTTCATCAGGTCCGAGAGCGGGTCTTTTTGAAATCAACCTTCCGCCAATGCAGCCGGGATCTTCTATCATGCCAGGTAAAGTAAATCCGGTGATTCCGGAAGTGGTAAACCAGGTTTGTTTCAAAGTATTCGGAAATGATCTTACCGTAACTTTTGCTGCAGAAGCAGGACAATTACAGCTGAATGTAATGGAACCGGTACTTTCTCATGCCATCATGGAAAATATCAATTTCCTTTGCAATGCTTTAGATACGCTTCGTGATAAATGTGTGGTGGGAATTACGGCCAATAAAGAAATTTGCCTGAATATGGTGAAACACAGTATCGGTATTGTAACAGCACTGAACCCTTATATCGGGTACAAACAATCTACACAGATTGCTAAAGAAGCATTGGAAACAGGAAAGAGCGTTTACAACCTTGTTCTTGAAAAAGGAATTCTTTCTCAGGAAAAGCTGGACGAAATCCTTGATCCGAAAAACATGCTGAAACCGCATAATAAATAAATTCTATAAACGATGAATGATCAATGATAATTGAAATTATAAAAGTTTCTTATCATTGATCGCTCATCATTAATCACTTAATAATTCGTGAGGTTTTTAATCATAATTCCTGCCCATAACGAAGAATACAACCTCCCATTTACTCTTGATTCTTTACAACAGCAAAGCTGCAAAGATTTTAAAGTAGTGGTAGTGAATGACGGCTCTACAGACGGAACATCTGAGATGATCAGGAAATATACAGAAACTGATTCCCGTTTCGAAACGGTTAATCTTCAGAAATCTGAACATCAGCCGGGTTTCAAGGTGGTACATGCTTTTAAAAAGGGATTACAAACCCAATCTATGGATGAATTTGATGTCATCTGTAAATTTGATGCTGATATTATCCTTCCGGAAAACTATTTAACAGCTGTAGAAACAGCATTTTCTACTCATCCTGACTTTGGACTTGTAGGAGGTCTTCTGTATATAGAAAAAGACGGAAACTGGATCTATGAAGGAAATTCCAATAAACATCATGTGAGAGGTCCTATGAAGGCTTACCGTAAAGAATGTTTTGTTCAGATCGGTGGTTTAAGGGAAACATTGGGCTGGGATAATATTGATTCCATATTACTGGAAAATCTGGGATGGAAAGAAGTTGTTCTTCCTGAGCTTCGTGTAAAGCTGATTAAAGTAAAAGGAGCCGATTACACGATACGTCCCGCAGATTACTATGGAAGATATTTTTATTTCTTAGGACTGAACAGGTTTCTGGCTTATATTGCCTCTTCAAAAGAAGCGATGAAAAGCAAGTCTGCTTCATTTTTCTTTGATATTATTAAAGCTTATGAAAACTGCAGATCACAGAAATTAGAACTGAAAATTTCAAAAGAAGAACAAAAAGCCGTTAATGATCAACGCTGGAGGATGCTGAAGAGGAAGTGGCTGAAGATGTAGAAGGTCATTTTTTTATACGTTTAATGTTTATCAATAGAAACCGGTTTTAACCGTTTAATAAAAAATAAAAATTCATTGGCTTTAGCCAAAACTTAAGATTTAACTTCCAATCCGTGAAAAAAATAGCTTACATAGAAATAGACACCCACGCAGAAATTGCTCAGGCTTTCATGGATATTATGAAAGGTTCTCAGGATTTTTCGGTAGACTATTATTTTTCAAAAAGAATCAAAGATCAGGTAAGTGATAATGATGAAGCTGTGTTTTTATCAGACAGTTCTATGATTCTGGATCAGTTAAAGGGAAAAGGATATGACCTGGTTATTATAGGAACTGTGCATCGTTATTTTAATACATTTTTAGCGATAACAAAAAAGTACAATACAGCAATTATTACCCATAACCTTAATTTCATAAAAGCTTCAAAGCTGGATCTGATGAAAAGCCTCTTCAAAGGAGATGTTATTTTCAGGTTAAAATTATGGCTGAAAGAGGGGTTATTCTACAAAACTAAAGTTTATCAAACCTCCAGATCCCTTTTCGTACTGGATGAAGCGCTGATTTCGGACAGATATCGATTTTTACCGCTGTTTTATACACGAGATTTTAACAAAACAAAAAATGAAGATCTTGTGGTGGTCATTCCTGGAGGAGTTTCGCAGAAAAGAAGAGATTATCATTACATTTTTGAAACTATTCAAAAACTCAATACGGATAAACATTGCCAATTTGTATTCCTTGGAAAAGCAAACGGACATGAATTAAAACAACTTAAACATCTGTCTGAAAAATTATCCAAAAACATTAAAATTACTTATTTTTCTGAAAGAGTTTCTTCCGAAGACTTTGAAAAATGGATGCAGAAAGCAGACGTTTTATGGTGCCCGATTCAGCAGGATACAGAGTTTTTCAGTATGAAAGAAACCTATGGACTGACTAAAATGACAGGAAACCTTGGGGATGCCATTAAGTATGGAAAACTGGCTGTTTTTCCTCAAAATTATCCTTCAAAACTTGACTTTATTATTCCTGAAAAAGAAAATGCTTTTGAGCAGTTAAAGACCATTTCGGAGACTCCTTTTGACTTTTATACAACATACAGCAGAAAAGAAGTTCAGAAAAAACTGGAACAATTTCTAATGGGTTTACTCTAAAAAACTTCTCGGATTATTCTCTTTTCTCTTAAAAGCACTTATTTAATCTTAAATACGCTCTTAATAAATTTCATGTTCAGATAGTCTTCAATCGGGAAGATCTTGGTAAAGTAATTTCCGATATAGATCAATATCAAAACAACCGCCGGTTTGTAAACAAGGTTAAGCAGATTGCTGTTGAAATTCGGGAGAACAATTGCTACTGTGATGGCTAAAGTACAGATAATGGAAACAAAAATCATTTCAATACTCAAAGGCGAAACCTTAAATACAATATAATTGAAAACGATTTTCACTACATTGTAAATAGTAAGGGAAATGGCTGTAGATAAAGCAATTCCGATTAGTTTCAGATCTGTATTTTTAATGAAATAATAATTAAGTCCAATCGTCAATCCCGCCAGCAAAAGCATAACCAGAATATTGAATCTGTAATATTTTGAAAGTGAAATAATATTCCCGTTGAATCCGGTGGCAAGATCTATTAATACTGCAGAACCCCAGATCCAGACTACGGGTTCGTACTCTCTCAACATGGTTCCGTTTTTAGGCATAAATTGCGTCAGATAAGGGAATCCTACCATGATGCACGAGAATAAAACAGCTCCAAGAAAATACAGCGTTAAAGATGTTTTCTTGTGGAATCTGTCCAGCTCTTCCATATCTCCGTCTGCCAGTGTTTTGTTGATGATTGGAGCAGAGATATTAAATAATCCAAGCTGTGGAATAGAAATCAGTGAGATTAAGGCGTACAGTACAGAATAAATTCCTACTTCTTCCATTCCCATAAATTCCCCGATCATAAAGCTGTTGATCGCCAGATAATTTCCAAAAGTTCCCAGGAATCCGAAGAAACTGTAATTGAAAAATTCTTTCCAGAAATTGTTCTTTTTAAAATAATCTGTATTAAAATCCAGCTGAATTTTTTCCAGTTTGTTGGTATAATAAATATAGCCCAGAAGCATTAAAAAGAAGATTCCAAAAAAGAAAGCAAATGCAATGTTCTGTGATGCACCAGCCGTAATATTCTGTGATAACGCAAAGAAGAAGAGACAAAATGCTCCCAGATTAGCTATTTTCGGAAACAGATTATCGAAAATATTGGAAACCACAATTCTTTTATAATTGGAAGTGTATTTATTAAAAATAGAACAGAACGAGAGGATTAGAATCAGTGGAAGGATCATCTCCTTGATTTTCCATGCCTCAGAATGTCTGAACTTCGGATAAAAATAGGGAAGTATGAAAAATACAACTGTGAAAATAAGGAAATTGATAAAAACAGTCAGCAAAGATAATGACAGCATATTCTGTTTTTTACCGTCTCTTTCTACTTTGTGAAAAAATTTCACATTCGAATAAGAAATACCCAAAACAACAAAAGGAACCAGCATTTCAGCAGTCGGGAGAATGTAGCGAAGCTTTCCGTAAAATTCAAAATCATTCGGAAATATGAATATTGCGGAAACGGTGCCCAGCAAAAAACCAATATAACCGATAATGGAATATTTGAAGCCTTGTCTCGCTACTACACTCATAAGTCGTTTTAAATGTTGTTAGGTATAAAAATAATATTGTTGATGTACTGAGTTTTATTTTTTTCGTCGTTTGTATTTTGTGTTATAATATCTTCTGTAAGGTTTTCCAGCGCAAAGCTTTTTCTGTTCAGATATTTGGCTTCGTATCCCCAGTTTATCACTTCAGATATTTCATTCCATATAGGTGTTTGGTGGTGTCTTTGTTCCATTTCGACCATTAAAGTCGGCTTGAACTTTCTGATGGTTTCTTTGGCTCCGGAAAGAGTTTTTATTTCGTTTCCTTCAACATCTATTTTGATGAAGTCAAGTCGCTTGAAATGTTCCAATGCAGCCCATTCGTCAAGTTTGATGACCTTTACTTTTTCCGTGTAGCTTTTCTCTTCTCCTTTTTCTTTGTAGGAAGTGTTTAAAGTACCTCGGGAAGCAATTGTTTTTCCGTTAATGACAGGTACTTTGAACTCGGCAATCCTGTTTTCGTCAGAAAGCGCCAGAGGAAAAATACGCATAGCGGGAAATAATCTTTTTAATCGTCGGTATAGTTTTTTGTTGGGCTCAAAACCATAAATATGTTCATGATCCAATGTATTTTCCAGCTGGTATAGGAAAGTTCCTACATTCGCACCAATGTCCAGTATTACAGCATTTTTTGGAAGGTATTCTTTGATCCATACCAGTTCCGGTTCTACATTACGTTCCGAAAAATTATTTTTATTAAGATTATTTAAAGTTTTAAAATATCTTTTTTTGTAGAAATTCGGGCTTATGTATTGTAGTTTCTCTGCGATTTTTTGGTATAAAGACATCGTAAGCTTTTTGGCGAACAGCAAAGATACGTAAAAATGTAAAACTTTTCTTAAAAAATGTTAATTATAACAGCTTGATTTTCAGTATTAATATTGAAAATTTATTTTTGTAACCCACTGAATTCTAATATATTTTGAATTTATTACAAAGACACTCATATACCACAAGTGTTTCTATTAAAAAAGTCAATAAAGTATAATTTCACCTAAATAACTCCAATCATCTGTGAAAATCGGTGTCATCTTTGGTTAAAAAATTAATAGACATTAAAAAATAAAGGGATTAAAGAAAAGGTGTATTCAGAAAATCATTGAAAGGTTTCATCAGTTTGAAAACTTTGGTCATATTTTTCACCGCATTTTTATCCAGTACCTCTTCGTCTTTCAGGGAATATACAACAATAAAGTTTTTAAGCTTCAGATATTCTCCCATAGGATCTTCTTTTTCGAAGCCTTGAGGAATTTTTTTTAATTTATCATCTTGGTCAAGCTCGGGAAAATGCTTCTTGAAATCTTTATTATTGAGAATTTTAAGAAAATCTTCTCCGTACAAGGAAATTTCCTTACGTACTTCTTTCAGAACAGAAGATTCAGGCATGTAGATTCCGCCTGCTAAAAAGGATTTTCCTGGTTCCATGTGAAGATAGTAGCCTCCTTTCTGGTTTCCTTTTCCCATTCCCAGAGAAGCTCCGAAATTGGTTTTATAAGGGGATTTATCTTTTGAGAAACGGGTGTCTCTGTAAATTCTGAATAGCGCTTTTTTACTGTCTATTTTAGCAAGTTCTTCATCAAAACCGGACATCTCTTTAATCAGTTCATCCAGAAATGAAACCACATTTTGCTGAGATTCTGTGTACAGGTCTTTATTTTCATTAAACCATTCGCGGTTATTGTTTTTATTTAATTTTTTTAAAAAATCAAATGTTTTGGAAGAAATACTTGAAGACATACTGTGTTAGGTGTTTTTTTATTGTTGTTAAGTGAGATTTAAAACGGCTTCTCAATTCCGAAACCTGAATCTCACAATCTGAATCCCACAACCCAAATGTAAAAAAAACTATTCATATCTCAATGCCTCAATAGGGTCAAGTTTTGAAGCTTTTAATGCAGGATAATATCCGAAAAAGACTCCCGTCACAGCACACACAATAAAGGAAACAATAATTGAAGATTCCGTAATAAAAGTAGGCCAGGAAAGGAAGAAGGTAACCAGTTCCGAAGACAGAACTCCTAAAAGCACCCCAAGAATTCCTCCTGTGATACTGATTAATACCGCTTCAATCAGAAACTGATAAAGGATATCTTTTCCTCTAGCCCCGATAGACATTCTCAGGCCAATTTCTTTGGTTCGTTCCGTTACGGAAACGTACATAATATTCATGATTCCGATTCCTCCTACAATAAGGGAAATACCGGCTATAGCAGATAAAAGTACAGTCAATAGTTGACTGGTAGAACTCATGGTAGAGATAAGCTCAGCCTGTGTTCTCACACTGAAATCATCATTACTACCATCTACAGGCAGTTTATGCTGCTTTCTCAAAATCTCAGAAACCTGATCAGTAGCCTGCTGTGAAGTGTTTTCATTGGATGAAGCGGCATAAATGGTCTGAACATAGGTGATTCCCAAAAATCTTCTCTGAACGGTGTTGAATGGTGCGATAATCACATCATCCTGATCTTGCCCGAACGCATTGGAGCCTTTTGGAGCGAGAATTCCGATAACTTTCATGGGAACTTTATTAAACCTGATGATACTTCCTACAGCATCTTCACCGTTGGGAAATAGGTTGGTATAAACCGTTTGGCCTAAAAGACATACTTTATTGGACGAAGTGACATCCTTTTTGGTGAAAAGATTACCCTCCGCGATACCCCAGTCTCTGATACTGAAATATTCCTCATTGACTCCCTGTAACTGAGTAGGCCAGTTATTGGGCCCGTTGATAGACTGTCCGTTGGTTTGTACAGCAGGAGAGACGTACGAAACATCAGGTGCTCCCTTTGAAATAGCGTCTGCATCCTGAGGTCTCAGCGTTTGTAATCCGGAAGCCCCGATTCTTGCCCCTCCGGAAACATTCACATTGCTGGAAGGGCGTATGGTGATCATATTGGAGCCCATAGAAGAAAGCTGGTCGCTGATGCTTTTTTTCGAACCTTCTCCAATGGCAGTCATTGCAATCACTGAAGCCACACCTATAATAATACCGAGCATGGTTAAAAATGCACGAAGCTTATTTCGTAAAAGAGCTTTCCAGGCAATTCGGAAGAGGTTTGAGAGGTTCATTGCAATAGATTTTTAGTTTAAAACTAGTTGTAATCATCATTTACCGGAAGGTTTTCCAGGGCTTCTTTGGCTGATTTAATATTATCATTTCTGACATCTTTAATGACTTTTCCGTCCCGCAGTGTTACTGTTCTGCTGCTGAAAGTGGCTATGTCAGGTTCATGAGTTACAAAAACGATGGTTCGTCCCTGGTGGTGGAGATCCTGCATAAGCGCCATGATTTCATACGAGGTTCTGGTATCCAGATTTCCAGTGGCTTCATCTGCCAGAATCATTACGGGTTCGTTTACCAAAGCTCTGGCAATAGCAACTCTTTGCTGCTGCCCTCCGGACATTTGGTTGGGAAGGTGGTCAATTCTGCTTTCGAGTTTTACAGCTGTTAAAGCTTGTATAGCTCTTTTGTGGCGTTCTTCTGTAGATACTTTTGCGTTGTAAAGAAGTGGCAGCTCTACATTTTCTTTTGCTGTAGTTCTGGGAAGAAGATTATAAGCCTGAAATACAAAGCCTATTTTTTGATTTCTGAGAACAGCAAGCTCATCACGGTCAAGATTTTTAATATTTACTCCATCCAGAATATAATCGCCGCCAGACGGTTTATCCAGACAGCCAATGATATTCAGTAACGTAGATTTTCCGGAGCCACTGCTTCCCATAATGGTCACAAATTCACCTCTCTCCACCGTAAATGTTACGCCTTTCAGTGCATGGACAATTTCTTCGCCCATTCTGAACTCTCTTTTCAGATCTGTAATCTCCAGAATTTTTTCTGCCATGACATTTTGTTTTAGGTTTGCT
>NZ_JBOZOF010000001.1:58287-1045967 GCF_050753305.1 Chryseobacterium sp. 'Rf worker isolate 10'
AGTTGCTAGTTGCTAGTTGCTAGTTGCTAGTTGCTAGTTGCTAGTTGCTAGTTGCTAGTTGCTAGTTGCTAGTTGCTAGTTGCTGGTTGTTTTGTTGATGGAAACGGTAAGATTAATATCCAGACTTCTGTTATCTTGGTCCACCGCCGCCATTGTTTTTGTTGTTTCCACCACCTCTTCTTTGAGGCATGAATGGGCTTTTAGCCTGTCCACCAGAAGATTTTTTTGATAAAACTTTATAGCCGGTAATGATATTGTCATTTTTATTTAGCCCTGAAACAATCTGTATTTCAGTGTCATTATCCAGTCCTGTTTTTATCTTTTTGCGGGAAATCGTACTGTCTTTTGCGATTACCCAGACTGCAGATTCATTTTTGTTTTCAGCGCCTTTATTTTGCGTTTTCCATTGTCCTTTTTCATGTTTCTTACCATTGGCAAAAGGAGAATTTACTTTGTATTTTTTGATCACCAGACTGTCTGGTCTGAAACTGGTAGCCGGCACAGGAATTTTCATGATATTGTTTAAAACCTGAGTGTAAATTGTAATATTGGCTGTCATTCCCGGCTTTAGTTTTAAACTGGAATTATCAGCATTGATGATGGTTGTATAATTCACCACATTTGATGAAACGGTAGGGTGCAGACGAACCTCTGAAACCTGACCGTCAAAAGTCTCATCCGGAAAAGCATCCACTGTAAATGTGGCTTTCTGACCTACTTTTACATTCCCGATATCCGCTTCATCCACCGAGGCACGCACTCTCATTTTGGTAAGATCCTTGGCGATACTGAACAGGGTAGGAGTACTGAAGCTTGATGCTACTGTCTGTCCTTCGCTTACATTTCTGTTGAGTATCGTTCCGTCAATAGGAGAATAAATATTGGTAAGAGAGAGGTTTTTGTTGGCGGTGGAAAGCTGGGCTGTTACCGAACTTACCTGAGCTTTTGCTGCATTGTACTGATTGGTGGCAACGTCATAATCTGCTTTACTGATAGCTCCTACTTTATACAGTTGAGACTGTCTGTTGATATTAATTTCGTTGTAGGCAAGATTACTTTTTGCATTCTGCAGGTTGGCTTTAATCTGCTGTGATTGATACTGAAGCAGGTCTGGATCTAAAGTAGCCAGCAATTCTCCTTTTTTCACGGTAGAATTGAAATCCACATAAATATTTTTAATGATTCCCGATACCTGAGTACCCACTGCAACAGTATCTACAGGCTGAATGGTTCCGGTAGCCGTAATAGAATTTGAAATTTCTCCCATTTCAGGTTTTACCGTTTCCAGCTGGATTTTGATTTCTTTTTCTCTGATGAAGAAGAACCAAGCCGCACCTATTACAATGATGCCGCCCACAACCCAGTACAACCATTTTTTATTCTTTGTTTTCATAGTTTACTTTAGATTTATAGGGTTACCTGCATAAAATTCGTAGATCTGTTTATTGAGAACTGCAGTGTATTTGGCCTGCAGATAATTCAGGATGGATTGTATATAAAGCAATCTCTGCTGCTGAAGCTGTACATAATCAATACTTCCGAGCTTCATCTGTGCATTGACGATGTCATAACTTTGTTTGCTGATGTCCATTTGTTTAAAAGCAGAATCGTATTGGGATAATGCATTCTGAAGGTTGATGTATGACTGTTCTACCTGTTGATTCAGTACCGTTTTGGTGTTTTGTAAATCGAGATTAGCTTGTTCTATGGCAATTTTTGATTTCTCAATCTGTGTTTTATAGATTCTGTTGTTATAAATCGGAATTCCAAGGCTTAATCCAATGGGCATGTAAAAGTTGTTTCCGAGCTGGTTAAAATAATTTCCGTTTCCGTTGGAATAGTTGGTGGAAATATTTCCAACCACGCTTAAAGTGGGTTGAATGGATGCTTTCGCCATTTTCAGATTGGTGTTGGAATTTTCTACATTCAGTTCACTGTATTTTACTTCCGGACGTTGGTTTTGCGCCAGACTCTGGACATCCTGCAAAGGTTTCAATTGATCATCAACCATGATGCTGTCGGGTTTTACAACCTGAAAATCATAATTCGAAGGCAGTTGCAGGATTTGTTTTAAATTAACCGTATTGGTTCGCAGGTTGTTTTGGGCTGCTGTAAGATTATACTGATCCTGGGCAACCTGTGACTGGATCTGAAGATAATTTAATTTGGAAAGACTTCCTGCTTTATACAGCTGATCACCTTGTTTTAATTGAGTTTGTGTAGTCTTCAGAACATTTTCCAGAGAAACGATGTTTTCCTGGTTCATCAGAATATTGAGGTAGGCCTGAGTGATATTCAGGGTGATATTGTTTTCGGATTCCCGTACAGAGAGATCGGCCATCTGTACAAGGAGATTCTTTGAGGTTTCATTGTTTTTGATATAGTTGGCATGATACAGCGTCATAGAAGAATTGGCTCCTATACTTTGGGATTGTGCACCGGTCATATGAAGTCCGTCACTTCCATTAAGCGCAAAAAGTCCCTGTGAAACAGTTCCGCTCAAGTTGGGATATTTTGCATCTTTTGCCTGAAGGAGATCCTGCTGGGCAGAATTTTTTGAAAGTCTGAGAGAATTAATGGAAATATTATTCTCTTTTGCGTATTCAATACAATTTTCCAGTGTCCAGGCGGATGGATAATTCGGAATTTGGGCAAATATTTCAACGACTATGCATGAGAATATCAAAAAGAAAAATTTGCTTTTCATGGCTTTATTTTTGAAAATTCATAAATAACACAGAAAAAATCAATCCAATTTAATAAAAAAAAATAATGTTTAACAACTTTTTAACCTAACGCTTGTTTTTTTGGATTTAATTTTCCAAAAATTAAAAATATATTAAAGGATTGTGAATTTAAGTTTGGATATTTAAAAATTTATTCAAAAACAAATCAAATATTTATTGTATCTTTGCAAAAATTTTAAAATAGTTAATGAATTTATTTACGGAAACCAATTTAAGTCCTGATATCCTTAAGGCAATTGGCGAACTGGGCTACGAAAGCCCAACAGAAATCCAAAAACAGACTATCCCTTTTATTCTTTCAGATATTCGCGACTTGATCGCACTTGCGCAGACAGGGACAGGCAAAACAGCAGCGTTTTCGCTTCCGATTTTGGATATGATTGACGATACGAGTCGCAAAATCCAATTATTGGTGCTTTGTCCGACACGGGAATTATGTCTTCAGATTTCGAAGGACATAAAGAATTACTCTAAGTATATGAAAGACATCAAGACAACTGCGGTTTATGGTGGAAGTAGTATTGTAGAGCAGATGAGATCTTTGAAGGACAAACCACAAATCATTGTGGGAACTCCGGGAAGAGTAATTGATCTTATCAACAGAAAAGCATTAGACTTTTCTGCTATTCATTGGTTAGTATTAGACGAAGCTGATGAAATGCTTTCTATGGGATTCAAAGACGAATTGGAAACCATTCTAAGCGAAACTCCGGAAACGAAACAAACTTTCTTATTCTCAGCAACGATGAATAAAGAAGTGGAAAGAATTTCCAAAAATTACCTTACAAAACCACATCGTATTTCAGTAGGTTCTATCAACGAAGTGAAGAAGAACATTACTCACGAATACTATGTAGTAGGGTACCGTCAGAAAAAAGAAGCATTAAAAAGATTAATTGATGCTAACCCTAACCAGTATTCCATTATCTTCTGTAGAACGAGAATGGAAACTCAGGAGGTAGCTGATTTCTTGATGCAGAACGGATATGCAGCTGATGCTCTTCATGGTGATCTTTCTCAAGCGCAGAGAGATACGGTAATGAAGAAATTCAGATTGAAAAACATTGATATTCTTGTAGCGACTGACGTTGCAGCAAGAGGATTGGATGTAAACTCTCTTACTCACGTTATTCACTTCTCTTTACCAGATGACCCTGAAGTATTCGTTCACAGAAGCGGAAGAACAGGTAGAGCTGGAAAAGATGGTATTTCTATGGCTTTAATCAAGCCGGAAGAAAGCAGAAAGCTGAAACAGATCAAATCTGCAACAAAAATTGAAATCAACGAGAAATTTATTCCTACAGGTGAAGATATTATCAAAGCTCAGGTAGGAGGTGTATTCGAAAAATTATTGACGGAGCACGAAGATCTTTTTGAATTTGATGACAGTTTAATCCCGGATCTGAGCAACTTTACAAAAGAAGAATTGGTGCACCAGCTGCTACAGTTCCAATTGAAGGATCTTGCTTTATATTACAAAGACAAACACGATCTTGCTGAACAGAAATTTAGCAGCAGAGATGATGATTTCTCAAGAAGAGACCGTGGACGTGATAGAGACAGAGATAGAGGACGTGATAGAGATAACAGAGACAGAGATCGCGGAAGAGACAGAGATCGTGGTGGAAAACCAAGAAGAAAAGATGAAAGTATGGTAAGATTCTTCTTTAATCTTGGAAAAAAAGACCACCTGAAGAAACTTGATGTTCTAGATATTATCAATAAAGCTACTGCTGATGGAAAAAGCAAGAAAAGAGCTGAAATCGGTGATATCGAAATCCTTGAGAAATTCTCTTTCTTCGAAGTTGAAAAATCGTTTAAAGACAATGTCTTGAGCAATATTCAGTCGATGAAATTCAAAGGAAAAGATATGAGAGCTGAAGTAGCCAACTAAATCTCATAAATTACATATAGAACCGGTCTTAAGACCGGTTTTTTTATTTGATAATCAGCTGTTAAGCTAATGTTAACAAAACTTAATGTCATATAGTTTCACGTGCGATCCTTTTTTAAGAAATTTGCACTCGAATTATAAATACTAAATAATGGGAATTGGTAATATTTTCCACGCTTTTCAACCAAAAGATAAAATCTTCTTTGTACTGTTCGAAAAAGTAACTGAAAATCTAGTTGCAATGTCAGAAGAATTCAACGCAGGAATCAAAGATTTCGATCTTAACGACGATTCAATGCTGAAAAAAATGAGCGACTTCGAGCATAAGAATGATGAACTTACTCACGAAATTTTCGTAGAACTAGGAAAAAACTTCATTACACCTTTTGACCGTGAGGATATCCACACATTGGCAACAGGACTGGATGATATTGCTGACTATATCTACGCTTCCACAAAATATATTTTCCTTTACAAATCACCTGAGATGAAGGCTTATTCAGACTTCTCTTTATTGATCCACAAAGCATGTCTTGAAATTCAGAATGCTATGAAAAACCTTAAAGGGTTCAAAAATATGGAACAGGTGAAAGAAGCTTGTATTAAGGTGAACTCTATTGAGAATATTGCAGACGATTTGCTTTCCAATTCAATGGTAGAATTATTTGAAACTAATGATGCGATCAACATTATTAAAGTTTCATCTGTATTGAACTACCTTGAAATTGTAACAGACAAAGCAGAAGATGTTGCCAATACAATTGAGAACATCATGATTAAATACGCCTAATACATAGCAAAAAATGGAATTTCCGATTTTACTTATAGTTATTATTGCGCTGGCTCTGATCTTCGATTATATCAATGGTTTCCATGATGCTGCCAACTCAATTGCAACTATAGTTTCTACAAAAGTTTTAACTCCATTCCAGGCTGTACTTTGGGCGGCGCTTTGGAACTTTGCAGCTTTCTTTATTGCTGCTTACATCATTGGAGAATTCAAAATTGGTAATACAATTGCCAAAACAGTTAACGAGAATTTTATTACTCTTGAAGTTATATTTTCCGGCCTTATCGCTGCCATTGCATGGAATCTTTTGACATGGTGGTTCGGGATCCCTTCATCATCATCACATACGCTGATTGGAGGTTTCTTAGGAGCAGCTCTTATGCATGCTTTCATGATGGATTATCATGCTGTGGCTGCAGCTCAGCCAGAGCTTGGGATGTGGGAAACCACTAAAGAAGCTTTCAGCCAGGTAACTCATCAGGGGGTGGTAAAGTTTGATAAAGTTATTCCTATCTTCCTGTTCATCTTCATGGCACCGATTATAGGGATGATTATCTCCATCATTATCACATTGATTATTGTACATCTTTATAAAAAATCAAATCCACACAAAGCAGACAAATCTTTCAAAAGATTGCAGCTGGCTTCATCTGCACTGTTCAGCTTAGGGCACGGTTTGAATGATGCTCAGAAAGTAATGGGTATCATTGGAGCAGCGGTAATTTATTATCACGTTAATATGCTTCAGGATGCGCAGTATTTGAATATTCCTTCTGCAGGACGTTTTGATTATTTTGCACAGCACTATATCTGGGTTCCTTTAGTATCATTTATTGCCATTGCTTTAGGTACAATGAGCGGTGGTTGGAAGATCATCAAAACAATGGGAACGAAGATTACGAAAGTAACTTCATTAGAAGGAGTAAGTGCAGAAACTGCAGGTGCTATTACCTTATTCATCACAGACCACTTTGGTATTCCTGTATCTACTACCCATACGATTACAGGTTCTATCATCGGGGTGGGATTAACAAAAAGAATTTCAGCAGTAAGATGGGGGATCACAGTGAGCTTACTTTGGGCTTGGGTTCTAACCATTCCAATCTCTGCAATAGTGGCAGCAATTACCTATCTTATGGTAACCTTCCTTTTCTAAAAAAACAAATCATATATTTATATAAACTTTGTCCGTTTGGGCAAAGTTTTTTGTTTTATAAAGCCCTGAAAAATCGTATTTTTGTTCAAATTATAAGATTTTATGGAATTTTTAGACAGATACCAGCAGATTGTTGCAGATGCCATCACTAAATATACTTTTAAAGATAAACCTTCGGAGCTGTATGACCCGATGAATTATATTATTTCCCATGGTGGAAAACGTCTTCGTCCCATTATGGTTTTAATGGCATGTGAAATGTTTGGAGGAGATCTTAAGCAAGCAATCAAACCGGCATTGGCTATCGAGTTTTTCCATAATTTTACGCTTATCCATGATGATATTATGGATGAAGCTCCACTAAGAAGAAACAAGCCAACTATTCATACTTTACACGGTCTTAACGTAGGAATTCTTTCCGGAGACGGACTGATGCTGAAAGCCTATAAGTTTTTTGAAGATCTTGAACCTGAAATCTTCAAAGCTTGTATCAGAATATTTACCCATACCGGGCTTCTGCTATGTGAAGGACAGCAGTATGATATCAATTTTGAAACTCAGAAAGATGTTACTTTTGATGATTATATCAGAATGATTACCTATAAAACAGGGGTTTTGAGTGCTTCTTCATTTGAGATCGGAGCTTTGATTGCAAGAGCTGATTTTAAAGATGCTAAAGCTATTTTTAATTTCGGAAAACATATCGGAATTGCATTCCAGATTATGGATGATTATCTTGATGTATTCGGAGATCAGGCACAGTTTGGAAAAAAACATGCCGGAGATATTTACGAAAACAAGAAAACGGTTCTATATCTGCTGGCAAGAGAACATGCTACTGATGAAGAAAGAAAAGAATTGGATTACTGGTACTCTAAAAAAACTGAAAATGTTGATAAAGTGTATGGAGTAGAAAAGATTTTCAGAAGAACAAAAGTGGATGAAAAAGCATTACGTCTGATTGAAAAACATAATGAAATCGGACAAAGCTATCTTCAGAAAATAGATGTTCCGGAAGAAAAGAAAAAACCTTTTATCGAACTGGCCAATTATTTGTTGAGAAGAGAAAGTTAATATAGGTAGCAGAGGGTAGGTGGCAGGTAGCAGCAATTTACCTGCAACCTATTTTCTGCAACCTAACCCCTATACAATGAAATTCAGAACAGAAGTTGATATTCCCGCATCAGAAAAGAAGATTGAAATTGAAGATAAAATATTTTCAATAGGTTCATGTTTTGCCTCTGAAATGACGGATTTACTCCAAGACGGACAACTTCAGACCCTTAATAATCCTTTCGGGACTATTTTCAATCCCTTTTCCATCAATTATGCGGTAAACAGATTACATGATTCTGCATTTTATGAGGAAGAGGAGCTGATTACCTACAATGAAGAATATATTTCTCTGGATCACCACACCAGTTTTGATACCCGTTATATTCATCAGACTTTAGATAAGATTAATGGAGCCATTGAAGCAGGGAATGCTTTTCTTCAGGAAGCTGACTGGATCATTATCACTTACGGATCTTCATTTATCTATGAATTTCTTCCTAAGAAAAAGCTGGTGGCCAACTGTCACAAGATTCCACAAAAGTTTTTTGAGAAAAGACTGCTTTCCCATCAGGAATTGACAAGTTCAATTTACCAGACTATTCTGGATCTTAAAGATATTTGTAAAGAAGGAGTACAGATTCTGTTTACCGTTTCACCTGTAAGGCATACAAAGGATGGAATGGTAGAAAATCAGTTAAGCAAATCTAAGCTGATTACAGCCATTCATGAGTCTATTTCAATGTTTGAAGACTGTCACTATCTGCCTGTTTATGAAATTTTAATGGATGATCTTCGGGATTACCGTTTCTATAAGGAAGATATGATTCACCCAAGTACTCAGGCTGTTAATTATATTTTTGAAAAATTTGGAAAATCTTATTTTTCAGAAGAGACTCAGGATTTTATCAAAGAAAATTTTAAGATCGTTAAAGCTCTGGAACATAAGACCAGTGATAAGAAAGATCCGAAGTTTATCGAATTCAGAGAAAAACTGGATCAAAGAATTGAAGCGCAGCGTAAAAAGGTAAAACATAAAATATTTTAAATGCTCGATTTCACCAGAATTGACTATCTGAAAGACGGAAACGAAAGACAAAGAAGAGCTTATGGAGTCCTGACAAAGCATCGTATTTTTGAAAAATTAAGTAATTATTTTCCTGTTTTGGCTGGAACAATTCCTATTGAAATTGATATTGAAGGAAGTGATCTGGATATTATTTGTGAGGTGGATTTAAGATTTGAAGAAGATTTTTTAGATGAAATAATGTTCAGCAAGCTTATTCCTTACGATGTGGAAACGAAAGTTGAATATCCGATCATCAATGGCGAAAAATGCATTACATTAAACTTTATGCTGGAAGATTTTCCCATTGAGATTTTTGGACAGAATAAGCCTACGACACAGCAGAACGCCTATCTTCATATGATAGCCGAATACAAAATATTACAGGAAAAAGGAGAAGAATTTAAACAAAAAATAATAGAACTTAAAAAACAGGGAATAAAGACAGAACCCGCCTTCGGAATGTTGCTGGGACTTGAAAATCCTTACGAAGATCTATTGAAATTTTAAATAAAATGATTGATACACATACACATTTATACGCGGAAGAATTTGATGAAGACAGAAAAGAAGCTATTCAGAGAGCTTTGGATAAAGGAATTACAGAATTTTACCTTCCCGCTATCGACTCAGAATCTCACGAGAAAATGCTGCAGCTGGAAACAGAATATCCGGGACAGATTTTTTCAATGATGGGATTACACCCTTGTTACGTAAAACCGGAATCTTGGGAAAAAGAACTTGAAATCGTGAAGAATTACCTTGATCAGAGACCCTTTCCAGCAATTGGAGAGATCGGAATTGACCTGTATTGGGATAAAACAACACTTGATATTCAGGTGAAAGCTTTCGAACAGCAGATTGACTGGGCGATTGAAAAAGACCTTCCGATCGTAATTCATACGAGAGAAAGTTTTGATGAGACATTTGAAGTTTTGGAAAGGAAAAAACATCCGAAGCTGAGAGGTATTTTCCATTGCTTTTCCGGAAATCTGGAACAGGCACAGCATGCTATTGACCTTAATTTTATTTTAGGAATCGGTGGTGTAGTGACCTTCAAAAATGGGAAAATAGATCAGTTTCTGAACGAAATTCCTCTGGAGAAAATTGTTCTGGAAACAGACTCTCCTTATCTGGCTCCTGTTCCGCACAGAGGAAAGAGAAACGAAAGCTCGTATCTCGATCTGGTAGCCGGAAAACTGGTGAATATCTATGGAAAAGATTTTTCTGAGATAGACCGCATCACGACAGAGAATGCAAAGAATCTTTTTAAACAGTAAAACAGTAATTTTAAGATAAATAAAAACCCCTTTCCAATGTTGAAAAGGGGTTTGTTTTTTATTTCTTTCTTGTGAAATTCTTGTTCTTAGGCTTTTTAAACCCTACCGAAGCTCCCGCAGAAGGTTTTTTACGGTTGTTATTCGGCCTTGAATTATTATTGTTGCCTGTTTTAGGTTTTTCACCACCTGCATGCATAGGCTTATTATTAGAATCCCTTTTCTGGGCAACAAGATTATCAGTATGGAACGGATGATCTTTGATGACCGGGATTTTCTTGCCAATCAGTTTTTCAGTATTCTTTAAATTCAAAAGGTCAAGTCCGTCTACAAAAGAGATAGAATTACCTTCAGCTCCGGCTCTTCCTGTTCTTCCGATTCTGTGTACATACGTTTCAGAAACATCGGAAAGCTCAAAATTGATCACAAATTTCAATTCGTCAATATCAATTCCTCTTGCTGCAATATCCGTAGCGACAAGAACTCTTGTTTTTCCGGATTTAAAGTTATTCAAAGCATTTTGTCTCGCATTCTGAGATTTGTTCCCATGAATAGCCTCAGCAGAGATATTATCTTTCTGAAGTTTTCTTGAAATCTTATCCGCACCATGCTTCGTTCTTGAAAATACCAGTACCGAATCTGAAATATCATTTTCAAGAATGTGGGTTAATAAATTTAGTTTATTATCCTTTTCAACAAAATATACAGATTGTTTGATGGTATCTGCCGTAGAAGAAACGGGAGTAACCTCTACTTTTACAGGATTATTAAGGATAGAATTAGCCAGCTTCTGAATTTCAGTCGGCATGGTTGCTGAGAAAAATAAAGTCTGTCTTCTCTGAGGTAAAAGTTTAATGATTCTTTTTACATCATGTACAAAACCCATATCCAGCATTCTGTCTGCTTCATCCAGAACAAAGATCTCAAGATTTTTCAGGCTGATAATTCCCTGAGCAATAAAGTCCAGAAGTCTTCCCGGTGTTGCTACCAGAATATCAACTCCTTTTCTTAAAGCAGCCTCCTGGCTTCCTTGTTTTACTCCTCCGAAAATAACAAGTTGTTTTAATGGAAGATATTTACCGTAAGCATTAATGTTTTCCTCAATCTGAATGGCCAGCTCTCTGGTTGGCGTAAGGATTAATGCTTTTATATGTTTATTGGGAATTTTATTTTTGGATAAATTCTGTAGAATAGGGATGGAAAAAGCTGCCGTTTTTCCAGTTCCTGTCTGCGCACAACCTAAAAAGTCTCTGCCTTCTAAGATGTCAGGGATCGATCTTTCCTGGATAGGAGTAGGAGTCGTGTATCCCTGCTCCTGGATCGCTTTTGCAATAGGTTCTATTAAGTTTAAGTCTGTAAAATTCAAATGAATTATTTTAAAATTTAAATAAAAATTCCTTCAGTCTGAAAGAATTACATTCTGCAAAGGTAGTTTAAAAAAAATTAAGAATTTTTTTATCACTTTAAACAGCTTAATTTATCTGGAGGGTAAAAACGTCTGGACTGCTTTTGGAAAATTATTAAGAACCTCTTTTAGTGGATTTTCTTCAAATATAGTTTTGTTGAAAAAATACACTGTAAATATGTAAGGTTTTGGAAGAATTGTATAATATAGAGAGAATATTTATCAGCTATATTTGAATCAAAGCTAAAATCATGAACAAACAATCATTTTACCTGCCTGCTGCAGGCTTGGAAACGAGTATCCCATTATGGGGGTTACCAGAAGTCTAAGTGCAATTCCAGAAACCTACTTCATAGACTTTTTTATCTTATTAAAAGATCAGCCAAAGCTCTTGCTTCGGCTGAAAAATATTTGCCCTCTCAACAAAGGTGAAACAATCCTTTCTGAGTTTTCAAATGTTTGAAATAGGAGAATCTATATATCATAAAACTATAATCATAAAAGATCTGGCAGTTTGCCGGATCAGTTTTTACTATTAATTTTTATAAAACTATTAAACATGAAAAAAACAATCATTTTACTTGCAGTTGTTGCAGGTATCCAAGCGAGCGCGCAATCCTGGAATCTTACTGGAAATACAGGAACCAATTCAACCACTAACTTTATCGGAACAACGGACAATCAGTCATTAATCTTTAAAACCAATAATGCTGAAAAAATGAGAATCACTACGGAAGGAAGATTTATTTTTCACGGTGTAACAGCCGCAGGACAGATCTGGGATAAAAATTTATTCTTCGGCGGTGGAATGGATGTTACAACTACTGCCAATAATGCCGTATTTGGAATGGGTGCCCTTACTCAGCTTGCAGAAGGGGGAGGGAATACAGCAGTGGGAACGAATGCATTGTCATTATTTACTAATGGAACCATGAATGTGGCTATAGGATTTAATTCAATGAGAGGTACTCTATCCGGCAATAGTAATACAGCTCTGGGAATGAATGCTCTGGAGTCTTTTAAAACAGGAGATTACAATGTCGGAATAGGGCATGCCGCAATGGCATCAGGTTCTTTGACAGGTAATTTTAATGTAGCGCTGGGAGTAAGTGCATTAAGGTACATTAATAATGGAAACAATAATACGGTTATAGGCGGAGAATCTTTCAGGTCCATCGTAAATGGATCTAATAATATAAATCTGGGATTTTCTAATGCTAAATTAATTACCTCGGGGAGTAATAATATTTTCATAGGAAACTATATAACACCTTATAATACAACTGCTCCCCAAAATGAACTGAATATTGGAAACTGGATTGTAGGAAACAATGGTACTATAGGAATCGGCCAGTTCACTTCCCAGTTGCCTGCTGATGGAATTGCAGCAGATGGGGAAAAATACAAGTTGTTTGTAAAAGACGGAATCAAAACAGAAAAAATAAAAGTAGATATTGCAGCCAATAATGGATGGGCAGATTATGTTTTTGAAAAAGATTATAAGCTGATGTCATTGAATGACCTAGCTAAATTTATTGATAAAAATGGACATCTGCCAGAAGTTCCTACAACAGAAGAAGCTATTAAAAATGGAATAGAACTTAAAGAAATGAACATTCTTTTGCTTAAAAAGATTGAGGAACTTACTTTACATTTAATCGATCAGAATAAGGAATTAAAAGCTCAGAAAGAAGAAATTGAAGTGTTGAAAAAGCAAGTTAATTTGTCTAAATAATCATTAAAGAGATTGATCTATGAAGACAAAAATACTTATACTATGCATGCTGATCTTGGGTACGGGAGTGATACTCGCTCAGGGAAGAGAAAATGATAACTGGTATTTTGGTTATTATGCAGGAATCAATTTTGCAGGATCCACCCCCGCAGTTCTTACCGATAGTCAGATGTTTGCACATGAAGCTACCGGAACAGCAAGTGACGGATCCGGAAAGCTTCTGTTCTATACCAATGGTGCTGATGTTTATAACAGAGAACATCAGATTATGCTGAATGGTGCCGGATTAAAAGGTCACGATTCTGCTGAACAACTTGTGATTGTTAGAAGTCCTAGAAATCGTAATCTATATTATATATTTGATGCGGGTATGATAGATTTACCAGGCTTTTATGCTACCTATAGTGTGGTTGATATGACTCTGGGAAGTATTGGCATCGATGGAAAACCGCTTGGAAAAGTAGTGACCAGAAATATTCCAATACTTGATCCTGACGGAAATAAAATAAAAACGGAAGCTATTACGGCTGTAATGCATGCAGACTCCCGGACATTCTGGATTCTGATTCCTAGTGGAAATAATTTGCTTAGTTACAGGTTATTAGGAACTGGATTTACCCCTGTTCCTGTAGTGAGTAGTTTAGGGCTATCAAATCCACTCGCTGATTATGATTATTTTGGAATAAAAGGTTCTCCAAAAGTTAATACTAATGCGGGGTTTTCTCATTACCTTTCTCTTAATTTGTTTAACTCTTTGAATGGAAATACTAACAAAGTTTTTTCTTTTGATAGCTTGACCGGGAAAATTACCAACCACTTTTCATTGCTTGTCAATACAAACGCTTCATATAGTTCTGAATTTAGTGCAAATGGGAAAATATTGTATCTGGGGAATAAGAAGGTATACGCTGTCAATATCGAAGCTTCTACTACTACTACTCCCGTATACAATGAAATATTTTCCGGAGCTCAGAATGTAGAATTTTTTGGAATACAGAGGAATAAATATGATGATATTTATCTGAGTAATATGGCTAAGCCTTATTTGAGCAAAATTAATAATCCGAATGTGTATGGTGGAAGTAGTGTCAATGTGGATGCGGTCTATCTGGAGGGAAAAAAGACGTACCTGGGATTACCACAGCAGTTATTTTTCTCCACCCAATGGGGTTCAGAATGTATCATGGAGCATGTATTACAAAACCCGGAAACGTACCCGGGAGTTGTCTATGCCGCAAGTAACTATATCATTACTTCTAATAATTACACGACCGATGCCAGCAATCAATCAATTGTAATGAAGGCTAATAATTTTATTAATTTTTTACCCAATACAAGTATTAAAGCAGGTTCTGATCTTCTTGCTAAAATTGCTCCCTGCCAATCTGATATACCAGAGAGCCGAAAACAGGTTGAGAAAAATCAGCAAAGGATTTCATTAACTTTAGATTTAAGAGATAAAAATGATGTTCAGGATGTGGTGAATGTTTATCCGAATCCTGCTTCAGACTTTATCAAAATTCAGACTAATGATCAAGTTGTTACCTGGGAGCTGTATGATCTTTCAGGAAAAATGGTGCTTAAGGGAAATGGTAATACTATCGATGTAAAATCCATGATAAAAGGAGCTTACGCACTTAATGTTACTTTGGGAAAAGGGGAAAAAGTGACAAAGAAAATTATTATAAAATAAGATAAAAAGAGAGGTATAAATGCTTCTCCTTTTATACAATCACATTTTTACAGCAGGAATATTCGGAACGCTGTGATTTGCATAAATAGGATAACAACAAAACTAAATCATTTGATATTTACCGAATTGGTATTAAAACATCAAAAAAATAATTATGAAAAAAACAATCATTTTACTTGCTGCTGTTTTCGGTTTAACGGCACATGCACAATCATGGAATCTTTCTGGTAATGCAGGAACGAATTCGGTTTCAAATTTCATCGGAACTACAGATAATCAATCTCTTGTATTTAAGACAAATAATGTGGAATGGATGAAACTTACCCCTAAAGGAAGAATTATTTTCCAGAATATTGATACAAGCTTAGGATGGGATAATAACTTGTTCTTAGGAGGCGGTAACGAAATTACAACAGGTAAAGCCAATACTTCTGTAGGGCTTGGCTCTCTGATCAATAATACAACAGGTGTAGCAAACACGGCTATTGGCTCCAATTCAGGTAGGGCCATTACAACTGGAGGCTCCAATACAGCCATCGGCAGCAACGCTATGATAAATGGGATGGCTGGAAACTCAAATACCGCACTGGGATCAAATTCATTGAATGGATTTGGAACGATGACTGAGAATACAGCATTGGGATCAGCGGCACTGGCTCGTTATAATGCTGTAACAACGGATAATGTAGCTGCAAATACAGCTGTAGGAGCTGGTTCGATGGCAAACCTTATGAATGGAATTAATAACGTTTCAGTAGGAAAAAGAGCAATGCAATCCATGAGTAATGGAACTAATAATATTGCTATTGGAACACACACCGCAGATAACTTATCTCAGGGTCAAAATAATATCTTTATTGGTTCTACGGTAAAAGCGACTTCGACATTTGTAGATAATGAGCTGAATATTGGGAATTGGATCATTGGAACTAACGGAACTATTGGGATTGGTCAGTTTACAACTCTACTTCCGGCTGATGGAATTGCAGCAGATGGAGAAAAATACAAATTGTTTGTAAAAGACGGAATCAAAACAGAAAAAGTAAAAGTAGATATTGCGGCCAATAATGGATGGGCAGATTATGTTTTTGAAAAAGATTACAAGCTAATGCCGCTGAAAGAAGTAGAGCAGTTTATCAATAAAAATGGACATCTGCCAGAAGTTCCTACAACGGAAGAGGCCATCAAAAATGGAATAGAGCTGAAGGAAATGAACATTCTTTTGCTTAAAAAGATTGAAGAACTGACCCTGTATACCCTTGAACAGCAAAGAAGAATAGAAGCTCTTGAGCAAAAAGTGAAATAATAAAAATAAATATATGAAACGATTTTATATAGTTTTTATATTGGTTATACCCTTGTTTTTGTTTTCTCAGAGGGAAAATGATAACTGGCTGTTTGGCAATAATAAATGGCATTTTGACAATGCTGCTACCAATGGTTTTGTACATACAACAAATTTAAGCCCGTATATAAGATATGGCGCGTCGGTAATTAATGATAAAAATACAGGTGAATTGCTCTTTTTTTCAAATGGTTATTCTGTTTATAATAAAAATAGTGCGATAATGCAGGATGGAGATCATCTGTTTGGACCTGCCAATGTAAATTGGGTTTATCAGTTGAGAGGAAACCCTTCTGATCAATCGTCAATTATTGTCCCGTTACCTGGCTCTTCTACGAAATATTATGTATTCTTTATCAATGGAAATAGAAAGCCTAATGATGATGAAAACTTCCTGACTAGTACCTCTAATACTCCAAGTAACTATGGTTTTGGTTATGCTGTTGTGGATTTATCCTTTAACGGAGGTTTAGGTAAAGTCGTTTCAAAGGGAATGTTATTTACAGATTCAGGGACTAATGCACTAACTTCTACGGTAGCCAGCGATGGAAATTCATATTGGATTGTAACAGCTAATAATGGAAATTTTCTATCTTATAGATTGGATTCCAGTGGTTTGAATACAACTCCTGTAATAAGTCCTGCCCCTTCGTACGGAAATTTCTTTAAAATTTCGCCTGATAGTAAGAAATTATTGACAAGGATAAGTAAAGGCTGGCCTAGCAACGGTGTCTTTTTATATGATTTTAATAATGCGTCAGGAAGTATTACCAATCAGTTCAATATAGCTCCGAATTCTCCAAATGTAATATACATTGATAACGCTGATTATGTCAATAGTGCAGAGTTTTCTTCAGACAGTAATATTGTCTATTTCACTATTTCAACAACTTGTCTTTGCAGTGCCGCGAATACAGATGCAGGAATGGCGATGTATAACATTTCTACAGGGCAGCTTGTAGGGTATACCAATAATGGTCCCAATTCAGGGTTTGATTATCCATTTATTTTAAGAGGAGCTTCTGCATCATTACAGAGAGCTAAGAATGGCAAAATTTATCTTATTCAGGCTATTAAACTTAATTATGATCCAATAGATAAAACTGAAATTGTTAAATTGGGAAATACTGATTCTTATGATTGGGGTGTAATTAAGACTCCCAATATATGGAATACCAGTGTAAATCCTGTTACACTAATATCTCCGCAGAAGGGAACTATGAACGGGTTTTCTTTCCCCCAGTTGATTCCTTCTTCAGAGGATGCTGTTAGTCCTTGTCCAGATGTCTTAACTATAACAACGCCGGTGACTTCTTCACAAACTTATCAGGCAGGTAAGTCAATTTTCGCTTCATCAAAAATTAATGACAATCTTACCATAAATTATAAAGCCGGAAAGAACGTAAGTTTATTACCTGGATTTTTTGTAAATGGCAAAGATAATGGTATTTTCAAAGCTTATATAAGCCCATGTAGTATAGCAAACTTGAATAGAGAAGGTAATACTAATAATATGAATTCTAGCTTTGCCAAAGCAGCAGTGGCTCCAGCTTTTTCTGAAGTAAAGATTTATCCTAACCCGGCTTCTACTATTGTTAAAATAGATTCTGGGAATAACAAAGTTACCGGATGGGTTTTATATGATCTTTCAGGCAGAGCGGTATTGAGCGGAAATGGATTAGATATTCCGGTAGAGAAGCTGCCAAAGACCTCTTATTTGCTAATTATTAAGTTGGATAAAGGAACAAGTATTTCTAAGAAACTTATTGTTCAGTAAATCCACTTATTAAACAATAAGTTCAATAAAATAAAAATGGCTGCCCATCAGGCAGCCATTTTATTATTTAGCACAACTATTTCACTTTAGTCCATTGCTGATTCTTTCTTAGGTTTTCAAAAAACTGATATACCTCCGAAAGCTTTTCGCTTCCGCGTTTTCCATAATCTTCTACATTTTTTGAAGTTCCGTCAGCGAATTTGATTCTTAAATAAGAGGTTGGAAGGTCAGTAATATTGTGTTTGCCATATTTGTCATTTAAACCTTTTACATTTAAACCATCCAGCAAACTGATTAATTTATTATAATCTTCTTCTTTGATGGTTCCCTTGAAAGTTCCTTCACGTGGTTTGGAAAATTCATCCTTTGAAGGTTTATCATTAAAATTAAAGTGTTCTGCTTCAAAAACGGCAGTTCTGTCCGGACTGATTGTCATTTTAAAAACAGGACAGAATCCAAAACATGGAGTAGCTTCGTACTCAATTTTAGTATATTTTGAATTTACTTTTTGAGAAGTTGTACAGGAGGTTAAAAACACAAAAGCACAAATAGCTAGCAAATATTTCATAGTTTTTTTCAATTTCAGAGAGTCTCCCAATAATTGTTCCAAAACATAAAATCTTCTTTTCCTTTTATGTTAAATATAAAATAGAAAGCCTGCTTAACCTTGTATTTGAACCATTAAGATGGTATTAAGGTGTTAAGAATATGAAGATGGGCCTCGCTTTATGATTAAAAATCAGCATGATTTACTTAACTATACTTTATTTCTTAAATTTATTCTTAATGGTTTAAAATATTGAATGGTAGAAAAATACGGTTAATTTTATAAATAAAAACAGCCTCAGAGAAAATCTAAGGCTGTTTTTTTATGATGCAGTTCCATTTTTCAAAAATAAAACTCGTGAATCAATGTATTTCTATCCGTGCAATTGTTTCCAGATAGCATCTTTCAGTTCCATAAGGCCTTCTCCGGTAACACCTGAGAAGAACAGAGGCTGTTTGTTTTCAGGGAACTCTGCTGCAATTTCTTTTTTCAGCTCATCATCCAAAAGATCAGATTTTGAAACGGAAATAATGAAATCTTTATCCAAAAGTTCAGGATTATACTCCTTCAGCTCATTTTCAAGAATTTTAAACTCCTGGAAATGATTTTCAGAATCTGCCGGAATTAAGAATAAAAGGATAGAGTTTCTTTCAATATGTCTCAGGAATCTGTGTCCTAAGCCTTTTCCTTCTGCTGCTCCTTCAATAATCCCGGGAATATCAGCCATTACAAATGATTTGTAATTTCTGTAATCTACAATCCCAAGGTTAGGAGTCAACGTGGTAAAAGCGTAATTAGCAATTTTTGGTTTTGCTGCAGAAACAGATGCTAAAAGTGTAGATTTTCCAGCGTTTGGAAACCCAACAAGTCCTACATCGGCCAAAATTTTAAGTTCGAAGACAACATAGCCTTCTTCGCCATCCATTCCGGGCTGAGCATATCTTGGAGTCTGATTGGTAGAGGATTTGAAATGTTCGTTTCCTTTTCCGCCTTTTCCCCCCTGCATCAAAATGATTTCCTGTTTGTCATCAAGGATTTCTCCGATAATTTCACCTTCTTCATTTTTAGCGATAGTCCCAATAGGAACATCAATATAAATATCAGAACCGTCAGCTCCTGTCAGCTGGTTTTTAGCTCCGTTTTCACCTCGTTCTGCTTTTATGTGACGGGTGTATCGGAGTGGAAGCAAAGTCCATTCATTAGCATTTCCTCTCATGATGACGTGTCCGCCACGACCTCCGTCGCCACCGTCAGGACCACCTTTAGGAATATACTTTTCACGGCGAAGGTGGGCAGAACCAGCACCTCCGTGTCCGCTTTTACAATGGATCTTTACGTAATCTACAAAGTTAGACATATAGTTTGTGTTGCGAGTTACAGGCTACGGGACGAAATTTCCTATCCCGCACCCGTATCCCGATTATTTAATTTTCTCTACTTCAGCGAAAAGTTTTTGGGAAATCTCATCAATTTCTCCAACACCGTTTACCTCTACATATTTACCCTGCTGCTTATAAAGCTCGGCAACTTCTGCTGTTTTAGTATAATATTCTTTAATTCTGTTTTCGATGATCTCTACATTGCTGTCGTCTGATCTTCCGCTGGTTTCACCTCTTTTCAGAAGTCTTTCAACCAAAATTTTGTCCTCTACTACCAATGAAAGACAGATGTCAATATCGTCATTCAGTACTTCTTTAACGATTGTCTCCAAAGCTTCTGTCTGAGCAGTTGTTCTTGGGTATCCGTCAAAAATAAAACCGTTGGTATCAGTAGGTTTTTTGATCTCGTCGATCAGCATATCTGTTGTTACCTGATCCGGAACCAATTCTCCCTTATCGATATATGACTTAGCCAATTTTCCAAGTTCAGTGTCATTTTTCATATTGTATCTGAAAAGATCACCTGTTGAAACCTGTTTTAAATTGAATTTTTCGATTAGATTCTGAGCTTGTGTTCCTTTTCCACTTCCTGGAGGGCCGAACAGAACAATGTTTATCATAATGTTGATACGCTTTGGGCAATTGGCATTTTGCTTCTGGCTCCTGGCTTTTGGCCGTTTGCTCTTTTGCTTTCAGCTTTTTTAAGTTATTATTAAATTTATTTCTTTATATAATTTTTAAGCTAAAAGCTATCAGCTAATAGCCAACAGCGTTTAATGGTTGATTTGTCCGTCTTCCAACTGATATAAATTTGGAAGGTTTCTTCCCAATTCATCGTAATCCAGTCCGTATCCAAGTACAAACTTGTTAGGAATTTCCTTTCCGATATAATCCAGTTTAAAATCTTTCTTGTAGATCTCTGGTTTCAATAGGAAACTAGCCAGTTTTACAGATTTAGGACGTTGTGTTTCTGTGAAATATTTGAAAAGACTTTCAACCGTATTTCCTGTATCTACAATATCTTCAACAATAATAATATGACGGTCTCTTACGTCTTTAGTAAGCTCCATTTTCTGATAAACAATCCCTGTAGATTCAGTTCCTACATAAGAGCTCATTTGAATGAAGGCAATTTCGCATTCCCCCGGGTAATATTTTAAAAGATCTGAGAAGAACATCACCACCCCATTTAAAACACCAATGAAAACAGGAACCTCATCCTTGTAATCTTCATAAATTCTTAACGCTGTCTCTTTTACAATTTCCTGAATTTCGGCATCCTTTAAATAAGGAACGAAAGTTTTGTCGTGAACTTTAATGCTTTCCATAAAATTTTTAGTAGGAGGCAAAGTTACGGATTTTTGATTAAAATACTTTCCTGTTTTTATCAGTTTGAAAGTTTGGTGGTTTCGGGATCGTAGAATTGAACAGGATGATGAAGTCTGTTTAAATAATAATAAGCATAAGCTTTTGAAAGTGACAGCCCCAAAAAAAGGATGCCGGAAACAGTTTAAAAAAGCAACTGTTTGAAATGTAGGAATAAGAAGAGGATGATAAATGTCTTGACTAGTGATGAAAAATCAATATTCCAGAAAATGACTATCTTTGTTCTTTCAAAACCCAAAAATACAGGCATGTAGGATGTAATTTCTTTCAGATTCAATAAAAACAGTAACGAAGATGTTGCTGGTGTTCAACCATTATTAAGAAAGAAATCATGATTTTACTGCAAAATATATCCTTTGGGTTTCCGGGAGGAAATCTTCTATTTAATCATATCAATTTAACAATACAGTCTCAAACCAAATCTGCTTTGGTGGGAAGTAACGGCATGGGAAAATCAACCCTGCTGAAAATGATCGCGGACGAAATACAACCTTTAGAGGGCAATATAAATATCCTTGGTGATATTTTTTATGTTCCCCAGATGTTCGGAAATTGTAATCATCTTACCATTGCAGAATCTCTGAAAATAGATCAGAAATTACATGCGCTTCAAAAAATCACCAACGGAGAGGTGGATGAAATTTATTTTGAAACGCTCAATGACGACTGGGACATTGAGGAGCGATGTCAGCATGCTTTGGAACATTGGGGACTTGAAAATTTTGAATTAACTCAAAAGCTGGAAGCCTTGAGCGGCGGGCAGAAGACCAAAGTTTTTCTTGCCGGAATTCAGATCAATCATCCTGAAATCATCATATTGGATGAACCGACTAATCATCTTGATCTTGAAGGGAGGAAGCTGTTGTATGATCTTATTGACAAAACAAATGCGACAGTTGTTATTGTAAGTCATGACAGGATTTTGCTCAATCTTGTTGATACCATATTCGAATTAAGTAATCAGGGAGTCGCAACCTATGGGGGAAACTACGATTTCTATGCAGAACAGAAAGAAGTGGAGGAGGAAGCTTTACATAATGATATTCATTCCAAAGAAAGAGCTCTGAAAAAAGCAAAAGAAAAAGAACGGGAAACATTAGAAAGAAAGCAAAAGCTGGATGCAAGAGGGAAAGGAAAACAGGAAAAATCCGGAGTAGCGAGGATTATGATGAATACCCTCCGGAATAATGCTGAAAAAAACAGTTCAAAACTGAAAAGTATACATGCGGAGAAAATCAGCGGAATTTCAGGCGACTTGAGAGACTTACGTTCTTCTTTAAAGAATTCCGAACAGATGAAAGTTAATTTTAATGATTCCAATCTGCATTCAGGGAAGATTCTTGTTGCGGCTGAGCATATTAATTTTAATTATGGAAAGGAAAAACTCTGGAAAGAAAATCTTAATCTTGAGTTGCGAAGCGGAGATAGAATTTGTATTAAAGGTTCAAACGGTTCCGGGAAAACCACACTGATAAAGCTTCTGTTAGGGAATTTTAAACCTTCCGAAGGAAAAATAAGCAGGGCAGAATTCAACAGTATCTATATTGATCAGGAATATTCTCTGATTGATAATGATTCGACCCTGTATGATTTTGTACAGACTTTCAATGACAGCTCATTGCAGGAATCCGAAGTGAAAACATTACTGTCCAGATTTTTGTTTGGTAAAGATACATGGGATAAAAAATGTGGTATGTTAAGTGGAGGAGAGCGTTTGCGACTACTTCTTTGTGGTCTTTCCATCAGCAATAAGGCTCCAGATATAATTATCCTTGATGAACCTACAAATAACCTCGATCTGCAGAATGTAGAAATTCTCACCAATTCTATCAAAGGCTATCATGGAACCCTTCTGGTGATTTCCCACGATGAAGTTTTTCTGGATGAGATCGAGGTGAGCAGTGAGGTTTTATTGGAATAAGAACTATATTCATACTTTGTCATTCCGTAGGAATCTAAATATGATGAGGTTTCTGCGAAATGCTGATTATTTATTTTCTGCTAATGTATAATGTAAATGGTATTCAATAGGGGCGGGCTTTAGCCAAAACTTATCATAAAAAATCCCGGAAATCAATTTCCGGGATTTTATTTTCTATGAATTTTAAAAATTATTTCTTCGTTTTCTTAATCGCATGCAGGTAAATCTTTTTGATACTGTTTCTCTCTTCTTTCTCACTGATGCTTTCAAGAGCAGGAAGCAGAGTCGTATTATGCTTAGTCTTCAACTTTAAAATTTCTCCCAGTGCAAATGCAGCGCTCCAGCGTACCACAGTTCCTTCATGTTCTGTATTACCGAATAAATTAGCAATGGCCTGATCCAGATTTTCAGTGAATAAATGTGATGTATTGCCTATCACTTTGGCACTTTCCCATTTTATTCTGGGCGGTTTTTCGGTAAGCATTTGAGTGACAAATGCAAATACGGTTTCATCTGCAAGGTTTGGATTTTGTTTTGTAGCATATTCCAAAGCTTCAATGCAGGTCGCTTTTACAGGATCTTTTGATTTTTCAGCGAAAGCAATCAGTTCATCAGTAGGTAAAGATGCATCAATAATCCATTTGCTTATAATATCTACCTTTTCTTTGGATTTTACAGTCTTGTCTTTTATAAGTTCTTCAATAGTCACGGTGATTGATTTTGATTTTCCAGTGTCCTAAAATAGTAATTCCTTTTGATTATTTATAAATCTGCTAAATCTGCACGATCAGCGAAATTTTTTAATTTTTTGAAATCCAATTATAGATTCCATTCAAAACTTCTTCTCTTATTCCCTCATTCAAAATCTCATGACGCATATCGGGATAAATGTTTACATCTACATGCTGAAAACCGTCAGCTTTTAAATTGTTGACCGTATGCATTACGCCTTTTCCAAAATCACCAATCGGATCATTCTGCCCACTTACAAAAAGAAATGGAAATGATTTTGAAATAGAAGAAGCCCAGTTTCTTGCTGTAGCTTTTTTATAAATGGTAAATAAAGTATAAAAAGCATTATGAGTGAACGGAATTCCACACAGTTTGTCCTGTTCAAAGGCTTTTCTGTTTTTGGGGTTTACACTCAGCCAGCTGGTATCACTGAAATCTTTATCCTTTTTAAAATGTTTGTTATTGACACTTGTGAAAACAGAATTCAAGAAAGTACGATGACGAGGCGCGATGACATTAGCTAATGATAAATAACCTCTCAATAAATTGATTCCCGGAAAAGGTCCACCAGTTCCTGTAATGATAGCTCCTGAAAATTGACTGCTTGCTTTTTGAAGAAGACAGCGCGTAATAAAAGATCCCATGGAATGTCCCAAAATAAAATGAGGAACATCCGGATATTGCTCTGCAAGATGATTTGCCATCATTTTTGCATCTGCAACAAGCCTTTCATCCGGTTTTTCAAGCTGGAAGAAACCAATCTCTTTTTTCTCTTTTACGGATTTTCCATGTCCCAGATGATCATACGTCAATACAGCAATTCCATGACTGGCAAAATATTCTGCAATTTCTGCATATCTTCCGCTGTGTTCCTGCATACCGTGAACAATGAGCAGGGTAGCTTTTGCTGTTTCCGGAGAAAATAGAGTGCAGAATAGCTGGGACTCACTGTTTATTTTTGATGGAAGGTAGACTGAGGTTTGGGATACTGGCATAATAAGTAGGATTTTATATTATTTTATCTCAATGTCAGGAAGTTTATAATTTCCAACAATTTCAATTAATTGAGAAGAATTAGTTTTTAAATTATTAAAGAAAACATCCATATTCTTCTCATATCCTCTTTCACTTACTGCAAAAAGAAGAACACCTTTATTTTTGCTATTATTAATAAGTTTATAACGGTAAATATTTCGTTCAGCAATCAATATCTCCTTGCCGTCCTTTGAATTTTCGCTAATAAGAAAATCTAAAATATATTCTCCATTATTTTCAAGAATCTGATAATTAACAATAGGGTTATTTTTTTTCATCTCCTGAAGTTCTCCTACTTTTTGATCAATAACATCTTTAAGAGTGAAATCACCTTTTACAAACTCAATTAAAACCATACTGTTGTAGTGGTTGATATTTTCTTTTGAATTTAAATATTCCTGCTTGAAATAATTTCCATTAGGATGAGAACTCCACGCCAAATTATATTCTTTTTGGTTCAAATTAACAGGCCCGGGAACATTTAGATAATCATTTACTTTATTTTGAGCTTTTAGATGAAATAAAGGAATAATTATAAGTAGAAATAGAATTTTAAATTTCATTTTGTATAATTTTAGAGTAAATATAATCCATTTTATATAGGTATGAAAGTAAAAATTATATGCATGAAGCTATATTCAACCTCATGATTTTCATCCCAACCCAAAATAAATATCCTCTATAATTTGGTCGTCATTTTTTTTAAAAGTAATTTTGCACGAATCTAAAAACAAAAGTAAAATATGTCAACTTATGTAGTTGTAGGTCTTCAGTACGGAGATGAAGGCAAAGGAAAAATCACGGATGTTTTATCAGCAAAATCGGACTATGTAGTACGTTTCCAGGGTGGAGACAACGCTGGTCACACGGTTTATGTAGGTGATGAAAAATTCGTTCTACACCTTCTTCCTTCAGGAGTTCTTCAATGCAAAGGGAAATGTATCATTGCGAATGGAGTAGTGGTAAACCCTAAATCTTTTATTAAAGAAGTTGGTCAGATCGAGAGCAAAGGCTTAAGAACAGATCACATCTTTATCAGCAGAAGAGCGCATGTGATCATGCCTTACCACATCCTTTTGGATACTTACCGTGAAGAGGAACACGGAGGAACTCAGATCGGAACTACCAAAAAAGGAATCGGACCTTGTTATGAAGATAAAATTGCAAGAATCGGGATCAGAATGGTAGATCTTTTAAATCCTGAGATTTTAAGAGACAAAATTGAGAAAAACTTAAAAGTTAAGAACTCTCTTTTTGAAAAATATTACGGAAAACCAACTTTAGACGTTGAAGAAATCTACAACGAATATTTAGCAATCGGAAAACAGCTTCAGGACAGAATCGTTGATACTGAATTAGAGCTGAACGAAGCCATCAGAGACGGTAAAAATGTATTGTTCGAAGGAGCTCAGGCGTTAATGCTTGATATCGACTTCGGTACATACCCATACGTAACTTCATCTTCTCCGTCTACAGGAGGAGTTTGTACAGGAGCTGGTGTTCCGCCAACTTCACTTCAAAACCTGATCGGAGTAGCGAAAGCTTACTGTACAAGAGTAGGAAACGGACCTTTCCCTTCTGAATTAGATAACGAACTGGGTGAAAAAATCAGACAGATTGGAGGTGAATTCGGTGCGACTACAGGAAGACCAAGAAGAACAGGTTGGTTAGACCTTGTTTCTTTAAAGCACGCTTGTATGATCAACGGAATCAACAACCTTGTTATTACTAAGCTTGACGTTCTTACAGGAATTGAAAACCTTAAAATCGTTACTCATTACAAAACTGAAGATGGAAAAATTATTGATTATTTCACTTCTTCAACAGAAAAGCTATATAATTACGAACCAATCTACCAGGATTTACCAGGTTGGAACGAAGATATTACAAAAGCAAGAAGCTATGATGAACTTCCTGACAATGCTCAGAAATATATCGAGTTTATTGAGAAATACTTAGGAATTAATGTATACTTAGTTTCTGTAGGTCCTGAAAGAAGTCAGAACATTATCAGAAAAGAATTATTCTAATATTCTTAGAAATAAAATAACAAAGAGACTATCATTGGATGGTCTCTTTTTTTGTTTGAATGCATCCTTTAATCAAGAGAGAATTTCAATCTTTAATTTTTATCTACTTTTGTCTTAAAACAAAAGTGTAAATAAAAAATAATGGAAGAAAATAAAATACCCCAAGGTTTTCTGAACAATATTGTGATCAGTTTATATCTTACCATTGCCTATGCTGTTTTAATTATTGTTTATTTAGGACTGCCGTTTAATGTAAGTTCGGATTTTTTACTGATCCTTTTTATAGTCTGCAGTTTGTCTTTTAGTATAGGAGCAATCTATTTTGCAGCTAAAAGTTATTCGAAAACAAAGATCAGCTCTGTTATTCTGATTATTATTAATGCACTGGGATTATTAATACCTCTTACCCTTCTTTTACTACTGATATAATCTTTCTACTAAGCTAGTGTTCTGTGGTTTGTGCTTTTTATTCTTAATTGTTTTTATCAAAAATAGGTTTGTTTTTCTGTATAAAATTTCTATTTATAAATGTTAAAATTCAAACATTATCATAAAATTTTCTAATATTATGTTGTTTTGGTAAAATTGTGGCAGATGTTTTGATATTACAACATTACTTATCGATAAGAACAACAAAACTAATAATCAAATTTTTTTTAACAGTTTAAATAGTAGTAGTGATGAAACAACATAATCAAAACCAGGAATTTCGTTTTAACGAAGTTCTGTTCGAGCACCGCAATAAAGAATATGGTGCCTATGCATTAAGAAACGAATCAGATAGAATATTAACCAAGGCTCTTTTCATAGGAGCGAGTTTAATGGCCGCAGTATCCCTTACACCGTTTGTGATTTCTGCATTTAAAACTCCGGAAGTAATTACTGATGGTGGATTTGTGCTTCCTCCTCCGATGATTATTCCAGAGGAGAATAAGCCTAAAGACCCACCAGTACAAATTGTAAAACCAACTCCTCCGGCGCCTGTTGTAAAGACATACGATGACAGATTACCGGAGCCTAAAGCAATTGTCACCAATGAAAAACAAGTTGAGGATAAAACGAATGCAGTAGCAAGTACACAGACATCGGAAGGTAAAGAAATTCCAAATACAACCTATATTCCGATTGTTCCACGTGTTATTGGAGGGGATGGCCCGCCTACAGTGAAGACAGATCCAGTAGTTGAAAAGACGGATCCTACAATTATTGATAAGGATCCTAGTGTAGAAGCTAGTTTTGCAGGAGGAATAGACTCCTTCAGAAATAAAGTAATGAACAACTTCGATGGTTCAGGATTTGAATCAGAAGATGTTGTAAAAACGACAGTTACCTTTATTGTAGAAATGGACGGAACAATCTCAGGGGTAAAAGCTAATGGAACCAACGCCGATTTTAACAGTGAGGCAATGAGAACAATCAAAAACATCTCAAGTAAGGGAAAATGGATTCCTGCCAAAAACAAAAAAGGAGAATTCGTAAGAAGTTATTTCAAATTTCCAATCTCAATGAAATTTGATAATTAATACGAAAAGACAAATTTTAAATAGTTATCCACAAAGAATTTTTTTTGTGGATAATTTTTTTTATCGTTAAAATGCTTATTAACAATATTTTAACTCAATTTTGATTTTCTTCACTCACCGAGAGCAAAGAAAAAAGTGTATTTTTGAAACTTAAAGTTCTAATAATGGCAAAAATCATAGGTATTGCTAATCAAAAAGGAGGCGTTGGTAAAACTACCACCGCTGTTAACTTGGCGGCAGCATTAGGAGTATTGGAAAAAAGAATATTAATCATTGATGCTGATCCTCAGGCGAATGCTACATCCGGTCTGGGTGTTGAAGATGTTCAGTATTCTACATATAATCTTTTGGAACATAGTGCAGAAACAAGAGTTTGCATCAAAAGAACTGCGACTCCGAACCTGGATATTATTCCGTCGCATATCGACCTGGTAGCCGCGGAAATTGAATTGGTAGACAAGGAGGATCGTGAGTATATGCTGAGAAAAGCACTGGCCAGTGTAAGAGACGATTATGACTATATCATCATCGACTGTGCGCCGAGTTTAGGGCTTATTACAGTTAATGCTCTTACAGCAGCAGATTCTGTGATCATACCTATCCAGTGCGAATATTTTGCATTAGAAGGACTTGGGAAACTTTTGAATACCGTTAAAAACGTGCAAAAGATCCACAACAAAGATCTTGGAATAGAAGGTCTTCTTCTTACGATGTATGACAGCCGATTGAGATTATCCAATCAGGTAGTGGAAGAAGTGAATCTGCACTTCCCGGAAATGGTTTTTGAAACCATTATCAGCAGAAATGTAAGATTGAGCGAAGCACCAAGTTTTGGAGAAAGTATCCTGAATTATGATGCAGAAAGTAAAGGAGCTGTTCAGTATATTCAGTTAGCTGAAGAAGTTCTTTTGAGAAACGAAAACTTAATAAAGAATTAAATTAATAATAAATGGCCAATAAGTGTATGCTGGTCATCACTTATCAAACATCATTTATCAATTATATCTATGAAGGACAAAAAAAGAGCTATGGGACGCGGTTTGGGCGCTATTTTAAGTGCAGAATCTAAAGCAACTGTCAATTCAGCTACTGATGAAGGAGCAGATAAGTTTGTGGGAAATATTGTAGAAGTTTCGCTTGAAGATATCTATCCGAACCCGACGCAGCCGAGAACTTATTTTGATGAAAAAGCATTAAACGAACTTGCACAGTCTATTGAAAACCTAGGTGTGATCCAGCCGATTACCCTGAGGAAAGACGGTGAAAAGTTTGAGATTATTTCCGGGGAAAGACGTTACAGAGCAAGTAAAATTGCAGGACTAACGACTATTCCTGCCTATATCCGTTTAGTGAATGATCAGGAACTTCTTGAGATGGCTCTTGTTGAAAACATCCAGAGAGAAGACCTTGATGCTATTGAAATTGCATTAACTTATCATAGGCTTTTAGAGGAAATCGGTCTTACTCAGGAAAACCTTAGCCAGAGAATAGGGAAGGACAGAAGTACCATTACCAATTCTATCAGACTCTTAAGATTAAACCCGGATATTCAGAATGCCATTAGAAGTGGTGAGATTTCTGCAGGACACGGAAGAGCAATCATTAGTCTTGAAAGTGAAGAAGATCAGCAGGTTTTGTTTGATCTTATCATCAAAGAAAAATTAAATGTTCGCCAGGCAGAGCAAGCTGCTGCTGCATTGAAGAATCCAAAATCTCCCGCTGCAAAAAAAGCAAAAGTGGAGCTTTCCAATAACTATAAAAAAGCCCAGAAGACCATCGCTGATATCTTAGACGTAAGAGTAGAAATCAAATCTTCTGGAAATGGTAAAAAAGGTAAAATTGTTCTTGACTTCAAAAATGAAGAAGAATTGGAATATATTTTGTCCCATATTAAATAATGAAGAAAATATTTTTCACATTTTTCTTGTGTTTCGCTGCACTGGCTTATTCACAAGTAAAACCTATTGATACGGTTCGGATGCAGCCTCTTCCGAAAGCGGAATCTCGTGTATTGAAGCCAAGCAAAACAGAAGCAAAGATTATTGAAGATCTGGAAAAAGCCAATGGTCCTACAGTAAAAACCATAAAGCTGAATCCTACAAGAGCCGGATTATATTCTGCTGTTTTACCGGGATTGGGACAGTTTTACAACAAAAAATACTGGAAAATTCCCATTGTTTGGGGAGCTGTAGGAGCTGGAGTAGGTATTGCTGTATGGAATGACAATCAGTACAAAAAGTACCGTGAATATTATGTAGCGAAACTGAATGGTACTCCTAATGAATTTGTAGACAGTCACCCGTGGCTGGATAAAAGAGCTTTAGGAAATGCCCAGGACAGAGCCAAAAGACAAAGGGATTACGCCATCGCTATTACAGGATTAATTTATATTCTGAATATAGTAGATGCTGTTGTAGATGCCCACCTTTATGAAAGCCGCCATGACCCGGATTTGGTTTTTAAACCATCGGTTATTCAGGATCAGTATGGATATAGCGCTCCGAAAACAGGCTTCAGTTTAAGTTACAGATTCTAAAAGACAACATATCTGCAGAAAGATTTTAAGATTAAATGCAGTATTAAATAATAAAAAGATCATATGAAAATAGCATTAGTTGGTTACGGTAAAATGGGTAAAATCATTGATGAGATCGCGCAGAAGAGAGGTCATGAAGTAGTTGCCCGTCTGAAGGAAACCCCCACTGCTGAGAATCTTAATAATCCGGATGTTGTGATTGAATTCTCATTACCGGAAGTTGCATTTGAAAACATTAAAGCTTGTCTTGAAAATAAAATTCCGGTGATCTGCGGAACAACAGGCTGGCTGGATCAAAAAGCTGAAATAGAAAAACTGGCTGTAGATAATGATACAGCATTCTTATATGGTTCCAACTTTAGTTTAGGCGTAAATTTATTCTTTGCTTTAAACGAAAAACTGGCTGATCTGATGAAAAATGTAGATGAATACTCTTGCCAGTTGGAAGAAATTCACCACATTCACAAAAAAGACGCTCCAAGTGGAACAGCTATTTCCATTGCAGAAGGAATCATTCAGAATAATCCGAAATTCGATGCATGGAAGCTGGAAGAAACAGAAGGCAGACAGCTTGGAATTTTTGTGGTACGTGAAGATGAAGTACCGGGAACTCACAGCGTGTATTATAGAAGCGAAGTAGACGAAATTGAAATCAAACATACTGCTTTCAACAGGAACGGTTTTGCACTGGGAGCTGTAGTAGCTGCAGAGTGGATTAAAGATAAAAAAGGAAACTTCGCAATGAAAGACGTTTTGGGGCTTTAATTTGTAACAAATTCTGTAAATTGCGACAAATAAAGAAGATGATGAATAGTGAATTGTAAACAGCGGACTGCTTTTATCATTTATTACTCATCATTTTATCATTTATATTATAAGAATAGGCACAAAAATTTATGAATTATTTTTTAACTTATACAGTATATGTCCTCATACTATCCGTATTGATGGGGATTTCATCTTGGAAACTGTTCAAGAAAATGGGCTATAGTCCTTTATTTGCTTTTATCCCTTTTTACAACTATTTCATCATTCTCAAAGAAACAAAGCATCCGAAGTGGTGGGCTATCCTGTCTTATCTTCCGATTGTAGGGCCAATCATGATGTCTGTTTTCCACCTTTACTTAGTGAAAAAGTTCGGGAAAACACTTTTCAAGGATCAGATTCTTACCGTGATTCTGCCGTTTATTTATATGGCGGTAATTAACTATTCTAAAGATGTAGAGTTAGAAGATGAAAATGCAAACGATCTGTTCCTGACAGACGAAGAGAAAAACGAGAAAAAGAAAGATACATTTGTTGGTTCCATTACCTTCGCAGTAGTTTTTGCAACCATCATCCACGTTTTCATAACGCAGCCTTTCGGGATTCCTACAGGATCTATGGAAAGAACATTATTGGTGGGTGACTTCCTTTTTGTAAACAAATGGAGCTACGGATACAGACTTCCAATGCGTCCGGTAGCAATACCTTTCCTTCAGGGAACCATCATGGATACAGGACAAAAAGGAAATCCTAAAGATGATCCAAAATCTTACGTAGATGCAGTAAAACTTCCTTATACAAGAATTTTACAATTCAACAAACCACAGAAAAATGATGTAGTTGTTTTCAACTATCCTCAGGATTCTGTACATACAGCGATCGACAGAAAAGATCCTTATGTAAAAAGATGTGTAGCTACAGCAGGTGATACTTTTGAAATGAGAGCAGGAAGACTTTTCGTTAACGGAAAGCCGGAAACTGTTTTAGGAGATCAGGAAGTACAGCATGGATATGTTGTAAGCACAGATGCTCAATTGGATATTCCAACTTTATATAAAGTGTATGGATTTTTACCGGTTCGTGAATTTCAACAGGATAGTGGTGGGTATCTTTATGCCTTTCAGGGTTTAACGGATAAAGTTGCCAAAGAAATTAAAGAACTTCCCCATGTTACAGACGTAAAAGAACAAATTTTTGCAAAAGAAGAATCAGCAGTTGCTTATAAAGATGAGGCAAAAACAAAAATTGATACTACTCAATCGATATTTCCAATTAACAAACCTTGGAATGCTGATTGGTATGGACCATTAAGAATTCCTAAAAAAGGAGATGTAGTGGCTATCAACCAGGAAACGCTTCCAACGTATCAATGGATTATTTCTGAATACGAGCACAATAGCTTAGAAAAGAAAAACGGAAAAATTTTCATCAACGGAAAAGAAGCTAGCCAATATACAATTCAGCAGGATTATTATATGATGGTGGGGGACAACAGAGATGCTTCGTTAGATGCAAGATTCTTTGGTTTCGTTCCGGAAGAAAATATTGTCGGAAAACCAATGTTCACATGGATGAGTCTTCAGGGAGCATTTGCAGACAGTAGTTCTACTTATCAGGCGCCATTCAAAATCCGTTGGGAAAGAATGTTCAAAGCAACCAACACAGGAGAAGCTAATAAAACCTCTTACTGGTGGATTGCAGCGATGATCCTGATTTTGTTCTTCGGATGGGAGTATTTTGTGAAACTATTCAGAAAGAAAAAAACTGAAGACGACTAACAGAAAAATTAAACTTAAAATAGAATGAAGTATTTGAAAAAATACTTCATTTTTGCATTATGAATATGAAGAATGTATTATTGCCGGCATTTTATATGCCTCCAATCTCATGGTTTTCAGTGTTTTTGAATGCCGAAAATGAAATTGTACTGGAACAGTTTGAAAACTTTCCGAAACAGACCTATAGAAACAGAACAAATATCTATGGAGCCAACGGAAAACTGTCATTAATAATCCCTATCAATCATAACGGGAAAAGAGAATTTAAAGATATCGAAATCTCTTACCGTGAAGACTGGAGAACCCTTCATTGGAAATCAATCAAGACGGCATACCAGAGCTCTCCTTATTTCGAGTATTATGAAGACAAATTCAAAAAGATTTTTGACCTTAAAGAAAAGTTTCTTTTAGACTTTAACCTTAAGGGGATAGAAGTCATCCAACAGATACTGAAAACAGAAAAGGCACACTCTTTGAATGAAGAATATATCAAAAACCCTGAAAGCATCAATTTTAGAGATAAGTTTTCGGCAAAGCTTCCTTCTGAATTTGAAATGGAAGAATATTATCAGACGTTCTCTGAGAAATTCGGGTTTTTGGAAGATCTGTCGGTTCTGGATCTTATTTGTAATAAAGGCCCGGAATCACTCTTATATATAAAAAATATAAAACAATCATATTAGCATACAATCGCTGTTAAAGAAACTCTCAGTATAAAACAGTTGAAGGTGGCGATTGGTAAATGTTTTTAAAAATTAAATATCAACATATGAAAAAGGTATTATTAGCTGCAGTTTTTTTAGCAGGTTTTAGCTTCTCTTTTGCACAGGAATCTAAAGCTAAAAGTAAAGATCCAAACACAGATAAAGATCTGATGACCTGGTATCATAAAGATTTTGCAACTTCAAAAGTATATGGAGTAAATACGGCAAATGCTTATAAATACTTAGAATCTAACGGACTGAAGCCTAAAACCGTAATAGTGGGAGTTTTAGACAGTGGAGTACAGGTAGACCACCCCGGATTGGTAAAAAATCTTTGGTCAAACCCGAACGAAATCCCTGGAAATGGAAAAGATGATGACGGTAACGGATATATTGATGACGTACATGGATGGAACTTCATAGGCGGTAAAAACGGAGATATTGATATCGACAATATGGAGGTAACAAGAGTAGTAGCCAAATACAAACCTATTTTTGAAGGCACCGATTCCACAAAGAATAAAGCTAACCAGGCTCAGATGAAGGACGAGTTTGATATGTATATGAAAGCTAAAGATATGTTCAATACAAAAAGTATTGAGGCTATCCAAAACTTCAAAACCTACTCTATGCTGAACGAGCTGATTCCTAATATGGTAAAATTATTAGGTGGCAAGCCTGTGACAGCTGAAACTATTTCAGCAATCAAAGCTCCTGCAGATCAGAGAGATGCGATTGCATTGGATTTCTTGAGTCAGGTTTCCCAAAGTCCGGAATTTAAAGGAAAATCAGCCGCTGAATTTGAAAAAAAGATGAAAGAAGAGATGAAGGAGGCTATAGATCATTTTGCTCCGGCAGCAAAACAATACGATCTTTCATATGATCCAAGAAAAGAGATTGTAGGAGATAACTATGATGATTATTCTGAAAAAAACTATGGAAACAACCATTACGAAGGTCCTGATGCAGAGCACGGAACTCACGTGGCAGGAATCATTGCCGGACTTCCGCAAGGAAAAGAAGTTCAGTATGGAGTAGCTTCCAAAGTTGCTAAAATCATGTCTGTAAGAACTGTTCCAAATGGAGATGAAAGAGATAAAGACGTTGCCAATGCTATCAGATATGCAGTGGATAATGGCGCAAAAGTATTGAATATGAGCTTTGGAAAACCTGTTTCACCAGGTAAAAATGTAGTTTGGGATGCTTTTAAATATGCTGAAGATAAAGGAGTTCTTTTAGTAAAAGCAGCAGGGAACGAAAATGAAGATGTAGCGGAGCATCTGGCATATCCTACGAACTTTAAAAATGTTACAGATGAAAAACCATTTGTAAGCAATGTTCTTGTAGTAGGAGCCAGCACCAATAAGAATAATGCTTTGAGAGCAGACTTTTCTAATTACAACAAAAAAATGGTGAATGTTTTCGCTCCCGGAGAAGAAATTTATTCTACCGTTCCGAAAAATGAATACAAATACCTTCAGGGAACTTCAATGGCTTCACCTGTAGTAGCTGGAGGGGCAGCCCTTTTATTGGCTTATATGCCAGATCTGAAACCTTACCAGATTATTGAAGCACTGGTGAAAAGCAGTAATCCAAGTACAGCAGACGGATTTGCAGATCAATCACAGGCTGGAGGGGTTATAGACCTGAAAAAAGCAGCAGAATATGCCTACACTAATTTCTATAAAGGAAAGGTATCTGCTCCTGCCAAGCCTTCGAAATCCATAAAAAAGGCTGTTAAAAAATAATTTATCTCCCTGTATTTAAGGAGAAACCATAAAGAGTCCGAATTTTTTTCGGACTTTTTATTTTTATTTTAAATTTTGGCACGGTTTTTTGTAACTTTATAGTAACAAAATAATAAACAACAAAATGAAAAAGTTACTACTTGCAGGGATGTTGGGAACATCACTTTTTGCAGTGTCGTGTTCCTCTGTTAACAAAGCAGCTACGTCTCAAAATCAAAGAGCAGACTTTCTGAAAATGAAAGGAGATTGGCAAATCGTAAGTATAGATTACGAAAAAGGATATAAAATTAAACCTTTTGACGAAGGTGCAGATGCACAATGTTTTGTAGGAAGTCACTGGAGATTAATTCCTAACAACTGGACAGGAGCGTATACTTTGAACGGAGGAGGAGATTGCCCGGCAATTACACAGCCCATCAAGTTTGAAATAAAAGACGGTAACACGTTTATGTTTAAAAAAATTGCTGCAGGTACAAAAGCAAAACAAAACTCTGTAGGGTACAGCCTTACTTTGATCAACCAAACAACAGATCAGTTTTCACTTCAGCAAGATGTTCCTTTTGAAGGAGGTAATGTAAAAGTAGTTTACAACTTCCAGAGAGCAGGAATGAAATAATTTATCAACATAAAAGATCAAAAAAAATGAAATTTAATAAAACATACGTAGGAGCCCTTTTCTTGTCATCAGCATTATTATTGACAAGCTGTGAGGCAGTTCAAAATTCAAATCACCAACAAAGAGGTACAGCTGTAGGTGTTGCTTCAGGAGCAGTACTTGGAGGTATTCTTGGTAATAATGTAGGAAGAGGAGGAAACGGAGCTATCGGTGCTGTATTAGGAGGTATTATCGGTGGTGTTGCTGGTAACGTTATCGGTAACAAAATGGATAAGCAGGCCAGAGATATTAAAGAAACTTTACCTGGAGCTCAGGTAGAAAGAGTAGGAGACGGTATTAAAGTAACAATGAACGAAAGCATTGTTAATTTTGCGTTTGACTCTTCAAACCTTACTTCTGTTGCACAAACTAACCTTGATAAATTAGCTCAGGTATTGGTTAGCAACCCGGATACCAATATCAATATCTATGGATATACAGACAGTGTAGGTAAAGATGCATACAACTTGTCGCTTTCTCAAAGAAGAGCAGATGCTGTAAAAAGTTATTTAGTTGCTAAAGGAATTGCATCTGGCAGAATGTTCACTAAAGGTGAAGGTAAAAATATGCCGGTTGCAAGCAATGATACTGATGAAGGAAGAGCTAAAAACAGAAGAGTAGAGTTTGCCATTACTGCAAATGAAAAAATGATTAACGATGCCAAACAAGGGCAATAGTTAATTTAATATATAAATATTTTCGTAAAAGACCGCCTCGGCGGTTTTTTTTGTATTTTTAGGCTAAGAATTTTAAATTTATTATTTTTGCAATTGAAACAACATAAATGAAGAAATATTTAAAACTGCTCCGTGTGGAGCAATGGGTGAAGAACCTATTTGTATTTGTTCCTCTGTTTTTTTCAGGTAATATCACCAACGTAGACTTACTTGTAAAAAGCATCTTTGCATTCATTATATTTTCGCTTGCAGCAAGTGTAGTATATATATTGAATGATTACAATGATATTGAAGCAGATAGAAAACACCCTGAAAAAAGAAGAAGGCCTCTCGCTAGCGGGGCTATTTCAAAATCAAAAGCTATAGGAATTCTTATTGGCTTGGTCATTACAGACATTGCTCTTGTATTTTTTACACAGATCTATTTCCACGAGTATCTTTGGAAATTTGCAACTATCATAGGATTCTATGTGGTGATGAATCTTGCCTATACTTTTAGACTCAAACATGTTCCGATCATTGATATTTTCATTATCGCTATAGGATTTGTTCTGCGTGTACTGGCAGGAGGTTATATTACCGGAATCAGTATTTCACAATGGGCTATTCTATTGACTTTTGTACTTGCACTTGTACTGGCAATCGGAAAAAGAAGAGGAGAACTTATTAATGCGCAGGTTTCGGGAAAGACGAGACGCGCATTGGATGGATACAACGTTCAGTTTGCAGATATTGCACTATCCATTTCCATTACCCTGGCAATTGTGTGTTATCTGATGTTTACCCTGTCACCTGAAGTTCAGGAAAGATTCCATTCAAGGGTTTTTTATACAGTTATTTTTGTAGTCTTTGCATTGTTGAGGTATCTTCAGCAGACACTGGTTTACAATAGAACAGAATCTCCTACAAAAATTGTTTACAGAGACCGCTATATACAAGTTACTTTATTACTTTGGGTAGCTGCATTTTTAATTCAAATTTATTTTAAGAAATGAAGCCTAATTTCACACAGAAAGTTACAAACTGGGGTAATTTCCCGGTGGTAGAGAAAGAAATGAGATCTGAGGACAGTTTCAAAAAAATAAAAGAATTTGTACTCAATCACAATGAAGTTATAGCAAGAGGAAACGGAAGATGCTATGGAGATGCTTCATTGGGAGAATCTATATTTTCAACAAAAAAATTAAATAAATTCATCAATTTTGATCGTTTAAACGGAGTAATGGAATGCGAATCCGGTGTGCTTCTTTCAGAAATTCTGGAAATTTCTGTTCCGCAGGGATATTTTCTATATGTTACTCCAGGGACAAAATTCGTGTCAGTAGGAGGTGCAATTGCTTCCGATGTGCATGGTAAAAATCACCATGCTGAAGGATGTTTTTCGGAATATGTGATTGAATTTAAGTTAATGACCGAGAATGGAGAGATTATTACCTGCTCCAGAGAAGAGAATGCTGAAAAGTTCTGGGCAACGATTGGTGGAATGGGACTTACAGGAATCATTCTTACCGCAAAATTTAAGCTTAAAAATATAGAATCTGCATACATTCGTCAGGAAAGCATTAAAGCAGAAAATCTGGATGAAATTTTTAAATTGTTTGACGAAAGCGAAAGCTGGACCTATACCGTTGCTTGGATTGACTGCCTTCAGAAAGGAAAAAATATTGGAAGAAGTATTCTGATGAGAGGCGAGCATGCTTTTCAACATGAGCTTCCCCAGAATTTTTCAAAAACTTCTTTAAGATTAAAGAAAAAATTCTCACCTACAGTTCCTTTTTATTTTCCGGGATTTGTGCTGAATGCACTTACCGTAAAAATATTCAACTGGCTGTATTATAAAAAACAGGCTAAGAAGGAAGTGAAGAATTTTATTGATTACGAAACTTTTTTCTATCCTTTGGATGCTATTAATGATTGGAATAAAATCTATGGTAAATCTGGCTTTATTCAATATCAAATGGTAATTCCAAAAGAAACAGGGAAGGAGGGAATGAAAAGAATCCTTGAAACAATTGCTAATAGTGGAAATGGATCATTCCTGGCTGTTTTAAAGCTTTTTGGAAAGAACAATTCAGAAGCTTACAATTCATTTCCTGTGGAAGGATATACACTTGCACTGGATTTTAAAGTAAATTCAAAACTGAAAAAACTGGTAGACCAGCTGGATGCTATTGTACAGGAATTCGGAGGAAGAATTTATCTTACCAAAGACAGTATGAGCAGATCATCGCTTACCAATTACCTTAAGAATATTCAAAATCCTAAATTTGTGTCTTTACAGCACAAAAGAATCATAAACAATAACTCATAATGATAGTTCTGGGAAGCACATCTGAAGTGGCACAGGCTTTTGTGGAAAAAGCACTTCAGGAAGGAGAAAAATTTGAAAAAATTTACCTTTTTACCTCAAACAAAGAAACTACAGAACGATTTGCAAGGCATATTGATGTAAAGTTTCTACAGCAGGCGGAAGTTATTGAACTGGATCTGACCAAGGAAATTGATTACAATAGATTTGATACTATCAATTCAAATGTATTATTTTGCGCAGTAGGATATTTAGGAGAGGGAACTGAAGAAGGATTATATGACAACAGGAATACGGAACGTATCATAGATATCAATTACTCAAAACTGGTTCCTGTGATGAACTATTTTGCTCAAAAATTTGAAAGCAGAAGATCGGGAACGATAATAGGACTTTCATCAGTAGCAGGAGACAGAGGAAGACAGAGTAACTTTATCTATGGAAGTGCAAAAGCAGCATTTACAGCCTATCTGAGTGGTTTGAGAAACTATCTTTTTGATAAAAAAGTACACGTTCTTACTATAAAACCAGGGTTTATGGCAACCAAAATGACAGAAGGTCTGCCTTTAAATCCGAAACTGACAGCTACTCCGAAACAGGCAGCAGCCTGTATTTATAAAGCCTTTAAAAAGGAGGAAAATGTGGCATATGTTTTGCCGGTTTGGAGTATTATCATGATGATTATCAGGAATATCCCTGAATTTATATTTAAAAAATTAAAGCTTTAAAGAGAAATGAAAAAATTGTATTGTTTTGATTTTGACGGAACCCTTACGTATAAAGATACCATGTTTATGTATCTTAAATTCTACGATTCTACAAAATACCGTATACAATTTTTAAGACATGTTCCCCTTTTTATTCTGCTAAAGCTGAAACTAGCTGAAACAGAAAAAGTGAAAAAAAGCTTTATTGGTTCTATTTTAAAAGGGCAGACTCAGGAAAAGATAGAACAGAAGTCCAAACAGTTTTTCGAGCAGCATTATCCTAAAATTGTGAGAGAAAATGCACTGGACTTTATTAAAAATATAGATCATAATAATACACAAAGTTTATTGGTTACCGCTTCATTGGATATTTGGGTGAAGCCTTTCGCCCAAGCACTTAAAATGGAGCTCGTTTCTACGCGGGCAGAGTTTAAGAACGGTATTTTCACAGGAAATTTTGTTGGAAAAAACTGCAATGGGAAAGAAAAACTGGTAAGAATTAAAGAGGAAATAAACAATTCTAAGTACGATAAAATTATTGCATTTGGCGATACTTCCGGAGATCGGCCAATGTTGAAATGGGCAAATGAGGGACATTATCAATTTTTTCACTAATTTTGGGAGATAAAATTGTAAAAAATGAAAAGCCTGTTAATTGCATGTGCGGTAATCTTTATGAGCTGTGCAAGCACTTCACCTCAGAAGTCTTCTGCTATGCAGGGAAACACTGAACTCCTTGTCTCTGAATCTCAGGGGGGAGCAGATACGCCCGGCTTTAAAATCATTAAAGACGAAACAGATTTTCTAAATATTTTCAAAGGAAATCTTGGTAGGGTAGATCTGGGAAAAGAATCCACGACCAATCATCCGAAATTTCCAAAAAATAAGAAAGTTGTTTTATACAATTTGGGAACCTTCAGATCCGGAAGTCACAAAATTGATGAAATCAAAAATGTATCTGTGAAAAATCAGATTCTGTATGTAGAAGTTCCTGCCGGAGAATCTTCCGGTGGAATGGAAATTCAGGTGATGTCTAATCCCTGGATTATTTTCACTGTTCCCACAGATTACCAGTTTACCTCTGTAGAATTAAAATATTCAAAATAATAATGGATAAAGTATATTTAGATAATGCCGCAACCACTCCGCTTGCAGAAGAAGTTATAGATGCAATGGTGGGCACTATGAAGATGAATTTCGGAAACCCGTCTTCAACGCACAGCTTTGGTCAGGAAGCAAAAATCCTTATTGAAAATGTAAGAAGACAGGTTGCAGACTATCTTCATGTAACTCCTGCTGAAATCATTTTCACTTCCTGCGGAACAGAATCCAACAACATGATCATCAAATCCTCGGTAGAACACCTTGGAGTAGAAAGAATCATCAGTTCTCCTCTGGAACACAAATGTGTTTCTGAAAGTATTCTGGATATGAAAAGCAGAAAAGGAGTAGAAGTAAACTACATCCGCCCGAATGAAAAAGGAGATATTGACCTTACAAAATTAGAAGAGCTGTTAAAGGCTTCAGATAAAAAAACATTAGTAAGCTTAATGCATGCTAATAACGAAATCGGAAATATAATCGACCTTAAAAAAGTTGCCCAGCTATGCAAAGAGCATAATGCACTTTTCCATTCGGATACTGTACAAACCATGGCTCATATGAACCTTGATTTCTCCGATATCCCTGTAGATTTTGCTTCATGCAGTGCCCACAAGTTTCACGGGCCAAAAGGAGCTGGATTTGCATTTATCAGAAAGGCAACCGGTTTAAAAGGAATTATTACCGGAGGTCCTCAGGAAAGAAGCCTTAGAGCCGGAACAGAAAATGTTTGTGGTATCGTAGGATTAGGGAAAGCGTTAGAACTTTCTCTGAATCATATGGATGAATATACCAACCATATGCAGGACATCAAAAATTACGCGATTGAAAGACTTTCTGCCGAAGTTGAAGGAATTAAATTCAATGGAAGAAGTGCTGAAAAGGAAAACAGTCTTTATACGGTTTTAAGTGCGTTATTGCCTTATAAAAACCCATTGATAGGGCTTCAACTGGATATGAAAGGAATTGCAATCTCTCAGGGGAGTGCGTGCTCATCAGGAGCATCAAAGCCTTCAATGGTAATGATGATGGTACTTTCTGAGGATGAAATGGATCACTGTACACCATTACGTATCTCTTTCAGCCATATGACGACTAAAGCAGAGATTGATTCATTAGTGAATGCTTTGAAGGAAATTTCAAGCGATTACACTATAGAAAAAACTAATGTTGAGCATAGATAGTCTTGTGCTTTAAAAATCGTAATTTTGAACATCCAATAGAGGATTAAAAAGAAAATAATATTAATTAAAATAAAAGAAACAAAATGGCTTTAGAAATTACAGACAGCTCATTTCAGGATACGGTTTTAAAATCAGATAAACCGGTATTAGTAGACTTCTGGGCAGTATGGTGCGGACCTTGCAGAACGTTAGGACCAATCATTGAAGAAGTAGCATCAGATTTTGAAGGCAAAGCAGTAGTTGGAAAAGTGGATGTAGACAACAACCAGGAAATCTCTATGCAGTATGGTATTAGAAATATCCCTACAGTTCTTATTTTCAAGAACGGGGAAGTAGTAGATAAATTAGTAGGTGTAGCTCCAAAAGAGGTTATCGCTGAAAAATTAAGCGCTCACTTATAAAAAAACAACTTTGGTAATGAATGCCTTCCATGATTGGGAGGCATTTTTTTTGAAAATAATTTGCAGGTAACGAAAAAAGGTGTAATTTTGCAACCACGAAAAAGAAACGACGTTCTTTAATAATTTGATCCGGTAGTTCAGTTGGTTAGAATGCCGCCCTGTCACGGCGGAGGTCGCGGGTTCGAGTCCCGTCCGGATCGCAGAAGTTTTCTCAATTTCTTTTAAAAAAATTGATCCGGTAGTTCAGCTGGTTAGAATGCCGCCCTGTCACGGCGGAGGTCGCGGGTTCGAGTCCCGTCCGGATCGCAGAAGTTTTCTCAATTTCTTTTAAAAAAATTGATCCGGTAGTTCAGCTGGTTAGAATGCCGCCCTGTCACGGCGGAGGTCGCGGGTTCGAGTCCCGTCCGGATCGCAGAAGTTTTCTCAATTTCTTTTAAAAAAATTGATCCGGTAGTTCAGCTGGTTAGAATGCCGCCCTGTCACGGCGGAGGTCGCGGGTTCGAGTCCCGTCCGGATCGCAGAAGTTTTCTCAATTTCTTTTAAAAAAATTGATCCGGTAGTTCAGCTGGTTAGAATGCCGCCCTGTCACGGCGGAGGTCGCGGGTTCGAGTCCCGTCCGGATCGCAAAAAGTCTTCTAGAAATAGAAGACTTTTTTTTTGTTTATAGACTTTGATAAAGTTTAGATGCTCAATCACAAGGATGGAGCATATATATTTTAATTTAATACGAAGATTGAGTTTCTGATGTTAAATTATTAAGAAGGCAAAGATGGAATCAATGAGATTAATTCTTTCTAAGCGTACGTAGATCTATATATTTCGATGAGTGGTTGTATCGCTTTTAAATAAGATGACTCGATGTGATATTTAAAATAAAAATGGCCGGAAGAAATCCCGGCCATCATTGCTTTTAAGATGTGTTATTGTAATTTACTTTTTAATGATTTTTACAATAGTCTCAGAGTTGTTGATTCTTACCAGATAAGCTCCGGTTAACAATGAAGTAACATCTGTTTGTTTGTTGTTAAACTTGCCTTCTTTCATCAGCTGTCCAGACATGTTATAAATTTGATAATAATAATCCTTATCATCTTTTGCATCAATATACAGGATATCTTTTACCGGATTAGGATAAAGAACTACCTTGTCATCTTTTACCTTTTCTTCAATAACAGTTTTGTTTAACGCTGTTCTGGCCTGAGCTCCTGAGTTTGGCGTTACAGGAATTCCTGGAAGCGGACCTCTTGGAGTACCAGCATCTTCCTGTTTCACGCATCTGCAGCTTAGAGAAGCAAAAGGATCTATATCCACGTTTTTCACATTATTTCTACTATAAATATCAAAATACATATAAGAAGCTCTTCCTGTCATTTCCCCGTTTAGATTAGCATACCATACTCCTCCTGATGCACCAACAGCAGTACTAATGGCTCCTGCATACATTACGCTTCTGCTTCCTCTGCTAACGGCTTTTGGATAATTTCCTACGTTATACAAACTGTTCGTGAATGCATATCCTACTGTTTTACCCCAGAAACTAGGTGCAGTTACGCTATAGATAGGAGCTCCATAATAGCCTGCTTCTGTACCGTCGATAGTTCTAAGTGTTTCAGGATTGCTCTTAAGACTCCATGGAGAGGTTTTGTTGGTACCTTTACCAAGAACTTCCGGAATTCTCCATCCATTCGGGCAAGGGTCAAATACAGATTTTTTGCCTCCTAAGCCCCATCTTTCATCATATAACCCTTGATATTGAGTATCAAACAGCCAGTCTGAAGCAAGAGTATAATGAGGTGTATTGTCTCCACGATACGGATATGCGGTTACCGGCATCATTAGTTTTAATGGATTGGCAACAGAATATCCCAGAATCTTTTCTATTCTCACATCTATTTTATCAGCGGCAGTTATGCTGCTCTTATAGGTATTATAATTCACTATGTTACTTGAATTATAGTTCGCTTCTGTGAATGTAGAATAGGCTACAGCACCACTGCTATTGGTAGTACCAAGGAAAATATTGTATTTAGATCCGTTGATATTATTGAATATTGGCAGAGGATCTTTTCTTCCCCATTGGTAATGTAATCCCTGTGAACTGTTCAGTTGGGTTACCTGTGCAGCAACCGTTGGGTTATAAGCACTTGGCATTGCTTCGGTAGCTCCCAGGTTTCTATCCATGGTAGCTGTTTTCATCAGGGTTCCATATTGGGTATAATTCACGTAATTATCTGTGGTAATAGGGGTATCATTTACATGAGTAAAAGAACTTACATTAGTATTGGTTACCCAGATATGCCAGCTCCAATAGATAGGGTTAGTGATTGAACCATTGTGTAAAGTAACAACAGCATTACCGGATTGGTTAGCATTTACTTTTACGTTGATGTTTCCATCTTTGGAAGAGGTGTTATCTATGGTTAATTGTGTTACCAAAGCAGGGTTGTCCGTCCAAAGTACATTCGCTTTTAAATCATTAAAGCTTGTTGTATTCAGAATTTGGGTATTCCCTAAATAATTACTCTGTACAGAGAAGGCTTTACTTACAGGTACTGAGATGATTTGGTCTGCAGTAGATTTTGTAACCATATAAGTATTAGGATTATCTAATCCTGTTTTATAGGTTTCAGTTTCAGTGAAGTAAGTAGTGTCAAAATTATAGTTATTTTTTACAAATAACGGATCTTTGATACATCTGCATGCTTGTGCGTTATTGGTTGGATAATCTTCAGCTGGTTTATAATTGTATAAACCATACACATTAGGATAATTGGCCGCATCTGGTCTGTAATTATTGACAATCTGGTCAGCAGACGGAATTAGTCTTAATGCACTTGCTATTGATGAATATCCACCAAAATTGGTCATAGTAGATGTCCATAGATAGGTTTCAAGCTGATCTGTAAAGGTTGCTTTCGTGTGATATCTTCCATCACTGGCAGCACCTCTTCCAATCCATCCTGTTCCTGGGAATATTCCGATATTGTTACCTCCAACATTGGTCATATCAAAACCGTATTGAGGATATATTTTTATACCAGCCAGATATGGTTTTAAGTTTGATAATCCCGGAGGAATATTAGATTGAACACCATATAATGCAGATAATGGACTGTTTACTTTCGCTCCAAAAGGAGTAAAATCCATTCTCATATTTTTTGTGGATGATGCTACCAATAAGGAAGGTAATCTCCATCCATTCGGACAAGGGTCATAAGAGGACTTATCTCTGTATGGTTGTGGAACAGAAATATCTGTTGCCTGTACTCCTTGAGAGTTATCTGACCATAAGTTAACTTTACTTAACTCACTGGTCTGTAATCCCGGTACCTGCCCAAACCAGTTATAATAATATGGAACACCACTCACAGTACCATAGGTAGATGGAGTAGCAGTACCATCATCGTTGACATACATCAGGCTTAAAGGATTTTTAACCGATGCTCTGATGTTATCCGTAATATTTGCCGTTGATTTATTGACAAACAGTCTCAGATCATTAAAGTTTTTATAATCATTGAAAGGACTGTTGGTGAATTTCAATCTTGGTATTGCATCATCATAGATCACTTTTCCAACGCTTCCGGTTACCTGATAAAAAGTAGCATCACTATACGTTAAAGATGGAAAAGGATCTTTTCTTCCCCATTGGTATAATAGTCCTCCGTTTCTGTGCCATCCGTCTCCATTAAGTGAATTTCCGAGAGCACCAAGGTTTCTGTCCATCCATCCCCACTCAGAGTTAGGAATTGTTTCTACTGTACCATCGCTCAATTGTCTCTTTACATCATCATAGCTTTTATAGGTGGAGCCGTTTGTAGGATCATCTGTTACCCAAACGTGCCATGACCAGAAAACCTGTCCATCTACTTTAAAGGCAACGACTGCATTTCCTTTTTTTATTTTGTTTACAGGTACTTTTATTTTTGCCGTTTCACCTGAACCTATAATATCCAAAGTATAATTTTCCTTAGATTTTATTAGTCCCATGGTATCCTCCCATAATACATCAGCAGTTATTGCTCCAGAAGGAACATCCACTCCTTTCATATAATTCCCGCTTCGCCACATTTCGTAGGCTTTTTTTACAGGAATATACAACCCGTCTGCATTATTCCCGTTGTTATCTTTCCCTGTGAAAATATAGCTGTTAGGAGCTTTTGTCCAGTCTGATATCGTATTATCCGGCAGTGCTCCGGAATTAATTGTAAAACAGTTATTGGCACAATCTGCAGAATCATATGCAGTTGTGTTTCCAAAAATACCTACATATTTGATAAATTTTTTGATTTCAGCTTCCACCTCCGAAAGCGGTCTCATTGGTCCATTCCAGTTAGCTATTACTTTTCTGTTTCTGATGGCTCCGATACCATATAAAGAAGCTTTAGGAGTATTGCTCAGAAAGAAATTTTCAGATCCGGGACCTCTTTGTTTATCATATAATGGAGGGTAACCGAAATCATTCACTGTATTATAATTGCTTAATGCATTAACGGTGATATACTGTCCGGTAGATTTGTATACCCTGAAACCGGTTATTTTGCTTACAACAATAACTACAGGTTCCTGATCCGAGATAATGTCGGTCAGTTTCTCGTTGATGTAATTGTAAAGGTTGTAATACCTGTTCACTAAAGCATTAGGGTTTGTAAAATCCAAATATCCTCTACCCCAGGGTTCTCCGCCCTCCTCAGGAGGTAAAAACCAGTTACTGAAGTTAATAAAGAAACCCGAACTTGAAAACTTACCGGCAAATACATAAACAGGATCATGATAAGAAAACTCAAAAGGGCTTGTGTCACTGCCTTGATAGATGTATTTCTGTGAGCTGGCAATCGTACCTAGATTATTAGGATTGTCAATATTGATCACAGGTGCATTTGGATTGCTGTTATCCAGGGTACCATTGGCGTTAACGGACAATACGATATCATCCAGTTTCTTTGTCAGATGCTGTGATTTTACCCTGTCTTTGACTCCGGAAACACTTCCGTTAGGATTAAACAATACCGTCCCATTTTTTTTCGGAGTGAAAAGTATCGTGTACTCATTTTCATCCAGTTCACAAGCGGCCGCAGTATAATCTCCGAATTTGTAATGGCTTACTGCTTTATTCCACGTAATTCCGGAGAAGTTATCTGTTTCTGAACTCAGCACAACTTTTAAATTATACGTGCCGCTGCTTGCAGAAGCTGGTAATTCAAAGGTAGCATTAAGGTTTTCATTATACAGATTGCTGGCATATAGTGTTTTGCACCACGCACTAACCCATTCTCCCAAGGCATTCTGATATTTAACGGAAATCAGAACATCACTTGTTGTAACAGGTTTGTTGAGCTGTCCACTCATAACAACCGCTCCTTTTTCATTGAGGTTTTGTGAAATAGACATCACAGGCCCAAGATCATAAGTGAGGGTGGTTACTGGAAGGCGACTTTCCAATATAAACCGATCATTAGAAAAGTGCCGGTCCGTATCACCTCGTGACGAAGCATAAACGGATGCAACTGAGCAGAATACAGCCCAGACTGATAGCATTGATTTTTTTCTCATACGCATGTTTTTTAGGTTATTAGATTCTGTTTGAATACCTTTTATTCAAATTTTATAGTTTATAATTAATATATAGGAAGGGAATGCAACAGAAGCAGATATGCTTAACGGTACCGAAATCATCTATTATCATGTATCTAATAAATAGCCATGATAAATAACCAGATCGTGCTGTATCGCTATCCTTCAGATATAATTATGCCGGCTTGTGTTGTGAGTAAAAATAGGCTGGTAGAATAATATATATTATAGCCTGATTTGAAGATAAAAATCTCATTTTTCATATTTGTGTTTTAGGTTTTTAGTTTTTTTATTAAAAATAATTGATAATCAATTATACTTTTATGCAAACTTATAATCAGAACAAATTAAGAAGAGATATCACAAAAACATATGTTTTTTAATGAAAAATTTCTACTTAGTTTTTTGTACTTTTTGTAATTTTTTTTGTTAAATGTGTGGTTAATCTTATGTTAATTTATTATTAACCACTATGTTTGCAAAGTTACGATATTAAAAAAAACACACAATGAGTCAAAAAAATCTGACTAATAACAGCTCTGCTGATGGGGCAGAAATATGCCCTGTACAGAAGCTTTTAAAAACACTTTCAGGTAAATTAAAATTAGAAATTTTTATTCTTGCCTCCAAATCTACTTTACGTTTCAGCAGCTTGCTGCGCGACATAGAAGGATCTAATAAACAGACATTATCAACGGCTCTTAGAGAACTGGAAGAAATGGATTTATTGGAGAGGGTAGTCATCAGGCAAAAGCCTCTGCACATAGAATATAATCTTACTCAAAAAGGAAAATCCCTGATTCCTATTTTACAGCAATTAGAGGGATTGATATAGCAACAGAATGATGAGGTTTGAGGAGAGATTTATAAATTATGAATTATGAATTATGAATTATGAATTTTGGGGTTTTGAGATCCAGGGTTTATCCAAAATCTAAAGATTCGGCTAGTCATAAAAAATGCCGGATAATTTATCCGGCTTTTTTTACTTGCATGAAGAATTTAATGGATTATTAAGATAATCTTTTCCCTGCGGTGGCTGTACAAAGTAGGGTGTTCTATAAGTATTCCCGGAACGGAAAAAGTCGGTGGAAACAACTTGGGCACCACTACTGAAAGCAGCTTTTGATCTTGTAAAATCATTGGTTTTGGCTTCATAGGTTTCAATATCAGATCTGGTTCTGACCATAAACCCTTGCTTTACCAGATCCCGTATCTCTTTCTGTCTGACTATGGCATTGTCTCTTAGGATAAACCCTGCAAAAGAATCATCTGGTTCACTGTTTAGAAACATAATTCTTTCCTTTAAAGAGCCATTCACGAGATAAGGATTGTCTTTAGATGAAAGAGTTCCTGCACTTCCCGGAAGAAGCATAAAGATAAATTTTCCTTTGCTGTCATTCAGTTTTGGCCAGTTATTGTGCGTTACCGCTTCTTTCAGTGTTTTATAGCTCCCCTGAACTTCTTTTGGAGTGATAATCTTATCTTTTCCAAGATATTTTACAATCTCTTCGTCTAGTTCATCATAGGCTTTTTGATCAAAAGGAAGCACTTTCGTACTGTTTTCAAGAATTGGAAAACCGGAATCTTTGGCTTCAATCATCATGAAAACAGGAGTGTGTCCGGGATGTTGATCAGACCAGGATTTAAGAGCTGTAAGCGCATCTTTTAAAGTCGGATAATGAGTTCTGAAATCGATATCTGCCATATGCAGTACTTTGAAACCCGGCTGATCCAGTCCTTTTGTATTAAAAGGAGCCAGATCAGTAATTCCTTTTGCCTTTAATACCTCATACGTTGCCGGATGACTAAATCTGCCGCCTTCCGGATCATAATAGACATCTATTTCCAGTCCTCTGAGATTGGCGTTGAGCTGTTCTGTAAAGTCCGGGTGGTTATAATTCAGACCTTCTTTCAGATCCATGCCATAAGGGTGATACTCTTTAAATTTGGCTTTCTGTTCTTCAGACATCATGCTGCTGTATTTCTGCATCATTCCGTTGATGATTGGGGTTACGAAATCCAGTACTTTGGGATCTACCGGCTGTGCGTACGAATTATGAGTTCCTACAATCTGCAGCTGATTGATTCTTATATTCTGGCATTTATCCTGTGCCTGTACCAGTGCTGTCATACACAATGCAGCTCCATATATATACTTTTTCATATGAATAAAACTTTTGATTAAAAATTGAAAGTGAATCCCAGCTGTCCGCGTATTCCTGAATAAGAAATATTTTCTACGCGGTCTTTGGTTCCCATATAATAGCGGTTGGGTTCATTAAAAATATTGTTCAGTTCTACAAACAGGCGGACTTTCTTTGTAAGACTATACGCGGTGGAAAGGTCTACAGTAAAGTTCTTATCAAAATACTGATAATGATCTGCTCCGGCCGCTGCTCTGATTTCGCTTACATAATTTCCTTTGTAATTTCCGGCAAGACGGATCATCAGCTTACTTGTTTCATAGAAGAGGATGGTATTGAAAATATGTTTGGCCTGATTCGGAATTGTGGTAGACATCGTTCCTGTCTGTTTGCCGTTTTCGTAGACAGGCATATTCATTTTGGAAGAAATATAGGTGTAATTTCCCTCAAAACCGATGTTTTTCAAAAAGCCTGGTAGATTTTCAAAACGTTTGGATATCCCGAATTCAAAACCAAAGAGTTTAGCTCCCTCCAGATTTTTAGGAGCTGTGAAAGTATAAGTTCTTCCGGCAAGATCTATTACAGACTGGTCTTTGTAAATAAGATTGGTAATGTCTTTATAAAATACTCCGGCAGTTATCAGATCCAGCTTTCCGAAGTAGTTCTCAAACATAAGGTCAAAATTGTTTGAAAATGTAGGATCCAGTTTGGTATTTCCCTGAGTGATGGTATTGGTAATATCATTGACGATAGTTCCGGGATTCAGGTCGTTGAAATCCGGTCTTGCAAAAGAACGGGTATAGGCCAATCTCAGGATACGGTCACTGGTGATATTCCATTTCATATTGATCATCGGAAGAACTACATTGTACGTTTTATTGTCCTTAATATCTTCCGTTTTATTGTCTTTATCAGAAACTACTTTTTTGCCCCAGAAGGTAATATCATTATATTCATTTCTGAAGCCTCCTAATACCTGAAGCTGATCTGATATCTTCCATGTTCCCATTAAGTAAGCAGCCCATACGTTTTCAGTACCGCGGTAGGAACTTGTAATATTCGAATTGCTGTCCTTACTGCTTACCTGCATCAGTCCTAAGCTGTTTTGGGTAGTAGGATTGTACATCTGATCGATCTGCGTATTGGTGATCTGATCAATAATAACTGCATTATAAGGATTACCCAGAGGATTCATAAAACCTCCTTTATAGGGAAAACCTTCGCGTTCAAGCTGATTCAGGTAAGTAACAGGGGTTCCGGGAATGCCCAATGATGATTTAGGCATCCAAACCAACACAGAACTGTCTACAATTTTGTTTTTATTATTGTATTTGGTTCCTAATTTAATTTCAAAATTATCTGCGGCTTTATATTTAATATCAATCTGTCCTCTGAGATCGGTCTCACTGTTGTGGTTCTGACTCAGAATAATTTGATTCAATTTAAGTTTATCTGCCGCTATTGCCTGCTGGTTATAAGGCAGAGTATATCTTCCGGTATCTCCGGTGCCATCCGGAGCATCCATCGCCATATATTTCCTTCCGTCAGAAGACAGATTCCCATAGGTCATGGGTTGTATAAAATTAATAATAGGATAGCCTCTCTGATCTTTTTCAAGCTGATCTGGTGAGTTGAACTTAAATTCGGAACGTGCTTTGGATGCGGACCAATTCACCTCCATACGCTGTCCTACCTGGTGGTTACCACCCAGCTGCATAGAATACAGGTCCGTAAGATAATCTGCATGACGGGCCTGCAGCATTACATTTTTACTGTCAAAATTAAAATAGGTTTCCCTTACGGACTGCCCGTCTTTGTATTGGCTGTATAGCGCCTTTGCATATAATTTATTCCTGCTGTCTATTTCATAATCCAGCCCCATATTGAATCCCAAAGTTCTGCGGTTCGCCAGATAATCCCGAAGCTGAAGCTGATTGATAGAATAAGAAGCTGTTTTATCTTTCAGTCCGTAATTATAAATATTTCTCATCTGATCTATTGCGGTAGAACGCTCCCAAATCACAGCTGAGGTAATGAATTTAAGCTTATCTGTAATTTTATTTCCGTAAACAACTGATGTATTGTAAGAAGGAGACTTGGACATGTTGACATATCCGGAAGCCATACTTATCGCCAAAGTCTCTTTATTGGGTGAGGTTTTCGTAATAAAATCCACATTTCCGCCAATAGCATCTCCATCAAGATCCGGTGTCAAAGCCTTAGATAAGCGTACATTCTGAATAAGTTCCGAAGGAAAGATATCCATCTGAATTCCACGATTGGCATTGTCACCACTGGCACTCGGCATTCTGTTGCCATTCAGGGTAGAAGAGGTCCATTGTATAGGCGTTCCTCTTACTGCTACAAAACGTCCTTCACCCATGTCTCTTTCAATAGAAACTCCCTGCATACGCTGTACAGCATCAGCTGCATTACGGTCCGGCAGTTTCCCGATGGCATCGGCAGAAAGTACTTCCGTGATTGTATTGGAGTTTTTCTTCATGGTAATCGCTCTGGCCTGCGATGCTTTATACACACTGGTAACGACTACCTCCTGAAGATTGTTTTCTTTAAATCTGGCTCCAAATTTAATTAAACCCAGATCTACTTCCTTTTTATCTGCAACGGTGAAAGGAATATAGACACTCTCATATCCTTTATATTCTACAACAAGCTTATAACTTCCGTCATAAATATTATTAAGAACAAAAGAACCATCTGTGTCAGAAGTTACCTTCTGTCCATTGTTTTCAATGTAAACCAGGGCATTGGGCAGGTTTCCCTGACTGTCTACTACAGTTCCGTGAACGGTGGTTTGAGCAAAGGCCAAAGGCCCAAGAAGAAAAAATGCTGCTTTTGTTAAAAAAAGTCTTTCTCGTGACATCCTTATAAAGTTTGGTGCAAAGATGTCAGCTCATTCAAAAGTTTTGGTTCATTTAAATTTTATGCAACTACTTCTCTTGAGTTCGAGGTGAACTGTATTGTAAATCAATAAGTTGCTAATATTAAATAATTGTAACTAATGAACAAGCTGAGAGGGAAGGCAGTGGAATTCTTTTTTAAAATATTTATAAAAAGTAGATTTTGATTTAAAGCCACATTGAAATGCAAGATCCGTAACACTGGCCGAAGGATCTTCCAGCAAGATCTGTTTAAAGTGCTGAATGCGGCTTGTGTTGGTGTATTCATGAAAATTGGAATGAAGATACTTATTAAAAGTGATACTTAAATCGGCTTTGCTTATTTTCAGATGTCCGGAAAGCTGGTCTAAAGTAAATTCCTCATCCAGATAATCATGACTTTCCTGATAGAAAGCGGTAATGGCATTTTGCACAGCATCAAAATCTATTTTGGAAAGATCTTTATACTGATACGTTTCTTTAGGAACGGAAAAATATGATGTATTCTGTTGTTCCTGCAGTTTTTGCTGGTACGTTAAAATATAAACGTACAAAATCCACCCGAATTGGAACAGAAATAAGAGACTATAGATCTTTTGATAGACTAAAGTATCCCAACCTAGTTGATAAACGGTCCAGAAAGCCAATACACCCGTCAATACATAGCAAACCAGATAACGGAAATTACGGGCTGCTGGATGAGTAATATTTTTGCGATACTTTGTAAGCAGGTAAATACATACTACAAGACATGCAATCCAATAATAACTATAATAAACAAAATAGGATTTATAGCTTTTGATCGCAAGATCTGCCCAGGAAAGGTCAAGTATCTTTGCAGAAATAGCAATAGCGTGGTGAATAACGACTAACGTTAACGGAACAATCAGGTATTTAAGTTTATCTCTCCATTTTGCATGAATCAGATAAGTAGTGATGTAGAGAAAAATAAGACCTTTGAAAACACGGAGACTTCCCGGAATTTCATACAAAACAGATTCATAACCGAATTTTTGGATGATGAAATATTCATACCCCATATCCAGAGTAACCACTCCGATATACAATAGAAGCATATTCAGAACAGATTCTCTGTTTTTGATAAGCGATATAAGCAAAGTAAGCGTGATAAGTGCCTGTAGTACAACTACCATAATGATGTATAACATGATAACTGATATTTTGTCAAAATTATAGATAATATGTGCACTGCATCTTTAACAAATTATTAAATATCAGCTTAGTAATATTATGGTGATCAATATGTAAATCCTGATCAGTCTTTCAGCGATTTTCCGGTTTTGTATATTGAACGGTTATTGTTACTTTAGCTAATAAGTACAAACCGGATGGCCGGCTTTTGGGGTATTTTATGGTTACAGATTCAATATCCGTTTCATTACAACTCACAATGATATTCAATATTCATGAAAAAACAATTTCAAAACTGGACACTCTTTTTTATTGCAGGAATCATTGCCATGATTGCCGGATTGATCGCAGCCATTGTTATGATGACTGGTCCATCTGCACCTGATGCCCTATTCGGAATGTATATTCTGTTCGGTTTAGTTCCTTTATTACTGGTGATTATCATAGACCGGATTCTGGTATGGAAATTCGGGAATAAAAGTGTGAATAAAGTTCAGTTTTCTATATTGCTGCTACTTGTGTTTTTATGGATTGTAAGATTTGTGTTGAACCTTTTTATGTAAACCAACGATTATGAAAAATCTATTTTTATTCTGTATGATAATGATTTCTGCGTTGATTTCAGCACAACCTTTTATTCTGAAATCTGTTGGTGAAGCAAAAGAGTTCAGACTGAAAATTTATTATGGAACTCAGGGTAAAGGAGCATTTGTACAGTATTCCGGGAAGAAAGAAATCATTCCTTTACAGATAAAAAGCTTTCAAGTAGATACAGATGGGAGAAGAGACGGGGAGCCGGACATTCATTATTATGTCTGGAATGAAATGATCGGAGAGAAAATCAACGGGGTCTATACACTCGAAATGATAGATGATAGTGCTTCAAACATTACCTATACCAGAGCAAAAGACGGCAGAAAGTTTACACTGGAAATGGTAGAGGGCGAAAAGTACGACGGGAGTGACAGGTATCTCCTGCATGGTGCTGTATTAGCATTTAATCATTCTTATAATAATCATTTTATCATTGTTTATCCTGATGGTAAAAAAACTGCAATAGAACTTCCGTCTCCGGATAAACCTTCTTTTGCCAGACAAAGCATCATTGAGGATTACAATTTTGATGGTTATGATGATATTGCATTTTCTGTTCCTGATGATGGAATGGGCGTTTACAGAATGTATGATATTTACTTGTATCATCCGGGCAGCAAACGTTTTGAAAAGCTTAAGGAACCGGATTATTCCCACTCAAGTTGTTCTTGTCTATGCGATGTAACTGTTGACAAAAAGAAAAAACTTTTAACAACGGGATGCAGAGGAGGAGCAAGATGGCATCAGGACCTCTACCGCTACGGTAAAAACGGGAATTTAGAATGGATTTCTACGAAAGAACAGACAGAAGAATAATGTTTCTGGTCAGCATCTGAAAACACCTTTAAAATCTATGAAATTTTAAATATCATATACTATAACTCCTTATTTATAGTGATGAAGCCTCCGTTTTTTTACGGTATTTTTAACAATCTCTTTTATGATTCGATTTTAGGTCTGATATTTGTACTGGGTAGCCAAACTAAACGGCCAATTTATTTATGAAAAACATATCTGTGAAAAAATCCTTTATTTATATCTGTTTGTGCGCTTTGTTCCTTGTTTCCTGTAAAAAGGAAATAGAGAAAATAAGTGATACTTTTAAAGATACTGTTTCTTCTTCCGAAGTTCAGGAGGCAGAAAAGGATTCTATAAAGAAAGATTCTGTTCCTGTGGTAAAAAAAGAATCTGTTCCGCCTGTGATGCAGGAAAATGGTTTTTATAATGCTTTTGTTCTTCCAAAGGATAAAAAGATGAGAGATTCCATCTACTCAGAATACAGTAAAAAATACAGTGTAGGAGAACGCACCGCTATTTTAGCATTGAACAGACTGGATTCTAAAAGTAAATGGAATGCCGATACACTGGTCGTTCCGGCCAAAATAGATACAACTTTGATGGCTTATTCGCCATTTCCGATGCAGCTGGATGTATTGAGCGGAGTGAAAAAATTTGTCATATTCTCATATCCTATTCAGGCTTTTGGGGTATATTCCAATGGAAGTCTTGTGAAATGGGGACCCACAAGTATGGGTAAAAAAGCAGCTCAGACGACCAGAGGACTTACTTTTGCCAACTGGAAAAAAGAGCTGGCTATTTCTACTGTGAGCAGCGAATGGAAGCTTCCTTATAACTTTAATATTCATAATTTAGGAGGTATCGGATGGCATGAATATACGCTTCCCGGATATCCTGCTTCACACTCATGTTTACGATTGCTGAGAAAAGATGCGAAATGGCTGTATTCTTATGCAGATACCTGGATCCTGAATCCCGGAGGTGCTACTACAAAAGCCAGAGGTACAGCTGTAATGGTATTCGGAGACTATAAGTGGGGCGGTAGAAAACCGTGGAGAAAACTTCTGGATGACCCTAATGCTAATAATATATCTGTTGAAGAATTAACTAAGCTTCTTGAACCTGAGGTTCCGAAAATGCTGAAAGAACAAAGCAATAGAGAAAAAGTAGCAGATTCCATCAAAGCGGCTAGAGCAGCAGCGACACCTATTCAGAATGAAAAGCCGGTAGAACCTCAGTCTAATTGATTTTCTTTTCAAACTGCAGAGTAGATTCTTCAGCAAACTGTCTCAATTTAAGCATTTCTTCTTTTCCTTTATGCTGCCCGAATCTTGCAGCGATATAAGTAAGAAGAATAAAAAATAACATGATAAAAGAAGCGCTCAGTGCCCAAGGGTATTCGGCGCTTTTTATTTGTTTCTCTACATAATACATCGTGAAGAAAGTCATCCAGAGAATAGAAAAAGAAAAATACAGGAACATGAAGAATGTCCACACGGCAGAACTAGGACCAAATACTCCGCGTATTGCTGTATGCTCATCTTCCATTTCTACCCGTAGAGCAAGGCGGGGCTTCCAGTAGTTATCATATTTCGTTTTCACCCAGATGGTAGCAACTTCTTTATTGATGTTGCCGGAAAACTCGTCTTTATGCTCTTCCATATATTTTTTCAGATTTTCAGCGTACTCTTCTTTGGTAAGATGAGTAAACATTTTAAACCTGGGTCTGGTTCTTATTCTGTCTAAGGTGCTTTCTTCAGTATTCATATTGTTATTCTTGATAAGGAATGGGATCTTCCAAAGCAAAACTCAATGTCATTTTTTGATTTTTTCTTTGAATAATCATATTGATATTTCTGCCTTCATTGGATTTCATGAGTTCTACTATTTTTTCCAGCGTCATATCCGCAGTACGTTCTCCATTGATGCTTAAAATTCTGTCATCTTTTTGCAGACCAGCTTTATAAGCGGGAGAATCTTTTCTTACTCCGGCAATGGAAAATATAGGTTTTAAACTGAATTTATACTGAAAAGCATCTTTATACACTTCAGTGGCTACCATGGTCGATTTTTGGGTTTCAATTTTCAGCTTGTCTTCCTGCCATTCCAGTCCGTCCTGTTTGAAATCCAGCCCACTCATGTTAAAATGAAAAGGATCATCAAAATATCTGTTTTTCTTCAAATATAGCTTTTGATTGGGATAATCAAAAATTACGGTAAATCTCCGCATAATTTCGCCGCCGATGGAACCTTTTCTGTTTTCTACTAAATTCACGTGCTGGATAGAAAATTCATCCGGCATGGCGGTAAGAGGTTTTTCAAACTTATATTTTCCAAGATAAAAATTATGAATACGGCTTCTTTTACCGTAAATATCTCCATTGAAACCGCGGCCAAGGAAATCATCAATATTAGGTCTGTTGTAAACAAAATTCTTAATAAGAGTAGGGAAGAGCCAGATAGCATCACTGTTTCCAAGATCAATCAGCAGTTTTGAATCTTTCTTTTCATTCGTCATTTCTACACCTCCATACAGGTAAGGCTTATCTTTCTCAATAGTGATTGGAAATTCCTCAAATCTTCTGGTTTTCTTTTCCAGAAGATCAGCACTTTCATACACGGTTATTTTTTTTGAGGTATAATCGATATAAATAGGATGGTCTTTAAAAAAGTGATATCCAATAACTCCGTTTACAGGAATTCCTACGTGAGGAGAAATATTAAATTCCTCATCAATAATGATATAGAGAGACATGGAAGTATTCACAATAACATCTCCTATTTTACCAATATTGCGATCAGATTTTAAACCATCAATACTTAAACTTCCTCCAAGACCTGAAAATTTCACTTTTTCAACATTGCTCAGTTTAAGTTCCTTATTTTCCAGGCTGAAAAGGATAGTTTCCGAAACTCCTGTATCCAGCAAAAAGGTAAGTTCCGCACCATTGACATTGATGGGAATAAAAATAAGATTATTAATAAACTGAAAAGGGATAACCGCTTTTTTAGTATTAATCAACTCAAAAGAATTCTGAGCATTTACAAAAATGCTTAGAAATAATCCCAGTAAAAGCAATTTAAATTTCATTTACTGAATTTACTGAATTTATCTTTATGATAAAAAAAAACATTCCAAAAGCAGGAATGTTTATATGAACTACAATGAAATAGTGTTTTTTATTGAATTTGTTTCAAATTGGATTCTTGTTATTTTGAAAAGAACTCCATCAGATCCATATAATTTTTCTGATTTACGCCATGTCCGCTCATATATTCTCTGAACGTGAAGTAACAGCTAAGATCATAAAGAAGATCAGCTGCTTTTCTTCCCCATTCAAGAGGTATCACAGCATCATCAGTACCATGTGAAATGAAGAAACGAAGTCCTTCCAGTTTCTTTTTATCTTTTACAATACCGTCCAGAATTTTCTCTTCAGGATAGCTGCTCATACATGCAACATAATTGAAAAGTTCAGGATGCTTCAATGCTAAAGCATAGCACAATATTCCTCCCTGGCTGAAGCCGCACAGATGGGCTTTACTTTCCATCAAACCATATTTATTGATAATCTTCAGCATACTTTCCAGTACCGCATCTAAAGATTCTTTTGCCTGAGGCACATCAATAAAGTTTTCAGGATCGTTGAAATTAATATCATACCAGGAATATCCTTCAAATTGAGTATCACGCGGAGCTCTGAAACTTACAATAATCCAGTCATTAGGAAGGGTTTCCCTAAAACTGAAAAGATCCTGCTCGTTACTGCCATAACCATGAAGCATAAAAAGAATGGGAGTTTGGGAAGTAATGTTTTCCGGCTCTCTTACTAGATAATCTAAATTCATACAGCAAAGATAATTAAATTACATACAGAATCTTAACTTTTATTATTCATACAATGAACTTCGGAAGGATGTGCCGTATGTTTAATGATTAATTGTTTGGAGTGTATTTTTGGACTTTAGAGGATAGTTTTTATTTTTGTTGATTTGATATTATTTGGAAATCTTTATTGGAAAATTTTCATAAAAGTTATTTTTATATTAATAAAAAACTTATATTTGAAACATTAAAAAATCTATTTGGAGAAATGAAGCAATTTTACAATTCAAAAAGTTTACTTAGACTTTCTTTTTTATTCGTTTTATTATTTTCTGTAATTACCGTTGTAAATTCTTGTAAAAAAGATGACGACGAAGAATTTAAGGATCACGTGGTTCAGTTCGAAGTGAAAACAACTGCCGGAGGAAATATTATAAGTGTTGTAACCCAGGTAGGTACAGCTCAGAATACGATCTACAATACTCCCCAGTCACCAGTGACATCACCTTGGACGAGTGGAGAATTCTTTGTGAACTCCAGCCAGGCACAGCTGAATCTTGATGCTAATGCATCAATGCCGGATGATAATTCTGAATTAACAATCACTCTTTATATAGATGGAGAAGTTGCAAGAACCGTTAAGAAAAAAGGTAAGGGTGTATTAGTTGCTTCTATCGATTACAGTTTCTTAGAGCCATAAAATTATTTTAATTATTGATATAAAGAATCCGCCTCAGTTATGAGGCGGATTTTTTTATTGTATACATATTACACAAGTATTATAGGGATTTGATATACAGTGGTTAATTTATAAAACATGATTGTAATCATGTTTTTTGTTTTTAATGTTATTTTAATATTCTATAATATTTACTAATTGGATGTATGTTTTTTATGTAGAAATATTTTTAATGAATTTTATAAATAGTGCAAAGTTTATTTCAGATTTCTATTCTATAATTATAAGTATTTTTAAAAAAAGGTCGTCTGTACTAAAATTATAAAAAGGTTGTTTTGTAGGTACCAACTTAAATATAATTTAAAAAAATGACAAAACAGAGAAAAGTATTTCAAAGATTCACAACCGTATGTTTAACACTAATAGGTTTGTTTGCTGTAGTAACTTCTTGCCATGGCGAAGAAGAAAAATATGAAGTAGCCCATAAAATAATGTTTAAGGCAGAAGCGTCTGCAGGGTCTAATATTACACATATAACTCACAATGGGAAAGGGGAGGTTAATCAAATAGATGTTAGTGGTACTACATGGATAAGTCCTGAAATTACGGAAACAAATCGATTACGTGTAGGAGAAACTGTTAATTGGACCAAAACTGTTATTGCAGATGCAATCGGTGCAAATGCTTCATCTACACTGAAAGTCCAGATTTATGTAGATGGTGTTTTGAAAAAGGAAGTGATAACAACCGGAAAAGGTCTTACGTCCAGGGCAGATTATGATGTTGAGTTTAAGGTTAATTAAACTAACTATATCACTATTAAAATAATTTAACATAAGAGTCTTATTTCAGGGCTCTTATGTTATAAAAATCAAATGATATTAATGTACTTTTTGAATAGTATTACATTATTTTTGATTAACACTATAAATTACATAAAAATGAAATGATAAAACATAAAAAAGTATTTCAAAACATCACAGCAGTATTTCTTCCTTTATTACTAGTAAGTTTATTTGTTGTAGTAACTTCTTGTAAGAATGATGAAGATGAAGTTGAAATTGAACAGAAAATAACACATAAATGGTATTATAAAGTAGAAGCATCTGAGGGAGCTACCATTACTAATATTAGCCATGAAAATCATATTTCGGGAGAAGCAAAGAATACATCTATTAATGGAATTATTGGCACTACGTGGACAAGTGGTGAATTCTCTGAAACAAGTATAGCGATTCCGAGAAAGCATAAATGGCTTATACCTATGCATATTAAGGCAAAAGCAATTGGTACAAACATTTCTTCTACATTAAAAGTGCAAATTTATGTAGATGGTGTTTTGATAAAAGAAGTAAAAGATATAGGGCTGATTCCTAACGCTGAAGCTCGTTATGAATTTAATACTAATTTAACAAAAAGGAAAGGAATACAAATCGGAGGAAGGTTATTGAAGAAAATTAAATTAAATAATGCATCTATTATAAAAAAATAATCCTGATTTCCAGGATTATTTTTTTGCTTTCTTATATATTATAGATGTTAATTTACCTTTACAATAAAGTAACTTTTCTTACCTTTTTGCAGCAATAAGAATTTACCATCGATAAGATCCGTTTCATTGGCTGTAAAAGTATCATTCACTTTTTGCTTGTTTACAGAGATTGAATTTCCTTTAATCTCTCTTTGTGCTTCGCTTTTAGACTTTAAGAATCCTGACTTTTCAGAAAGAAGATCCACAATATTCACTCCCAGAACATCTTCTTTTGCAATTTCTTTTTGAGGAACGCCATCAAAAACTTCAAGGAATGTTTCTTCGTCAAGGCTTACCAAATCTTCAGCAGTAGAACGTCCGAAAAGAATTTCAGAAGCTTTCAGTGCTTTTTCATATTCTTCTCTTCCATGTACCCAAACTGTAACCTCTTCCGCAAGTTTCTTTTGTAATTTTCTTTCGTGTGCAGCCGTTTTGTGGTCTTCAATTAAAGCCTCAATTTCTTCTTTTCCTAAGAAAGTATAGAACTTGATGAATCTTTCAGCATCTTCATCAGTAGCATTCAGCCAGAATTGGTAGAATTTGTAAGGAGATGTTTTCTTTTTATCCAGCCAATAATTTTCTCCGCTTTCAGATTTCCCAAATTTGGAACCGTCTGCTTTCGTAATCAATGGAACTGTTAAAGCAAATGCTTCACCCTGAGCTTTTCTACGGATCAATTCTGTTCCTGTAGTGATATTTCCCCACTGGTCAGAACCTCCCATCTGCAGCTTTACATTGTTGTTTTGGTATAAGTGAAGGAAATCATATCCCTGGATTAGCTGGTACGTGAATTCTGTAAAACTCATTCCATCCGCACCCGATTCTCCTGAAAATCTTTTCTTCACAGAATCTTTAGCCATCATATAATTGACCGTGATATTCTTTCCAACATTTTTAGCAAAATCAAGGAAAGAAATATTCTTCATCCAGTCGTAGTTGTTTACCAGTTCAGCTTTATTAGGCTCATTTCCTTCAAAGTTTAAGAATTTTGAAAGCTGGTTTTTTAAACAGTCCACATAATGTAAAAGAGTTTCCTCATCCAGCAGATTTCTTTCAGCAGATTTCCCGGAAGGGTCACCGATCATTCCTGTAGCACCTCCTACCAATGCAATCGGCTTGTGGCCATGCAGCTGGAAGTGCGCTAAAATTTTTATCTGGATAAGACTTCCGATATGTAAAGAATCGGCAGTAGGATCAAAACCAATATATGCAGTAGTTACCTCTTTATTCAGTTGTTCATCGGTTCCTGGCATCATATCGGCAAACAGACCACGCCATTTCAGTTCTTCTATAAAGGAATTCATTGATTTTTAACTTTAAAATTTTAAGATGCAAAGATAGTAAATTCAGAAGTATTAAGGGTAAAAAAGGAAAAGGACGATAGGGTAGGAATGTAAAATAAGAATATCATAAAAACTTTCTAGCCGGCCACTTTGAAAATAGAATAACTTAACCTTTTTACCCCTTTGTTTTTTCATCCTAAATAATCTATATTTGTTATTAATGAACGACGAACAGCTATTTCTGCTCATACAGAAGGCCAAGGATAAAGACCAGAAGGCCCAGACTAAACTCATTAATGTTTTTTGGGTGGATGTTTTCTCTTTTGTCATGAAAAAGGTAAGAGATGAAAATGATGCTGATGAAATCACGGTCAATGTTTTTTCAAAAGTTTTGTCAAAACTGGATATGTTTGATCCCCATTTTCAGTTTAAAACCTGGATTCTTACCATTGCTCAGAATACAGTAATCGATTTTTGGAGAAAAAAGAACCGTGATAATGAAGATGCCGTTGAAAATTTGGATGAAGTCAAAAATCAGTATGCAAAATCTCCGGAAGAACTTCTGATTTCCGAGGAGGAACAAAAGAAAATCATCAAAACAATAGAATCCCTGGATGCCAACTATCAGGATATTATCAAATTGAGGTTTTTTGAAGAAAAGAGCATCAAAGAAATTGCGGAAGAGCTGGGAATTTCCGTTGCCAATACCAAAGTACGGGTAATGCGTGCCAAAAAAGTCTTAGCCGAACTGTTGAAAAATAATGAGTTTGATGATAATTAAATTCAATAAATCCTATTCAATAGAAACGGGTTTTAACCCGTTTACTAAAAAATACAAATTCAAAATTGGCTTTAGCCAAAACGTAAATCTTACAATCTTAATTTAAAAATAAACTTCCTCTTTTGTTTTCGGAAGAACTATTTTTTGCTGTTTTTCCTGATTTCTGTTCTGCAGATTGATCTTTAGCCCTTTTTTAATATAGGTTTCTTTTAAAGATTTACCATATTCAGCCGTATTTTCTACTTCTTTTGAATAGTTTAATTGCCCTGTTGAAAGGTTGAAATCTACCTCTTTCCAGTAATCACCGGGTCTTCCTGAAGTTGTAGAAGTTCCTATAAGTTCAAAATGACCGTTCTGAAATCTATATTTGTCTGTAACATCCCATTTCCAGCTGCTGCCGCCATTTTGAGAAATGATCAGAATTCCTTTTTCTATTTTCGTTTCTCCATAAGGATCACCCATCATCCCTCCGCCATTGCTTTCCATAACTGCATTTATGGATTTTTCAAGAATTGTCCATGCTCCGCCGGTTTTTTTTAAAATCTGAATTTCACGGATATTTCCCATATCGGTTGTATCCTTTGTATTGTAAATAATTACTTTTTCAGGAATTTTATCACCATCAAGATCTCCATCAACCGTTTCAATGACCGTAGAACCTGCCGGCTGAAATTGTTTTTGGGCAAGACAAAATGTTCCACATACCGCGAATAAGAGGAAAAATGTTTTTCTCATAAAAATATTTTGAAGAGATAAATATACAAATGAAATTTGAATGATCAATTTCATCAATATATCCGGTTGATGGTTTCCATTAAAAAATCCTTAACTTTGAACTTCAATTTTAGAAATGGAAAATTCAGTTCAAGACACTACCGTTCAAAAACCAAAATGGATCCGCGTAAAACTTCCTACCGGAAAGAATTACAGAGAGCTGAGAACATTGGTTGATAAATATAAATTAAATACAATTTGCCAAAGCGGAAGCTGCCCGAACATGGGAGAATGTTGGGGTGAAGGTACAGCTACTTTCATGATTTTAGGAAATATCTGTACAAGAAGCTGTGGATTCTGTGGCGTAAAAACAGGAAAACCGCTTGATGTAAACTGGGACGAACCTGAAAAAGTGGCAAGATCCATCAAACTGATGAAGATCAAACATGCTGTTCTTACATCTGTGGATCGTGATGATCTGAAAGATATGGGATCTATTCTTTGGGGAGAAACAGTGAATGCTGTAAGAAGAATTTCTCCGGGAACTACGATAGAAACTCTGATTCCGGATTTCCAAGGCCTTACAAAACATCTTGACAGATTAGTAGATGTTGCTCCGGAAGTGATCTCTCACAACATGGAAACCGTAAAACGTCTGACCAGAGAAGTGAGAATCCAGGCGAAATATGAAAGAAGCCTTGAAGTATTAAGATACCTGAAAGAAGCCGGACAAAGAAGAACCAAAACAGGTGTAATGCTTGGATTAGGTGAAACTAAGGATGAGGTTTTCCAGACGATCGAAGATATCAGAAATGCCAACGTAGATGTGATTACTCTTGGGCAATATCTGCAGCCGACTAAAAAACATCTTCCGGTAAAGAAATTTATCACACCTGAAGAATTTGATGAGTTCGGAGATTTTGCAAGAAGTCTAGGTTTCAGACACGTTGAAAGTTCTCCACTAGTAAGAAGTTCTTACCACGCAGAAAAACATATTCATTAAAATACAGACCGTTCAGAAATGAACGGTTTTTTGTTTTTTAGGTGGCATGGCAGATGATAGGTAGCAGGCTATAGGGGTTAGGATCGGAGGGCAACCTTTACAATAACGGCTTCCATCATTCCCCTCCCTTAGAGGGGTGGCAAAAATTCAAAGAATTTTTGACGGGGTGGTTTATACAACACACACCAAAGAAACAATAGCAGCGGACTTTAGTCTGCTTTAACAAGTCGTATCCTTCGTAATCACCCCAATCCTCCCATTAATCTCAATCGGTCTGAAATGTTTCTTCTTAAATTCAGAAGGGGTTTCTCCTGTATGCTGTTTAAATAATTTATTAAAATAAGAAAGACTTTCGAAACCTACCTGAAAACAAACCTCCGTCACTGACTGATCTTTCAAGAGGAATATTTTAGCCTGATTGATTCTGTAATTGTTGACAAAATCTGTAAAAGTCATATTGGTCTGCTTTTTAAAGTAACGACAAAAAGCAGGAGTACTAAGACTCACGACCTTGGCAACTTCGTTTACATTAGGTTTTCTGTCGTAATTTTCGTGGATATAATCGTAGATGGTTCCCATTCTGATTTTATCATTCAAAAACCATTTGATTCTGGTATCTTCCTTGTTGAGTTCTTTTATTTCAGTGGAATTTGCCAGGATTTGCAGAATTTCGATTAATCCAACTAAAGATTCAAAAGAGTTTTTATCTTTAATAATCTGTAGTTTTTCAACAACTGTATTTTTGGTTTCTCCGAAAAATGAAAGTCCCAAATATGATCTTTCTAAAAGTGTTTTAATATTGTCAAATTCAGGAACCGGAAGGATGATATCCTGAAGAAAACTTTCCCGCATCTGCAATACAAGCTGCTTGCATTCAGTCTGAATACCATAATCAAAATTAAGATGAGGTACATTGGAACCAATCAGTAAAAGATCACTGTCTGTAAAACCCGAAATATTTTTTCCAACGTGGCGTATTCCATTCACGGCTTCTACATATACCAGTTCAATTTCCGGATGATAATGCCAGAAGAAACAGTTTTTCAGAGAAGGGGCAAATAGCTTGAATGATTTCCCTTTTTCAAACTCAATAATTTCTTTCTGGATTTTCATTTTGTCCTGATTTGATTGTTTCTGAATTTAAAATTACATAAAAAGGTTAATATGGAGCAAATTTTTATCATTCAAAGAGGTGTGAAATTCAAACTTTCTTTCGATTTTTGCACTTTCAAAATAAAGATACTCAGGTAGTCCTTTAATTTGGACGAAATTAATTCAGAAAAAGATTTAGATACAATGAAGATTGATAAAAGAATAATACCGCTTGCAATTGGTGGTTTAGGGATAGGAACTACGGAATTTACCGTAATGGGACTGTTGCCGGATATTGCTAAAACATTACAGATTACTATTCCGCAAGCCGGACATTTGATTTCTGCTTATGCAATGGGGGTGGTTATCGGGGCTCCAATTCTCATTGGCTACTCTGTGAAATTTCCGCCGAAAAAAGTTTTGATAGCTTTTATGATCCTTTTTACGTTATTTAATGGACTTTCTGCTATTGCTCCCGGATACAACAGTATGCTGGTGATCCGTTTTCTGTCCGGACTTCCTCACGGAGCATTTTTCGGAGTAGGAACGGTGGTCGCTTCAAGAATGGCTGGAAAAGGAAAAGAAGCCTTTTATATATCCATGATGTTTACAGGGCTTACGGTTGCCAATCTTGCGATGGTACCTCTGGTCACGTATATCGGGCATACCTTCCACTGGAGGCTGTATTTTGCTATTGTAGCGGTAATTGGGCTTTTTGCCATCTTATTTTTAAAACTTTGGCTTCCGGCGATGGAATCTAATCAAAATACCCATTTTATGGAAGAACTTAAATTCCTTAAAAATAAACAGTCATGGTTGGTATTGGCCATTACAGCAATAGGATTTGGTGGATTATTTACATGGTTAAGTTATATTACTCCTTTAATGACTGTTGTTGCGGGAATCAAAAGCAGCCAAATGGCTTATGTGATGGTTCTTGCCGGAGCAGGAATGGTAGTGGGAAACCTGGTTGGAGGTATTGTTTCAGACAAGTTAGGGCCTGAAAAAACCTGTGCTCTTTTGATCTTCCTGATGATGATTTCTCTTGGGGGCGTTTTCTTCCTTGCTGAATATAAAAATATTGCTCTGGTATTGACATTTATGTGTGGTGCTTTGTCCATGTCCATTGCTTCACCCATCAATATTATGATGATGAAGGCTGCTCCGAAAAGTGAAATGATGGCCGCTGCTTTTATGCAGGCTGGATTTAATATTGCCAATGCAATGGGTGCTTTCCTTGGTGGAATTCCCTTAGAATATGGTTATTCATTCAATTATCCATCGTTGGTAGGAGTGGGAATGACCTTTATTGGAGTGGTTATAAGTGTGAGATATATGTACCTGTACGGCTCAAAAAATCAAAATGAAAAAGAAGTAGCTGCAGAATGTGTATCATGTGATAAATAAAAAATAAAAATACAATAAGTATTTAAACATAAAAAGAGCCTGTTTCTCAGCGAAACAGGCTCTTTTTTATAAAATGATTTTAAGCCTCTACTTCATCTCCGTTTTTACACCAGTAGAGAGCATTGTATAAATTTTCTTTAGGAAAAGATTTAAATTCTCCCGGCATCAGGACACTGAAAATACTGGTGAAATTCTGTATTCCTGCTTTGTCTGTTACAATGGCTGCACGATTCCAATTTGCAAGGTTTTTGAATCCTAAAAGCAAATCTTCAAGCCATGCTCCTACGGTAAAATTATCCAGATCGGTATCCAAATACAATAAATAGTTGAGTTCACCGAATTGCTCTACCTTCTCTTTTACACGCGGAATTACCAATCTTTCAAAATCCTCTTTCGTTACCTCTCCCGTTGCATTAAATGCTGCAACATTCTCCGGAGCTTCTGGAATAATTGTTATCATAATGAATATTTTTTGGTGGTTTAGTTTAAAAAAATAACAATAATTACACCATTATTTGATAGATAATTGTTAAAAAAGGTATAAATATTGATATTTTAAACATAAAATATCAATATGAATTTAAAATCAAATGAACCTTTCTGGCTTTTAAAAAACGGATTATTAGCATCTTACCCTTCTTTAAAATCCAATGAAGAATGTGATGTTCTTATCGTGGGTGGAGGTATTACAGGAAGTCTGATTGCCCATCAGATGATAGAAGAAGGGTATAGCACAATTCTTATTGATAAGCGGGAGCTTTGTAACGGAAGTACTTCTGCTACGACTTCAATGCTCCAATACGAAATAGATGTTCCTTTGTATGAACTGACAGAAAAAATAGGAAAAAAAGGTGCTGTTATGAGTTATAAAGCTTGCAGTGATGCTATTGATAGGATAGAAAAGCTTTCAAAACTGACCCAATCCAATGCGGGTTTCAAACGAAAGAAATCATTGTATTTTGCTTCAAAAAAGAAGGATGTAGAATGGCTGAAGAAAGAATACGAAGCGAGAAAACAAAACGGATTTGAAGTACAGTGGCTGGAAGCAGAACAGGTTTTAGAACAATTTGAATTTGAAAATACCTATGGCGGAATTGTATCAAAACAAGGAGCCAGTATTGATGCTTTTCAGTTTGCTCATGAACTTTTTATACGTAATGTAAAGAAAGGATTGAAGATATTTGATAAGACTGAAATGGTAAAAGTAAAAGAACACAAAGGTTTTAATCTGGTTATCGTAGACAGTGGATTTGAGATTAAGGCAAAAAAAATCATTTATTGTATAGGTTATGAAAGTAGAAATTTGCTGAAAGAAAACTTCGTAAATCTGAAAAGCACTTATGCTGTTGTTTCTGAAATAGACAAAGACAAGTTTAAAAACATCAGCAGTACATTGGTTTGGAATACCGATGATCCTTATCTATACATGAGAACTACGGATGACGGAAGGCTTCTGATTGGAGGAGGGGATGAAGACTTTTATGACGCAGGAAAGCGTGATGCTATTCTGCACAAAAAAGAAAAAGAGATCCTGAAAAACCTTAATAAAATAAAACCTGAATACCATTTTTATACAGATTTTGTCTGGGCAGGAACTTTCGGTGAGACCAAAGATGGGCTTCCTTATATTGGGGAACATCAAAAATTTAAAAATTCTTTTTTTGTACTGGGCTTTGGAGGCAATGGGATCACCTTTTCAGTAGTCGGGATGGCAATGGCTTCTTTATTTATGAAGAATAAAAAACATCAATTATCAAGATATTTTAAATTTGGGAGGTAATGCTTTATTTTACCCTATTTTTTTAAATAAAAATTGTTTAGATTCCTATAAAATGATAAACTGCCTGGATAAAGCGCCATTCCAACTATGTCATTCCGTAGGAATCTAAGCTGAATTATTTGTAGGATAGAAAGATGTTCTTTTACTATAAAAGGTGTCAAATAAAATAAAAGCGGGTCTAAACCCGCTTACACTACAAACTATACCCATTCTTCTTAGCCAGTTCAACAATGGAACTTTCAATGGCTTTTCCAAGATCATCGGAATCATTGGTTCCCCGTTTTTTCATTTCGGAGTCTATATAATTCTGACGTTTTTTGGAAAGTTCCTCAATTTCCTTTTGAATTTTGTCCCGGGCTGCTGATTTGGTGGCAATTGTTTTTTGAATTTCTTCTTTACTTTTTCCTTTCAACTCGGCAGGCAGTTCACTTTCTTTAACATTGGCAATAAATCCTGCATCTTTTTCAGCTTTGTCTACTAAGTCCCAGTGATCATTTTTGTAGGCATTCTTTTTAGATTTGGCAACTGCTCTTTCCACTAAATTGGATGCTGATTGGGCTTCTGCATTTTTATCCTGAGTGATCTGCTTAAGTCTGTATTCAGAACCATGATTTCCATAATAAATATAAGTATCATTCAGCTTTGCATTACATTCGGAGATTCTGACGTCGTAAGGAGTTTCAATATAGATTACTTTTCTGTCGCTATCGATGTTGAAATATTTTCCACCTCCTAATGAAGCTCCGTTTTGCCAGAAAGTCTGGATTCCTTCCTCACGGCTACCACAGAAAATGGTGTTCACATAAATATTTTTAGCTTTTGCTTTGGAAACAATCTCTTTGTAATTTATTTTTCCCTGATCGAATGCTTCATTTCCTGCGATATAAATCAGTTTCATACTTTTCTCATTTCCATCCCAATTGAGATTGGCTGAGGCATCACGAATTACAGCACCACAATATTCACTGCCGCCATTGGTTCTTAAGGCAAATAATTTTTCAGAAACAAGATCCAGATCCTGAGTGAGGGGAGTTACCTGACGGATATAATTTTCATCACGAATTCCGTCGTTGCCGTATTCATACAGGGCAATTTCAATCTGGGGTGCTTTTCCGTTGTACTTGAGAGTGGTCAAAGTATTTACGATATTCCACAGTCTGGATTTTGCCTGATCAATCAATCCGTCCATACTATTGGAAGTATCCAGTAAAAGGGCGACTTGAATTTTATTGTCCTTTATGGTTGAATTTGCCGGAATCAATATCGTTTTTTCTACGGGTAATTCATTGTCCGTGTTACTATTGGAGCGGTTATCCGGAATATTACCGGAGCTTAATAAAGCTGTGCCTGCTGCAAGTGCTAAGATTTTTAAAGTTGTCATATTGTTATTTTTTATAAGTTGTCATTAGGGAATAGCATTTCATCGTTTATTATTTGAATTTCTAAAGTAAAATTATCCCTATTTAAGACTGGAAATCGGGAAACTTGGTGAAAGGGTAGTTTGACTTGGTGAGGTTGAAAAGGATGAAAAATAAAAAACAGCTCCCGAAGGAACTGTCTTTTTAAATCTGTTATTTTAAAGGATTTCGTACTTTGTTTTGATGCTGTATTTCAGCTTGATATTTTCAATATTATCAAAGGAGAAATCTACCGGAGCATCAGCCATTTCCATTTGAATATTGCTTGCTCTTCCTTTATAAGCTGCAGGCATGATCATATCGCTGGTGTAGTCTTCTATCTCTACAATTTCAAGCGCATTTCCAGTCTTTTTGCCCATGCTTTCCAATAAATAATCCGCTTTTTCTTTAGCCGCTTTCAGAGCGTTGATCTTTACTGCCTTTCTGAAATCTGCGATTTTAGTGCTTTTTACCTCCGCAATGTTAAGACTGCTTACCCATTTCTGATTCAGGTCTTCAAAGATTTTGCTGAGACTTGACTTTGTACTGGCTTTAAACTGATAGTTTTTAGAGAACTTAGCTGTTTTAGAATAGATATTCTGGTACATTGATTTGAACTTGATATCTTCATTCTTTACTCCAGCATTTTTTAAGGTTTCAAATAATTTCTTCTCATTATCTGCCAGATCGTTTTTGTTATCAGCTTTTATTCCGACACTGAAGATGATTTCATCCGGTTCTACTTCCATTTCGGCAACGCCGGTTACTTCAATTGCGTTTTTCTTTACTTCCTGAGCATTTACAAAACTTCCAAGAGTTAAAATTCCGATTAATAAAAAATGTTTCAATTTCATAATTTCCTGTTTTTAAATTTTTAATTCTGATGTAAAATTACGCAGACCAGCAACCGGATTCCGGGAGACTTGGTGAAATGGAGCTTTCACTTGGTGAGCCTTTGGAAAAAGAAGAACTACTTAAAAAAGACTTTATTTCTCTTTATTCTTTTTCAGATCATATTTTACGCTGAGATTCATGATATATTGTATGGCCACTTCAGGATCAGCATTATTGATGACCTTATCAAAACCGGTATAATCTGTACCGTCATAATAAAAGGTTTTTGATTTTCTCTCTTCCTTCTTTACATATCTGGTGTCATATCCATAGGTAACATTCGCACTTTCAAAAGCAGTATAATTCTGATATTGGCTTTTAGGGAAAATATATGTAAAGCCTGATGTAGCTGTAGGGGTTCCGATAATTTCCTTTTTAAAAAGTTTAAAATAGTTATCCTTCTTTTTGTCAAAAACAGCATATGCTTCCTTGAGTAAATCTTCCTGAATGGTATCAATATCATTGCTGATATAATCTACTTTGATCACATCATAAATCTGAAAATCAGAAGCTTCAGAGATCAGTTTTTCAATCATTGAGTGCTTGTTTACTGTAATAATGACATTTTTCTTGGTTTCAAATCCATCCATTTTCTGGGTGGTTACCTGTGAGTCTTTATTGATATTGTAATCATAGACTTTCGTTTGTGAAATAAAATCCACAAAAATAGCATCACTTTTGATTTCCATTGAAGATATCCTTTTGATAAAACCATTGATTCTCTTATTGATATTCTCCAGTGCAATTTTTGGAGTATCAGCCTCCTCATTCAGCCCGAGGGTAATTTTGTAACGGTCTGCAGGCTTGTTCATCAATATTTTTACACTGACAATCAGTGTGGAGTCGTTGGTGAAAAAACTATTGGTATTGTTAAATTCAGGGAGATTTCTGAGAGCGGAATAATCGGCGTTATTTCTGTCTCTGTAGATTTGGTTTCCTCCGACCTGTGCTTTTGAAAGGTTTAAAAAAGACGCAGTGATGAGACAAAATGTAAATGCTAGTTTTTTCATGATTTTTAAATTTGAATTATTTTGCCTCAAACTTAGCCTTACGGTCACAGTATCAAACACTCAACTTGGTGAAAGGGAAACTTCACTTGGTGAATAGTTTTTGAGCAGACTATATATATGTATATCTTTGTTTTATGAAAATGCTTAAACTCTTTATTCTCTTTTTACTGATGCTTTGGGGAAATACAATATCTTCCCAAACCACTAACAACAGCAGTGCTGCTGTGGAAGAAGTGCAGGTAGAAACGAAGAAGCTGAAAAAAGCAATGGATACTAAAAATGAACCTGCCCAGGCAGATTCTTATTATAATATCGGTGAAACATTTTTCAATGGCGGGAACTTTCCGAAAAGTGAAGAGTATTATACAAAAGCCAAAAAACTGTATGAAAAACTCAATGACAAACCCAATATTGAAAAATCTACCCGAAGACTAGCCCAGTCACAGGAAAAGCAGAATAAAATAACACCAGCCATCAGCAATTACAGTATGGCAGCCCAAGCGAGCTACAGTGAAAAAAGCAAAGCAGTGAATTCTAACGATGTGGCAAGGCTTTCTTCTCCTACACCCGAACTTAAAGCAGAAGCGATTCAGAATAATATCAATCTGACAAAAAAGGAAAACGAACAGGGAGATCTTGCGGAAAGTTATAGCCAGCTGGCAGATGTTAATCTGAGACAAAAAGATGTTTCCAGTGCCGAAGAAAATTTGAATACAGCGTATAAAATTTCGAAAAAAGAAGCTCCTCAACGAGCCCTTGCCATCAATCAGAAACTGGCAGATCTCTATGTGGAAAATAAGAATTTTGAGAAAGCTATTGAAGCTAAAAAGAAAGTGCTGAAAGAAGATTTTGTGAAAGAAAATTCACAGGAAAAAGTCAATCAGATTCAGGAGCTTGCGGATATTTATATTAAAAAGAATGACCCAAAAGAAGCGGTGGATCTGTTGAAAAATGCCTACGGAATTGCTTTAGACAAAGGTCATACGCTGGAAGCACAGAGAAGTGTAAAAAAACTGGACAGCCTTTATGCCATTTCAGGAAATGTAGATGCTTCCGTTCAGCTGTACAGAGACTTTTTGGGAAAACTTCCGAATCTCGTTTCCAAAGACAGAAGTCTTGTTGATAATAAAATTCTGGAAGATACGGAACAGCGAATTTCACAACTGGAAAAAGAAAAAGAGCTTAAAGACGAACTGATCAGAAAGAAAAATGTCTTTAATTATGGTCTGATTGGAGCTTTGATTCTGTTGACGGGATTAATCATTTTCATTTTCAGAACACTGAAAAAGGTTCAGACGAAAAATAAGAAGATTGCCCTTCAGTCGTTGCGCAGAGAGATGAATCCTCATTTTATTTTCAACAGTTTAAATAGTGTCAATCACTTTATCGCAACCAATAATGAACTGGAAGCGAATCAGTATCTGACAAAATTCTCCAAGCTGATGCGCGGTGTGATGGAAAACTCTGCTGAAGATTTTATCCCTTTTCAACAGGAGCTGGATCTTCTCCAGAATTATCTTGCTTTGGAAAAAACACGTTTTGCAGATAAATTCGATTATGAAATTGAAGTAGATGAAAATCTGAATATGCAAAATCTGCAGGTTCCGGGAATGCTTATACAACCGTTTCTGGAAAATGCGGTCTGGCACGGACTCCGTTACAGAACGGACAAAGGGTTTTTAAAATTAAGCTTTGTGAAGAATGAATCTCATCTGAAGATTCTCATCGAAGACAACGGAATAGGAATCGCAGAAAGTAAAAAACAGAAAACCCAGCATCAAAAGGCCAGAGAAGGCAGGGGAATGAAAAATACGCTGGAAAGAATTCAGCTTTTGAATGATCTGTATAAAAAAGATATCACCTGCTCCGTTAAAGATAAGGAAAATAGCAGTGGTGTTTTGGTAACCATTCACATCAATCTGAAGTAATTGAATTCAAATTGATCTGTGTTTTTATTTGATATACTTTTTCTTTAAAACAGAAAAATTCTTTTTGATATAGTCCAGTTCATAATGGGTAGGAATGATTTCAGCTCCCGAACGGTTAATAAAGCCATAAGTTCCAGTTATATTTTTCACAAGTGCCAGATCATCAGAGTATTCACCAAATTTATTAATCTTAGAATATACCGGCTGTACGATAATTTTCCCTCTTTTATCTGAAATTCCATAGGTTCCGGAATTGGTTTTTGTAAGTCTCCAGTTATTGTTGATCTTACTGATATCATCTCTTTCTGATATTTTCATCTGTGAAAAAGAAAAGCTGAATACACTTATACAGAAAAGAATAAGAAGTTTTGATTTCATCTTGTTTTGGGTTTAAAATGATTATAGTTTTAGGAAAACCTAAATTAATAAAATATTATAAAAGCTCCATAAATACATAAAAATTTAAGTTTTACAATGCCTTTTAGCTTTTATCTGCTACCTGCTACCTAAAAACCTGTAACCATTTTGAAAAAGTTATTGTCTTATTAGATAAAAACATAACCCAAAATGATTACTCCTAATAAAACAGCCAGACTCGCGGGATTTTTTTATCTCATTGTTATCCTAACCGGATTGTTCAGTTTAATGTACGTTCCGTCAAAACTAATTGTATGGGAAAATCCTGTACTGACTTTTCAAAATATTTCTTCCTCAGTTCAGTTATTCAGGCTGAGTATCGCCAGCAGTATTATCTGTTATATCGCTTTCACATTACTTCCTTTAACATTGTATCAGCTGTTGAAAGATATCAATGAAAACTATGCAAAGCTGATGGTTATTCTCGCTCTCATCAGTATTCCTATCTCCATTATCAACCTCCAAAACAAATTCTCTGTTCTTACTATTATTGAAGGAACAGATTATTTAAAAGCGTTTGATGCAAAGCAGCTGCAGAGCCAAATAATGTTTTTGCTGAGCACTTATAACAAAGGATTTTTAATTGCGCAGGTCTTCTGGGGGTTATGGCTTTTTCCCTTTGGATATCTGGTCTATAAATCTGGTTTTTTGCCAAAGATTTTAGGAATTTTATTAATGCTGGGATGTTTTGGATATCTGATCAATGTCTTTGGAAGAATTGGGATACCTCATTTTTCAGACTATTCAATATCAAATTATATCACGTTACCGGCAACAATAGGAGAAATAGGAATCTGCCTTTGGCTGCTGCTGGCTGGATCACGAAATAGAAATGTCAATCAAAATTAAAAATCATAATTATGAGCAATTCTACAAAATTTGAAGATGTACAGATTAATGTGAAAATTATACTGGCTGGTCTTTGGGCTTCAGTTACTTTATGCTATCTGTATGGTGATTATTTCGAGCTTTATACTCCTGGAAAGGCACGCGGTCTGGTGGAAGGAACCAATTTATTAGATTCTCCATCGAAATTGTTTCTTGCTTCAGCCGTTCTGGCTATTCCAGCGATGATGGTATTTCTTTCTCTGATCCTGAAACCAGTGGCCAACAGGATTCTCAATATCATCTTTGGTATATTTTTTACTTTGATTATGGTGTTTATCGGTATTACTTCCTTTTCAGATTGGTATTTATTTTATGTTTTCCTTGCAATAGTAGAATGTATGATGACAATACTGATCGTAAAATACGCCTGGTGCTGGAAAAAAGTATAGCCTTTATTCACGCATGGCTTGGGTGAGATTGTAGAGTTGGTTAAATATTACTAATTTGCATCTGCAACCTACACACTGCCACCTAATATCTATTCAAATGAAAATAAAAGCCGTAATTGTAGACGATGAACTCATAGCAAGAGAAGTTTTATGTAGTTATCTTACTAAGTATTGTCCGCAGGTAGAAATTTTGGGCGAAGCTGAGAACATTAAAGATGCCGTTCCGTTGATTGCTGAACACCAGCCACAACTGGTCTTTCTGGATGTAGAAATGCCTTTTGGAAATGCTTTTGATGTTCTGGAAGCTACGAAAGATTTTTCCTATGAAACTATTTTCATTACTGCATTTTCTCAATATTCTTTACAGGCTTTAAACAAGTCAGCAAGTTATTATATTTTAAAACCTATTGATATTCAGGAATTGATTTTGGCGGTCAATAAAGTGGCTGAAAGTCTTGAGAAAAAAGATGAACTCAATCGAAACAAAATCCTTCTTGAAAACCTGAAATTAAAACCGGAAAAGCAGCAGTTAATTTTGCCAACTTTACAAGGATTCGATGTTGTAAAGACCGAAGATATCGTAAGACTTCAGGCGGATGGAAACTTTACACAGATATACCTTACAGATGGCTCAAAGAAGATGGTGTGCCGTTTTCTGAAACACTTTGATGACCTGTTGGAAAGCCCTTTTGTGAGAGTTCACCGTTCCCATATTATCAATACAGGTTTTGTAAAATCTTATCATAAAAGCGGAACCGTCATGTTGGCTGATGATACGGAAATTGAGGTTTCTGGAAGCTTTAAAGATAATTTCCTGAAAGTATTTTCATAGAATTTATTGTATCTTTAACAGGCTTAAGGCATTATTTTTGAAGTTTTTATAATAACCACCAAAATATTCCTGTCATGAAAACCATTCATAAAATTATACTTCCCGTTTCCCTGGGAGCATTGGGTCTTATCGTGTTCAATTCCTATTCTGTAAGAATTCCCAGAGGAGCGTCTGCCGTGAAGAATTTTGATCTTAAAAAATACCTTGGCAGATGGTATGAGATAGCCCGTTTTGATTACAGGTTCGAAAAAAATATGGATAACGTTACCGCAGAATATACAGAAAATCCGGATGGAACAGTTCAGGTCAGAAATAAAGGGTACGATTACGTTAAAAAAGTATGGAACGAATCCATCGGGGAAGCAAAATTTGTAAAAGATCTTACTGAAGCGCGTCTTAAAGTTTCATTTTTTAAACCTATATGGGCTGGTTATAATGTCATAGATATTGATGAAGACTATCAATATGCTCTCGTAGCAGGAAGCAGTTTAAAATATTTGTGGATTCTTTCCCGTACCACTAACATTCCGGAAAGTATTCGTCAGCGTTTTATTCAGAAAGCCAAAAAAATCGGTTATAATACCGATGAACTGATCTGGGTAAAGCATAATTAATAAAAAATGAAGAAAGTTGATAAGCTAATTTGCCCTATCAACTTTCTTCATCTCAAGCTTTTAGTTTTTAATATATTCTTTCCATTCTCCAAAACGGTGATCAATAACCTGTTTCATAAGATCATAGTTTTCGTAGGTGTCTTCGATGTGATAGAATGTTTCGTATTCGTAATCGTTTTCTTCTGCTTTGCCATCGAAAAGATTTACGTAATCATCAGCAAATGAACTGTGTCTGTTTCCGAAGTCGGTATCATCAGCATAATAATCCTTTGCAAAAAGATTTCCCAGTTCATTCAGGTCATATTCAGAAAATTTCCCGTCATAGGAATCCATAATGAATTCAGCACCGGTAATTTCTCTTCGTTTTACTTTTTCTATTTCCTCTGCAACATCTTCCTTCAGTTCTTCGGAGATCAAATCGTTATGAATGCACCAGTTCAGGAACATTCCCGTGTGTGTTGCTCCATTTTTCTGAGGAAGTCCTTCCGGAAAATCACCACCATAATGCCATGAAGCATCATCATATTTAGACATAATTCTTATTGTAGTTTTTAGATAATTTCGTCAAAAATAGAAAAAATCAATTTATATTGCCCCAGCCACAGAATTTTCCGTCATTTGCATAGAATTTTTTTCAACAAAAAAACATATGGAAAAAGCTGTTCTGATTACTATCGGTGATGAAATCCTTTCCGGAAACACGGTAGATACCAATTCTAATTTTATTGCCACGGAACTTAAAAATATAGGAATAAAAGTTATTCAGATTCTTACCATCTCAGACGAAATTGAAACCATTAAGAATGCATTAAGCACAGCCTTTGAAACTGGGGACTTAGTGATTACAACTGGTGGACTGGGACCAACGAGAGATGATAAAACCAAAAAAGCACTGGCGGAATATTTTAATGATGAAATTGCTTTGGATGAGGTGACCTTCAACCATCTTAAAGGCTATATGGAAAGAAGAGGACGAGCAGATATCCTGGAGAGGAACAAAGAACAGGCTTTTGTACCTACAAAGTCCGTCGTTTTTCAAAACCATTACGGAACGGCTCCATGTATGATGATGGAACAGGACGGAAAATTGTGCTATAGCCTTCCGGGGGTTCCTTATGAGGTGAAGCCGCTTATCAAAGATCAGATTATTCCTTATTTACAGCAAAGATTCAAGCTTCATTATATCCATACCAGAATTGTTTCTGTGGTAGGTATTCCTGAAAGCATTCTTGCAGACAAAATTGAAGAATGGGAACTGGCACTTCCAGAAAATATTGCCCTGTCTTATCTTCCGGTTGGAACGCGTGTAAAGCTTCGTCTGACGGCTTCCGGGGAAAATGAAGAACAGTTGAAACAAATAACGGAAGAAGAAATCCAGAAATTGCTTCCTCTGGTAGAAGGTCATGTGATCGCAGTATCTGAAGATAAAATTGAAAATATTCTTGCAGAAATGCTTACCGAAAGAAAGTTGACGATTTCGACTGCAGAAAGTTGTACAGGAGGAGAATTGGCAAAAATGATCACTTCAGTTTCTGGCAGCTCAAAATATTTCCTTGGCGGAATAGTAGCGTATACGACAGACAAAAAGATTAAAATTTTAAATGTTTCTAAAGAAACCGTAGATGAGTTCACCGTAGTGAGTGAACAGGTAGCACAGGAAATGGCCAAAGGATGTCAGCAATTATTTGAAACTCATATTTCCCTCTCTACAACAGGCGTTGCAGGACCAGGAAAAGGCGAAGATGGTAAAGATGTTGGAACGGTTTACTATACCATCAGGATTAATGATCAGGAAGTAACCTCAAAATTATACATGCCCCATCTGGAAAGAGTAGACTTTATGGATTTTGTTTCTCAAAAAGTAATTCAGGATTTGGTAGGTCTTCTTGTAAACAGTTAACTATAATACGTTATTTTTAATTTTTTTTTAATTATTTTTAGTATAGTTTTTCACACTTTTTGAAAGCCCTTCAATAAATTTCAAAAATCGTGGAAAATTCCAAACAGATTTTTCAGACCAGCAGCAAAAAACGCTGGAAAAGTGTACAGTGGGGAAGCCGTGTTTTTATCTTTATAGGAATACTGCTTCTGCTTGCTTTAGGTCTGATGATGACTCTGGACAGAAGTCCTAAAATTCCTTTTAAAGAAGACTATAAAGCTGTTATTACAGCCAATAAACCATATCTTCAGGAGAATAAAATTTCCAAAGAATATAAAGGGTTCAGAAGCTTTATTTCTGAAAAAACAATCCATACCAGCCTCGATAAAATTGAGAAGGCAAGAGCTGAAAGATACAAAAATCAGAACCGAAACTGGGCTCAGTTTCCGGGAGGAATCCGGTCTGCATTTTATGTGGCATGGGATCCCCAGTCGCTGATGTCTCTGAAAAGAAATATCAGACATGTCAATCTTGTTTTCCCTGAATGGTTTTTCCTTGATCCCAAAACAGGAGATTTGAAAACCAATGTGGATCCGGAAGGATACAAAGTAATCAAAAGAACAGGTGTTGCTGCTATGCCGATGCTGAGTAACAACTCCGACAGAGAATTCCGCTCAGAAGGACTTGTAAAAGTTCTTAATGATCCACAGAAAAGAACCCATCTGATTCAAAAGATTACCCAACAATGTCAAAAATATCATTTCAAAGGAATTAATATTGACTTTGAAGATATGAACCTGAATTCTGATGAGAATCTGATCGCCTTTATGAAAGAGCTTTCTGAGACTTTCAAAAAGAATAATTTGCTGGTAACCATGGATATTATGACGGATAACGATGATTACAATATTCCAAGACTGAATCCTTATGTAGATTACTTTGTGCTGATGGCTTATGATGAGTATTCTGCAGGAAGTGATGCCGGTCCGGTTTCTTCCCAAAAATGGATTGAAGAACAGACCGGGAAAATCGTAAAACAAGTTTCCCCGCAAAAAATTATTCTGGGTCTGGGAGCATATGGATATGACTGGAGTTCCAATAAGGATGATAATACCTCTGTTACTTATATGCAGGCGATTACCAAAGCCAGTGCCAGTAAAGCGGTTATTGATTTTAATGACAATACTTTTAATTTAAATTATTCTTATACAGATTCTAAAAATTTAACCCACACCGTATTTTTCAATGATGCGGCTTCTATTTTTAATACGATGCGTTTTTCCTCAGAATATCCTTTGGCAGGAACAGCACTCTGGAGACTCGGAAGTGAAGACAGCAGAGTCTGGAATTTCTACGATAAAGACCTTACGTTCGCCGGCCTCTCCAAGCTGAATTTAAAAACACTGGAAAATGTAAAAGGGCAGACGATGGTGGATTACATCGGAGACGGAGAAGTATTAGATGTTTTGAATACGCCTCATGACGGAAAAATTGCACTGGAAATTGATCCAAAAGAGAAAATTATCACAGACGAGAATTATATCACTTATCCAAGTTCTTACGAGGTGAAAAAATATGGAAGTGCTCCTCAGAAAGAACTCGTCCTCACTTTTGATGATGGTCCGGATGAAACATATACTCCGCAGGTATTGGATGTTCTGTCCAAATATCATGTTCCGGCAGCATTCTTTCTGGTAGGACTGAATGCAGAAAAAAACCTTCCGCTCGTTAAAAGAATCTACCGTGAAGGACACGAAATAGGAAATCACACCTTTACTCATGAAAATGTAGCAAAAGTAAGTCCGCAAAGAGCTTTGCTGGAAATGAAACTGACCAGACTGTTGATTGAATGTATCACAGGTCACAGTACAATTCTGTTCAGAGCACCTTATAATGCTGACTCGGAGCCTACCACTTCAGAAGAGATTATTCCGGTAGCATTGGCAAGACAGCAAAATTACCTTGATATCGGGGAAAATATAGACCCTGAAGACTGGCAGCCGGGAATAAAAGCAGATGAAATTGTAAAACGTGTAATGGCCGGAATCAAACATGAGAGAGGAAATATAATTCTTCTTCATGACGCAGGCGGTGATACCAGAGAAGAAACGGTAAAAGCTTTAAAAATCCTGATCCCAACTCTTCAGAAACAAGGTTATCATTTTACCAACTTGACGAATATTTTACACAAAAGCAGAAGCGAACTGATGCCTGAAGTTCCTAAAACGAAGTCGTATTATATTATGCAGCTGAACCTTGTATTGGCTACTGTCATCTATGGAATAAGCCATTTTCTGGTTGCTTTGTTTACCATTTTCATTGTGTTGGGGCTGATCCGATTATTGTTGATGGCATACTGGGCTTTTAAAGAAAGAAAAAAAGAGAAAAAACTGGATGGATTTCCGGTTTTAGAATCCTATCCTAAGGTTTCAATCATTGTTCCTGCTTATAATGAAGAAGTGAATATTGTTTCTTCCCTGCAGAATTTGTTGAAACAAACTTACCCTAATTTTAATATTATTATGGTAGATGACGGAAGTAAGGATTCTACTTATGAAAAAGCATTGGAAGCATTCCCGGATCATCCGAAACTGAAAATTTTCACCAAAAGAAATGGTGGAAAAGCAACTGCACTAAACTTTGGAATCTCAGAAACTGATGCAGAATATGTAGTATGTATTGATGCAGATACCAAGCTGCAGCAGGATGCGGTGAAATATATGATCGCAAGGTTTTTAAATTCAGATCCGGAAGAAAAAATAGCAGCTGTAGCAGGAAATGTGAAAGTAGGAAACAAAGTCAACTGGCTCACCAAATGGCAGGCTATAGAATATACGACAAGTCAGAATTTTGACAGGCTGGCGTATGCTCACATCAATGCGATTACCGTAATTCCGGGAGCTATCGGGGCATTTAAAAGATCTGTGATTATTGAAGCAGGAGGATATTCATCCGATACCTTGGCAGAAGATTGTGATATTACCGTAAAAATATTAAAAGCCGGATATACAGTTGCCAATGAAAACAGAGCTGTTGCAGTCACAGAAGCTCCGGAAACCGTAAAACAGTTTTTAAAACAGCGCTTCCGATGGACATACGGAATCATGCAGATGTTCTGGAAGCAGAGACAGACTTTCCTTAACCCCAAATATAAAGGATTGGGACTTTGGGCAATGCCGAATATTTTATTATTCCAATACATCATACCATTTTTCTCACCACTGGCAGACGTGATTATGTTTTTTGGAATCCTATCCGGAAACGGAGATAAAATATTTACCTATTATCTGATCTTCCTTTTGGTGGATGCTTCATTAGCTTTAATCGCATTCATCATGCAGCGGGAAAAACTGATTAATCTCCTGTATGTTATTCCACAGAGATTCGGATATAGATGGCTGATGTATATTGTATTATTTAAAAGTTTAAGAAAAGCATTGAAAGGCGAAATGCAGTCCTGGGGATTCCTGAAAAGAACCGGGAATGTAAAAGAGATAGCAACTTCTTAATGAAGGCTGGAGGCGGGAAGAATGAGGCTGGAAGTAACTTTTATTTTATCATTACTGAGAACTATAATAAAACTACTTTTAAAAATAGAATTACAGTGATGTTATCATTTTTTACGATTCTTATAGCTTCCAGCTTCCTCCTCCCAGCTTCCAACTTTCTAAATTATAAATTCTTATCATGCTATGACGTTATTTGTTTAAATTTGTTTCGTTGAAAAGTAACAAATACGAAATAAATCATACATATTCTAAAAATTGTTATCATAATGAAAAAAATAACGCTTTCTTTGTTTTTAATAGCAGGGATCTGTACTCAGACGACTATGAGCGCACAAGCTAAAGCTGCTAAAGTAGCAGTGAATAACACAGACAAAGGCTTAGACCTTAGCTTGATGGACACTTCGGTGCGTCCTCAGGATGATTTTTACAACTATGTAAGTGGAACCTGGATGAAAACTGCCAAAATTCCATCTGACAAACCAACTTGGGGAAGCTTCAACAAACTGGCTGAGGACACGGATAACAATTCCATGACAATCCTGAACTCTCTTCTGAAAGATAAATTTGCTGACGGAAGTGAAGGGAAAAAAATTCAGGATCTGTATGCTACTTATATGAACATGCAGAAGAGAAATGCAGACGGAATCAAACCAATCCAGGAAAACCTGAATAAGATTGATGCTATTAAAAACATGGCTGATCTTCAGAACTATCTTACTTCTGTAACCAAAGAAGGGGAAAACGTTTTCTACGGATGGGGAGTAGATGCAGACCTTAAAGATTCTAAAATGAATGCTGTTTACTTAGGTAATGCTTCTCTAGGTTTAGGAAGAGATTACTATCAGAAAGTAAATGAGAAAAATACAGAAGCTATTGCTGAATATCAGAAATATGTAGCTTCAATGCTAAAAGAATTAGGATACAAAAATGCTGATGAAGCAGCAAAAGGTATCGTTAATTATGAAAAAAGCATCGCAAATACTTACCTGACAAACGAGCAGAGCCGTGATAACACACTTCAGTACAATCCTAAAACGATGGCTGAACTTTCTGCTTTGGTAAAAAATGTTGATCTTCCGGGATATCTTAAAAAAGTAGGAGTAAATTCTGATAAAGTAATTATCAGTGAATTAGGATTCTATAAGAACTTCGATAAACTAGTAAATGCTCAGAATCTTCCTGTAATCAAAGATTATCTGAAATTCCACATGATCCACGGAAGCGCTTCTTATTTAAGTGAAAACTTAGGAAATATGAAGTTTGCTTTCTATGGTAAATACCTTAGAGGACAACAGGAACAAAGAGCTCTGAACAAAAGAGGATTTGAGCTGATCAACGGTTCTTTAGGTGAAGCTTTCGGAAAATTATACGTTGAGAAATATTTCCCTGCTGAAGCGAAAGCTCAGATGGTAGAATTGATCGATTATTTAAAGAAAAGCTTCGCAGTTCATATCAATAATTTAGCATGGATGTCTTCTACAACGAAGGAAAAAGCAATGCAGAAGCTGAACAAGTTTACTGTAAAAGTGGCTTATCCGGACAAATGGAAAGACTATTCAAAATTAAATATCCTTTCTGAAGCGAATGGTGGAAACCTTTACAAAAACCTTCAGAACATCGGAGAATGGCAGTATAACAAAGACTTAGCTAAAATTGGTAAGCCGGTTGATAAAACAGAATGGGGAATGACTCCACAGACTGTAAATGCATATTACAACCCGGTAAACAACGAGATTGTATTCCCTGCTGCAATCCTTCAGCCGCCATTCTTTAACCCTAAAGCTGATGCTGCTGTAAACTTTGGAGGTATTGGTGCAGTTATCGGTCACGAAATGAGCCACGGATTTGATGATTCAGGTGCACAGTTCGATGCTGATGGTAACTTGGTAGACTGGTGGACTCCGGAAGATAAAGCGAACTTCGAAAAAGCTACAAAAGCCCTTGCTTCTCAGTATGACAAATACGAGCCTGTAAAAGGAACTTTTGTAAACGGTACTTTCACAAACGGTGAAAACATCGCTGACTTAGGTGGAGTAAATATCGCTTATGATGCTCTTCAAATGTATTTAAAAGACAAAGGAAACCCAGGGAAAATCAGTGGATTCTCTCAGGATCAGAGATTCTTCCTAAGCTGGGCAACGGTTTGGAGAACATTGTCAAGTGAGAAATATATGGTGAATCAGGTGAAAACTGACCCGCACTCTCCAGGATATTTCAGAAGTTTTGGTCCGCTAATCAACGTTGACGCTTTCTATAAAGCATTCGATGTAAAACAAGGAGACAAACTATACAAAACACCGAAAGAAAGAATCAAAATCTGGTAAAAATAACAACCGCTCAGCAATGGGCGGTTTTGTTTTTATAGGAGGTAGCAGGTGATAGGTTGCAGGTAAAAGGTTATAGGGATTAGGGAATCGGAAGAGTACCTTTGTCATAACGGCTTCCATCATTCCCCTCCCTCGGAGGGGTGGTAAAAATTCAAAGAATTTTTGACGAGGTGGTCTACCCATTAACTTCAAACCTTAAACCTTAAACTTTAAACCTTAAACCTTAAACCTTAAACTCAAAACTTTAAATTTTTAACCTTACATTCCCATATATCAATTATCATTCATTACATATCATTAAAGTTTGTATATTTGGTAAGTTTGTGTAAAATCAAAAATTATCTTTAATGAAAAAGCTAAATATTGGAATACTTGCCCTTTCGGGTATCGTATTTCTTAATTCGTGTGGTGCAGCTAAGACTGCAGGGACAGACAATAAAACTGAAGCTACAGCAAAAGTGGCTGAACCGGTAAAAGAAGAAGCAAAAGAAGAGGGGATCAATTTATCGTATATGGATACCAGTGTCCGTCCGCAGGATGACTTTTTTAGCTATGTGAACGGAAATTGGGTGAAAACTACTCAGATTCCTTCCGATAAAGCCAATTGGGGTTCTTTCAATGCGTTGAGAGAAAATGTGGATGATGCTTCATTAGATATCTTAAACAAAATCCTTACAGAATCATACCCGGCAGGATCTGAAGGGCAGAAAATCCAGAACCTGTATGCCTCTTTCATGGATACCAGTAAGAGAAATGCAGAAGGTCTGGCGCCTATCAAAGCTGATCTTGCTAAAGTAGATGCTATTAAAAGTGTTGGTGACCTTCAGAAATACCTTTTGGAAGCTACAAAATTAGGTGATAACTCTTTCTACGGATGGAGAGTGGGTGCTGATATGAAGAATTCCAATATGAATGCTGTATATCTTGGCGGTCCGGATCTGGGATTAGGAAGAGACTATTACCAGAAAGTAAACGAAGCCAATACTAAAACACTGGCAGAATATCAGACTTACGTTGGAAAGTTATTTGGTGTTTTAGGATATAAAAATTCTCCTCAGGCAGCACAGAATGTGGTAGACTTTGAAAAACAGCTTGCCAATTATTTATTGACGCTTGAGCAGAACAGAGATGCTAATTTAAGATACAATCCTAAAAACGTATCAGAATTATCCGGACTTGTGAAAAACGTAGACCTTGCCAAATATCTGAAAGATGCAGGGGTAAATACAGACCGGGTGATCATCGGAGAACTGAAATATTACCAGAATATGGATCAGTTTATCACACAGAAAAACCTTCCTTTACTGAAAGACTATCTGAAATATCATATCATCAACGGAAATGCAAGCAACCTGAACGACAGCTTAGAGCAGATCAGATTCGATTTCTATGCTAAATATTTACAGGGTCAGAAAGAACAGCGTCCGATGAACAAAAGAGGGCTTACTCTTGTAAACGGAGTTCTTGGAGAAGCTTTCGGAAAACTATATGTAGACAAATACTTCACTCCTGAAGCTAAAAAGCAGATGGAAACCTATATTGATTACCTTTTAAAATCATTCAAAACACACATCGCCAATATAGACTGGATGTCTCCTGAAACCAAAGTAAAAGCTCAGGAAAAACTATCCAAGTTTACTGTAAAAATTGCCTATCCGGATAAATGGAAAGATTATACTCAATTAAAAGTAGAATCTCCAAAAGAAGGTGCTACCCTATATTCTAACCTTCAGAATGTAGCAGCATGGCAGTATCAGAGAAGTCTGGACAAAGTAGGAAAGCCTGTTGACAAAACAGAATGGGGTATGTCTCCACAAACTGTAAATGCATACTACAGCGGATCAAACAACGAAATTGTATTCCCTGCAGCGATCCTTCAGCCGCCTTTCTATAATCCTAAAGCTGATGCAGCAGTGAACTTCGGAGGAATCGGAGCCGTTATCGGTCACGAGATTTCTCACGGATTTGATGACAGCGGTTCACGTTTCGATGGAGATGGTAACCTGAATAACTGGTGGAGTGATGCTGACCGTAAGAACTTTGATGCAAAAGTAGGTCAGTTAGCCGCTCAGTACAGTGCTTACGAACCTGTAAAAGGAAGCTTCGTGAACGGTAAATTCACAAGTGGTGAAAACATCGGTGACTTAGGTGGAGTAGCAGTGGCTTACGATGCGCTTCAAATGTATTTAAAAGATAAAGGAAACCCAGGGAAAATCAGCGGATTCACTCAGGATCAGAGATTCTTTATGAGCTGGGCAACTGTTTGGAGAACTAAAGCTACTGATCAGTACATGATCAATCAGGTGAAAACAGATCCGCACTCTCCGGGAATGTTCAGAGCATTTGGACCGTTGGTAAATCAGGATTCATTCATCAAAGCATTTGATATCAAACCTGGGGACAAATTGTATAAAACTCCTCAGGACAGAATAAAAATCTGGTAATTTTACCTAAAAATTGTTAGAAAAGAAAGAATCCGCCTCAATGTGAGACGGATTCTCTTTTTAATATTCTTTCTTATAATTCCGGAGAACAAATCTTATTCCGGTTTCTATAATATCTCCCATCGTTGCACAATACTTAAAATTCACATCATAAGTGAGTTTTTGTAAAGCTGTCCTTAATTCTATAACATTGGCTTCCGGCGCAATATTATCTTTTTTCATGATAGAAATGAGTTCATCGAATCTGTTTTGGCTGCTGGTCACTCTTTTTACGATTTGTGAACGTACTTCTTTACGGTATTGTTCTATTGAACTGGGCTTCAGTTTTTCCAGTACCATATTCACCATTTGACTGTTTTCTTTGAAATACTGTGGAAGATAAACTTTCAAATTCCCCTCATACGTTTGTTGGTCAAAATCGATAGGACGTATTCTGTAAATCACCTGGTCGAAATCGTGTATTGGAATCACAACATAATTATAAGAACGCATGTCACCAAGAAGTCCAATAAGGCAGCGCTCATTGAATTTTACAAACTCTTTGGAAATCTGTGCCTTTTCCAATTCCGTACAGTTAAACAGATGTTTCTGAATAAAAACATCGCCGGGGATTCCTAAAATATGCTCCTCTATCAAAGTATTTTTATAAACCAGAAAGTTAATCCGGTTGGGAGAAAGCAGGTCTTCAAGCTCCAGCCCGAATATCCGGGAAGCATCCGCCTGTTTAATATAAAAATACGTATAATTATCATTAAGAATATTTCTCACTCGAATCCTAAAGGGCTTAGAGTTTCCGAAAGTACAAAAGTCGATGGTATCCACTTTCAGATAAGGCAAAGTCGCAATATCTCCATCAGAATGAAGAAGGGTATATATCTTATTTAAATTAGCCTCTATTTCTTTAAACTCAAATTCAGGATACAATACCCCAAGCCACAAAGTATCTTTTCCGTCTTTATCCAGAATACTCACACTGTCAGTAAACCTTAGGAGATCTTCATACAGAAACTTAATCTTGGTGGTTCTGTTATATTTTTCCAAATATTGCTGTAATGCTTCTGAAACTGGAAAAATGGGTTTTCTAAAAGCTATTTTTACATCTTTCATGACACAGTTCACTTTCTTTAAATATAAAGAATATTTTTTGTAACGTCTGAGGAATTCCTATTTTAAAATCTATTTGATACTTTTGGATAAGACTAAAGCGAATAAAAATTTTATTTATTTTTTCTTAGATTTTTTTATTTATTTTTTCATAGCTTAGTGATATCGTAATATGGTGATTTTATGTTGAATAAATGTAGATAAATTTAGATGATCCAAGAAAAATCTTAGTAAAATTTTGTATGTTACAGTTTTTTTTTAAATTTAAACACTGGATTGGTAATTTATTTGATTCATCTGTAAATTACTCAAAGACAGATCCAAACCAAATTAATAAATCTCAAAATAACAATAATATGGCAATGTTTAATTATGGTGTTGGCGGAAACGAAGTAAAAGTGGACGCTAATGAAGCTATTCAGGAAATACAGGAAAATAAATCACTGATAGTAAGCCAACTTACAACAGACGAGTCTTATACTCCTGAAATCGTAACAGGATTAAAAACAGTGGAAGACGTTTTCAAACATTTTCAGCCTGCAATATCTGTACAACATGAAACAGAAGATGGTGGAATGGTAGAAGAAGAATTCCGTTTTCAAAACCTTGGAGACTTTACCCCTAAAAGCCTTACTCAGAAATCAGATTATCTGCAGCAACTGAGCATGGAGCAGGAGCAGTACAATAAAATAGTACGCCAGCTGAAAACCAACAAAATTCTACGCAACATGCTGGAGAACGATCAGACAAGAGCAGCGTTCGTAGAAGTATTGAAAGAAGTGGCACAAGAACTTGAAAAATAATTAAAGACTACATTAAATCATGGATAGCAAATTACAGGCACAAGAAAGCCAACAGCAGGGGCAGCAGCAACATTCAGGGCAGCCGAAAGGCAACCCGCTTGCAGAGCTTAATAAAATGGGTGGTTTTGGCTTTGTTGAATCCGTTGTAGACGGTATCGCCAATATGAACCCAACAAGAAAGGCAAGAAAAGAAATCTTCCTGAATGACAGCAATAAAGCAGACGAAAGAAAAGAACTTCTTCAAAAGATCAATCTTTGGGTAAACCTTTTAGAAGGGAGTGAATCTGCAGATAAAATGGCTGATACGTGCAAAAGTAAAGCACAACAGGCCGATCAAAACTTAAAAACAAACTTAAAAAATACACTGGATGCCGTTCGTCTGTTGGAAACCAACTACAGAACAGTAGCTCAATTCTACAAAAATACAGAATTGGACAAAGTGGATAACGTAAGTATCGTAAATGCAAGCCTTGAGCAGGTTTCCGATCTGGATAATCCTTTGTTCATTGATGCAATTTCAGAAGAATTCAAAAATTATTACGACCGTCTGGACCTTAGAGACAACTATTCAATCCTTGCAATACCAGGATATTTAGGATCCAATAAGGTTATCGAAAAGTGGGCAAAAATCTGTAATGAAAACAAAGTAATGATGGTTACAGACTTCGCCAATCTTGATAAACCAGATGACGTTGTAGATTTATTCCACTCTGCAAACCTTACAGGGGGAGAACTTCACAGAAGTAACGTTATTATGACGTGTAACTGGCTGGTAGGACGTGGTAAAGCAGAAGAAGTAGGAGAAGAAGAGAACGTAGAACTTCCACCTTCCACTTCATTAGCCGGAAAAATCCATAAAACACTGATGTCTCAGGTAGCAGCAGGTAAAAAACATGGTAATATCAACGAAGTAGACGCCGTAAAATTCGAATTGAAGAAAAGTGAAATTTCTCAGTTGGAAAAAATGGGTCTCGTACCAATGGTAAACGAGTACGGAAAAATTATGGCCTTCTCTGCGAAGACATTATTTACAGGAGATAATATCGGTCTTCAGACGTATTCTGTAGTTCGTGTATTCGACTATGTAACCAAAGTATTGCTTGACTTCCTGAACAGAAGAGCTTTCGAAAACTGGAATGCTAAAAACGAAGACGATTTGAGAAGACAAATCGTAACCTTCCTTGATAATATCAAAGGACCGGACAAATTGATTGAAAAATTCAAAATTGTTCGTTTCGAGCAGGATAGAGTAAACAAAGACAGAGTGTGGCTGGATATCCGTATGACGCCTTATTTCCCTACAAAAAGTTTCGTTATTAAATTGGACGGACACAAGGGAGATGATGGTAACGAATGGGATGCAGAATATACTCAGGAGTAACATAAACGTACTTTACATAACAAAAACCGATGCAATTTTACATCGGTTTTTTTTCAACCAACACCTATGAAATTGAATATGAATAAAAAGCTTATCATTGGTTTGCCCATTGTATTGATGGTCATTTTGATAAGCTGTGAAAAAAAATACCAAAGTCCCGGCAGTTATGAAAATGATCTTTTCGCACACGAACGTCAGGAAGGAAAAGCATACATTATGAATAAAGATGAGTGTTTTGATGGCAGTGAACTCGTCATTGCAAGTTCAGATGTAAAGCTGGCAGACAGTTCAAAAGGCCGCGGAAAATCATTCTTTCTCTATAAAGTAAAATCTGGGAAAGTATTGAAAACGGTAAGAGATTCTACTGTAGATATGCCAATGCTGTTTTTATCCCAATATAAATTAAAGATTAAAAATAGTGATTCCATGTATGTTTATCTGAAAAAACTGGAAGGCTACCGTTTCATAGCCAAAGACAGGAACCTGAAATATCAATGGTTAAAAGCTGCTCCCGTATATTCTGTTAAATAAGTTTTATCTTTGCAAAATATAAGATGCTTCGTGAACGATGTTCGTTACGAAAATATAAATTACTAAAAAAAATAGTTAGTATTAGCAATGTCATACTGAGCGAAGTCGAAGTATCTTTAAAAAGCAAAACAAAAATTTTTGGAGAAGGATAACCAAAGTTCAGATTTTCTGCATATTGGCAGCAAAATCCTTGAATGGTATAAAAATAATGCAAGAGATCTGCCTTTCAGACAGACGAAAGATCCGTATAAAATCTGGATCTGTGAAATCGTATTTCAGCAGACGAGAATCAATCAGGGATTAAATCATTATAATAATTTCATTAAAAGATTTCCTGATGTAAAAACGTTGGCAGAAGCTGAAGAAAATGAAGTTTTGCTTTATTGGAAAGGTTTGGGCTATTATTCAAGAGCCATCAATATTCATAAAGCTGCCCAACAGATCATGAACGATTATCTGGGTGTCTTTCCTGACCAATACGAAGAAATTCTAAAATTAAAAGGAGTAGGGAAGTATACTGCTGCTGCAGTGTCAAGTATCTGTTTCGGTGGAAGAATGCCTGCTGTTGACGGTAATTTCTACCGTGTTTTGAGCCGTCTTTTTGCTGATGACTTTGATATTTCGAACTCAAAAGCTTTTGCCTATTTCTCTGAGCTGGCTGCTTTGGTCATGCCGGAAAATGTTGGGGATTTTAATCAGGCGATGATGGATATTGGTTCAGAGATCTGTAAACCCAAAAATCCACTTTGCGGAGAATGTCCTGTGAATGAAGACTGCCTGGCATTTTCTATGCAGAAAATTTCTGCCTATCCTGTAAAAACAAAAAAAGTAAAAGCAGAAGACCTGGCTCTGACCTATTATTTTATCCATAGAAACGGACAATTTTTGATCCGTCAGAGAGCAGATGACTTCATCTGGAAAAAATTATTTGAATTTCCTGATGGAATTTCTTCAGATATGGAAACATTCATTACAGGTTCAAAAACAGTCAATCATAAACTGACCCACAAGAATTTAAGTATTGAAATATGGAATGTTGAGGTTACTTCTGAGAAGATATGGAATGATTTTATAACTGAAAATCAGTACCTGATTACAGATGTTGAGGGCTCTCATGAAAAATCGTTTCCAAAGCCTCTGGAAAATTACATTCAAAACTCTCTGAAAGACTGAAATTTGTCTTCCGAAATCTGAAATCTAATTTGTACTTTTGCAAAATGATTAAAAAAGTCATTTTTATTTTTGTATCACTGCTTTTAATTTCATGTGGAAAAGACCCTTCACCAAAACCTTATGGAGAACTGCGTCTTGAATATCCTGCACCGAAATACCAAAAGTTTGAAAACGATTGTGCCTATACCTTCGAATATTCGGAATTTGCATCAATAGCACCCGCAAAAAAGCCTTGCTGGTTCTATCTGAATTATCCTAAAATGAAGGCAAAGCTTTTCGTTACCTATTACCCTATACAAAACGACTTTGCAGATCACATCAAAGAAGCAGAAAAAATGGTATACGAACATACCATTAAAGCCAGCTCCATAGATACAAAATCCTTCGAATACCCTGAAAAGAAAGTATACGGGAACTTCTATGAGCTGAAAGGGCAGAGTGCTTCCAATCTTCAGTTTTACATTACAGACAGTACGAAACACTTCGTTACTGCTTACTTATACTTTAATACGAGACCGAAACCGGATTCTCTGGCGCCTGCAGTGAACTATATCAAAAATGATATGAAACACCTGCTGGACACTTTTGAATGGAAAAAATAATTACTTTTAATATACATTGAAAAATATATGAAACTTTTAGTTGTAGGAAGTGTTGCATTTGATGCAATTGAAACACCATTTGGTAAAACGGACAAAATTTTAGGAGGTGCAGCCACTTATATCGGAATCACTTCATCAATTTTAGGCGTTAAATCCGGAATTGTTTCTGTAGTAGGAGGAGACTTTCCACAAGAACATCTTGATATGTTCACCAACAGAGATGTAAACATCGAAGGAATTGAAATCGTAAAAGAAGGAAAAACGTTCTTCTGGTCCGGAAAATACCATAATGACCTGAACACAAGAGATACGTTGGCTACAGAAGTAAATGTTTTGGAGAATTTTGATCCGAAAATCCCGGATTCAATGCAGGATGCCGAAATTTTATTACTTGGAAACCTACACCCGGGAGTTCAGTTATCTGTACTTGAAAAAATGAACAACCGTCCTAAACTGGTTATCCTTGATACCATGAATTTCTGGATGGATTCTGCATGGGATATCTTAATGGATATGATTGCTAAAACAGACGTTATTACCATCAATGATGAAGAAGCAAGACAGCTTTCAGGAGAATATTCTTTAGTAAAAGCTGCTAAGAAGATTCACACAATGGGTCCTGATTACGTAATCATCAAAAAAGGAGAACACGGAGCTTTACTTTTCCATGATAATAAAGTATTTGCTATTCCTGCACTTCCGTTGGAAGATGTTTTTGATCCAACAGGAGCTGGTGATACATTTGCAGGAGGATTTGCTGCATACCTTGCTAAAAAAGAGAAAATTGATTTCGAAACAATGAAATCTGCTCTTATCGTAGGATCTGCAATGGCTTCTTTCACCGTAGAAAAATTCGGAACAGAAAGAATAGAAGAAGTAAGCGAAGCAGATATGTTCAACAGATTGAGACAATTCAAAGAATTGACCACTTTTGATGTTGAACTGCAGTAAATAAGTCTTTTTAAGAAATATTTATAATAAAAAATTGAGTGAAATTCGTTAAGAATTCTAAATTTGCAACTTGTTAAAATAGTAAAATGACAAATAAACTAAAAATCACTTTTCTCCTTGGGATTTTCATCATGATATTCTCTTCAAATATGATGAATGCCCAGCTAAAACAAGGAGATTTGGTGGATGGTATTGCAGCTGTTATCGGGAATGAGATTGTTTTGGAATCTGATGTAAACGAGCAGATGAATTATGGAAAACAACAGGGAGCTGCGAATACAGACAAATGTGAGTTCCTGGAAAACCTTATCAGCAACAAGCTTCTTGTATACGAAGCAAAAAAAGATACCTTAATTGAAAACCGTTCTGCAGCAATCAAAGAACAGGCTAATGCAAAATATCGTCAGATGCTTTCTCAATTTCCGGATGAAAAGACAATGCTTGCAGCCTATAAGTTCAGAAATGCTTATGAACTGAAAAATGCTATTGAGAAAATAGATACAGACCAGTATTACGGACAGGCAAAATACCAGAGAGTTACTGATAAAGCAGACGTAACTCCAAATGAGGTAACTGATTTTTATAATATGTATAAAACGCAGCTGCCACAGATAAAAGATGAAGTTACCCTGGCTCAGATTATGATCTATCCTACATTAACGGAAGCTCATAAACAAGATCTGATCAACAGGTTGAAAAAAATCAAAAAAGATATTGAAGGAGGTGAAACTTTTGAAAGCCAGGCAAGAATTTATTCTGAAGATGAAGGGTCTGCTGCCAACGGAGGTTTATATAAAAATATCAATAAAGGACAGATGGTTAAGCCATTCGAAGCCGCTGCACTGAACCTTCAGGAAAATGAAATTTCCGATCCTATTGAATCTGAATTCGGATTCCATATTATCCAGTTGTTAAAAAGATCAGGTAAAGTATATGATGCAAGACATATCTTGTTAAAAGCAGTACCTACTGATGATGAGATTAAAACTGCAAAAGCAAAATTAGACAGCATCAGAGGTCTGATTGCAGATGGGAAAATGACATTTAAAGATGCTGCTTTTAAATTTTCTGATGATAAAAGAACAAAATTCAACGCCGGGATAATTCCTGGAGCAGATGGTTCTGATAAAATTGAAAGAGAAAGTATTCCCGGAACAATCAGCTACGAATTAGCAGGATTGAACAAAGGAGACATCACTACCGCTTTCGAAGATGAAGAAAACAAAAGAAAGCAGATCAAGATCATTAAAATTGAAGAGGTGATTCCGTCTCACCAGATTACACTGGAAACAGATTTCAGTAGAATCAAGCAGATGGCACTGAACAAAAAGAAAAGTGAAATGGTTGAAAAGTTTGTCAATTCTAAGTTGCCAACCACCTTTATTTCAATCGACAAACGTTACGGCAGCTGTAACTTTAAGTCGAACTGGAACAAACAATCCATGGCAAAATAATAAAAAAAACCTTCAGAACTTCTGAAGGTTTTTTTTATTGATATATTTACAAAAACTGAGCATATGGATTATACTCTTTACCTTGAAAAATTTTATCTTGCTGCATCTGAAATTCCTGAAGAAACACTTAGTAAATACAGACTGGAATTATCTGTTGGTACCATTTTAGAATCTGTAGCACTTAAAGTTTATAAACCGGAATGGTCCGGAGATCTTTTGTCGCCTTTAAATGCTGTGGGACGAATTTTCTTTTCGATTTGGGTAAATGATGAGACGATCCGGAAAAATAAGATCTATTATAACATTCATGCCCTTAAACTAAGAGCTTTGAAAGACTATAAAATACCCGCCAGAGATTTTGCTCAAAATTTCAGGAAAGAGTTTTTATTATACCAGAAAGACTGGCCCAATGTAAGTGTAGATTATGGCCCACTGACATTGATGCAGGGCTGGATAGAATTAAACATTGATGATATAGAAAAGAACATTCATGAACTTGCTCAAAAATTTTTCAAAATAAGTTTTATAATCGACAGGATTTTAGAGCGGTACAAAAAATAATAATGTGAGGTTTTCTGTATATTTTTTAATCATGAAAGGCTCTGGAAATCGTTGTTTTTATTATTTTTACACATGAGCAATTTTATAGATTTTAACGCTGCAAAAAAACTTCATGACATGGAGGCAACCCAAAATAGAATTTCACATCTTTTTAATATTAAATATCCAATTATCCAGGCAGGTATGATCTGGCACTCAGGATGGAGACTTGCTTCTGCTGTTTCCAACTGTGGTGGATTGGGGATCATAGGAGCAGGAAGTATGTATCCTGACATTTTGAGAGAAAATATCCGGAAATGTAAACTGGCAACTGATAAACCGTTTGGTGTAAATGTACCGATGTTGTATCCTAATATTGAGGAAATCATTCAGATCATTCTTGAAGAAGGAGTGAAAATTGTATTTACATCAGCAGGTAATCCAAAAACCTATACGGAAACCCTTCAGAAAGAAGGAATAAAAGTAGCTCACGTGGTTTCGTCTACCAAATTTGCTGTGAAATGCGAAGATGCAGGAGTAGATGCCATCGTTGCGGAAGGCTTCGAAGCAGGAGGTCACAACGGAAGAGATGAAACAACCACCTTCTGCCTTATTCCGAATGTAAAAAAACATATTTCTAAACCCTTAATCGCTGCAGGTGGAATTGCCTTAGGCTCACAGATGAAAGCCGCAATGATTCTTGGGGCAGACGGTGTACAGATCGGTTCCCGTTTTGCAGCTACTACAGAAGCAAGTGCCCACGAAAACTGGAAAAAGAAAATCACAGAATTACAGGAAGGAGATACCCATCTTACATTGAAAGAACTGGCACCTGTAAGAATGGTTAAAAATAAATTCTTCAATGAGCTGGAAGATATTTATATAACCGGAAGAGATAAAGAAGCTTTAATTGCCTCATTAGGAAGAGCCAGAGCAAAACGAGGAATGTTTGAAGGTGATATGGAAGATGGAGAGCTGGAAATTGGTCAGGTATCTGCTTTAATTGATGAAATTCTTCCGGTAGAAACTGTTTTCAGTCACTTATTAAAAGAATTCGAAGAAACGAAAATACCCACTTTTTAAATATAATTTTATTCAATGGAAGGAAGAATAATTGATGTAAAGGGAAATAAATTATATATAAAACACCATAACCCGTTTGAGGGCAGACCTACCATTGTTTTTCTGCATGATTCACTTGGTTCAGTACAGCTTTGGAGAGACTTTCCTGCTAAACTGTCTGAGGTTACAGGATGCAATATTCTGGTCTATGACCGTTTAGGATATGGAAAATCAGACCCCATGCCTACTCATGAAAGATCAGTGAATTATATGGCACTAGAAGCCGATGTATTGAATGAACTCTTGCTTGAAATTGAACCTGATATTGAAGATGTTATTTTATTTGGACATAGTGATGGAGGAACAATCGCTCTGATTATGGCAGCCGTTTATCCGGAATGGGTAAGAGCCGTTATTTGTGAAGCAGGGCATATCTTTGTGGAAGACGTAACATTGAAAGGAGTTTATGACGCATGGGATGCCTACAAAACAACTAATCTTGCAGAACGTTTACAAAAATATCATGGGGATAAAGTAGAAATGCTTTTCAAAGCCTGGACAGAAACATGGACCCGCGATGATTACAGAAGCTGGAATATTGAACACCTTTTGAAGCATATTACCTGTCCATTGTTATTCATCCAGGGAGAATCCGATGAATATGGAACATTAGACCAGGTCGAAAAAACAGTGACCCAAGTGAGTGGAAGTGCAGAAAAATATATCATTCCAGGTGTAGGGCATACGCCTCATAAAGAAGTTCCTGAACTTGTATTGAAAAAAGCAACAGAATTTATTGGTAAAAATTCTTAATCAGTAATTTTCTGCACAATATTTATAAGACATCTCGTAATCAGGATGTCTTTTTCAATGATACAACTTAAAGATGATACTGTTGAATTAAAGTAACTGAAGTTCGGCTGCAATATTTTCCTTTGCCTGAACTTCATATTTTTCTTTAAAATGCTCTGTTTTAAAGATACTTTCAAGCTCCAGAAAATGCTTAAGAACTTTTTTCCTTCCCGGTTTATAAAGAAAATCAGGGTAAATAGAATATTCTTTTCTGATATTTTGAGTGTACTCCAGATAGGTTTCAAAATCTTTCCCCAATACAGAAAGATCAGCATCCAAAAGATAATTGGTGTCTTTCTGATCAGAACGCTGATGATATTTTGTAGCAAGAATCTGCTCTGAGATTATTGAAATTTTATTTTGATGGAGATGAAGTTTAGTAAGCCTTTTTTCTGCCTTTGCAGCACTTTTTTCTTCATTAGCTTTGGAAGTTGCATCATAGATCACATCATGGTAGAAAACCGAAAAAGAAAGAGCTGAAAAATCTGATATGTTCATCTTCACTGCTTCAAACTCACGAAACATATTTTCAAGATGAAGAAGATTGTGATAATGTCTGCCTTTTTCAGAATATTTGGTTTCAATTTCCTTCCACAGACTGGCGATTAATTGCCCATCTTCTGTAAACGGAGAACAGAGCTCTTCAAATTGATTTTTCAGATTCATAGAAATAAGGGTATAAAAAAAGGAACTTTTAAAAAGTTCCCTGATTTGCTTCCAGAACAGCCTTTAGCTCAGCCCAGCCTCCGCCGTTATAACCGTCCTTTAATCCTTGAGCGTTAAGATAATCCAATGCTTTTCCGCTTCTGTTTCCACTTCTGCAGAATAAGATTACCGGTTTTTCAATAGAAAGAATCTCATCCTGTCTATCTTCTACTTCACCTAGAGGAATATTCTTAGCACCATCTATATTACCGTCCATTTCAAGCTCCATTGGCTCACGAACGTCGATTAATTCATAGTTTCCGGATTGTATTACTTCTATTAAAGACATAGTTGTTAGGTTTAAACATTAAATTAGAAACGAAATTACGCAATTTTTTTTTGAAAAAAATCCTAATGAAAACATAATTTTTCAGAAAAGAAACCAGTTGTGGTATGAACTTCCTCCAAAATCAGAAGATTAATAAAATAATCTTAATTTTGCAGTGTGAAATTATGAATGCAGGCGCTGAAAAATATTCCCAACTGATAAAATCCAAGGCAAAAAGTTTTGGGTTCCAGAATTGTGGAATTTCCAAGGCTGATTTTCTGGAAGAAGAAGCACCCCGTCTTGAAAAATGGTTGAAGAACAACTATAACGGCGAAATGAAATACATGGAAAATCATTTTGACAAAAGACTTGATCCACGGCTTTTGGTGGAAGGCTCTAAATCTGTCATTTCACTTTCCTACAACTACTTTCCTGAAGAAAAAATTTCAATATTAGAGAATTATAAAATCTCAAAATATGCTTATGCAGAAGACTATCACGAAGTTATCAAAGAAATACTCCGTGAAATGGTGGCTGAACTTCAGGAAGAAATAGGAGAATTTGGATTCCGTGTTTTTGTAGATTCTGCACCGGTTTTAGAAAGAGCCTGGGCTAAAAAATCAGGAATAGGCTGGGTAGGTAAAAATGCCAATCTTATTACCAAACAAAGCGGTTCTTTTTATTTTCTGGCAGAAATTATCTGTGATCTGGAGCTTATCCCGGATCATGCCACCACAGATCACTGCGGAAGCTGTAGAAAATGTATTGACGCATGTCCTACGGATGCCATTGTTTCTGAAAAAATTATAGATGGAAGCCGATGCATTTCTTATGCAACCATAGAATTGAAAGACGAAATTCCTGGCCATTTCAAAGATAAAATGGAAGACTGGATGTTCGGCTGCGATATCTGCCAGGATGTATGTCCATGGAACCGTTTCTCAGCTCCCAACAAACAAAGCCGTTTCAAACCTAATGAAGCTTTGAAAAACTTTAAAAAAGGAGAATGGAAAGAACTTACCCAGGAAATTTTCTCTGAAATCTTCAGAAAGTCCCCCGTGAAAAGGACCAAATTTGCAGGGCTCAAGAGAAATATTGAGTTTTTGGAGAAGTCTTCTGACTGATTTTTCCCTAAACTTTTGGTGACAATTCCTCCTTCGGAATTTTTGATAGTTCCAAACCAGAGCGGATAGTCGACCATTCCTTAAATTTTTTAGCTTTAAGGAGGTAAAGATTTACATCAATAAGTTTCTTGAAAAGCCTTTCCTATGAAGAAAAAAAGATTTTCAGGAGATCAGAATCTCACAGAAAATCAACGTTTTTTTTGTATTCTTTTAGGAGCAGTTTTTACTCTTACTTTAAATCTTTTTTGGGATTTAGTATTTTTACGCATATTTATGAATATTTCGTAACTAAATATAGCCAATTTTTCGATTAAAACAAATACTTTTACTAAAAATTAAAGATTAAATTTTATTAAAAAACATGACTGTGAAAACTGTATTAATGTATCTCCTGAAAGTGATAGGAATTATTTTAGGAATTGTGATTATTTATGTCATCCTTGGGCTGCTGATTCCTTATATTCCTGTTTCTGCAAAAGATGATGGTCAGAAGAAAGAGATACCGATCTATATTTATACCAACGGAGTACATACCGATATCGTAATGCCTGTAAGAAATGATCTGCAGGACTGGAGTCTGAAAATTCCTTTTGCCAATACAAAATCAAAAAAGACAGATTATCAGTACATCGGAATAGGATGGGGAGACAAAGGATTCTACCTTGATACACCTACCTGGGCAGATCTGAAATTTTCAACAGCTGTAAAGGCTGCATTCTGGCTAAGTGATTCTGCGATGCATTGTACTTATTATAATACTATGAAAGAAGGAGATGATTGTAAAATGATCATGATCAGCAGAAGCCAGTACGAAAATCTTGTAAAGTATGTAGAAGATAAATTTGACAGAGATCAAAATGGAAACTTCATGCTGATCCCTACCAATGCTGTGTATAGTGATAATGACGCTTTTTACGATGCTAAAGGTACTTACAGCTTTCTTTATACATGCAATACCTGGTCAAATAACGCTTTAAAAGCGGCAGGACAAAAAGCTGCACTTTGGACACCTTCAGATTTCGGAATTTTTCAACACTATAAATAATACATGAAGAGGATTTATCTGTTTTTCATCGCCTTTTGGATATGTTCATGTTCTCAGGAAAGAAAAACCAATACAATAAATGCAGCAGCAATACCTGTCGTTGCAGAAAAACGACCGGAGGCCGATCTTTCCAAACTCAAAATAAAAGCAGAGGAAGCTTTGAAATTCTGTGCTTCAAAGAACTTTAATAAAGATTTCTGTATCCTGATTGATATGAGTCTTCATTCAGGTGTTAACCGTTTTTTTGTTTGGGATTTTAAAAATAATAAAGTTTCAAAAAAATATCTGGTAGGGCATGGCTGCGGTTCTAATGCTTGGAGTAAAGATCAATCTAAAGCAAATGCCGGATTCAGTAATGAAGACGGAAGCCACCTTTCATCTCTGGGAAAATATAAATTGGAAGGAAGGGGTTACAGCGATTGGGGAATCAATATCAAATACCTGATGCATGGCTTTGAAGAAACCAACAGTAATGCATTAAAAAGATTCATTGTCTTTCATTCCTGGAATATGATGAGTGATAATGAAGTATTTCCAAAAGGGTCACCGGAAGGCTGGGGCTGCCCCACCGTTTCTAATAACGCAATGAAGGAAATTGATCCGATGATTCAGAAATCAGGAAAACCTGTACTGATGTGGATTTATAATTAAATCTTTGTCATACATTTGTTTCATACAATCTTCGGACTTATGAAACATACGCTTTTCCGTGAACAACAGCTCAATTGTGATATAGAAACTGCCTGGAAATTCTTTTCTTCAGCTAACAATCTTTCAGAAATTACTCCGAAAGACATGGGCTTTATTGTATTAACGGAAATGGAAGATGATGAAATCTATGAAGGAATGACCATCGATTATTATGTTTCCCCATTATTCGGAATTAAAATGAAGTGGAAGACTGAAATAACTCAGGTTGATTTCCAGAAAAGCTTCACCGATTTTCAGAAAAAAGGCCCGTACAAACTATGGAACCACCACCATGAATTTATTCCCAATGCCGAAGGCGTTCTGATGAGAGACACTATAGATTATGAACTTCCCATGGGATTTTTAGGTGAAATTGCACATCGCCTTTTCGTAAGAAAAAAACTGGAACATATTTTTGATTACCGCTTCAGAATATTGAGTAAATCGTTTTAATGATTCAATAGAAACGGGCTATAATCCTGAGCCTAGACGAAGGGAGTTCCGTTTAATAAAAAAACAAAATTTCAATTGGCTTCAGCCAAAACCTAATATTTTAACGAAGAAATAATGGCATTAGCTATATTTACAAAGGAAAATGCTAATTTTTAAGATGAATAATAGTGATATTTTCGTTCTGTGTATGCTATTTTCTATTTGCTTGTTGAATATGGCGGTACTTTCTTAATGATAGATTATAGCCATATATTTTTCTATCGTATCAAGTGTTCTAGTTCTATTATTTTATTCCTGTTTTTTATCAAATACTAAAATACGCCAAGTTCTGTCGCCGGGTGTAAATAATTTTACATCAAAACAAAATAAACTTTAATACATTTTAAACAGTATTCAATTATTAATAGTATGATTTAAAGCATATCACATTAATTTAATTGTCATGTCTTAAAAAGTGTTAAATTCGCGCAGTTTTAAATAAACGGATTAATAACTTTAAAAAACAACATTGAAATGAGAAAACTTTATCTCGGTGCGCTTACTGTATGCGTAACCTTGAGCATGTCTGCTCAGCAAGTGGTATGGCAAAAAGATATCAAATCCTCTACCCAGGATTTTCTAAACCAGGTCACCACAACTATCGATCAACAGTATTTGATCACAGGAAGCTCAATTCAGAGTAATAAACAGCAGACTTCTACAAGTAAGCAAAACAACGGTTACGATTTTCACCTGGTAAAACTGAATCAGCAGGGAGAAGAAGTTTGGGAAAAATATTTCTCAGGACATAATCATGATTATCTATCAGCAACAGTTACTACTCAGGATGGCGGATTTTTATTAGCCGGAACCTCTTATTCAGGAAAAGGACTGGATAAAAAAGAAGATTCCAAAGGAGGATCTGATATCTGGCTGATCAGAATCAATGAATTTGGAGACGAATTATGGCAGAAAACCTTAGGAAGTTCTTCTGATGAAGAAGCCAGAGCTGTGATTCAAACAACAGATTTAGGATTCTTTATTGCTGGTAATGTACAGAATTCTTCAAAAGGCTATGGTTCCAAAGATGTCTGGATTACAAGACTAGATAAAGACGGAAAAGAACTCTCCCAATTAATTTTAGGTGGAAAAGGTTTAGATGAAGTTGAAAAAATGATTCCAACGAAAGATGGAGGAGCATTATTGGGTATCTATTCAAGGAGTTCCGAGGTTCGTGTTTCGGGATCTGAAAAAGGTTCCGAGATGCGAGGTGCAGGTTCTGTGTCCAACGTTCAAAACTCGAATCTCGTATCCCGAAATGCAAAATCCACGGAAAACTTCGGCGAAGGAGATTACTGGATTGTTAAGCTAGACAAAACCGGAAAAATAGAATGGGAGAAGAATTTCGGAGGGAAAGCAGATGATCATATCAGAACATTGGCATTAACTTCAAACGGCTTTATCATTGGCGGAGAATCAAGATCAGAAAGATCGGGAAATAAGACTGTAGGTACTGAAGAAGGAACAGATCTTTGGTTAATTGCTTTAAATGAAAGAGGGGATGAACAGTGGCAGAAATCCTACAATTTCAAAAACCGTGATATTTTGATGGGAATAAGTGTTCTGCATTCAGCAGATGACAAATTATCTAAAGGCATTCTATTAGGAGGTTATACCCAAGCTGAAGGAAGAATCCAAACTGATGATGAAACTTTTTGGATGTTATATCTCGATCAAAACGGAAATGAACAGTGGAGAAAACATGTGAAAGGAGAATCCAGACAAAAAGAGGAAAGACTTTCCGATTTAAAACTCAATAGAGACGGTTCAATTGTTCTGGCCGGAACCAGTGCAGAAGAATTAGGCAAAGAAAACTGGAAGATTGTAAAACTGGGAGACAAACAGGTTGATCAACTGATTGAAAAATATGATATTAAGATCTATCCAAACCCTGTTTCAGATTATGCTTACGTAGAAATTGGTTTTGATTCTTCGACAGGCTCAGAACAGGGCTTCAAAGATGCTGATATTCTGTTGTACGACATGAGTGGAAGACAGCTGCAAAGTATTAAAACAAAGAACAAAGTGACCAAAATCAATACTCAGGCTTTGGTTCAGGGAGCTTATTTGATCACTATAAAAACTGATAATAATAAAACGGCAAACGCCAAATTAATCAAGAAATAAAACCATGTTTAAGAAAATTACTTTAGCTCTGATTTTTCTAATCTTTAATTTAGGAAAATCGCAGATTGAAAGGAATTATGGGGATACAGCCCAGCCTGTACCATCAGCTTCTTCTTTTTCGTCTTATGTAAACACTCCTGTCTCTTTATCTACTGGTGTTCCCAATATTGGAATTCCCTTATTATCATTACCTACGGGAAATAAAGACTTTGAGATTGCTACATCATTGAACTATCATACCTATAATACAGGACAGGATATGCCCGCTAGTGAAGTTGGTCTTGGGTGGTCTCTTTTAAAAGGAGGTGCTGTTATTTCAAGAGTAATTAATGGATCTGTAGATGAATTCAATTATGATGCTACAAAATCAAGTTACAAAAAGAATTTATTTGATGACATTTATTATTATGATTTACCGGGTAATTCAGGAAAATTTAAATTTGTCAGAGATACCATTAACAATACTTTTACGCTGAATAATATTTCAGGAAGTAATGTTAAAATAGAATACACAAGAGATTCTAATACTGCGACACTTGTCCTTAACTCTTTTAAAATAACTGACAGCAAAGGATTTAAATATGTGTTTGAGGATTACAGTGTTGCAAGATTTGATACAAGTCCTAAAGGTTTCAATTATAAATCTGCCTTCTATTTAACAAAGGTTATTGATGAAAATAATATTACGATAGCTAGTTTCAACTACCAGAAAAACAGTAAAAATGTAGATAATAGTAGTATTTTATTATATCAGAACTGTAAGATGGAAAGTATTACTACTTCCTATGGAAAAATCACTTTTGAAAATGTATACAAAGGAATTACTGATGATGACCCTTATATTATCAGAAGCATTAGTTTGTTAGATATGTCGTCTCATCTAATTACTAAGTATAGTTTTGACTATGAGAGTTTTTCGAGTTCCACTTATCCAGTTAATGTTAATAAAGGAAAAAGAACACTATTATCTATTCAAAAACTAGACAGGAATCAAAACGTTATTGAAAGAAGGCAATTTACATATGATGAGGCAGGTTCAGAAACCAATTATGGAGCTTCTCCAAATCCTGACGAATACGGGAATTTTTTGTGCCCTGACAACGCAAAAACTAATCCTAAAACATATACCTTAGGACTCCTCAAAAAAATGACTTTACCTGAAGGGGGATATGTAGTATATAATTTTGAGGCTAATGAAGTTTATGAAAATAAAAATAATTCACAACTTAACACCAATCAAATTACCGATCCTACGCTACAATATTTAAGTCTTACCAATACAGTTAATTATAATACAAATAACAGTAGGAGTTATACATTTCAGGTATCAACGTCGCAACGTTTTTTTATTAAACTTTTAATTGATGAGGTTTACGAAATCGTAAACATTCACGGCAATATTATTCTCCCGCCAACCTATAAATTACTAAGATCAACAGGAAATGAAGTTATAGGAGTTGCTAATGGCTGTTCAGAAAATGTTAAATATTATAATTTAACCCCTGGAACCTATACATTGCAAATCAGTGGAAACGGGAATGGAAGCATCCAAAATTATATAATCTCAAACTTATCTACTCCATACAAAAATACTACTCCATCGAAAATAGGAGCCCGAATTGCCAATATAAAATATTACGATGCAGATAATACAGTAAAAAAAGCCATGTCTTACAAATATGATTCATTCAATAATAATGATTCTAGTGGAAAGTTATTTTTTGGAGAAGTCTGCAATGAAGAGTCTGGAAATCTGAATCAAACTGTATTGTATAGTAACGTAAAGGAGATATATGAGGGAAGCTCAGGAAATCTGGGTTATACCTAATATTATTTTAAAACCCCGGATGATTATACAAGCAGTAATACCCTGTATAAACCTTACTATAACATTGTTTCTTCGGGGCTTTTAATAAAAAAAGAAATGTTTAACCAACAAAATCAGATGCTTTCGAGCGAGAGTATGGAGTATGAATTGGCAGAAATACCGAGTGCAGGCGAATACTATTTATGTATGGGATATGTTTCAAAAGCTGCTTGGTTAAAATCAACTACAACAACATCTAAAACATTTTATTCCAATGGAAGCAGCTTGAAAGATATTACTGAAACTACTTTTAACGCTTCTAATTTCCAGCCTGCTTATACAAAGAATACTTCTCCGGATGGAAAAATTACAGAAAAAAGCATAAAGTACCCATTTGATCTTTCAATTACCCGTTTGATTAATGCCAATATGCTTTCAATTCCTATTCTGTTAGAAACCAAAATAAATGGAAGCATCACCAGCAAAGGAGAAACCAAATATGATTCTGCGGATCATCTGAATCCTTCTTCTGTGGTTACTTACGATTTGAAAAACATGGCACCTGTTACAATAATGACATTTAATAAATATGACAGTAATGGAAATTTGGTGGAAATAACAGGAAAAAATGGAATTCCTACTACTACAATATGGGGTTACTATCAGACCCAGCCTATTGCTCAGATTACAGGGGTAACTTACAATCAGATCTCTACTTTACCGTCCGTTCTTGCTGCTGTAAATGCATCTAATGCGGATGCGGATAATCCTGCTAATGAAGTGTCTTTATTGCAGGCTTTAGAAAACTTACGAAAAGATCCTGCATTACAGTCAAAACCGGTTGCTGTTTATACTTATGATCCACTAATTGGTACTACACAAACAGTTTCGGCCAATGGTGTAAAATTGACCTATGTATATGATATCTCAAACAGGTTAATAAAAACAATAGATTCAGAAGGTAAAACAATTAAAGAATATCAATATAATTATAAACACTAATACCGATGAAAAGAATTTTAAATATATTCAGTATTTTATGGATATCGGGATATTCTTATGCACAGACCCTGAATGCTACCATTACTGAAAATTATGTATACACCAAAACTTGTCTTGATGGAGACTGCATTAAAAAGTCAGAAGCAATACAATACTTTGATGGTCTTGGAAATGTAAAGCAAACGGTAGCAATTAAGGCTACGCCATCCGGAAAAGATATCGTTAATCATATAGAGTATGATGCATTTGGAAGAGTAGCTAAAGAGTATCTTCCAATCCCACAGAATACAACACAGAATGGGGCTTTTTATACAGCTCCGTTATCCAATGCTTCCGCAGTATTTGGGCAGGAGAAAATTTATTCGGAAAAACAGTTTGAAAATTCTCCTTTAAGCAGGGTTGATAAGATTACGCCTTTAGGAAATGATTGGACACTGCATCCTGTACAGATGGAATATAGTGCAAATATTGCCGGAGAAGTGAAAAAATATACTGTTATCAATTCCTGGGTTGATGAAGCGACTTATTCTGAATTGGTTGAAAGTGGAACTTATGGGCCTGACCAACTGATGAAGACATCCTCCACAGATAGTGATGGTAATACTACAATTGAATTTAAAAATACTACAGGGCAAACTCTTCTTATCCGTAAAAATGATGGAACACAGAATATAGACACTTATTACGTTTATAATGATTTTGGAATGCAGGTATTTGTGATTACACCATTAGCCGCAAAAGCAGCAGTAGATCAGAATGCATTGAACAACCTTTGCTATCAGTATCGGTATGATAGTTTAGGAAGGCTGGTAGAAAAAAAACTTCCAGGAAAAGATTGGGAATATATGGTATATGATAAGGCTGACCGACTAATTCTTTCCCGTGACACCAATATGAAGCAAAATAACCAATGGATGATGACCAAGTATGATGAATTTGGAAGGCTAGCCTATACGGGATTTATAAACGGGGGAGATAGAGCTGCGAGGCAAAACGATCTGAAAAATATTATCATTACTGAAAAAAGAGATACAACTGGTTTTTTCAGGAGCGGGACTGCGGTTTATTATACAGAGAGTTATTTTAACAGTGAAACACCGGTAATTCTAAGTGTCAATTATTATGATACTTATCCACAAGGAACTCCTCCTAAACCAGTTCCTATTTTCGGACAGGATGTAATATGGGATAATATGAGTGCTTCTCAAAATACCAAAAACCTTCCCACTGCTTCTTATGTAAAGAATATTAATAATGATAACTGGACTTACAACTGGACCTGGTATGATTCTAAATCGAGGATTATAGGAAGCCATACGATCAATCATTTGGGAGGATATACGAAAACAGAAACAAAATTAGATTTTGCAGGTACTACCATTCAAAGTAAAGTCTATCACAAAAGATTACAAAGTGATCCGGAAAGAATTATCACCCAATTTTTCGACTATGATAATCAGAACAGGCTATTGGTACACAGGCATCAGGTTGATAATAATCCAATAGAAATTCTGTCTCAGAATGAATATAATGAATTATCTCAGCTGAAAAATAAAAAGGTAGGAGGAACAAACCCTTCTACACCTCTTCAAAGTATAGACTATGCTTATAATATCAGAGGTTCTCTCATTAAGATCAATGATCCTGTTAATCTGAACGGGAAATTATTCGGATATGGAATCAAATATAACAATCCTGAATATAGTAATGTGGGTTCAGGAAAATACAATGGAAGTATTGCTGAAATAGACTGGCAGAATGCTTCGGAAAACGTACAGAAAAGATATACCTATACCTATGACGGGCTGAACAGGCTGAAGGATGCTGTGTATTCTGAACCAGGAACTACTGCACCGTTTAACAATTATTATAACGAGCATCTAACTTATGACCTGAACGGAAATATTAAAACCTTAAAAAGAAATGCTTTTCCTGTATCTGGAACAACAGCTACACAAGTAGATGATTTGGTGTATGATTATACCGGAAACCGCTTGACTAAAGTAACGGAGAATGCACTGAATGATTCGGGGTATGAAGGGGGAAATAATACCATTACTTATGATGTAAATGGAAATATGAAAGATATGCTGGACAAAGGAATACAATCTATCAGCTATAATTTCCTTAACCTGTCTGATACTTTCACCATTGTACAAAATGCATTTGGGAATCCTATTAATAATAAGCTTAATTACTTATATCGTGCAGATGGAACCAAATACAGAAAAATCTATACTGTTACAACAACAGGAAGGGTGGCAAGAACGACTACTCAAACCACAGATTATCTGGATGGATTTCAATATACTTTTGAAGAAGGAACTACCTGTGTAACATGTAGAACAAGTAATGCTTATGAAGAACAGGCTTACAAAGGGATTTCTGATACAGGAAAAGTGATTGCACCACAATGGAATCTTGATTTTGTAGCTACGGCGGAAGGCTATTACAGTTTCACAGAAAACCGTTATATTTACCAGTATAAAGACCACCTTGGAAATACCAGGGTAAGTTTTGCAAAAGACAGCGCAGGCGATCCTGAAATTTTAGATACCAATAATTATTATCCTTTCGGATTAAATCATATAGGGAATACATTTTCTCCGTTTGGAAGCTTCTATAGCTACAAATACAACGGGAAAGAATTGCAGGAAAGTGGTATGTATGATTTTGGAGCAAGAATGTATATGCCGGATTTGGGTAAATGGGGCGTAATAGATCCATTAGCCGAGGGATTCAGACGATTTAGCCCTTATCATTACGGAGCAGATAACCCCGTAATGTTTACTGATCCTGATGGGATGAGAAACAAACCATATGAGGGAGGATTAGAAATCAATATACCTGATGGCTCATGGTGGTTTGCAGCGGCAGGTGGAAATTTCACATCGGGATATATAGAAAATAATTGGATTGGTAAACGAACCGGAGGTGGGGCTACAGCGACTTTTGGAGAAACGCAAGCTTATAAAGATATAATGGCTTATCTTAATGATCCTGGGACTAACTATTTCAAAGAAATTGATTTTTCACATTTTGCAGATGGACTTAAGATTATTTCACGAGAAGAATGGGGGGCTAGAAATCCTATTAAAAAAGGTAGAAGCTGGGAGGGGGTACCAGTTAGTTTAGCAGCTTATTATGATACAATCACTATACATCATTCAGGTAATAGACATAATTATATGAATATCCAACAATTGCAAATAGAAGAACAAGCAGCAGGTTATGCTGACATACCATATCATTTTGCGATAGATAGTCAAGGGAATATTTATGAAGGAAGACCTATATATATAAAAGGTTCACACGTTGAAGGTGCTAATACATCAAATATAGGAATTGTTTTAATGGCAGATCTTGATCATCAAGATAAAGGGCTTGTATTTAAAAAATTTTTAATAGAAAAATACTATTTTGGAAGTGCTGAAGCCAGTCCAAAAATGAGACAATCATTAACAAATCTAGTTAATTATTTAAATAATCAATATGGAATTCAATATCTTGGAGGACATATAGAAAAAATTAATAATCGCTATTGCCCGGGTGATGAAGGTATGAAAATAGTAAGGGGTTTAAGAGAAAAATTTCATATGCAAATTCCAATAAAACAATAAGAAACAATGAAAATAATTTTTTATCTAATTAGTTTAATAACATTAATTATAATATTACTGACTCCTGATTTTTTTCATGATGATGCAACTAAATCATTTGATAAATTAGTTTTTTTTGGTACAATATTAAATGTAATTTTTGGAAGTATAAAAAAAATAAGAATTAAAAAATATAACTTTTACATTCTTTCCTTATTACAGTTATTTTATTGTCTAATTACTGTCAGTGGAAACGATGAGATTGATTTTTATTGGCTTAGAATGACTAGTTTTTTTTCACAAGAGAATAACTTTTTTAATAATAAATTTCTAAGTTCAATAGAAACTTTAATGTATTATATTGTCCTAATTATTATTATTTTACATTTGAGGAATCTTTTTTTGATTCTTTTTCAATTTTTTTTAAAAGATAAACAGAAAAAGGTTATATAAGATGATTTACTGCTAGTTGAAGTGGTAATGTTTCAAATGTATTAGTGAAAAATTAGGGTATTGATTTCAATACCCTAATTTTGAATCTTACCTAAAAATACCCGCGACAATGCGAAAGATCTTGAAGAAAGGAACTATTATCCTTTAGGATTAAACTATATTGGAAATATATTTTCTCCGTTTGGAAGCTTCTATAGCTACAAATACAATGGGAAAGAATTGCAGGAAAGTGGTATGTATGATTATGGAGCGAGGATGTATATGCCTGATTTGGGAAGATGGGGCGTAATAGATCCATTAGCGGAAGGGTTCAGACGATTTAGCCCTTACCACTATGCAGCGGATAATCCTGTTATGTTTACTGATCCTGATGGGATGAGAAACAAACCGTATGAGGGAGGATTAGAAATTAATGTGCCGGATGGCTCATGGTGGTTTGCAGGAGGAAGTGGAAATTTCACCTCAGGATATGTAGAGAATAACTGGATTGGTAAACGAACCGGAGGTGGGGCTACAGCGACTAATATCATCATTAATTTTATAAGAGGAGATAAAGAACATCTTGGAAATTTTATTAATAGTGATCTTGAAAAAAATGGATGGCATGTGATTGATGCTTCAAGCTTAAAAGATGCTTTAGAAAAATTAACAGCATATTTAGGAAGCAACCTTGTTGATAATATCTACATTAATGCCCATGGTTTAGCCAGTGAACGTTATGTGCTTGATGAAAATGGACAAGCTACTCGTGACCCAAGCTCCGGTAAATATATGATGGTAGGAGATACAGGCTTTCATACAGCTAATGATAAAATTTTAGGAAGCCATATGCAACAGTATATATCTGATAAAAGTAAATTGGCTGCGGAAACAAGAAATAGTATAGAAAGTCTTATTGGAATTGCCAAATATGTTAAAGAAGGTAAGAATCTGATTATGGGATCATGTTGGTCTGTGAGATATGATGATCTTTTCGGAACAGGAATTTCTTCAATTATAAGATCAAGAGATGTTTTTGTGAATAGAGATTATTCAAGTTTGTGGCCAAATAGTCAAGGAACTATAAGATTTCAAGATTTTATTGGCTTTAATCAAACTTCACAGAAAAATTATGAAAAGGGATGGGTTTGGTATAGAGATGGTGAAGCTACTCAAAGAAATTTTAATATTATAATGACAAAATATGGAGTTAAAACAATTAAATAAACTAACAATTTTATTAGCTTTAATTATAAACATAAATGCATTTTCTCAAATGAAAATGGCAGATATAGAGAATAAACAATTTTCAGTTAATTCAAAGACTCAAAAACAGAATCTTATAAAAATATCTGATGATAACAATTATAGTATTTATTATATTTTAGATCGAAGAAGTTTTGATTTAAAATTAGGTTCAGGTATTAGTGACAAAGCAAATATTATCTTCTTTTCTAAAAAATATAATAAAGGTATACTTACTCTATTCCGACAAAGCATATATCATAAAAAGAAAAATATTTATAATATTACCTTATATACAGGTTCGGCAGATAATTATATGTTTGTTTCTTCAATGGCTGTACTAGATAAAGATTTCAATTATGAATATTTTATAAAATATCATTACATGCCACCACCTCCACCTGAAAATGAAGTTTATAAATCGTGGATTACGATACAGAACACTAAAAATTATTGCAATTTAATAGACATAGATCTAAAAGGTAATGCTATTTACGAAAACATAAATGATATTTTAAGTAATATTTCGAAGGTACCTAAAGAGAATAGTTTTGAACAAAAATGTAATTCTGTAATTTATGATATTGATCTAAAAGATTTTTTCCCTGAAAAGATCATTAAATAAATTTTTAGTGAGAGATATGTATAAACATTATAAAAACCATTGCAATTGCAGTGGTTTTATTTTCTTGTTTTACAAAGCTTACTACTTTTGGATTGATAGCAATAAAAGGACGGGTTTGGTATAGAGATGGAGCAGCTACTCAAAGAAATTTTAATATTATAATGACAAAATATGGAGTTAAAACAATTAAATAAACTAACAATTTTAATAGCTTTAATTATAAACATAAATGCATTTTCTCAAATGAAAATGGCAGATATAGAGGGTAGGCAATTTTCAATTGATTTAAAAACAGAAAAAAGAAATGTTATAAAGATATTAGATAATAACAATTATAGTGTGTTTTATATTTTAAATAGGAAAAAATTTGATTTTGATAAAAAAAATATAAATATTGATTTGGTAAATCTAATTTTCTTTTCTAAAAAATACAATAAAGGAATACTTACTCTATTTCGACAAAGCATATATCATAAAAAGAAAGCTATTTACAATATTACTTTATATACAGGTTTAGTAGGTAATTATATGTTTAAACCTTCAATGATAATAGTTGATAATAATTTTAATTATGAATACCTAATGATGTACAGTTATATTCATCCACCATATGATATAAACACATATAAGTCTAGTATTTCAATACAGGATAATATAAATCGTTGTAATATAGTACACATAGATCTAAAAGGGAATGCTGTTTACGAAAATATAGATGATATTTTAAGTAATATTTCAAAGGTACCTAAAGAGAATAGCTCTGAAAAAAAATGTAATTCTGTAATTTATGATATTGATCTAAAAGATTTTTTCCCTGAAAAGATCATTAAATAGATTTTTAGCTAGAGATAAAAGTAAAACATTATAAAAGCCATTGCAATTGCAGTGGCTTTTATAATGTTTACTGTTTTTTTACATTTTTTAAAATTAAACCAAAAATATTTGGAATAAGAATGAAGTTTTTATCTAGTTAACAAAAATATTGATACTTTTTATTTTTAGTATTGCAGGAATCCAAATTCTAATAAATAGCATTACTCACCCCATTGTTTAAGTTTTTTTAACAGTTCAATGACCCAATTTCCCAGTAGAAATCCCTATTTTTGCACCACTATCGTTTTTACTGAAAAACTAATGTGTTCTGATTGACATGACAAGTCTGAGGTCATTTTTCTTATTTTATATCCTGCTGGTTTTTACCCTTTTCAATTCGAATTGGGCAGAAAAATCATGGGAGAATATTCCTCATGTTCCTCATGTAAACAATATTCACGTTTTAGATGTCTACGAAGAGGCAGATATGAATACGCATGCATTGCCTGCTGCTGCCAAAATTGTAAAACATTCAGTTAAAAAAAACGATCCTGCAATTGCAGATTTTTCAGGAATATTAAAAGCTATTCCGAAAATTACCCTTCCGGAGATTGCAGTCTCTACTATTTGTGGCGTTAAATCCTTTCTCCATCTCCTCCAGCTGTACTAGTTGTAAAATTCTGTAAACCAAATCATTTTAACGGAAATTTTTATAACCTAAACATTTAAGAATGTATTTTAAAACTGTAATAATTTGCATAGTTGCAACATTATTCGCTGTGTCATGCAGTAAAGACAAGGAGAAAAACAATAAAAGAGATAAAGAAGTTCCCGTACTGGAAATCAAAGAAAAAGACACCTTGGTGAGCAACCAGTTTGTCACTGATATCCAGGCTAAAAAGAATGTTGAAATGCGTTCCAGAATCGGAGGTATTATACAGCATATTTATGTCAACGAGGGACAGTTTGTGCATCAGGGACAGGCTCTATTCAAAATCAATGATGCGGAACTGCAGATGGAGCTTCTAAAAGCAAATGCCACATTAAAGCAGACTGAAGCAGACGTTCGTATTGCAGAAGTAGAACTGAAGCAGATTCAGAGTCTTCATGCTAAAAAATTTGTGGCCAACAATGAACTGGAAATGGTGAAGGCCAAGTTGTCCTCCGCCAAAGCAAAACATGCTTTCGCCGATGCAGAGAAGAGAACCGTTCTTCAGAAAATAAGTTTTACAAGAATTACTGCACCTTTTGATGGGGTAATTGACGTGATTCCTCATAAAGACGGAAGTTTGGTGGAAAATGGTACACTGTTGACCACACTCTCTCAATTGAACGAAGTATATGCTTATTTCTCCATTCCTGAAAACTTATATTTTGAGCTTTTGGCGAATGATAAAATCGGAAGCCATCAGAAGATTGAGCTGACCCTGCCCAACGGAGTTAATTACCAGTTCAACGGAGCTTTGAAAACTGCTGAAGGAGAAATCGACAGAACTACTGGCTCTATCAGATATAAAGTACTTTTCCCGAATCCTGACCATTTGATAAAGCACGGAACTTCCGGAAAACTCATTATTTCAGAACATCAGGCCAATGCGATCCTTATTCCACAGAAATCTACCTTCTCCATTCAGGATAAGACCTATGTTTTTGTCGTGAATAAGCAGAATAAAGTGAAAATGACCAGCATTAAGATCGGAACTACTTTAAGAGATTCTTATATGGTAGAAAGCGGTCTTAAAAAAGGAGATTTAATCATTTATGAAGGGACTCAGTCTTTGAAAGATGGTGATATTATCAAAATTAAAAAGAAGTATTAACCTTTCATAATCTTTAAATCAATTTACTATGATAGAAATGTTTATAAGACGAAAGGTTCTTTCGTTGGTTATTTCCATATTGTTTGTTTTGCTGGGAATTATGGCTTTATTGAAGATGCCGATCACTCAGTTTCCTGATATTGTACCACCTTCAGTAACGGTAACTGCAAAATATACAGGAGCGAATGCCGAAGTATCCGCCAATGCGGTAGCGCTTCCTCTGGAACGTGCGATTAATGGAGTACCGGGAATGACTTATATGTCGACGGTAACCTCCAATGATGGTCTTACGCTTATTCAGGTTTTCTTTGAAGTAGGAACAGATCCTGATGTAGCAGCAGTAAATGTTCAGAACAGGGTAACTACGATTTTGGATGAGCTTCCTGAAGAGGTAATCAGAGCGGGTGTAACTACTGAAAAAGAGGTGAACAGCATGCTGATGTATCTCAATATCACCAGTACAGATCCAAGTCAGGATGAGCAGTTTATTTATAATTTTACAGATATTAACGTCCTGCAGGAGCTGAAACGTATTGATGGAGTAGGACGTGCTGAAATCATGGGACAGAAAGAATATTCCATGAGAGTATGGCTGGATCCACAGAAAATGGCAGCTTACAGTATCTCTGCAGATGAAGTCATCACTTCCCTGCAAAAACAGAATATTTCTGCAGCACCGGGAAAAGTAGGGGAAACATCTGGAAAAACCTCCAGCCAGCTTCAGTATGTCATCAAATATAAAGGAAAGTTTTTTGAGCCTAAACAATATGAAGAAATTCCCATCAGATCTGATGTGGACGGAACTATCTTAAAGCTTAGGGATATTGCAAAAGTTGAATTCGGAGCGATGAACTACGGAATGGTTTCCAAAACAGACGGAAGACCTTCTGCATCGATCATGATGAAGCAGCGTCCTGGTTCCAACGCTTCCGAAGTGATTGAAAATGTAAAGGCAAAAATGGAAGAATTAAAGGTCACTTCTTTCCCTCCCGGGATGGAATATAACATGGCTTATGATGTTTCCAGATTCCTGGATGCTTCCATCAGTGCGGTATTGGCAACCCTTATCGAAGCCTTTATTTTGGTAGGAATTGTGGTATTTATCTTCCTTCAGGACTGGCGTTCCACATTGATTCCCGTACTGGCTGTACCGGTAGCTTTGGTAGGAACTTTTGCCTTTATGAATATGCTGGATTTCTCTGTTAACCTTTTAACATTGTTTGCGCTGGTTCTCGCCATCGGAATTGTGGTGGATAATGCCATTGTCGTCGTTGAAGCCGTCCATGTGAAAATGGAAGAAGGAATGAATGCCATGGATGCCACCATCAGTGCTACTAAAGAAATTGCAGGAGCTGTAGTAGCGATTACGATTGTAATGTCTGCTGTATTTATTCCTGTAGCATTCCTTGATGGTCCGGTAGGAGTATTTTACCGCCAGTTTTCATTAACGCTGGCCATCAGTATCGTGATTTCCGGAGTAAATGCATTGACGCTTACTCCTGCACTTTGCGCAATTATTTTAAAGCCCCATAATCATGATAAAAAGAAAACCATTATCGACAGGGCTTTCCAGAGTTTCAATATTGGTTTTGAAAGACTGACCAATGGTTATGTAGGTATTTTATCAAAATTTGCGACAAGAACTACAGTGACTTTCGGATTGCTGTTTTTATTTGTCGGACTTACTTTTGTGACCAGTAAATTCCTGCCGACAGGTTTTATTCCTATGGAAGACCAGGGAATGGTATATGTGAGTGTAACCACTCCACAGGGAGCAACGGTAGAAAGAACAGAAAAAGTACTGGATGAGGTTACCGTTATTGCCAAGAAAATTAATGGAGTAGAAAATGTAACCACACTTGCAGGATACAGCATCGTAACAGAAATTGCAGGTTCTTCTTACGGAATGGCAATGATTAATCTTAAAGACTGGAAAGAAAGAAATATTTCAGTGAACGATCTGATCGCAGAACTTTCAGACAAAACAAAAAGCATTGCAGATGCACAGATTGAGATTTTTGCACCACCAACCGTTCCAGGTTTCGGTAATACCAGCGGCTTTGAATTGCGTTTGCTCGACAGAACCGGAGGTACCATCGAAAATACAGATAAGATTACTAAGGATTTTGTTAAAAAATTAAACGAAGCTCCGGAACTGCAGAACAACTTTACCAGCTTTGATGCTACTTTTCCGCAATATATGATCAATGTAGATTATGATATGGCAGCGAAGAAAGGAGTATCCGTAGACAATGCGATGTCTACACTACAAACCATGCTGGGATCTTATTATGCCACAAATTTTATCCGCTTTAGCCAGATGTATAAAGTGATGGTGCAGGCAAGTCCGGAGCACAGAGATACCCCTGAAAGTATTTTGAATTTATATTTAAAAAATGATAAAGGCGAAATGGTTCCGTTCTCCACATTTATTACGATTGAAAAAGTATACGGACCTGAAGTTTTGACGAGATATAATATGTATATGTCTGCCATGATTAACGGAGAGCCCGCAAATGGGTACAGTTCCGGAGATGCCATTGCAGCGGTAGAACGTGTAGCAAAAGAGGTATTACCAAGAGGATTCGATATTGAATGGTCAGGGATGACAAGAGAAGAAATCTTATCAGGAAACCAGACGGTTTATATCTTCGCGATCTGTCTTTTGTTCGTGTACCTTTTATTAGCAGCACAATATGAAAGCTTCCTTCTTCCAATGCCAGTATTATTAAGCCTTCCGACTGGAATCTTCGGTTCTTACATTGCATTGGTAATGATGAGGCTGGACAATAATATCTATGCGCAGGTAGCATTAGTTATGCTGATCGGGCTTCTGGCCAAAAATGCCATTCTGATTGTAGAATTTGCTGTAGCAAGAAATAAGCAGGGGTTTGATATTATTCCGGCTGCTATTGAAGGGGCAAGGCAACGTCTGAGACCTATTCTGATGACTTCTTTTGCGTTTGTAGCGGGACTTATTCCATTATGTATCGCATCAGGAGCCGGAGCAATCGGTAACCGTTCTATTGGTACCGCTGCAGCTGGAGGAATGCTGATTGGAACTATTTTCGGACTGGTGGTGATTCCCGGGTTGTATATATTCTTTGCAAAACTTGAAAATAAGAAGAAAGATGAAAAGATTAAATCATAGAAATATATTGTATGGAATAGCTTCACTTGCTCTGGTTTCGTGTGCTGTTCCCAAAGTAACAGAGCTGAAAAAAGCTCAGGAATTACCAGAGGAAATTATCAAATCTGATAAAAATAAATCTCCGGATGAATTCCAGCAGATCAACCTGAAAGCTTATTTTACAGATCCGAACCTGCTTGAACTTTTTGATAAAGTGGTTCAGGCGAATCCGGATTTCCAGATTGCTCAGCAAAGAGTGGAAATTGCCAACAGTTTCCTTCAAAGATCAAAAATGGACTTGCTGCCTTCTCTTGAAGTCGGAGTAGAGGCTTCTGGTAACCGATACGGAAAATATACGATGGAAGGCGTTGGAAATTATGATACCAACCTTTCTCCTAATATTACAGAAAATCAGAAAATCAACAGAGATTTTACGCCTAATTACTGGGTGGGAGCAAGAAGCAGCTGGGAAATTGATGCATGGGGAAAATTGAAGAATAAAAAGATTGCCGCCCAGAAGAAATTTCTGGCTTCAACAGAAGGGCTGAGGTTATTACAGGTAGAGCTTTTCACGGATATTGCCAATCTGTATTATCAGTTGGTGGCGTTAGACAATCGTCTTGCGATTTATCAGAAAAACTATAAGCTTCAGCAAAGAGCCTTTGAAATTGTTTTGGCGCAACGTGAAGTGGGTAAAGCTACTGAATTGGCAGTACAGCAGTTCAAAGCCCAAAATAACAACTGGCTGGCAGAAATTGAGCATATAAGAGTGGAAATCGTTACGGTAGAACAGGCGATCACAACATTGACAGGAAGCTACGGCGGAGATGTAAAACGTGGTGCAATACTGATGCCTACCAATATGGAAGTTTTGAATAAAACCATTAATGTAGAAAATGTCATTCATTCCAGACCGGATGTGGCAGCCAATTATTATGTTTTGGAAGCTTCTCAGGCTGATGCCAAGGCAGCAAGAGCGGCTTTTTATCCCAAGATTGATCTTGGAGCGGGGTTTGGACTGAATTCTTTTTCCGTCGAAACATTCTTTAAACCAAGCTCACTGGCGGGACAATTGTTGGGAGGATTAATGGTTCCTGTTTTCAACAAAGGACAGTTGAAATATGAATTTAAAGTAGCAAGCAAAGAACAAGAAATTGCTTTTTTAAACTATCAGAAAAGTATCACAACTGCTTTTAATGAACTGCAGTCGATTCTGAAACAGACCAAAATCTATGAACGTGTTTTGACGCTGAAATCAGAAGAAGTGGGTTTTCTTGACCGTGGAGTGGAGGTTTCCAATGATCTGTATCTTACAGGATATGCCAATTATTTTGAACTGATCAACTCTCAGAAAAGCAAACTAACCGCTGAATTGGATTTATTACAGTTTCAACATCAGAATACCAGAAACAATGTCCTGCTGTTTAAAGCACTGGGAGGGAAGCTGGATTAATTTTTACTTTTTTTACGATGAGAGGAGCCGTCTTTTTTAAGGCGGCTTCTTTTGTAGTTTTAATTTTAATCACACCCTACGGGTTCCCGTAATGGTAATTGAAATAATTCCAGGATCTTTACAATCTAATAAAAATAGCTAACCATGAAAACTTTGAAGAACATGTCAAGAGAGCTCTTAAAGGGATATAGCAGTGAATATTGCGATCCTGAGCTTACGGACAGGTGCTCCTGAGTTTGTTTCAGAATCTAACTTTTTACAAGTTGAGATAGTTTTTTATATGATTCAAAAAAGAGACTGTCCAAAAGGGCAGTCTCTTTGTATTTTTTAAAATAGATCTGTTGTAAAACAGAAAATTTTATGTGTATGTATTATTTAACAAGCTGAATTTCAACAGCAGAAAATCCTTTAGGAGATTTCTCTTTTTCGAAAGATACTTTGTTTCCTTTTTTCACAGGTTCTGCACAGTTGTTATTGTGGAAGAAGATGTTCTCTTTGTTATTATCTTCAGTAATGAAACCATATCCTTTTTCACTCAGGAAAGTAACAATTCCTGTTTTTCTTGGATCTTCTTCGAGAATAGGAGCCGCACCCAGCTGAATATCATCAAGGTTTACTTCCTGTCTTTGTTCCGGTGGAGTAGAAGTTAATCTTCCGAATTCATCTACATACATGAAGACATCCTCCGCTCCTTTGTTGTTGTTCGTTTTACGTTCTTCGCGTCTTAGCGCCTTTTCTTTTTGCTTTTGAATTTTTTTCTTGAAATTTTCCTTTTTAGAAAAAGAATCTGCCATAAATTATTTTTAGTATTTAGTTTCTATAAATTAGTTGGTTCAATCTGGTCTGCTGACCCCTATAAAGCCTGGCGATGTTTTCTGTTTTGGAGTTTCTCCAATCATACAGAGCTTTAAAATTCCGACAAGTATTGTTCTTAATAGAAGAATAAAAGTTAAAAAGATGACTGCTCAAAAAGCAAAGACTGAATAAAAATATCCGGGTCGTTACAGAAAACAAAGTGGTGGCTTGATTAATAATGTACAAATATACAACAATAAAATGAATAATCCGGTTTTAAATGATTGATTATCAGAAATGGTTTTACAGCGTTTTTGAGGTATACTTTATGGTCTGAATGTAAAAGGATCATGGAAGTACGGGCAGAGTCATAAAAAAAATCCCCAGAATACTGGGGATTATAAAAAAATATATTATAAAATGAAGTGGTGTATAATACGGGTGGGAGAGTATCAAATGTTATGCCTAAAATGGATGGCTATTAGTGAATTATATGGACATGTTTAATCAAAAAGCCGTATTTCAACCCGTATCTGGTTGGTAAATAGAATTCTATTAAACTGTACTGTTTGTATAAAAAAATAAATATTTCTGTTTTGGTTTAAATAGGAAATTGAAAATTTTGTTGAATTTTTATGCAATTCCCGAAAATTTCACCATGTTGAGGCGATTTTTATTATCCATCTTTGTCTCATTAACATTTAAATATAAAAACATGTCAACACAAAATGTAAAAGGAAAAGTTGTTTTAATTGCCGGAGGAGGTAAAAACCTGGGAGGATTATTAAGCAGAGATTTTGCCGCAAAAGGGGCAAAACTGGCAATACACTATAACAGTGAAAGCTCAAAAGCAGACAGTGAAAAAACACTTGCTGAGGTACAGGCATTAGGAGCTGAAGCATTCTTATTTCAGGGAGATCTTACCAAAGTAGACAATATCACAAAGTTTTTTGATGAAACCATTTCCCGCTTCGGAGGAGTGGATATTGCGATCAATACTGTAGGAATGGTACTGAAAAAGCCATTTGCTGAGACTACAGAAGAAGAATACGATACCATGTTCAATGTCAATTCCAAGTCCGCTTACTTCTTTTTGCAGGAAGCTGGTAAAAAGCTGAACGATCAAGGAAAAATCTGTACGATTGTTACTTCATTGCTGGCAGCTTATACAGGTTTGTATTCTACGTATGCAGGAGCAAAAGCACCTGTAGAGCATTTTACAAGAGCAGCTTCCAAAGAATTTGGAGCAAGAGGAATTTCCGTAACTGCTGTAGCACCTGGCCCAATGGATACACCTTTTTTCTACGGACAGGAAACGGATGATGCAGTTGCTTATCATAAATCTGCATCAGCATTGGGAGGACTTACAGATATTAAAGACATCGCTCCGCTTGTAGAATTTCTGGTAACAGAAGGCTGGTGGATTACAGGGCAGACCATCTTTGCCAACGGAGGATACACTACAAGATAATCTATCACAGATTTGTTTAAAAAAGCAAACTCACTGAAAACAACTTTCAGTGAGTTTTTATTTTAGAAGAAATCAGAAAATTAAACGGTTTTCGCCTTTCCTTTTTCCAAGATACTTTTGATGATAAAGAATAATCCAAGAAGAACAAATGGAATACTCAGAAGCTGTCCCATATTCAGGCTCATTCCGTGCTCAAATTCTACCTGATCTACTTTGATAAATTCAATCAGAATTCTCATAATGAAGATTAACAGAATACTGACACCTAAGTAAAATCCTTTTCCAATTTTAAATATATTTTTTCTGTAAATAAAATACACCAGAAGGAAAATAATGAAATAAGAAATGGCTTCATAAAGCTGTGCAGGATGTCTCGGAAGATCATCCACCTGACGGAAAATAAAAGCCCATGGAACATTGGTTGGAGTTCCTATAATCTCAGAATTCATAAGATTCGCAAGCCTTATAAAAGTACCACCCAATGGAAGTACAATAGCAATTGCATCCAGAACAGTCATGAATGGGATTGAATACTTTCTCGCATAGATAAGAAGCATAATCACCAGTCCTATACCACCACCATGACTGGCTAGACCTGCAAATCCTGTGAAATGGTAGGCTCCATCCGGTCCTTTCTGAATGGGTAAAAATACCTCAATCGGATGCTGGGAATAATAATCAAAATCATAAAAAAGACAATGTCCCAATCTTGCTCCCACTAAAATTCCTATCAGTGCATAAGAGAATAAAGCTTCGTGGGCTTGGGAGCTAAGTCCTTCTTTTTTATAAATTCTTTTTAAAATATTAAGTGATAAAACCAGTCCTGCAAGAAAAAGCAGACCGTAATATTTTATCGGAAGTCCTAAGATATTGACGATTTCGGGGTTTACATCCCAGTTGATATATAATAAACTCATTGATATTGTTATCGAATTTCAGGATGCAAAGATAAGAAAACATTAAATTCTGAATGGGAAAGGCCTTTTTCAGGATTCTATGACTTGAGTCATAAAGTGTTAGCGTATGATTGCTTATATTTGATAGTACGCCATTGTAAAAATAAAAAATCTGAATTTTTTCCGTTTACTTAGGTTAAGCTTAAAAAAATGAGCGTAACAAAAGATTTGCATGGCTTTTTTACTCCAATCACTTAAAATATAACATTATGATAAAAGATATTTTTGGCAAACTGACAGCCTGGCCCGGTTATTTTATGGGCAGCACTTTATTGGGTATTGCAGGACTTGCCGTAGTATTCGTAAAGAATGCACAGAACAGAGATCTTAGAGAACTTCAGATTAAACTTGATGAATTGATTGCAACGAATAAAAGCACTATAGATCCTCGGTTTCAGAAATTAACAGACGATGAACTGAGCCAGCTTCAAAATTTCTATAAAAATGTTGAAATCCAACGGGAAAAAATTACAGATCAAAATAATGAAACTCCGGAAAGAGAGATTACCTACTATCGATATAAATAATTCAAAATCTATTCATTAAGTAGAAGCCCTGTAAACCAATTCTGCATCCATCAGAATAGATTGGCTTGGAGCTGAACTATTTTTGATTTTTTCCAACGCCAGTTTTGCAGCTTCTTCTCCCATTTTTTCCAATGGCTGCTGTACGCTGGTGAGCTGAGGATATACCATCGTTGACAATTCTGTTCCGGAAAAGCTGGCGATAGCTACTTCATCAGGAATTCTTACTTTCTGTTCAAGAAGAAAATTCATTGCTCCCATCGCTAAGGTATCACTAAAAGCAAAAATACTGTCAAACTCTATATCCTTATTCAATAACTGTTTGACCGCTTTTTTCCCATGCTCGAAAGTCATTCCATCCGTCTGAATAATCAGATTTTCGTCAAAAATATTGTATTTCATGAGAATACGTTTATAACCATTTACCCTTTCTACAGCATTTCGGATCGTAGAAGGCCCCATGATATGGACAATTCTTTTCCTTCCTGTCTTAATTAAATATTCCACCATCAATGAAGCTTTAATAGCATCATCAATAATTACCTTCGAGACATCCAGAGACTTATGGGGAATTCTGTCAAAAAATATTAAAGGAGTTCCTTTATCCATAATGTTTTGATAGACCTCATTATTATGGGTTTCATGACAGAGATTAATAATAATGGCATCTACATTAAATTCTTCCAGAAGCTGAAGGTTTTTCCTTTCTATAAGAGGATCTTCATCGGACTGAGTGATGATAATACGATACCCCAGAGGATACAAAATGTTCTGAATTCCTTTCAAAACACTGGAGGAAAAAGGAGTAATCATTTCCGGTACTACAAACCCTATTGTCCGCGATTGCCCGGATTGTAAATTCAAAGCTGTAAGGTTCGGTTTATAGCCCAATTTTTCCGCAGCATCCAATACTCTTTTTCTTGTTTCTTCATTCACATTTTTATCATGAAGCAGCGCTCTGGAGATGGTAGAGGTGGATAATGACAAAAATTTGGACAGATCTTTAATCGTAATACGTCTCATCAGCCTTGTTTTTTTGCTAAAAATAATAAAAAAATAGGCAATTGGGAACGTTCCCTGATTTTTGGGAACGTTCCCAATTTGAATTTTGTAAAAAAAATGTCTTGTTAATCATTTGTTAATATAGTTTTAACGAATTGGTTAATATGATGACAATTTTACGCTTATGAGTATGATTTATTACAATTATGATTTAGAAAAAATTCAAACAGGAATTTTACATATTGGAGTAGGAAACTTTCACAGGGCCCACCAGCAGTTTTATACCAATATGCTGCTCAATGATGAGGATCAGAAGGACTGGGGAATTTGTGGAGTATGCCTGTTGCCGTCAGATGAAAATATCGTAAAGAATTTAAGAGCCCAGAATCTCCAGTATTCTCTTACTGTTTGTGGACGAAACGGAAATGATGAGGTGTATAAAATAGGTTCTTTAAAAGAGTTGATCTGGGGAGTAGAAGATCCGGAGGCTGTAATGAAAAAAATTGCAGACAATTCTGTTAAGATCATTACTTTGACTATCACGGAAGGAGGGTATAATCTTGATAAAGAAACCGGAGAATTTATATTGGAGGATGAGAAAATACAACATGATCTGAAGAATCCTTCCAGTCCTACTACTGTTTTTGGCTTTGTTGCAGAAGGATTACGCCAGAGAAAAATGCATAGTGCAGGAGCAATCACGATACTTTCATGCGATAACCTTCAACACAACGGAAATACAGCAAAAAGAGCTTTTATGTCATTCATAGAAGCACAGGATGCAGAATTGGCAGTGTGGGTAAAAGAAAATGCAACTTTCCCGAATAGCATGGTTGACCGAATTACTCCGGCAACAACTCCGGAAGATGCTGAAAGACTAAATAAGTTGAATGGTACAGATGATCATGCTCCTGTATACTGTGAAGATTTTACGCAATGGGTGATAGAAGACAACTTTATCGCGGGTCGACCGTCATGGGAAAGAGTAGGCGTAGAATTTACGAATGATGTAACCGCATTTGAAAATATGAAACTAAGCTTGCTGAATGCTTCCCACACCTTATTATCTTATCCTGCATTCTTAATGGGCTATCGCAAGGTAGATCAGGCGATGGAGGATGAAAATCTTGTAAAATTCATCAGGGATTTTATGGATACAGACATTACGCCTTTTGTTCCTGCCCCTGAAAATACAGATCTGGAAAAATATAAACAGACATTGATCGAAAGATTTGCCAATCACAGTGTAAGTGATCAGGTGAGCCGTTTGTGCTTCGATGGGATTTCGAAATTCCCGGTATACATCATTCCTAATCTTGATAAAATGATAAAAGGAGCGAAAGACCTTACCAGACCAGCTTTTCTAATTGCTTCCTACAGGCATTATCTTAAATATAAAACAGACGACCAGGGCAATGCTTTTGAAACAGCTGAACCTTGGATGACAGATAACGATAAGAAGCTTATTGCCAGTGAAAATCCACAGGACTTCCTGGAGTTGTCAGCTTTCAAAGGAGTTCAGTTAAAAGCTTCTGAACAGTTTATAAAACAATACAACAGTCTTGCAGAAGACTTAAAAAATTCAGGAACCGCCACGGTTTTACAATCCATCATAAAATAACTAAGCCATGCAGATAAATCCAGGTATAACCTCTTCAGACAATAAAACAAACAATGCTATACTGCCGTTTGCGATCATTACGTTTATCTATTTTATTGTAGGTTTTCTGACCACAGTGAATGAGCAGCTGCAGGCACCTCTGAAATTTACCTTTCTGAGCCACGCAGGCAGCCTGAAAAATACATTTACTACTTTGATTTCCTTTTTCTTCTTTTTAGGATATCTTCTGAATGGAACATTGGGAAGCAAATGGGTAAATGCTTTTGGGTATAAAAACACGATTTTGCGCGGGCTTTTATTTATGATTTCCGGTCTTTTTATGTATTTGTGCTCATCATGGGTTGGTGATCATTATCCCGATCTGAAATTTAGTATAAAAGATGCTGTTATTCCTGTTGGATTTATCGTTTTTGTTATCGGTTCTTATTTGATGGGAACTTCGGCAGCAATCATTCAGGTGGTGGTAAACCCTTATGCTGCTTCATATGAACTGAAAGGAACTCAGCCTGTACAGCGCCTTAATATTTTGACTGCTATCAATTCTATTGGAACTACTTCCGCACCTTTCTTCGTCACAGTAGTAATGTTCAGTGGAATTTCCATTGAAAATATAGAAATCAGACAGCTTTTGCTACCACTTTCTGTATTGATTGTCTGCATCCTTACAGTCATGATCATCACAAAAAGACTTCATCTTCCCGATCTTGCCCATACAAGAGTGGTGGGAGAAGAAAAACTGGAGAGAAGTATCTGGTCGTTCAGGCATTTTGTATTGGGAGTTTTAGCGATCTTTTTTTATGTAGGAACAGAAGTGGCTATTGGCGCTAATATTAATCTCTACGCTTTTGAATTGATGGATTCCGGGCATCCTATCACATTTTTTGGGAAAACAGATATCATAGTCGGTGGTATGGATTTAGGAATTCATGCCTTATTATCCACATTATATTGGGGAGGTTTTCTTGTAGGAAGAGCAGTTTCGAGCTTCTTCAGCAAGATTTCTGCAAGAACACAGTTGATAACAACCACTGTGTTGGCAACAATACTTGCGTTGGTATCTATGATTACCCAGAACCTTTGGTTTCTTGTTGCCATCGGGCTTCTGCATTCATCCATGTGGAGCTGTATTTACACCCTTTCCATTAAAGGTTTGAATAAATATACCTCAAAAGCATCCGGTATTTTCATTTCCGCTGTATTTGGCGGAGCAGTATTTACCCTTATCCAGGGAGGTTTAGCCGATATTTTAGGTTCATGGAGATGGACTTGGTGGCTTACCGTAATCTGCGAATTATTGATGCTGACCTATGCGTTGTTTGGATCGCGAATCAGAGAAAAAGACCTTATTCACTAATCATATTTTTTCTTTCATTCATTTAATGTAATTATCCTGTAGACTGCTATTGGATACAGGATAATTACAACCTTAAAAAACACTTGAATCATGTTAAAAACCTACTTACTACTTGTTTCCTCTTTTATAGGAACCTGGTTGGGTGCACAGGAAGTGCATTCGGCATTGCAGCTTAGAAACAGCCATTTGTGGCGCGGGATAGAAGTCTCCGCAGGATTTATTTACACCGGAGACCTGCATTTTGATTATAAGAATTTTTATGCGGGATTCTGGGCAGGGGGTAATTTTGATGGCTCCTATAAAGAATTCAATAACTATGTAGGATACAAAAACAAACATCTTACATTGGAATTATGGGATATTTATAACTTTTCGCCTGGAGCAACTTATAACAATAAGGAGTTTTTTAATTATTCTGCGAAAGAAACCGGACGTTTTTGGGATTTAAGATCTTATTATACCATAAGTGATAAATTCCCTCTGGTACTCAGCTGGAATACAGTTGTTTTCGGAAGAGACAGAAACAGTGAAAATACGGGAAATAAGTATTCGTCATTTGTTTCAGGAGAATATCCTGTATACAAAAAGAATGATCTTGAAGTAAGAGGAAGGATAGGATATGCTTTTGCATTAGACACTCATGGTGAGAAAAATAATTTCTTTGCTAAAGAATCGGGATTCAATGAAATAAGCCTTATTGTTTCAAAAAGCTTTACTATTGAAGGATATAAAATTCCCATTGGAATTTGGGGGATGTGGAATCCTGTAAACAATAATGCATTTCTTCAGTTTTCTGTACAGGCTTATTCATTCTGAAGCAAAGAAATTCAAAATAGTAAACTTTTTAAAAATCAATACATTTAATTACTTTTATATAATGGAACATAAAAAAAATAAAGCAGTCTGTTTTGGTGAAGTGCTCTGGGATATTTTTCCGGGAGAACAGCGAAGGATGGGAGGAGCTCCTTTTAATGTGGCTTACCACCTTTCCAAAATGGGAATCGAGGTCAATATGATAAGCAGCGTCGGTGATGATCAGCTGGGTTATGATCTTTTGGATAAAATGAAAAACTGGAATATTCCTGCAAATTATGTTCAGATCAATGCTGAATATCCCACCAGCACAGTAATTGCTACAGTAGATGAAAATAATGATGCTCATTATGATATTGTGGAAGGAGTAGCTTGGGATTTTATTGAAACAACTACAGAAAATCAGGAAATTCTCAAGACAACAAATGCGTTTGTATTCGGAACACTGGCAGCCCGGAATGAGAAATCCAGAAATACTTTGCTCCAATTGCTTGAATTGAGTGATTATAATGTTTTTGATATCAACCTCAGAGAACCTTACTATGAAGTCGGAATGATTAAAGATCTACTCCACAAAACACATCTTGCCAAATTCAACAAAGCAGAAATGCGTATGATGCTCGATTTTTTAGGAAAAGAATATACCACTGAAGAGGAGGGTATAAAATATCTGCAGGACAAGTTTGATCTTGAAGAAATTATTATTTCCAAAGGAAGCAAAGGAGCTCTTTATGCGTCTGGAGATAATTTTTATCTGTATCCTACCATACCGGTTACTGTAAAAGATACTGTGGGAAGCGGAGATTCATTCCTTGCAGGATTTCTTTCCAAAAGATTAGAAAAAGGAAATGCTGTTCATGAAATCATGGCTCAGGCTGTTTCCCTCGGAGCATTCATCACCTCACAGGAAGGAGCATGTCCGGAATATTCATTAGAAGATTTTATCAGATTCAAAAACAAATATCCGGTATCGGCTTTAAGCTAAAGAAGTAAAATCTCATATTAATTTAAAATGATTCTTGATGAAACATTTGGTAACTTTATGCTGCTACCAAAACAAAAGTTATGCATCATCAGCTGGAGAAACATTATGTAAACAGAGTAGGCTGGCTTCGGGCAGCTGTATTAGGCGCAAATGACGGGTTGTTATCCACCACAAGTATTGTTATAGGCGTTGCTGCGGCAGCTCCGGAACGTCATATTATTATCCTTGCAGCACTGGCAGGAATGATTGCCGGAGCAATGTCTATGGCTGCAGGGGAATATGTCTCCGTAAGTTCACAGGAAGATACAGAAAAGGCAGACTTGATTCGTGAACAGCGCGAACTGGAAGAAATGCCCGAAATAGAACTCAGAGAATTGGCTAAAGTGTATGAAAAAAGAGGCTGTACCAAAGAAACGGCTATGCAGGTAGCTGTTGAACTGACAGAACATGATGCACTTGGAGCACATGCCCGTGACGAACTGGGGATAAATGAAATCACACAGGCAAAACCTTTGCAGGCAGCAATGGCCTCATTCGGTTCATTTGCAGTAGGAGCTTTATTGCCGTTTACCGTTTCTCTTTTGGCTCCTCTTAAACAAATGGTATATTTCCAATATGGTTTTTCAATCATATTTTTAATGCTTTTGGGAGCCGTTTCTGCCAGAGCCGGAGGTTCCAGTATTAAAATAGCTGTGTTGAGAATCTGTTTCTGGGGAACTGTCGCAATGGGAATTACAGCATTGGTTGGACATATTTTTGGGGTCAATGTAGCCTGAAAAACTTTAACGTTTTCCTTTGAAATCTTGTTGAAAATAAAAGACTTTTAATACGTTTTTATTTTGCTTTATTGATTGTAATGGATTGATTTCTAGGATGTATTTTGCCTAACAAGTGTTAGTCGTAAAAGTACTACACTTTTTCAGATTTATACTCAATTTGTATTTTTTTATGCGTAATACTTCTAAATTTGGTGATATAACAACATCAAATCACAAAATATTAACGATTAAAATTTACAATCATGGCAGAAAGAAATTCAAGAGGAATCTTAAAATTCAACAACGGTGAAGGACAAAAGCTGTTAAAACTGAATTACAGCGTATCAAGAGCTACAGACGTTTCAGGACGTGTAGCATCAGACCCATCCAATGCTCTTATCAAAATTACAGTAGAAGCTACTGAAAAATCAGACATCCTTGAAAGTTTGCTAAACGGAAAATACAAACCTACTGTAGGAGAAGTAACTTTCAATAAATCTCACGAAGAAGGAACCTTAACAACATTGAAATGGACAAACGGTTACGTAATCCAGCACGAAGTAGATTTCGATGCAGTAGATGAAAACAGTATGTACATCAGTTTTGTTATTAGTGCTGAACAGATTGAGCTTGGTAATTCTTCTTATGACGGAGCCTGGCCTGGATCTCAGGGATAAAATCCTTTAACAGCTACAAACATAAAAACAGAATAGTAGATCCGTTATCAGGGATCCTGTTCTGTTTTTTTGTCAGTAATCTTGTCCTCAGGAAAGGATATTATTTCACTAAGATTTAGAAAATTAAAGCTGATAATGTGAACTTTATATTGTAAAAAATTGATAACTTTATAAAAAGCCGTTTATTTTAGTTTTTTTCGAAAATAAAGAGCTCACCAAACACTATTTAATATGAATAAAAATATCTCGAATTCTGAAAAGATTTCAGAGAATCATATTCCTGGAATCAACCGTGTGGTGAAACTGGATATTGTGATTGAAGGTAAAATGATCAAGCACTTCAAGCATTTCCGTTTGCAGCAAAGCGTAAAAAAGCACCATCATTTTGAACTTACATTAGCCCATGATACTTTAGACGGAGTACAAAACCATGACCTGGAAGAAGCCCAACAATTTTTAGGAAAAAGATTAACAGTCGTTTTTAAATATAAAGATGTTGAAGGAAGCCCGGAAAGAACTTTTGTAGGCGTAATTACAAAAGTAGGGTTCAGTCAGGAAAACCATAGCTTGGGAAATATTGTATTGAAAGGGTACAGCCCTACCATTTTATTGGATGGTGCTCCGCATACTCAAAGTTTCGGTGGTGATAAATCTGTCAATATGGGGATTATTGCTGAAGATGTTATTAAACAGGGCATTGAAAACGGTAAATTTGATGTAAAAGTGAATGCGAAGGCATCCTCTCAGATTCTTTACAGTGCCCAGTATAATGAAACCCACTATAATTATCTCTGCAGAATGGCAGAAGCCTATGGCGAACAGTTCTATTACGACGGTGAAGTATTACATTTTGGAAATATGCCGCCTCAGAATAAATCACTTGAATTAATATACGGAAGCAATGTTTCTGATGTGAATGTGGAATTAAAAGCTGTTCATATCAGACCTCATTTTTACGGATATAACAGCAGTTCCAATGCTAAACTTATTTCTGGAGAAACTCCTATAAAACACGTTGGCAACCTGGCTCAGACAGCCTATAAAAATAATGAAGGAATATTCAAAACACCATCATTGCAGGTAGCTCCTATAAAAGCGGCAACCGATATGGATGTTGTTATTTCTCAAACGAGTACTGCCGGAAGCAAAGCTGTGGAAGTTTTTACCGTTTCCGGAGGAACTACTATTCCGTTTTTATATCCTGGATGTGTAGCTGATATCAATATGCGGAAGACGGATACCAGTAAAACAGCGTATTTCACAAAGCTGATGATGACAGAAGTCATTCATGAAGTAGATGCTCTCGGGCGCTACAAAGGAAGATTCGAGGCTATTGCCTCAGACACAGGATATATTCCGACACCTGATTTTACTATGCCTATCGCACAGCCACAGATAGCGACTGTAATCTCCAATACAGATCCGTTGGGACAGGGAAGAATTACAGTTAGATTCGACTGGCAGCTGCATGACACAACCAATTTTATCAGAATGATGTCTCCCGATGCCGGAGGAACAGACCAGATTACTCAAAACAGGGGCTATGTAGCCATACCGGAGGTTGGAGATCAGGTGATGGTAGGTTTTGTTCACAATCATCCCGACCGTCCTTTTGTGATGGGGGGAATGTTCCATGGAGGAACAGCTCTTGGAGGTGGAGTAGATAATCATTTAAAATCAATACAAACCAGAAGCGGAATCCGTATTTTAATGAATGATGCCGAAGGAAGTGTAAATATCATAGACCCTAGTGGAAACAATTATTTGATGGATGGTAAAGGGAATATCATTGTAACGGCTCCTAAAAATATGACTTTCAATGTAGGTGAAGATTTGGCAATCAACGTAGGAAAAGATATGAAGACCAGCGTAGGAAATGATAATGCCGTTAGTATCATCAATGATCATAAATTTACCTCGAAAAATTATAAACAGACCGTCAATGAAAATAAAACGATTAATGTAACAGGCGATCTTAAAGAAACTACTTCAACGACTACTCATAAAGCCAAAAACGGAGATATTTTACTGCAGAGTTCAGGCGTAGCCAAAATGTTGGGTAAAATAGATGCTAAAGTGAATAAAGGGTAATCAAAATAATAAATCAGTTATCAATACTGTACAGCAAGGCATTAAAGAATGAATAAAGCGATAAAATTTTTACTGAGCTTTTTATTTTTTATCCAGATCTCATGTCAGGAAAAAAAAGAATCTCAAAAAACTAAGACTATGACAAAATATGAATGGACAGAAGGGACTTCTGCAGCTTTAGGCTATCCTATGGAAGTATACAAAGGAGGAATAGAATGTGAAGGAGGAGAATGGGTGGGATTAAGTTTTGGAATAGCATCGGGAAATCAAGGATGGGGAACCATCAATAATGGGATGAGTAATGGTTTCAAAAGCTTACCAAAGCGCCTGGATTTTATCTGGATGTCTTATATGGAAAACCAGTTTTATCAGGTAGATACAGAAATAGATACCGAAAAGATAAGAAAATATTTTAGCCAGGGATTTGAAATAAAAGGAGCAAGCGGAAAACCACAACATTTAAATTACAATGTTATTTCTATAGGTATGGCACCGGGAGGAGTGGTAGTTGTCTGGATATCAGGAGTTGGATGGCAAAAGGAAATAGGAAGATATCAGGGTAAAAAAGTAACCATTCCGGAATCAGAAATTGCAAAGCTGGACAGTCATGAAAACAGGTTTTGGCGCAAAGATTATTTGGAAATGGTACACACAAGAGAACAAATCATTCCCAAAAAAGTACAGGAAGAAAACAAAGGAAAACCAATACCATTGGGTTTATGGGATGTTTACAGAACAAGATTTAGCTGGAAACCAGTTTTTGAACTTCCGGAAAATGCAAAATTAAACCCACTGAGAGATGTTGGAATCGAAATGATCAATGGGGAAAAAGAGCAGTTTGATGCTGCAAAAAGTCCTTTGTCAGATTATGATTTTAGAGCAATTCCTCGTTCAGTTTCAATGTCTGTATCAGATAAAGACAATAATAGATACGGAGCAGCATGTAATTTGGACGGAAAATCCAGCCTTGATGCTTTCAACACCGTTTTTGGAGATGATCCCAAAAGTACCAAAGCAGAATTAGTGATAAAAGTGAATGAAGCTTTTAGCTTTTTTACGGTAAAGCTAAAAGGAGAGAATGGTAAGGAAGCTTTTATTAAGACAGATTCATTAGAAATGTTTAAGTCGAAAAAGAAAAATTAAGAAAATTCTCAAATGTAAGATTATGGGAAAAACATTAGTATATAACACTGGTAATGCTAAACCTCCTATTGATGAACTGCATTTGGAGGTAGGTGTTTTCTTTGACGGAACTTTGAATAATCTTAAAAATACCGAGCTCCGTCAAAAATATAAAGATGGCAAAAATAAAATTGAAAGCACAGATTCTGATGATGTAGTTGCAAAAAAAGAAGAAGCTATAGACAATACTACCAAACAGCAGGAAAAAGAGTATGATAATTTGGGTCATAAAAAAGATCCGGATGCAGGTTCCGAATATGATCAGTATCTTAAAGCAATTCACAGGAGCCGTTTGGATAAAATGGGCGTTGATAATAGCTTTAGCAACGACTTTACCAATGTTGCCAGACTGTATAAATGCTGTGAGCAGAGCAATTATGCCATTTATATAGAAGGTATTGGGACGCTGGATAACCGCAGGGATGTAGATGACGGCTTCCAATACGGATCCGGTATAACAGGGGTAAGAGGAAAAGTGAGAAAAGGATGTGAAAAATTGGCGGAAAGAATTAAAGTAATCATTAGAAATGGTTTAAATGCGGATAAACAATTTGCAAAAATATACATTGATACCTTTGGATTCAGCCGTGGAGCCGCAGCCGCAAGGAATTTTGCTTACGAAATCAATGGTAAGAAAAGACCCGTTGATGTTGAAATAAAAAAATCCAGAAAGATCGTAGGGTATACCCAAATGGACTCTCCTGAAGGACCCATTACGGTTCCGGAATATGGAGATATCTGGATAGATAAAGATAAAACAGAGGTAGATCCTAATTACCTTGTGGATGGAAAGCTTCCGAAATTTGGCTTTTTGGGATATTATCTTTTAAGTAAAGATGTACTCACCAAAGAAGAATTGGAAGCCTTAGATTTGGACGTCCGTTTTATTGGAGTGTATGATACTGTATCGTCTTATGAAGAATTTGGTGATATGGGAACGTTGAAGCGTGTAGGATGGGAAGGTATGAAGCATTCTACGTTAGGATCCAGTTATAATTTCGGAGATGATGTAGAACAATTACAGTTGCTGAATCCCGGGTCTTATTTCAAAGCAGTTCATTTTACAGCAGGAAATGAACATCGGGAAAACTTTTCATTAACAAGCTTTCCCGGAAGTGTGGAAAGAGAATTTCCGGGCGTTCACTGTGATATTGGCGGAGCTTATGAAAACGGAAAAGAAACAGTAGATGAAATAGAAACCTCCAATCATAAACCAGTGTGGTTCTTAAACAAGCGCAGACAGCAATTGATTGATGAGCATTGGTTTGATGATGAACAGATAACAATTAATAACAGCTTCCTGAATGTTTTAACAATGGGAGCAGTATACCGCAAGATTACGGGAATTCGGTTCCTGAGAAAAGAATACAGCTATATTCCGCTTCAGTTTATGGAAGAGCACGGAATAGGTTTTTATGACAATCAGATCGTCACAAAAACAGAAACAAGCTATTCTATAGATCACGACCAGTATCTGCCTTCAGCAAAAGATATTTTGCACCATTATGTCTTTGAGGACGGACAAAAATGGAATTTCAAAACAGATGAAGAAGTTGAAAAAGAAAAAGAGGAAAGAGCAAGAGAAAGATTAGAAAATCCGGAACCGGTACAGGAACCAATACCTGATGAAGTAGTAGATAAAGACGGTAATATTATTAAAACAAAGACGCTGCAGGAGGTTGTAGTTACTGCTTATCATCCTCAGACATTATTGAGAATTATGCGTAAAAAATATCTTCATTGGTCGGCAAACAGAGACTGGATGGGAATGGATCCCAATAGTAATTATGAAAGAATAGTATATCCCCTGAAATAATTTTTATGCTGCTGGAAAATCTTCATCGGAAAACATATAGGCTTGAAACCATTGTAACAGAGCAGAGAAATCCGGTTTATGCTATTACAAAAAGCTATGCCCGGCAGATTGAAGTATATTATCTTGGAAAAGCCAAAGAAGAGCATCAATTTCAGATTCTGGTAGTTGAATTCGATTTTTCGGATAACGATACTGCTATGGGAAAATTGATAAGAAAAGTCAGCTATCTGTTTGATGAACTGGAACTCAGGGTAGATAACGAAGGGAATATAACTGCCCTAGATAATCTGCTTTTCCTGCGTTTAAGATGGGGTGAAATTCAGTCTGAATTATCGAAAACCCATAAAGGAGATGCTATAGATAACTATTTCAACCAGATCAGCAGTCTATTGGAAGATGAAACAAAAATGATTGATTTTTTGACTGGCTATAATATGTTTGGATTACTCTTCAACGGTTTGCTGGAGTCATTTGATACCAAAAGAAAAAGAATTTCTCCGGAAGGATTTACAGAAATCATGATTCCCGAAAAAGATGGAGAGAAAATGACTTTAAAAATCTCTGCTCAAAACCTTGAACACACAGAAATTGATGATTTCAGAGGAATATTTATCTGCAAAGGAAACCAGTATGAAGAAGGCTTTGTAGCCATTAAAAAACAGAATTCTCACTTAAAACATTCATTATTATGGATAGGTTAAAGAACGATGGAGAAGGAAATACTCCGGAAACTCAAACTCAGAATACAGCACAGGATAGTGAGCAGATGAAAGCGGAAAACAGCAAGAAAATGGAGGAGAAACGAGCTGAAAATGAGGAAAAAGATAAAGTAGAAGACGGGCTGAAAGTTGTTATAGATACCGCAACGCTGGAATGTACATTGTGTACTGTTCCACAAGGAATTATGAAAGTGAATTATGATACGCCAACAATACAGGAAAAGAAAACTGCAACGGTAAAAGAGAGGGGCCCGAAAAGTCTGGTTTTTACAGGAAACTGTAAGAAAAGCCCGCAAATGGCAGCTCCATGCGCTTCTGTTATGAATGTAAGAGACTGGCAAGATGTAGGTACCTACCTTTCTCAGGAACAATTTATATTGCTACAGAAAAGTACCATTCCATGTACTTATGGAGGTGTAGATATTAAAATTACCGATAGCGGACAAATTCATCAGCCGGAAGCGGTTGATGCAACCGGAGCTCCTGTACCTGAATCAAAAGAAAAAATAAATGGTTATTTTTATAATTATAATGGAAGTTTCGAAGGAAATGTAAAAGGTCAGAAAAAAGGAAATGAAAATGATGTATATGCCTGCGAAGGAAAAGGATCAGAAGAAGATATTTACAAAAGCCCTAAAAAGCTGAATATTGTACATAGTGACTTCCAGAAAGTTTGCAATATTATTAAACATGAAGGTCTTTCATCAGAAAAAGAAGAATATTTATATATAGCACATACAAATTATAATGAAGCAAAGAGAGTTGGAAAAACAATGTACCAGTTATTAAATTCCAGCTATTCCAGTGTGGATGCTAAGGATAAAGTTGAAATGAAAACTTCAGAAAAAGACACCATTTCTTTGTATTCCAGAGCGGGGGCAATTGATGCTCTTTTAAGAGATGTAGATGAGGTTAAAATTGATCCTACGGATAATGCCACACAATGGGATGGTGAAGATTTTCTCGCTTGGGGTATTGATACTGACTTAAAACCTGACAGTACTTCAAAATACGGCCATAATAAGTTTGATGAGTATGATTATATAAAAATAAGTAAAAGCCTCTATGATTCTTTTGAAAGTAAAATAACCGGAAGAAGAGGATCAACTTTAGCTTATAACTCAGTTCATGAAGAAGGTTGTGATAAAGGGACACATACACATAAAACAGTAAAAGGAAAAAATAAAGCAGTTTACACCCTTCCTAATGAAGATTTTGCAAAAAAGGACTATTGGACAACAGGTGATTTTTACTATAAAAATGCAACTAAGAGATCTTTTGGTCTGGAAGCAACCCGAGTTGCTGGATATACTATATTTTGGAAAAAAGTAAAAGTTTAATTAATGAGAAAATTAGCATACATATTATTCATTCTGGCGGTATTTCATACAAATGCCTGTGCACAAGCGCCTAAATCATATATTATCACTTATATTGTTAATAAAACTATTGATAAGGGAGAATATGTTAATGACAAAAGAATTGATAAAAAAGATAAGACAAGCACTAATAACCTTATTTATATATTCAGTCCAAAAAAAGACAGTATTGCTTTTTACAGATTTACCGACTCGAAGGTATCAGAAAAGAAAGTACCGGATGTATATACCTTAACAAAAAATGAAAATACTCTTTTGTTAAACTCTAAAAACGAAGGTTATACAAACAATCTTAAAATTGTTTTCAATGAAAAGAATGAAACAATTTTGGTGGGAGATAAAGATATATTTTATTTAAATGCTCCCTATTTCAGCTATTTGCAGAAAAATGTTAACGAGTATTTAAACATTCCTGATCTTATTGATTTTTTGGAGGACTTTCTGCCAGGATATAATCTCGGTGATTTAAAGTATATTTCTTCATATGAAAAGTATAAACATAAAGACTTTAAAATATTAAAAGGCTATATGGAATCATATAGAACTCAAGCAAGCGATTATCTGGATAAATGGAATCTGAAGTTTTTATATGATGATCAAGGAATGCCAAAATATGTTTTAAAAGAATCTGTGGAAGGAGATCAGGAACTGGAGAAAAAAATGTTGCCGTCAAATAAAGGATCTTTGAAATATTCCAAGCATACCAATGTTGAAAGCAGGCTTATTACTGACAGTGAAATCTTTATAGATCCAAACAAAAATATATATGATGAAAAAGTGATTTCAATGCAGGTAGGATTAGGAAAAGAAACCAGATATGAAACAAAACAGCTTTCTTATAAAAGATTTCCAACAAATGTCTTTATGCTAAACTCAACGAGTATTTCTAAAATTATCTCATCAAAATAAATATTTAAGTATAAAAGATGATGAAAATAATAAAATCAATCTTCTTACTATTTTTATTGTTTCCATACTTTTTACATTCTCAAAGTATGTCGGGAGATTATTTCTCATATGGATCTAAATGTAAAATTTCTCTAAAAGTTGACAGTATGAAACATTTTGTTTTTAATGTTAAAAAAGATAAGAAAATACAAGGCATTGTAAGGGTAGATAAAGAAAATAATGCAACATATCTTTATTTTTTGGATGGTATTGGTGGATTGTTTTCGAATGATACAATTTCGATTCAAAATTCAGGGAATTCAGGGAATCCATATTGGCATTTTAAAGAATGTGATGAAAAATACATTCATTTAGTAAAGAAAAGAATTCCTGTAAGATCGAAAGAACTATAAAGTGCTTAATTCAACTATCTCCTTGAATCTTCAGAATATCTTTCCTCAATCAAAAACTATTGGTTAAAGAACAGCTGGTGCTGATGGTGCTGTTAGAACGATGAAACTTCCGGTGGCTACAATCTTGAATTTACCGGAAATGGTATTCTCTATTATGATAGTTCTCAAACCCCAAAAGTAGGAGCAAGGATCAATGAATTTATTGAATATTCTGAAGATGATATTATTCCGTGGAGCTTGAAAGGATTTTGAAGGATCTTTAATTAAGTATCATAAGTGGATTTTGAATACACCATTTTAGGGAGTGGTCTAGGATAAGGATCAAAAAACTATGATTTTATATATTTTCTATATTTGTTTTAAATTTATCAATTCTTTGATAGAATTTTGTCATTTTATCCCCACTCATAGCAATAATGGGTTTCTTTTTAATTGCTTGGTGTAGATGATAAAATGATACAAAAAATGCTCACAGATGGAGATGGGCCGACTGTTATAATGAATGAAAGTATACTTAATTTGAGGCAATTTAAATCAGATGAAGATCCCAATGTTATTAAAATAGATTCTGGCGTAGTAAATACGGTTTCAAAAAATAAAGGAGATAAAACGTGTATTGATCATTTAGCACAATTGATAATTCATGAAGGTGATCATTGGGCAGACTATCAAATGGGCGGTGTTTCCATGGAAGAAGACCCATTTTTCAGGGGGAGTCCTAAATCAAAAGGTTTTAAGCCAGATGCAGGAGATAATTGGGAAATTTATTATTTTGGAACAGATCTTCAATTTTCTGAGTCTGATCGTAATATAATTAGTGAAAAGTTTGATGGAATTAGGAGGAATAATGCTGCAAAAGATTTTAGGCAACAACGTGAAATCAGGGACTTGAAATCAGAAAAAAACCATCTATTTTAGATATTTATAAAAAACCAAAAGATAATTTGCGAGTAAGACCATGTTATTAACCCAAAATCCCTAAATAATATGAATTTTAAAACTAAAATAGTTATGATTTTATTATCCTCTTTATTAATTACGAATTGTAAGGAGGAAATGAAAAAATGTGTAAGCCAATCTACCGATACTAATGTAAAACTATATAATGATTTAACAGATCAGTTGATACCTTATTTTTTTAGAGAAGATTATTTAGGTGAAAAAAGATATTTTGATAGTTTAAGAGTTCACGATGATGATTTATATATCGAAGAGAAGACAAAAGCGCACAACGAAATTTTTAATCATCCTGAAAAATTTTGCAATTTGTATATAGATTCTATTAAAAATAAAAATACTGATTTTGCTACAGGTAGTACCGAAGATAATATAAAATACATACAAAGAAATAAGGATTTTTTTAAAGACTTTTCCAATAGTCCAGATATTATTAAAAATTTAAGCATACGAAGTTCTATAAAAGCAAATCAATTTAATTTGTGTACCGCAAAAGTTCTAGATCTGGCAGAGTATGATAAACATACAAATGAATGTGAGATAGGTGTTGTCTATTTTTCAGAGATTGTATTCGATACTTCAAAAAAAAGAGCATTAGTTTTTGTTGACCATCATATAAAAAAAGATTATTACGGTAGAAATGCTGTATTTAAACTAAGATTGCATGATAATTATTGGGAAATAGAAGATGCTATGTTAGTGTCAACTTCCTAATTTCCGGCTCTTTTCTTTTTTCTCATGAAATTTAGAAGAAGAACAACACAAAAGCCAACTTTTTAGGAGTTTGCTTTTTAGGAAATTGATGATGTTTTTTTTTTGATAATTAGCTTCTTGAATTTCAATAGAATTTTACGATAAATTATTAACAACACGAGTAAGGATTCCTTATTCGTGTTTGTTTTGATCGAAAAGACATATGCAATTGATTGAATATCATTTCCCCAGCTGGCGCGAGCGTCTCGCTTGTGACCTAGAATAAAAAATAGACCACTGCCGAAAAAGCAGTGGTTTTTCATTTATATATTTGTAAATAAACGCGGACAGCACAATTAAATCGCTTTCCGGTAGCGGAAGTTTTTGAGCCTTGCTTAATGAAATGAGGTCACACAGCTTTCGGAGAATAGTTAATGGAACTATCTAAAGGATGATAATCATATAACTTCAATCAAGTAATATAATATTATAATAAAAGGTAAATAAGTTTTTTGCCACCCTTTTGGCCACCCTGAAAAGCAAAAACCTCTGAAAATCAAATGATTTCAGAGGTTTTTTGTACCCAGGACCGGGATCGAACCGGTACTCCTAAGAACTGGTGTTTGAGACCAGCGCGTCTACCAATTCCGCCACCTGGGCTTGATGTTTACTTCAAACGTGATGTTTGTTTCAAATTGGTGTGCAAATATAGGAACTTTTTTGAATGTTCAAAAGCTTTTTGAAGAAAAAATTTTAAAAATTAAGTTCCAAACCATCGTAGGCAAGGTGCATTCCGGCCGGAAGCTGCTTATCTTCAATATCATGCAGCCCTAAATGATGACTGATATGCGTTAAAAATAATTGCTTCGGTTTTAGCTCTTCAAACAGCTTAATAACATCCGGAAGGATAAAATGGGCAGGATGGGGATCAAATTTTCTGATGCAGTTTAAGATCAGAATGTCCAGATCCTTCAGTTTTTCCTTTTCTGTTTCAGAAATAAATCCGGCATCCGTAATGTAGGCCAGTTTTTTAAACTTATATCCAAAAACGGTAATTTTATAGTGAATCACTTCTACAGGAGTGATTTCTGTATCCAGCACCTGGAAAGGTTTATTTTCAATTTCGTGAAGTTCAAAAGCGGGTGCGCCGGGATATCTTACATCTGCAAAGGCGTAAGGAAATCTGTTTTTTATTTCGTGAGCAACTCTTGAATAGCAGTACAATGGAACATCTTTTCCACTTTTAAAAATCAATGGTCGCATATCATCCAGCCCAATCACATGGTCATTATGTTCATGGGTAATCAACGCAATGTCTACGTTATGTTCGTGGTTGGTAAGCATTTGCTGCCTGAAATCCGGACCGCAGTCGATCAGGATTTTTTTATTTTCTTCCGTAGTCACCATCACGGAAGAGCGTAAACGGTTGTCTTTGGGATTTTCGGAAGTACACACTTCACATGTACAGCCTATAACGGGCACACCTTGGGAAGTACCGGTTCCTAAAAATTTCAACTTCATTTTGTTTTGAGGTTGGTTTAATTTTGGTAAATTTACAAAAAATTTCATGTCCTAATGTATCAGAAACTAACTCCTAAACAAAAAGCATTAACAATTAATCTAGATCCTACTATTTATGGTACTTTCGCAGAAATTGGAGCCGGGCAGGAGACTGTTCGCCACTTTTTTAGAGCAGGGGGAGCTTCCGGTACGATTGCTAAGGCAATGTCTGCTTATGACAAAGATTTTAGTGATGCCATCTACGGAAAGGAAGTAAAAAACAGGTATGTTACCCAGAACAGGCTTCGAAAAATGCTCCGATATGAGGTAGCATTGATCGAGGAGAGAATTTCCAGAGATAACAATCCGGACAGAAAATTCTTTTCGTATGCCAATACGGTAACAACTATCAATTTTGACAAAACTGTAAGAGGCCACGGCTGGGTAGGGATCCGTTTTCAGACCAAAGAAAATGAAGATTATAATGAGATCGTAATTCACGTAAAATTCAAAGAAAATGATGCCACTCTTCAGCAGGAAACCTTAGGGAATCTGGGAGTAAATCTTATTTTCGGAGCCTTCCATTATTTTGACAATCCAAGAACTTTAGTAGAATCTCTTTACGATGATATTGCAAAAGATAATCTTGAAATTGACATGATCGACTTTAGTGGGCCCGCTTTTGCGTATGTTGACAACAGACTGATGTCTCTTCAACTGGTAAAAAATGGAATGACTGATGCTGTGATTTTCAATTCTGAGGGGAACAACATGCTTCCGGCAGATGTTTTGTACAAGAAAAATATTTTCGCTGTAAGAGGAAGTTTCAGACCGGTAACGAAAGTAAACATTGATATGCTTAAAAATGGGATGGATATGTTTTTCAAAGATGCTACCTGTACTCACGAAGAAACAGAAGTTCTTATTGAAATCACCATTTCCAATCTGAGAGCAGACGGAGATATTGATGAAAGAGATTTCCTGGATAGAGTAGACATTCTTGGTAAATTGGGATACACCGTTATTATTTCAAATTTCTCCGAATATTACAGACTGATTGATTATTTTGCCTCTTACACAAGTGGAGACATTGGTGTAGCGATGGGAGTAAACAACCTGTTGATGGTATTTGATGAGAAATACTATAAAAATATGTCAGGAGGAATTCTTGAGGCATTCGGGAAATTTTTCAGAAATGGGATGAGAGTATATCTGTATCCTTACAAAGACCCTGAAACACACCAGTTACTGGATTCTTCAAACTTGAAAGTAGAAGAAAACCTGAAAGAATTATATAAATATTTCAAACACAACAACCGTATTGTAGATATTACGAACTATAATCCGGAATTTTTGGAAATCTACTCAAGAGAAATTTTGAGAAAAATAGCATGCTGTGTGAAAGGCTGGGAAACTCAGGTGCCGGAAGGCGTAGCAGAAATGATCAAAGAGCGTGGAATGTTCGGATATAAAGAAGAACTTTCCCTAAAACAATTCTCTTAAAAAATAAATACAATGTCAGAATTAAAGAAAAGACTTTCCTCAATTCTTGAAAGTCCTAAACATAATACAGAAGAAAAACTTGAAAAAGTTTGTCACTTGTTGGATCAGGAAATTCCTTACTTCAACTGGACGGGTTTCTATTTCAAAAACGGAGACAAGGATGAGTTGATTTTAGGCCCTTACGTAGGAGCACCAACAGATCACACCATTATTCCTTACGGAAAAGGAATCTGCGGTCAGGTAGCTGTTTCAAATGAAACGTTTGTAGTTCCTGATGTGCATGAAGAAAGCAATTATTTAAGCTGCTCCATTGATACAAAAGCAGAGATTGTAGTTCCGATTTTTAAAGACGGAAAAAACATTGGTCAGATTGATATTGATTCTCATACCATCGATCCTTTCACGAAAGAAGACCGTGAATTATTAGAATGGCTTTGTAATGAAGTTTCTAAGATTTTGTAATTCGAACTTATGATAAGTAAAATATAGACTCCGGCTGACTCAGCCGGAGTTTTTTATGGATTATTGGTGGTAATCACAAACATGATTAAAGGCTCATCTCCCGTATTTTCAACAGAATGATATCCTATAGAACTGATGGCTGTAATATCACCTTTTTGAAGTGTTTTCTTACGTATGGGTCCATCTGTTCCGGTTCTTTCCCTATATTCTCCGGTTCCATGTACAACAACATACAGTTCTTCTTCATTTCTTAGATTGTGCGTATGAAAACCGGATTCATCACCGTTTTTCAATAAAACCATATAGGCTGCCAAACGATTATTAGCCAGTTCTTTGTGGTCAAACATCTGTACCATGTATACAGTCCCGTTTCCACCATACATATTTTCCCGTTTTTCCAGCCGTGTAATGGTTCTTTCTTCTTTTTCAAAGGCCATTACATAAAGGTTGATGTATTTTGAAACCTGCTGTATAACGTGATCAAATTCCGTTCCTTCGGATAATATAACTGTACCAGACATGTGAATTGAATATTTAAAGTTTAAAGTTTAGGGTTTAAAGTTGTTGGTGAAAACTAGTTTTGCTGCATCGAATGAATTTCTGCAAGAAGTTCTTTAAAATAATGCTCACATTTTGCAATATGGGTTCCGTACCAGGAAAATGCTTCACCATCTACGATCATAATCTTTTTATCAGGATAAAACACCTGCAGTTCCTGAATATGTTTTTCTTTAAACGGAAATGGTTCAGAAGAAAGCATAATAACATCGGCATTTGCCAGATCTTCAGTGGTGATTTGAGGATAGCGGGTTTTATCCTTAAAAATGTTCTCGAATCCAATTTCAGATAAAATCCTGTGAATAAAGGTATCAGAACCAATAGTCATATAAGGATTTTTCCAGATGAGATAAGCGGCTTTAACAGGAGCATCCAGTTTAGCCTGATTCAGAATATCATAAATTTTAAGATTGAATAGCTGAGCTCTGTCTTCCTTTCCAAAGAGTTTTCCGAGATTTTTAAGCAAATAATAATTATCCTCAATCGTGTCAATATTGGTGACCATTACTTTATAATCATCCATTAAAGCTTCTACCTGTTCTTTTACATTCTCTTCCTTATTGGCAAGAATGAGATCCGGCTGTAATGCTTTAATTTTCTCAATATTGATGTTTTTTGTTCCGCCGATTACGGCTACATTTTTTATTTTATCCTGAGGATGAATACAGAATTTTGTTCTGCCTACAACTTCATTTTCGGTAAGTCCAAGGTCAAATAATGCCTCGGTAATTGAGGGTACAAGTGAAACGATTTTCATATTGGCATGTTAGATGATGCCTAAAATTACAAAAGTTTTCCGGTTAAGAAAAGCCCGGCAACGGTAAAATAGATAATAAGTCCCGTCACATCCACCAATGTTGCTACAAACGGAGCAGAAGAAGTAGCGGGGTCAAGATTTAATTTCTTTAAGACAAACGGGATCATAGAACCTGATAATGTTCCCCACAACACAATGGCAATCAGGGAAACAGAAACACTCAATCCTACATATACCCAATACTGACCATAATCAAATAGGCCTATCTGCTGCCAAAGCATGATTCTAATAAACCCGATAACTCCCAAAATTGCTCCAAGACATAATCCGGAGATAATTTCTTTTTTCATCACATACCACCAGTCCTTCAAACTAATCTCCTGAAGAGCCATCGCACGGATAATCAACGTGGCAGCCTGCGATCCGGAATTTCCTCCACTGGAAATAATCAGCGGAACAAATAAGGCTAGAACAACAGCTTTCTCAATTTCTTTATCGAAATATCCCATTGCTGAAGCCGTCAGCATTTCAGAAACAAATAGAATAATCAGCCAGGTTGCTCTTTTTTTGATCATTTCTGTCCATGAAGTTTGGATGTAGGGAAGGTCTAACGCTTCCAATCCCCCAAATTTCTGGATATCTTCTGTGTTCTGCTGTTCAATCTGATCCAGAATGTCATCTATCGTTACAATACCTACCAGAACACCAGCTTCCGTAATAATAGGAAGAGCGCCACGGTCATACTTCTCAAAATAGGTTACCGCATCTTCTTTGGAAGTAGTGGTGGTAATGGCTACGAAATGATTGTCTGTAATATCAGAAACCAGAGTATCTTCCTCTTCCAGCAGTAAAGTTCCGATGGCAAGGTCATCAATCAGACGGTTTCTTTCATCCACAACATACAGGTAGTTCATGGTTTCCACTCTTTTTCCTACCTTTTTAATCTGCTGAAGACATCTTTTTACCGTCCATTCCTTACGGATCTGGATGTAATAAGGAGTCATCAGACGGGCAATAGAGTCTGAGTTGTATCCAAGAAGTTTTAAAGCTATTCTCCTTTCCTGCGGATTTAGGTGGTTGATGGAATACTTGATCAGCTCATCCGGGAAATCCTCGAAAAGAGCAGTCCTGTCATCCGGAGTCATCGCATTCAGGATTTCAGACACTTCATCGCTTCCGATACTTCTGATGGTATCCTCCTGGAAATCAGGGTCAAGATGTGAAAAGACTTCTGCTTTGTACTCTTTCGGAACCTTCAGGAACGCGAGAAGCCTCTCGTCAGCATGAAGTTCGCTGAGAGTTTCGGCAATATCGGCAGGGTTGAAGATAAGTTCGTCTCTAGAATTCAAAACGTGAATTTTTTTGGATATGCAAAAATAATTCAAATTTTTAAGACTGAGCAATAAACTGGGAAAATTAAGGATTAATTAAAGTTTAGTGCTTCAGTATAAGCACAAAAAAACACCCGCCGAAGCGGATGTTCAAAAATTAAATTTTAAATTCCAATACTCTTTATATTGGTTCGCATTCTGAAGTAGGAATATAGGTACAGACAGCGTTTGTACAGCATTGGTATGGTCCGCAATCAGAATTGTCACCACACTTTTTTATTCCGCTTCCTTTAATATTTTTTTGCTCGAACCTGTTGAGCTTCTTAAGATTTGAACTTTTCATAATCATCAATATATTAAGATTAAGGCTCTATCATACAATCATGATCAATACATTCTCCGTTACAGCAATATCCAACAGAGCAAGGTCTTGTTATACTGCATCTGAACAGTCCGAGGCCGCCATTAATTTGTTTGGCAGCTTCTCTGCTGAGTTTCTTTAAGTTTTTCATATAGTTTAGATTTAATGTTGTACTAAAATAATAAATATTTCTATATTATTCATTTATTAATGAAATATTTTATGATAAATAGAAATTATAATTTATTTTTTTTAATAAAAAAAACACCTACGGGTGCAGGTGTCTGTAATGATCATATATTATTCCAGGGGACATGGATTCAAAACACAGGTGTTGTGACAGCATGATCCGCCCGGACATTCGTAATGTTCTGTACATCTTTTGAAAGGTCCGCTGCCTTTGATTTCCTTTTGTACTTGTCTGCTGATTTTTTTTAGATTTTTCATGTGATTTGATTTTATGTGATTTAGTTTAATTTTTTATTCAAGACAGATGAAGGGAGAACAGATTCCAAAACAACACCATCCGACAGTACATGGATTGTTTTCGCTGCACCTTTCCATAGATCCGCCGTTAATTTGCTTTGCTTTTTCTCTGCTGAGTTTCTTTACATTTTTCATAAGATTTAGTTTTAAGGTCTGACTAAAATAGTAAAAAATATTTAATAATTCCTTATTTGGTGAAAATATTTAATTGTAAATCAGTCGTTTGTGGTATTGTTTACGTAAAAAGCACCTGTTTATAATGAAAACAAGTGCTTTTTATATTATGAAAACTTTTATTAAGTTATGAATGATGAATGATGAATGATGAATGATGAATGATGAATTTTTCTGATATATAAATTCATCATGGATAATGAAAATCCGTATATTCCAACCTTAAAACTTAAACTTACAGTTCAGCCTCAGTCGGCTTCAGTTTTCTAAGTTTTTTGATGATGCCTTTTATAGCACCTTCGGTTCCTATTTTAACAGAGTTGGTTGTAGAGCCTAGCAGGCGCATATTTTTTCGATAGGTGTCGTGATCTGTTTCGGTGACTAGGTTTCCGTCAGCACCAAAAAGCTTCATACTCACAACCACCTGGTTGGAGAAAACATATTTTCCAAAACCTACTTTGAAATATCTCACTTTGGAAACAATAGCAAAATCAGCATCATTATTGAGGCAGTAGTCTACAATCGTTTGTTTGTCTATGCTGTCAAAGGGAACCTGAACTTCTGCACGGAGCACTTTATTTCTTCTACCACTGAAATTATCGGTAACAGCATCAAAGAAGGCATTGTTGGTAGGGTCTTTTATTTCGTCGATATCAGGCTCTACCTCAGGATTGAAGTAGAGAACTTTTTTTATTTTATCATCAGTATTTTTCTGAGCTTTTACCGAAGTAATGCCAATGAATAAAAAGGTAGTAACCGCTGTGAAGAATATAATTTTTTTCATTTGTAATTCGAATGCAAAATTACTGCCTTTTCGTTGGATTGCATATAATTTATTAAGAAATTTTTAACATTTTTTTCTATCAAATTTGATATATGAAATCAATAATGTTTGCAGAATCAAAAAATAGTCGTAATTTTGCACCCGTTACATAATAATCATTAAACAATATTGGAATGTACTTAACAACAGACAAAAAGCAGGAAATTTTCGCAAAACACGGAAAATCTGCACAAGACACAGGGAGTGCTGAAGGACAAATCGCTCTTTTCACTTTCAGAATCAACCACTTATCTCAACACCTAAAGGCTAACCGTCACGATTTCAACACAGAGAGATCTCTAGTGAAATTGGTAGGTAAGAGAAAAAGTTTATTAGATTACCTTAAAAACAAAGATATCGCAAGATATAGAGCAATTATTGCTGAACTAGGTTTAAGAAAATAATCTATAAAGATTTTCAAAATAAAAAGCAACTTCGAAAGAGGTTGCTTTTTTGTTTTTACACTACAAGGGATTTTTAACTGCAAAATCCAGATTCCTACGGAATGACACAGTTGTAAAGATGATCTATCCATGCAATTTGTCATTCCGTAGGAATCCAGCTTTTATGATCCATAAAAAGATTGCAACTCAAACTAGTATCAAAACCGAAGGTATAAAAATTCCCCTCCCTCGGAGGGGTGGCGAAAATTCAAAGAATTTTTGACGGGGTGGTCAGACCTTTTCATAACAACTCATTTTGGATTCTTCCCAATCTTTCCCAAATGCGTATTCTGAAAACTATCCGGATATTTTAATCCATAACCCAGAATTCTATCAAAAGCAGAATGAGAAAATAAGATCGCCCCAGCCACTTGTAAATAGGGTAGAGATAATGTTGTTCCCGCCAAATAAACAATGATAGCAAGCCCCAAGTGATGAAATAGATTATAAAAGAAAGCTCCCACTTTATTATTAATTGTGTATCCCAGCATGGAAATGTCTGGTGCAAGGAAAAGTCCGGCAAACCACCACCAGGAATATCCTGTTTGGGCAAAAGCATATATTCCTAATAGTAGAAATGCTGCGTATTCAAGCTTTAATTGTATTTTCATGATAATTGTGCTAATCTATATGATAAGTTCCTTTTTTTGATGAAAAGTTACATTTAGATTGGGAAAAAGAAAGCGGAATATGTTGAGATATTCCGCTTTATATATTTTAAATAAGTTTTATTTTAATGACCAGATTTGGCCTCAGTGCTTTCCACATGACCCAGATATTTGGTACAGTAAGCTCCAAAGATCAGAATAATCAGATAGCAGAATACAGGAATAATAAATGAATGCTGTACTCCAAACTGATCTGCAAGATATCCCTGGAAAATAGGAACAATAGCGCCTCCCAAAATAGCCATTACCACTAAAGAAGATCCCTGGCTGGTATATTTACCCAGTCCTGAAATAGCCAGTGTATAAATGTTGGAGAACATAATAGAGTTAAATATCCCGATTCCTAAAATACTGTACATTGCAAGCTCACCATGATTCACCATTGCAGAAATCAATAATACAACATTGATTGTGGCAAAGATGGATAATGTTCTTGCCGGAGCTGCTTTACCAACGAAAAAGGCAATGAAATTAAGAACAATAAACACAAGGAAAAAGCTGATCTGAGAGAAAGTAAGATTCACAATGCTGAAAATTACAAGAAAAACGGCTCCTGCTGCTCCCAGCATATAAACAGCCTTTTTGCTCTGGCTTAAAGATTGATTCAAAGAGATAGCTCCAAGAAAACGGCCGATCATTGCTCCACCCCAATACAGAGAAAGGTAGTTCTTACTGATGATTTCATTAAAGCCCATAATTTGTGGCTGCTCCAGAAAGCTGATAATAAAGCTTCCCACAGCAACTTCCCCGCCTACATAGCAGAACATGGCAAATACTCCGAATTTCAAGTGGCTGAACTCAAGCGCTCCCCAGCCTTTTACCACTTCTTCTTCACCCATCTGGAATGAAGGAAGCTTAACTCTTGAAATCAACAGAGCAACCAATAAAAGAATACCCGCAAAAATAAGATAAGGAATTCTTGTTGCTACTGCACTGAATGATCCGTCCGGAGATGAGAAAAATTCAAAAATAAGGTGGCCTCCAAGTACCGGAGCAATCGTTGTTCCGAATGCATTGAATGCCTGGGTCATATTCAGTCGGCTGGATGCAGATTCTTCACTTCCCAGCAATGAAACATAGGCATTGGCTGTAATCTGAAGTACTGTAAAACCCAGTCCAAGAATAAATAAAGCTCCTAAAAATAGAGGGTAATATGAAAACGTAGCTGCCGGATAGAATAGGACACAGCCAAAAGCCGCCAGAAAAATTCCGAACAGAATCCCTTTTTTATATCCTAATTTATTGATAGGATCTCCTTTCGTAATAGAGATCAGAAAATAAATAAGAGATCCGATGAAGTAAGCCCCGAAAAAACAGAACTGTACCAGCATGGATTCGAAAAAGGTAAGATTGAAAAGTTGTTTCAGATAGGGGATCAGGATGTCATTCATACAGGTGATGAATCCCCACATAAAAAACAGCAGGGTGATGGTAATCAACGGTACCGTATAATTCCTGCTTTGAGATTGTACTTCTTTATTAATCATAAACATTTATTTATCTGTATAAGGAAAATTCCTTAACTGTTTTAGCCTACAGCATTGTAATTGGTGAAGTAGGGCAAATATAGGGATCAGCCTATTGGTTTGCAATAATTTTAATCATTTTTAGAATGAAAAAGATACTTTTTTTCAGATTAAAGTATTATTTTCATTTTTTGAGACAATAATACAAAAACGACAGGATTTTTCAATACATTATTCTTAAAAAACACTTTTTATTTTCACAAATGATGAGTAAGTTGATAGTACCGATACAAATTTTAAAACTTTCATCAATTGATAGCCAATTTTTTGTATTTTGAAAGCCTATTTATGCAATTGAAAAATTTAATATATCATTATTATATAGTACCTTTGCACACGAAATTTAAAGAGTTTAAATATTAATTCATACTCAATACGGAGTATTAAGAAGACAAATTTATGAGTATACCTCAAGCGTTTACAGAAATGATTACTCTTGCAGATGGCAGAGAAATCACTATCGAAACAGGGAAATTGGCCAAGCAGGCTGACGGATCTGTGGTCGTAAAAATGGGTGGAACAATGCTTTTAGCAACTGTTGTAGCCAATAAAGAAGCAAATCCTGGTGTAGATTTTTTACCATTAACAGTTGATTACAGAGAAAAATTCTATGCAGGTGGAAGAATTCCTGGAAACTTCTTCCGTAGAGAAGCAAGACCCTCAGATCAGGAAATTTTAACAATGCGTTTGGTGGACAGAGTTTTACGTCCGCTTTTCCCTGAAGATTTCCATGCTGAAGTTCAGGTAATGATTTCATTAATTTCTTATGACGGGAAAACAATTCCTGATGATTTAGCAGGTTTGGCAGCTTCTGCAGCCATTGCTATTACAGATATCCCTTTCAACGGACCAATGTCTGAAGTAAGAGTTGTAAGATTTGACGGAGTACTTTCTATCAATCCAAGCTACGAAGAATTGAAAAATTCTGAGTTAGACATCATGGTTGGAGCTACTAAAGATTCCATCGTAATGGTAGAAGGAGAAATGAAAGAAATTTCTGAGCAGGAAATGTTGGAAGCTATTAATTTTGGTCATGCTGAAATTAAAAAGCAAATCGAAGCTCAGGAAAGATTAGCAGAAAAAGTAGGAAAAGCTTTCCCTAAGAGAGAATATTCTCACGAAACTCATGACGAAGAAATTCGTGAAAAAGTTTGGAAAGAAACTTACGATAAAGTATATGAAGTAGCAAGAACTCCATCTGGAAAAGAGGAGAGAGGAGAAAAATTCAAAGCGGTTCGTGAAGAATTTTTAGCTCAATATGCTGAAAACGAAGAAGAACTGGAAAGAGTAACTCCTTTCGTAAAAGTATATTACCATGACGTAGAAAAAGAAGCAATGCGTCAGATGATCCTTGAAGACAACATCCGTCTTGATGGCCGTGATCCTCAGACGATCCGTCCAATCTGGTCTGAAATTGATTACCTTCCGGGAGCTCACGGTTCTGCAGTATTTACAAGAGGTGAAACTCAATCTCTAACAGCAGTAACTTTAGGTTCTGTAAAGGACGCCAACATGGTAGACAGCGTAATTACTCAACACGACGAGAAATTCTTCTTGCATTATAACTTCCCTCCATTCTCTACAGGTGAAGCAAGACCTCTAAGAGGAACATCAAGAAGAGAAGTAGGACACGGTAACCTTGCTCAGAGAGCATTGCAGGCTGTTATTCCTGAAGAAAATCCATATACAATCAGAATTGTTTCTGATATCCTTGAGTCAAACGGTTCATCTTCGATGGCAACAGTTTGTGCAGGAACATTAGCATTGATGGATGCAGGTGTAAAAATTACAAAACCTGTTTCCGGTATTGCAATGGGATTGATCACAGATGCAAAATCTGGTAAATTTACTGTACTTTCTGATATCTTAGGAGATGAAGATCACCTTGGTGATATGGACTTCAAAGTAACAGGTACTGCAGATGGTATTACAGCTTGTCAGATGGATATTAAGATCCAGGGACTTTCTATGGATATCATGGAGAAAGCATTGATGCAGGCTAGAGACGGAAGATTACACATCTTAAATAAAATTACTGAAACTATTTCTGAGCCAAGAGCAGACGTGAAACCTCACGCTCCGAAAATGGTGGTAATGGAGATCTCTAAAGACTTCATTGGTGCTGTAATCGGGCCTGGTGGAAAAATCATTCAGCAGATGCAGAAAGATACAGATACTGTTATTGCTATTGAAGAAGTTGGTGAAATCGGACGTATCGAAATTGCAGGAACAGACAGAGAGAAAATCAATGCAGCTGTTGCTAAGATCAATGAAATTACTTTCGTACCAGTTATAGGTGAAGTTTACAAAGGTAAAGTAGTGAAAGTAATGGACTTCGGTGCATTCGTAGCAATTGCTAAAGGAACAGAAGGACTTCTTCATATTTCTGAAATTGAATGGGCTCGTCTTGATAAAGTTCCTTATGCAGAAGGTGATGAAGTAGAAGTGAAGTTCATGGGTTACGATGACCGTAAGAAAATGAAACTTTCCCGTAAAGTTCTTTTACCAAGACCTCCAAGACCGGAAGGACAAGGTAGACCAGAAGGGCAGAGAAGACCAGAAGGACAAGGAAGACCTGAGGGACAAAGAAGACCAGAAGGACAAAAGCCAGAAGGTGAAAGACCTGTGGAAAACGAAACTCCTTCTAACGAAGCTTAATAAGATTCATTCTTAAACATAAAAAATCCCTCAATTTGAGGGATTTTTGCTTTTTATGTCATTGCGAAATGTGTAGCATTGAAGCAATCTCATCATTTTTATTTAAATTTTCAAAAGTGAGATTGCTTCGCCTTCGGCTCGCAATGACGTTATTACGTTCCAATTCTCTGTTTCAGATCCTCAGCACCTCCCGTTTTTCTGGGCTGTCCGTTTTTAGAAGAACCCAAATTATATGTATAAGAGATTGTAGCAACACGCGTATCTCTTTTTACCGCAAAGTTTTCTATATAATCATTATAAACAGTCTGTCCTTTGATATTGCTGGTAAAGAAAACATCCGTAAATGAAAGTTTCAGTACGCTATTGTTCTTAAACTTCTTTTGTGCTCCGATATTCAAATACCAGTTCGGGCTCATATTCAGATAGGCGTAGACTTCCCTGGCTTTGTAATTTCCTGTAAGCTCTGCAGTGAAGCCATTTCCCAGTTTAAAGGAATTGATACTGTTGATGCTATATGTAAAATTCCCCTTATTATTAATCTGAGTTCCGGAAACATTTCCAGTGTAGGAGCCATAATAGAAATTGGCACTGTTGCTCATATCCCACCATTGGGTCACTTTCACCGGAGCGATTAGGTTTAAACCAAAATAAGAAGCAGAACTCAGGTTTTCAATCGTCTGTACCGTTACCACCTGTCCGTTTTCTATTACAGGTTTTAAGATGTCTGTAATGTTGTCAGAAGTCTTGCTGTAGCTTAATGTGGCAAAATATTTATTATTCAGACTATAGGTCAGTTCATAATTCATGGTGATTTGTGGGTTCAGATCAGGATTTCCGGCTTTCAGTGTGGTAGGATCAAGATAGAATTTAAAAGGATTCAGCTGGTTGTAGCTTGGTCTTGTAATCCTTCTGCTGAAATTGATTTCAAGGTTGCTCTTATCCGTAAGATCATAACTCAAAACAGCACTTGGGAACAGCTGGGTGTAATTTCTCTTATTAACCTGATTCGTTGTAATCTGAGTTCCTTTTACATTGGTGTTTTCAAGTCTTAAACCACCCGTAACCTTGAATTTCTCCCATTTTTTTGAAACATTTCCGTACGCTGCATTGATGTTTTCTTCATAAATAAAATGATTGGTTTTAGTAAGATCAGGAATGAGGGTACCAGAAGTTGCATTGAAGAACTTCAGATCATTATCTGTCTTTACAAAACTGGTTTTCACCCCGCTTTCCAGTTTCCAGTCACTGCTGAAGTTTTTTGTAAGATCGGATTTTAAAGAATAAATATTCAGCTTTCCATCCATATCTCCTTTAATGATATCAAGATTGTCCGTACCACTGGCTATATCATGGGTTCTTGTATCAAAGCTCTGCAAAGAAGAATTGGCGTAATTAATATAGTCAAAATCCGTAGAAATATCAGAACCCAAAGAATCAATCGTGTATTTATGATTAAGGTTGAATGAAAGATTCGTCCATCGGTCATTCGATCTGTTGACTGTCGTAAATGAGCTTTCAGGAAGATAGCTGCTGCCAAGGGTTACATTGGAATTGTCTCCGTTCACATTGAATTTGTTGGAAACCAGCCCTACAGAAAACCCAAGCACATTTTTATCGTTCAGATAATAATCCATTCCTGCTTTGGCCACATGACTGTTGAATTTGAATCTCAGATAATTGTCCTGTACATACGCTTTTTTAAAATTGTTGGCTTCATAGAAATTTCTGTCGAGAACCAATCCATTGTAAGCTTCTCTGTATGCAAAGCTGTAATTTCCGAAAATATTGATCTTTTTATTCCTGTGGTTGATGCTGAAACTATTGTTGTTTTTTACATACTTTCCTGTTCCTAAAGACGTGGAAATACTTCCGTTGGTTCCTTTTCTTTGTTCTTTTTTAAGTTTAATATTAATAATCGCAGATCCTGCAGCATCATATTTGGAAGAAGGGTTGGTGATAAATTCTATTTTTTCAATAGTAGAAGAGGGGATTCCCTTCAGGTAATTGGCAAGATCCGCTCCGGTCATGGGTGTATTTTTACCATCGATCTGAATCAGGAGATTTCCTTTTCCGCGAAGGCTGATATTATCGTTATTATCGATATTCACTCCCGGAGCTTTTTCCAGAACTTCAAAAGCAGAATTTCCCGTGTTGGCAATGCTGTTCTCAACATTCATAATCATTTTTCCATCCTGCCTTTCAATCAGAGGTTTGGTTTTCGTAATCGTTACTCCTTCAATGGATTTTACATTCAGGTCAATGGGATTGAGTGCCTTATTTTCGGTGAGTGAAATATTTTCCGAATGGTAGACTTCAGTACCATTTTTATTAATCTTTATCTGATAAGTTCCTTCTTTTAAATCATTAAAATTAAACTTACCATTACTATCAGCAATTTCTGTTTTGATCAATTTCTGTTCAGCATTAAAGAGGTTGATCTCCATCTGCTCTGCTTTGCCGGATTGTATATTTCCTGACAAAGATAAACTCTGTGTAGTCTGTTGTGCGGCCAGCCTGCTGTTGAACAGGATTAGCATCCAGACCGATAAGAGTAAAAATATTCTGGTCATAGCGTTTTACTTTTTAGGATTAAGACAGTTTTCTGAAATTTTCAGTAAAGCGGTATACATTACTTTCAGTTCTTTTTCGTTGATTCCCTTTAAAGCTATTTTACGGTTCTCTTCTACAATATTCTGAACCTCTTTGATCACTTTTACCCCGGAATCTGTCACTTCCAATTGGGTTTTTCTTCGGTCTTCAGGATGAACTTTTCTGATAATGTATTCGGATTTTACCATTAAATCAATTATTCTGGTCACAGAAGCATTATCCTTAAAAACAAGATCACCAATTTCATTCTGGGTAATTCCCGGGTTTTCCAGAATCGCTTTGATGATGAGCCACTGATCAATGGTGATTGTAAAACCATGGGCTTTCAGCTGTCGCTGGGCATAGTTTCTGTAGGCTCGGATTGCTTTGTCTATGTTGTAGAATATAATTGAATTTAATTTTTCCATAATTTCAGATTTAAAATGATGTATCAATTATTGATATATCAATTAATTAGTGAATCATCATTTTATTTTGTTACAAATCCTGAAAAATAATTTCATGAAAAATTAAAAACTGTTGTTACCTTCTTTTGGTTTTGCCTTGATAGAGGCTGTTTTAGGCCTTGAAGTAAAAGTTATATTTTCTATGGTTTTGAATAATCTGTCGATTTGTTTTCTGGTTGAAGCATCAGGTGCAACGTTATAAAACTCATTGATCAGATCCAGAGATGTAGGTTTCTTGGGATATTGATTGTTATTGAGGAAATTCTTCAATGCTATATTTACTCTTTTTTCACCCATTAAATTACTCAATTCTACCATCGCAGCAGCCCCTTTGGAATACGAAATATGAGGGACATCTCCGGTTGCTTTATAAATCGGAACATTTTCAGACAGCCCTTTTTCATTATCGTAGATTTGTTGATGTACATTGATTCTTTCCATCATTTTTTCTGTACCGTGCATTTTTTTATAGAGCATCATTTCAGTATACATTGCCAGTGTTTCGGTAAGCATCACAGAACCTTCTCTGTCATCAGGATTAATCTGACTGTTTCCCCACCAGAGATGGGAAAGTTCATGACCAGCCAGTTCATTAATGACATCCTGCTTTTTGTCTGCCTGAATATTGGCGTGAAAAACCATGTCTTCCGGCATAAAAACCGCAGATAGATATGCTGTAGCCGCAAAACCTTTGGTAAAGGAAGAAATCTCCGCAAAATTGATGGTTTTAAAAGGATATTTTCCGAAATTCTGCTGACAGTAATCTAACGTAAATTTTGCATTTTCAAGAAGGTGATTCACATTTTCAAAGTGTTTCTGATGATAAAAGACATTGATGATAGTTCCTTTATAATGAATACTTTTTAACTCATATTTTGCGGATGAAACGGCAAACCGGAAAGGAATCTGATCGGCTTTATACTCGAAATAATTACGGCTGGATGACGACCATTTTTTTATTAAATCTCCCGTTCCTATCGCTGTCTGGCTCTTTTCAGTGGAAATAATCATACTCAAATTGATAAAATCCTTTTTTGAAACTTCTGGAGCTTCTGGTTTCTTCAGTTCAGTGAGTTTTCCAAGCTTGAATTGGCTTCGTTCTTTTTCATCCTGACTTTCATAATCTTTCTGATAACCAATCGTTGGATAATATCTGCTGATCCTCATAAAAGAACCATTTTCAATAACAGCATTGAAAGACTGATGACCGTTGACAGCAAACCATTGATAAGATAATGTAAAATCAAGGAAAGCTGTTTTTCCCGGTAGAAGAGGCTGTTTAAATGAAACTTCCGTGATATTTTTATGAATCTTTTTCGTTTCATTACCTTTTGTCATGACAGCAGATTCCAGTTTTAAATCCTCATTAAAATTGATCAGAATCTTATGGATAGGCTGATCTGTTTGATTTTTAAGCGTATATTTTCCAACAATCTGATAAGCATTTTCCGAAGGATTGAGTTTAATTTCTGTGGTAATATCAGAAATATCAGGTTGTGGAAGGGTTGAATATTTCCGATATTTTTTTTCATATTCTACAGAACTTAAGATAGCTTGATCTTTATCTTTAGGAATATAACCTTTCATAAACAATACTCCGGCAAAGATTCCTGAGATTAACAGAATAATATTGAAACAAGAGGAAATTACAGGGATTTTTTTAATTTTTATAATGCTGTTGAATATCCATAGAATGATGATAATACCCGCTCCGAACAGAAGCCTTTGAGCAAAAGCCTTTTCATAGATTCCATAGCCGTTAAAATCGCTGTAAGTACCTTTAAAATCAGAAAATATTCTGAAAAGAGGGTAAGAAATCAATTTCCCTGAAACCGGACCTGATAATACAAATACGGCAAGTATCGAAACTCCGAGGGCAATGAATTTATTGGGAATCCGGTCATTCATCAAAAGAATCAACCCGGAAAACAGAATTAATGGAAAAGTATTGAACAGGAAAACACCAAGATAAGCCTTCCAGTCTATATGAAAATACTGATAAGCGGCCTGAAAAATGATCCCCTGAATAATTAAAATTCCCGTAAAGAAAAACAGCAGAAAACAGATCGAAATAAAATGTCCGGTTAATCTGTTTTTTGAAAAATAAGTGCTGTTTTCAATCAGAGAAAATCCTGAAAAAGGACTTCTCCAGTAGATATCATTTAAAAAATAAGCGGAAATAAGAAGCCCAAGCAGATGAAAGTTTTCTGAGATGGTTGTCGCCATAAGCCCTGATCCTGCATATTTCTGGGGAAGACGAATCCCTTTTTCAATTTCGGCATACATTTCCATTCCGACAGAGAACAATAACAGAATGGAAACAGCAGGAACCGCAATACTTTTAAACAGATACGTAAGATCAGTTTTTGCAAAAGATAGTACAGACCGGAAAGAACTCCATCTGTTAAAGTTGGGAGTAACTGTAGAGTATTCTGAAGTATTTGTTTCAGATAATACAAAGGAGTTTCCTAATGTTTTTACTTTCCGTCCGGAGGTATTGGAGAAAGAAAATAATCTGAGCGAAAGAAGCAAAAACCCAAGTGATATGAAGCAAAATAAAAGTCTGTTGAACAAAAGATACCCCGAAAAAGGAACTATCTGAATATTTTTCTGTTGAGCAGTCAAATCACAGGCCTGCATAAAATAAGCGGACAATCCAAAAGGATCTATTAAAGCCGAAAATTGTTGCGTTTCCAACGACTGAGGATGACTTCCTGCCATAAATGGAGAATTGGAAAACAGCATAATAATCATATAAAAAACATATAATAGTAATCCACCTACTACAACCAGCAGTTTTCTCTTCACAGTAAAAGCAATGAGAAACAGAAAACTACAGATAAGCAGACTATTGATAAAACCGAAGATCAATAAGGGATAGAGGTAATGTAAGATATTAAAACCTTCCTGCATCTCACTTCCGGTACGCATCATCTGACCTATGATAAATCCTGTCATTAAGAAAGAAAAGCTTAAAAAAGTCTGTAAAAAATAGATGCAGAATTTCCCTCTCAGATACGTTAACTTTGAAAAAGGAAATGAAAAAAGGATACTGTCAAATTTGGAATCCTGATCTTTAAAAAGCAGCTGCAATGCATATACGGTAGCGAAAAAAATCACGGCAAGGCTTAGCGTTCCGGTCATAAAACCAGTGGTGTAAGGCGAGTTTAAATAAATTCCTTCTCCTACTGAAAGATTGAACTGGCTGCCGCAAAAAATACCGAGACCAATTAAAAGTAAGGCCACAAGATAGGTGAGCCAGTGCTTGGAAGAGCGTCTGGCTTCGAATAAAAATAAAGTGTTCATGATTAAGGTTTTTGGGTGAGGGTGTGGAAGTAAACGTGTTCCAGCAAAGGCGTTACTGGGCTAAACTCTTTTGGAAATTCTTCAGAAAATACAATGATATGAAGTTCTCTCTCCAAAAGCTGTCGGCTGATGATTTCATAATTGGAACGATAACTTTCCAGTTCGTTTTTGTCAATAGGTTTTGACCAGATTCTATTTTCCAGTTCTGCGATCAGTGTTCCGGGGTTTCCTTTTCGGAGGATGTGTCCGTGGTTCATCACTGCCATTTCCGAACAGAGGTTTCTGACGTCTTCAACGAGATGCGTGGACAGAATAACAATAATATCCTGACTGATATCATTGAGCAGTGTATTGAAACGGTTTCGTTCCTCCGGATCTAATCCTGCTGTTGGTTCATCTACAATAATGATTTTTGGATCTCCCAATAAGGCTTGTGCAACACCAAAACGCTGTTTCATTCCACCCGAAAAAGTATGGACTTCTTTTTTAGCAAAATCAGAAAGATTGACTTTTTCCAGCAAACCCAGAATTTGATTTTTACGTTTGTTTTTATCGGTAATCCCTTTTAATATAGCAATATGCTCCAATAAATCATACGCTGAAACTTTCGGATACACTCCGAAATCCTGAGGAAGAAATCCTAGATTCTGTTTGATATAATCAGGATTTTTAACGATATCCACTTCATTGAAAAGCAGTGTTCCGGAGGTGGGCTTCTGAAGTCCGACAATGGTTTTCATTAAAGACGATTTTCCGGCTCCGTTCGGACCAAGCAGTCCAAACATTCCGTTGTTGATGTCCAGTGAAATGTTTTTAATAGCCTGGAAACCATTTTTGTAGGTAAGGCTGAGATTGTTGATGGTTAATGTGTTCATGACGTTGTGTTTGGGGAATAGAAGGACAGGCAGCCTTTCGGCAGCGATTTTAGAAGTTCGATTTTAGTTGCTAGTTGCTGGTTGCTGGTTGCTGGATGATGGAAGTTCGAAGTTAGTTGCTAGATGCTAGATGCTGGAAGTTAGAAAAAAACTTTTATACTCCCACCCTCAAACGCTCTCACCCTCAAACTCTCCAACGCTCAAACCCCGAATCCCGCAACTTGTTTACTCTTTAAACTCAAGAATATCTCCCGGCTGGCATTCCAGGATTTTACAGATGGCTTCAAGGGTATCGAAGCGGACTCCTTTGGCTTTGCCGGTTTTCAGGATAGAGAGGTTCACGGGCGTGATACCCAGTTTTTCTGCCAATTCTTTACTCTGCATTTTTCGTTTGGCAAGCATCACATCTAAGTTGACTATAATTGGCATTTTAAATAAATAGGTCTTGTTCGTTTTGCAAATGTAGTCCTTGCTTAAAGATATTCGCAAGAAACAGACAGAAAATTCCAAGCATAAAGTGAATAAACACCAGTCCCCATATCATACTTTCTACTTCCACAAAGAAACTCGCGATTATAACCAGTGGAAGCGGGATGAAAATATTGTACAGGTAAAATTTCTTAAGCCGGATGATATTTTCCTGAGTAAACAGTTTCTGCTGGAAAAATACTTTGAAAACCCGGGCAGATAGCCAGAAAAAGATTCCATAAGTAATAAGCACCAGCATAAAAGAAAATATCATATACGGATAATTGTTTTCTATATTCAGAAAGGGCTGTTCTGTAAACGGATAATTGATGTGGAGAAACTGTCCTTCTTTATAAGGCGTAACCGAAAATCCGGTGATCAAACAGAATAAGGAATACACAAAAGTGATTAAATATCCGGCTGAAAGTAAGGCACAGATATAAAATAAAATCCTTGAAATAATTTTGGTCTGGTTCATGGTACGAACTTTAATTGATATTGCAAATGTATAATTAATTATCGTAAAACAATAATTAATTTAAATAAAATTTTATTTTCTAAAATAAGAATCCATCAATAAACTGAAAGAAATAGGGTGATAATCACGGTTTTTAATTAATTTTAATAACAAAAAAGTTAACCGACTTATCCCTTTCATTAATACTCGAGCTTAAAGATTAACAAAGGTTTTCTTATTGATAGCCCTTCGACAGGCTCAGGGTGACAACTCGAATACCAACCGAAATTTTTAAGCACTGTCTGGCTGAGCCTGTCGAAGCTATTATTACTAAAAGGGATAGATAAAAAAATTGAAATCATGGCTTACAATACAGAACTTGCCGACCGGGTACGTGAACGGCTTTCGATGGAAAATAATATAGACATTGAAGAAAAGAAAATGTTCAGCGGACTGTCTTTTTTGGTGAACGGAAAGATGTGCATCAACATCAGTCATGATAATCTGATGTGTCGTTATGATCCCGAACTGGAAGATGAAGTTTCGGAGAAGAAAGGCTTTCTGCCGATGATCATGAAAGGAAAACAGTTAAACGGATATTGCTATGTAGAACCCATCGGTTTTAAAAAAGCAGATGATTTTGAGTACTGGATCAAGATCTGTCTGGATTATAATCCGTTAGCGAAGGCGGCGAAGAAGTGAGCTGTTGGGTTTGAGAGTAAGAAAGTGGGAGCGCTGAATTTCAACAGTCCCACCATTCATAACTTTTCATTATCGTACAGTTTTTTTCTGATTTGAATTAAGATTTTTGTTGTTTTATCCAGATCCGGAGAGTCGGGGAGGCTGGAGGTGGAATAATGGTTTTCTATTGATTGTATCAGAGTTTCTGCCTTTTCCATAACATTTTCATAAGACTGATTGCCAGCTTTGATATCTAAAAGTTCATCACGGTTTTCTACGCGGATCGTCAGTGAACCGGTTTTAAAAATCTGTTCACAGGACTGCAGCAGCCGGATGGTGTGCATCATATTCTTGCTGTCATAATTCTGACCGTGAGTCTGATTGACATTGTAACGGTCTTCATTGCGCTCAGAAACCCATTTCCAGTATTCCCTGTAATCTTTGCAATACACAGAGTAGGCATCCAGATTGCAATACAGATATACAACCGGTTTTTCATCTTTGGGAACAGATGATAAGGAAACCTGATTAGCTTCTTCATTCTGAATAACTCCTTTATATCCCAATGTTCCCGATTCATCATAAAATAAAGCATACATTCCTTTGGTATGATCAATACTTATTAATCCACATTTTTCCTGTGAGAAACCATCCTCATGCAGCCACTTTTTCAACGGTACAGAACCCTGTCCATCAAGGATAAAGCAGAAATCCAAGATTGATTTTCTTTCTTTATCAATAGGATTTAAAATCTTTTTGTTGAGACCCTTTGCCTTTTTAATCTGTGAAACAGCATATCCAGCAAAGGTATCTTTGCACAGTTTGGATAGAAAATCCTCAGTTTTCAATAGATCCATCAACGGATGTTTGTATTGAATACAATCTTCCGGACTTGCCAGAATTTCCAGAATATTAGGATTGTTTTTCTGAAGCAATTCTACAAATCTCCCGATTTCATAATACGTAATATCATTTGTTTCATTGGAAATCTGCGGAATATAATTCAGGCCAAAGAATTCTTCCTTCGGCAGATAATATACCCCACGGATATCCGTATCAGAATTTTCCGTTGCCAATCCGAAAGCCCGGCTTCCGGAAATGGCTTCGAAAAGGAGGAGATTTTTGTTTTTTAGGTTTTGGATGGTCATGATTTTTATATTTTTTTTCGGAATAATCGTGGTATATTAAGTGAACTTCAAAAATTAAAGTGCATCAAAAGTTTCTTTAATGACTTCCGGTAAAGGTCTGAATTGTGTAAGAAATTTATATTTTATTCCTGCAGTTGTTTTATAAGATGATAAATTATATCCTACATTGCCTTTTTCTTCTTTATTGAGAACGAGATTGTCATAGTTTCCCAGATCCATGGTGATAGTCAGTTCTTCTCCAGACTTTTTGAACTCTTCATAACAGTTGTTGATAAAATCAAAAGAAGGATTTGTTCTGTCAAAACAATCTTCTTTTACACGAAATTCATAAACTGCATCATCAAGCTGCTGTAACAATGTAGCCAAATCTGCATCATTTCCGTGAATTTCTTTGTATCGGGTAACAACTAATTCAATAAAAGCTTCCGTATAGAAAATAATAAAACTATCATCATCAACATTCCAAAAAATACTATAAAAATAATTGTGTTTAGGAAGATCATACCTTTTGAAAGTTTCAATCACTGATAAAGGGACTTCAATTCCCATTTCTTCCTTTAAAAATTGACACCTTTCAATAAATTCATGTATTTTTTCTTTCTCTTTGGGAATCAATTTTTCAATCTCCTTTTTAAGGGGTTGAATGTACTTCTTTTTGAAGAAGTTAAATATTTTCATGTTATCTTTCTTTAAAGTTTTAATATCTCCCTAAAAACCCTTTCCATCTCCCCTTTATCCGCCTTTCCTCCAGATAAACCTTTCGCTTTTTCTTCATTCTCTGCTACCGTTTTCTCAAGAAAATCAAAAAGTATCCAATCATTCGGGTGGTAGTAAGATTCTCCTTTGGTCGCTTTTAGGGCTACAAGATCTTCTATTTTTCGTCTGGTGTTATCATCCGTCAAAACAAGCAAATCACTGAAAAGTATAGGTGGAACTGTTCCTTTCTCTATGATCCATTTTCCGGTGAGTGTAGTTCGGAGGCAATAAAAATAACTTTTTAATTTTACTTCATCGCTTCTGCATGCTTCCAGATATTTCTTGCTCATGCTCAGATAATGATAAGAAACTGCTACCGGAGAGAAGCAGGCCTCAGCCAAGGGTTTAAAGAGTTCTAAAAACCTTTCATCCGCTTTATAAACGATAGGAGAGTAAAACCAGCTTAGCAAAGCTGCATTCGATTTTAGCAGCAGGTGAAACGTCTTTCGCAGATCCCAACCCGAGCCATCCAGATCATCTTCTGTCATAAATTCTATCGTTTCATCCTTATCCCAGGGAGAAAGATACCAGTCTTTTTCATGACGGTATATAAAACGTATATCATAATCACTGTCAGGAGACGCAAAGCCCCACGCTCTGCTCCCTGATTCTACTGCCAGAAGGACTTCTACCCCTTTTGCAGTCTCAACTTCTTTTATTTTTTCAAGTATTTTTGGTGTCATTGTTTTGTATTTATGATGCAAAGTAAATAGTATTGTACGCAATGTACTCGCGTAGTTATTTTGTGTTATAAAATTTTAAAAAAAATCGGAAGATAAATGAATGCTGCAGACCAAAATTCTTCTTTGACCTTTTGTTTCTTTTGTGTCAAGACAAAAGAAAAAGACTCATTGAATTTTACTAATATTGCACTTTTCCATTTAACATAACTATCAACATCCATGTTATCATCAGAATTACAGCATAAAATTGATTTTAAAACAAAACCATTAGGCGCATTAGGACACCTTGAACATATTGCCCACAAAATCGGAATGGTTCAGAAAACTACTTCACCTCAGTTATTGAATCCTCATATGGTGGTTTTTGCGGCCGACCATGGGATTGCTACCGCAGGGGTAAGTGCCTATCCACAGGAAGTAACCTATCAGATGGTGATGAATTTCCTTGGCGGAGGTGCTGCGATCAATGTTTTTTGCAGACAGAATGATATTACAATTAAAATTGTGGATGCCGGAGTCAATTTTGATTTTCCTGAAGGTCTGAATCTGGTAAATAAAAAAGTCAGAAAATCCAGCCGTAATATTCTGGAAGAACCAGCCATGACTCCTGAAGAATATCAGCAGGCACTTAAAAACGGTAAGGAAGTCGTTGCTGATATTGCAAAAAAAAGCTGTAATATTATTGGTTTCGGTGAAATGGGAATCGGGAATACTTCCGCTTCTTCTTTGATGATGAGTAAACTGTTTGATATTCCTATTACCAATTGTATCGGACGCGGAACCGGACTGAATGATCATCAGCTGCAGAATAAGGTTCATATTTTAACGGAAGCCATAAAAAAATATCCGGCTGAAATGACCGAAGATGAAATTGCTCAAACTTTTGGTGGATTAGAAATTGCCCAAATGATTGGTGCAATAGAAGAAGCTTTTCATCATAATATGCTGATCATGGTAGATGGATTTATCGCCACCGTAGCCGTAGCCACCGTCTGGAAAAAGAATCCTGAAATTCTGAACAACTGTATCTTCTGCCATGTAAGCAATGAAAATGCTCATCCTCAGCTGTTGGGATTGATGAGAGAGCAAGCTATTTTAAATCTCAATCTGCGTCTGGGAGAAGGAACCGGTTGTGCTTTGGCCTATCCGATTATTCAAAGTGCAGTTAATTTTCTGAATGAAATGTCGAGCTTTGAAGATGCTCATATTTCCAATAAATCATCTTAAGTTTTACAATAAAAAAAGGGGCAATAAAGCCCCTTTTATGGTATAACAATGAAAACGATTAGTAAGTTTTAGCAATATCTTTCCCCGTAAACATCATACGAATAGGTTTGTGCTGGATAGCATCTTCATTGAAGTTATACAGTTTAAATATCAGATCAGTAGGAATATATCGGTATAAACCATCATCCACTAAATATATTTTACCGTCGTTGGTGTTTTGTACCAATTGATTAGCTGAAGTGATATCAGGTCCTCTATCTCCGGTATAGTCATTGATATTATTAACCTTTAAAATCTTCCAGTCTTTAGGTTTTCCTGTTCTTGGATTGGGTTTGAAATCAAATAATCCATTCACAACAGACCAGGATTCAATACGTCTTAAAGTACTTTCAAAGACTATGTATACTGCTCCTGTACTGTTATCCTGGAAAAATTCTCCGTCACGGATTCTGAAAGCTTTCGGTTCTGATTCTTTTAAGTAGAAAGAAATACCTTCGTAAGCAAATCCATCTTTTCCGTCTCCCAGTTCATTCTTATCTCTCGTGTAAAAGTGGGTCTTTTTATCAGCATTAAAATACCTGTAAATCGGAAAACTTCCAGGCTCATCACCGTTATAGCTGGTACCAAGATCTCTTTTCTGCCAGTAGTTTTGTCCGGCAAATTCATTAGGATTGGTGGTTAATACCAAATCATTGCTGCCTGTGTGAAACCAACTTGAGATAACCGCACCAGGGCCATCAGCAGAACCTAATAATCTTTCCTGAAAATAATAGCTCAGTCCAGGGTAGGATTTAGGAAGTTCAGACGGTAAAGGAGAGGTATTGTACAGATATTTTTTGTTGATATCACTGTAGAAACCGTAAATAGGGTTGGTTAAGTAAAAAGATTTGGACCAGATTCCGGCAGGTGGTGGAGTTGGTGTATCCGGATTATCTCTGAAGCCTCCTTTTGCTAATTGGTTAGGAGCAGATCCGTTAAGAGTTTGCGATTCATTTAAACTTTCCAGTTCATCACCCGGAGCTGAACAGCTAGTCAGGGATATAGCGCATAATGCAATGAAATAAGATTTTTTCATTTGATTTTTTTCATGGTTATTACGGTGCAAAAGTATAAATACTGCCTGTTTTAAAGGATAAATCTAAGGTGATAAGATTCATGTTTCTCATTTTTTTAATCGATCTCTTTACCATTGTTAAAAGCTTTCCTAATTTTACGGGAATTGATTAAACCAGTTTTTATATTTAAAACAAGCAGATGAAAGTCCTCAAAAATGAACTGATCTATTTTGCAACAGCCCTGATGTTCTTTACAAGAATTCCGGTTCCGTTTACCATTCCATATTCCGGCGAGATTATGAACAAATCTCAAAAATACTTTGCCTGGGTAGGACTGATCATAGGATTCGTTAATGCATTGGTTCTCTATCTTTCTACGCTCCTTTTTAATCTTGAAATTGGAATTGTTCTCATGATGATTTCCAATGTTTTGTTAACCGGAGCGTTTCATGAAGATGGTTTTACGGATATGTGCGACAGTTTTGGAGGCGGATACGGAAAAGAGAAAATCCTAACCATCATGAAAGACAGTCGGGTAGGAGCGTACGGAACTATTGGAATTATTCTGCTTTTTGCATTAAAATTTTATAGTATTCAGTCATTGGGAATGAGTAACCCGGTAGGAGTTTTACTCATTGTCATTTTAGGACATACGGTAAGCCGTTTTATTTCGGGAACAATGATTTATACTCATCAATATGTGACTGATATTGATGTCAGCAAATCGAAACCTTTAGCCAATAAACCATTGGATAAAACGGCTTTAATAGTAGGATTTATCAGTGTTTTAATTGCTTTTTACCTGATTCCTGACTGGCATTTGATTTTTGCATTCGCTTTGGCGTATCTTGGGAAAGTCTATATGGGGTGGTATTTTAAAAAGCATATTGGTGGCTATACAGGCGACTGCCTGGGGGCTGTACAGCAGGTTTGTGAAGTTTTATTTTATTTAGGAACAATCATCGTATGGAAATTCACTTAATCCGTCATACCGCTGTAGAAAATCCTGAAAACCTGTGTTACGGTTTTGCTGAAATGCCTTTAAGGAAAAATTATACTGAAGATTTTAAAGAACTGGATTTAGATGAGGATTATAATGTAATTATTTCAAGTCCTTCTCAGCGCTGCTGCCTTTTAGCTGATTATTTTAAGTTTGAATATCAAACAGATGAAAGGCTTCGCGAAATGAATTTCGGGAGCTGGGAAATGAAAGAATGGACCGATATTCCCGAAGAAGAAATCAATCCCTGGTACAAAGATTTTATTCATATAAATGCCTCAGGAGGTGAAAATCTTCTCGAAATGCAAATCCGTGTTCTCAGTTTCTGGCAGGAATTGATCCAGAAAAAAGATTTAGAAAAAGCACTTATCGTTACACATGCCGGAGTCATTCGTCTGATCCTGCAGACGGTGCTTCAGTTTCCGCTGGAGAATATGTTTGCAGTTCAGATTGATTACGGAAAAAAAGTGATCATTGATGTAAATGAAGGAATTTTTTGTGTTAAAAAGATGAATGCATAATATTGTTACAAAAGCTTTCAAACTACAAATAATAAAACTCGTTTAGATTCCTACGGAATGACAAACTGTGTGGATAGACCATTATTACAATTATGTCATTCCGCAGAAATCCAGCCTTCTTTACCCATAAAAGTATAGTACTAACCAAAGACGTGAAAATTCCGCTCCCTCGGAGGGGTGGCGAAAATTCAAAGAATTTTTGACGGGGTGGTTTTCAGTGTTTCCTATGCGAAATTCCACAAAAAACGCCACCCGATAAAATCAAATGACGTAATGAGATTTATTTAAAAATCTTGATAAAACTATCTTTTTCTAAGCTTTCCAGCGAGAAATCAAAATCAGCTTCCGCTTTTTCTGTGGTGATCTCTGCACCAAGCTCTTTTACAAGCTCATTGAAAGACATGGCTTCATACCACTGCTGATACAGGGCGCTTGTTGCCATCATTGAAACTTCACTATTTCCTGAAACATGAGCATGTCCGGCTCCGAAATTCAATAGTACGAAACATTGTTTTTCGTTCTTTGTCGTCAGCATTCCCAGAATCATTTGCTTTTGTACAGAATTACATCTGGCTTCAGCAAAGAGATGATTAGGATTCATCATATATTCATAAGAAATGTTATCTCCTTTTCCGATCACGATTTTATATCCACAATTAGCATCTCCACTGAAAACGTTATTCATGACAAGCGTTGGTGCACAATGCCCTTTATTGGCATAAAGATATTCAACAGCACCGTTGGGAGCAGAAGTCATATCTCCTGAATACATCAATTGTCCGTCACCATGATTATAAGCCGCATTCCAACCTATTTTTCCGGCGATATTCAATCCCGAAAGGTCAAGGTCTCGGGCACCCCACTGATCTTCCCAATAAATACCCACAGCCAGTCTATCACCATAAAAACGCGTTCCGGTAGGAATATTTCCCACGAACATTTTTTCAGAAGTTGGCAATGCAAATTCTACATTCTCCGGGAAATAGAATTTCTTTCCGGAAAGGCTCTCATATTTCAGTTTCAAAAAGTCCAGAATGAAATCATAATTGAACTGATTTACGTAAGTTTCCTTACCTTTTTTAGTCCATGATTTTCCGTTTCTCACTCTGTAAACAAATGTATCCTGACCATACATTCTTGAGTAACATGCTGACAATGCTTTGAATAATGCAAACGGTGTCGCATTTTCCAGCCAATGCCAATCGCTGTTTTCCAATAATGTGTTAGTAGCATCATTCAAAGGATTTGATATCAATGGTTTATGATGAACCTTTGATAACTTTGATATTTTATTGATCGCTTTTGGTGCTCTGTTTTTATAAGCAAGGAATAACGGCTTAAATCTGTTGAAAATTTCTGCCAGTTTTTCCACTCCAAAGCTTTCAAACAGATACGTTGGGTTGAAGTTACTTTGCTTTATTAAATCAATCAAATCATCGTTTTTAATTAAAAGTGTTGTAGTGGTTGTTTTATAAATAACATAACGGAAAAACTCAACCGGATTTTCAGGATAGATATCATACAGATCAGCTATTTTTATAACCGCTTCTTTATTTCTGATGTTTTCTTTTCCTGTAAAATCATATTCAAGCTCCGTATGTAAAATAGAAAGCAAATCATCAATGGTTTCTTCTTTTAAAGCAATTCCTGATCTTAAAAGAGCAAGACATTTTTCCTGCATTTCTTCTACAGAATAAGCTTTGATAACTTTAAAAACCATTTTCATATCAGGAACATTCAGTATTTCGTCAGGAATATAGATTTCACTTTGGAAATTACTTCCATACGTTGAAATATAATGTTCGATCTGTTCAAAAAATAAATCAATTCTGGAAGTATTTTTTATTTTCTCCCAGGATTTATGAAAGGTTTTGTTCAAATCATTCCCATTCAGTTTTTCCTTTGCATAATAAGAGATAATTTCATTTTTTGCCCATAAAGCATCCGGTTCAATGATGAAACCATCATTAGAAATAAATGGCTTTTCATCAGATTTTCTGGCCAGTACAGCATTGAATAATTGTAGTGTTTTCATTGTTTTTTAGTTTAAAAAATAAGTGAGGAGTAGATTCATTAAAAGTGAAGGGTATAGGAACTCCTTTTACCTATAGTTTATAAAAAGCGGGGAGTATTTTTCCAAAAATATAGGAACTCCCTTTGCCTTATAATTTGTAAAAAGGCGGAAAGTAATTCTGAATTATAGGAACTTTCTTTGCCTAATTTTTTTTTAAATGAAAATGCCTGATACGTGAATATACGCATTTTCTTCATTTTGAGGAGCAGACAGGACTCGAACCTGTGACCCACAATCTTGGCGATTTATAGGAACTTTAGTTGCCTGCAGCGAAAAGTAATTTTGTTGCTCTACCATCTGAGCTACTGCCCCTGCCGTTATAGAAAAGTTTTCATTAACCTTACAGGCTTTTACACCTGTAAGGTTGGGTTATTAGTTTTTTTAAATTAAAAATTATGCTTTTCTGAATTTCTTTTTTTTCTTCCATGGAGCATTCTTCTGAACGTCTCCGGCCATAATACATCCGTAAGGCATCACTTCATCCAGAACTTCGCAAAGTCCGTATTCTTCTATCTGTGCTCTTACGTTCTTGGCACTTTTATAAGCGCTTGGAAGTTCAGAAATATCAATTTCATTGGAGTAGAAACGGATATCTAATCCTTCTGTTTCCTCATTGAAAATTTCCTCAGTCGTTTTATGAGCTAAAGATCTTTTATGCTGGCTTCTGCTGAAATTTCTTCCTGCTCCATGCGGTGCAAAACCTAGGTTTCTTTCATTCGTTGTTCCCTGAACAATCAGTACAGGTTCTGCCATATTCAAAGGAATCAGTCTTGGTCCCGTAATATCAGGCATGAATTTATCATCCAGTGGAGTAGCCCCTTTTGCATGATAGAATAGATCTCCATCTTTGAAAACGAAGTTATGTTCATTCCAATATCTGTTTTCTTTCTCCATTTCCAGTTTGTTCAGCACGGCATCGTGAAGAGAAGTATGGTTTTCTTTTGTCCATTGTCTTATCAGTTGCAGTGCTTCCCAATAAGATTTACCTTCTTCAGTATCATAAGGAATCCAGGCATTTTCTCTCAGTGTTTCAGGGGAAATTTCCTGTCTGAAACGGTTGGCTACTTTCATCCCTTTATCGTATAAAGCAGCTCCCGGAGCTCTTGATCCGTGGTGCGTGACCATCATGGTATTTCCTGTATTTTTAGAAATTCCAACGAAAAGGAAGTGGTTTCCGTCTCCCTGAGTTCCCATATGAGAACGGGCAATGCTGATCAGTTTTTCATCATTTAAGAATACATTTTCTCTGAAAGCATCCATCAGTTCCTGAGACATGGGCATCTGTTCTCCTCTTGGTCTTCCTCCATATCCGAAATGAGTGATAGAATGCGCTGCATCTAATACATCTTTAGGCTTTGTTTTTCCAAAATCCGTCAGCATGACAGAACAACAGATATCAGCGCTATGGAATCCCGGATGAATGGCATTCTGGGCAACCACTACACCTCCTACTGGAATCTGACCTTCAGGACCTGTAGGACAGGCATCAGGCATTATGGCTCCACCAATCAGGGTAGGAGTTTTCATCAGAACTTTCATCGTTTTGATTACTTTTTCCACATTCTCATTCTCACTTTCGTGCTCCGCTCGTATGTTGATCATAAAATCTTTAGCCATTTCATGAAGCGGAATAATATCCGGCTGTTTGAACTGTACCAGATATTCTGCAATCTGATGTTCATCCAGATTATTCTCGTTGATATAGCTAATGGCATCTTTAAACCATTTTGCTGGTCTATATCCTAATTCGATTAAATGATTTCCATTAAATTCCATTTTGTTTCATTTTGATGATGCAAAGTAATATCATTATTACGCAATAGTTTTGCGTAGATAAGGAAATTTTAATTATTTTTACAAAAAGTTTATTCAAAAGACGAAAAAGCTCGTTGGCAGTTTCGTAAAATAGTATATAATTAAAAAACAAGGCTCATGGTATTAATAGAACAACTAAAACATTTCCCTGAAACAATCCAGTTTAACGATGTGATCGCTTATATTGATGAACATTATGAATTTACTCCTACTGCTTTTCAAAACGGAGATACAACCAATCAGGCAGGGCAGAATAATGGCTCTTGTAAAGTGTTCAGCTTCGCAAGCATTCAGGATCTGACAAAAGAAGAAACACTTTGGCTTTTCGGTGAGTTCTACAGAGAAGACGTTTTGAAAAACCCGAATGGAACTGATCACCAGAATATCCGGAACTTTATGAAATTCGGTTGGGAGGGAATTACTTTTGACGAAAATGCTTTGAAAGAGAAATAATTTAAAAAAGCAGATTTACTTATAAAAACACCCAATCATTAAACACTAAGGTATGTCATCCAATAAAAATGCCCTGATCCGGTATAAAACATTAGATAAATGTCTTAAAAACAAATACAGAAAATACACGCTGGAAGATCTCATAGATGAATGTTCGGAAGCATTATTTGAATTTGAAGGAAAAGAATCTTACGTAAGCAAGAGGACGGTTCAGCTTGATCTTCAGAATATGCGGAGTGAAAAATTCGGTTATGAAGCTCCCATTGAAGTCTACGAAAGAAAATACTACCGTTACAGTGATCCGGATTATAGTATTCATAATATCTCTGTAAATGAAAGTGATCTGAAAGCGATGAACAATGCAATTCAGATTTTAAAACAATTTAAGGACTTCTCCATGTTCAAGGAGATGAATGGTGTCATTCAGAAACTGGAAGACTCTATCCATGCAACCAGTCAGAAATCTATTATTCACTTGGATAAAAATGAACAGCTGAAAGGACTGGAGCATATTGATATTCTGTATGAAAGTATCGCGAATAAAAAAGTTCTGAAGATTCTTTACAAAAGCTTTACAGCAAGAGAATCCAACATCTTTACAGTGCATCCCCAGCTTTTGAAGGAGTTCAATAACCGTTGGTTTCTGGTCTGTCTTTACAAACAGAAAATGTACAATCTGGCTCTGGACAGAATGGAAAGTATTGAAACAGATGAGAGTCTTCCCTATATTGACAAAGATCTGGATGGAGATGAATACTTTAAAGATATTGTAGGAGTAACAGTTGCAGAATCAATGGATCCAAGAAATGTAGTTTTTTGGGTAGATGCAGGAAATGCTCCTTATGTAAAAACCAAGCCGCTGCATAAAAGTCAGGAAATTGTAAGAGAAGATGATAACGGAACTCTTTTTAAAATATGTGTTCAGATCAATTTTGAATTAGAAAGACTGCTGCTTGGATTTGGTGACTCTTTGATTGTTCATAAACCTCGGAAATTAAGAGTGAAAATGGAAGAAAAATTTAAAATAGGAAGTGAAAATTATCAGAATCTGGTTGTTCCTGATGAAAACTAACCTAATGCACTATTTGCAGTGGACTACAAAAGATAATTTGTTTTCAGGTTTTATCTTGGCTTGGAAATTGTATTAATAACCCAATAAAACCATATTATGAAATCGAGAATATTTAAAGCATTAATTGCAATCCTGGCACCTATAGCGATAGAATATATTGTTAAAAAAATATCTGAGAAACTTGATAAAAAAGAAGATCAGAAAGAAAAAGAACCAAAGCAGATTACAGCTTAAACGTAAAAGTAGTTAAAATTTAAAATTATTGAAAAAGAGACTGTCGTGAGTATGCACAGTCTCTTTTTTGTTCGGTATTAAGGGGATGTTATGACCACCCCGTCAAAAATTCTTTGAATTTTCGCCACCCCTCCGAGGGAGCGGAATTTTCACGTCTTTGGTTAGTACTATACTTTTATGGGTAAACAAGGCTGGATTCCTGTAGAATGAGACATTTGTAATAATGGTCTATCCACACAGTTTGTCATTCCGTAGGAATCTAAACGTTCTTATTATTCATTTTTTAGATTGCAATTTCCTTATACAAAATCATAGATTCCGTCTTTCCATCCCAATACCTTGGAGGAATCCGCTTTGAGCCAGTTTTTTAAAATAGTAGCATATACTTTTTTGAAATCTTCTTTGTAGATGAGGTCGCCTTCATTAAGATTCTGAAGATCGGGTAGTGCATTCAGTATGCCTTTTCTCTTAAGGTTTCCGCTGATAAAGAACATCTGGTTGGCTGTTCCGTGATCTGTTCCGTTGCTTGCATTTTGTGCTACACGACGACCAAATTCTGAAAATGTCATTAATAGTATATTTTTGAAAAGTCCATTACTTTTCATATCGGCCACAAATGATTTTACTGCTTCATTGATGTCATCGAATAACTTTTTCTGCCTGTCATTCTGGTTGACATGCGTATCAAAACTTCCTACAGAAAGGTAGTAAACCTGAGTATTAATATCAGATTTTATTAAAGAAGCTACTGTCTTAAAGTCTTTTCCTAATTGCGAATTGGGATATATCTGTTCCGTCTTTTTAGCTTTGCTTTTTTCAAAAATATAATCAGCATTATTAATGGTAGAACCTAACGTCTGATAAAGATAAGACACTGTTTCGTCATCGTGATGATGATCATAGAGAGATTTAAAATATTTTTCCTGGCTTGTTTGGTAGAGTCTTTTAGGATCTTTAAAGGCAAAAGCTTTGTTATTTTCACCTTTTAAAGCAAGACTTAGCATATCATCTACTTCCAATGCCTGAGTTGGATGGTCACAGCGATAGCATTCTTCATCCAGAAAACGTCCCAGCCAGCCTGTTTCCAGGAACTGATCGCTTCTGCTTGCCGACTGCCAGATATCCATACTTCGGAAATGGGATTTGTCCGGATTGGGATAGCCTACGTTATTCATTACAGACAGTTCTCCGTTATCAAAAAGTTCTTTAAAATAGGAGAGTGACGGATTAATTCCTGCCTCATCTGTCAATGGCATAGAGTCCTGAATGGCAAGTGTTTTTCTTTCCCTGAAATATATGTCATTTTTTGCAGGAATAATGGTGTTCAAACCGTCATTTCCTCCTGTAAACTGAAGAACTACCAGAATGTTCTGATTAGGGTTCAGTGCTTCATCCAGTGTCATGGCTTTTAAGAAATTAGGCATCAGCATAGAAGCGGTAGCCAACGAACTTATTTTGAGGAATTCTCTTCTTTTGATTAACATAATTTTGCTTTTAGGGTAAAGGTGGTTGATCGGTAATAGATGATAGGTTGCAGGTTGCAGAACTTGTCTATATTTTTACTACTGTTTGTTTTTATAAAAATTTTATAGCAGCAAATAGTAAATAAATGGGAGCTAAGTTATACTGCGACATCAGTTGTCTGCTAGCTGCAACCTACAATCTTCTCCCTACATTAACTGGTATTCCGGAGTAGACATCAGATTGATGACATTCATTTTTATGCTCTTGTCTGAAAAATTCTTCACAGAATTCATATCAAGGCTTTGCGTATTCTGAAGAAGATAATCTTCACAGTTTTTATTGGCAAAAAGTTTTTCAATACGACCCCAGTCGATGGTAATATTCGGGTTTTTAAAGCTTTTGTTTAAAGCTGTTTCACGGGATTTCATGCCCATATCTATGTCATCATCCTGTCGGGGACTGTATTCTAAAGGACGAAGTCCGGACCATATCTGCGGAACCTGAAGTCTCAGCATCAGAGTAGAGCTGTCGATCCACGATTTTCCATTCGGCCATCCTGAAACATTGGGCGGATAAAGAAGCATTTGTCCCAATAACTTCTGATAAACGATGAGGTTTTCAGGATTCTGGATTTGCATAGGAAGGATTCGCATGATACCTGCCATCAGCTCTACAGGGGATTTTATGCGGTTGCCAATGTTTTTTTGATCATAAAACCATGAACTGGAAAATATCTCAGTCATCAGTTTCTTGATGTCATATCCTGAATTATAGAGATTGGTACTGAGTTTATTGACGATATCCTGATCTGGTTTCTCATTGACGAAGAATTTATAAATCTTTGTAGTAATAAAGAGTGCCGTTGCTTTCTGATCAAGAATAATATTGAGAACATCACTTCCATCAAAGTTGCCTGTTTTTCCTAAAAAAGTTTTACTGCCTTCATCATGAAGATTTTTTCTTTCTTTAAAACTTCCTTCCTTATCATAGCTCCATCCGGTAAAGGCTCTGGCTCCTTCTCTTACATCTTTTTCAGTGTAGTTGCCTCTTCCCATGGTAAAGAGTTCCATCACTTCACGGGCGAAATTTTCATTAGGATGATCCTTTTTATTCTGCTGATTATTCAAAAAAATAAGCATTGCCGGCGACTGGCTTACCTCAAAAAGGAGATCTTTAAAATTTCCCAGTGCATTTTTCCTGATGGTATTTAAAAGCTGTTTATTGAACCTTGGATTTTGTACTCTTGATGCAAAATGTCCATGCCAAAAAAACGCCATCTTTTCTCTCATCTGCTCCTTACTGTTTACAATGGTATTCAGGAAATTCAGATTCAGTTCATTATTTTGCTCTCTGTTGATCCGCTGCATTTCTTTTTTCTTTTCTGCAGGAGCGGTACTGTTCATATAATCTGCCGCCGATTCGGGATCCGGGGTGTCATAATTGATCTCACTGAAGCTGTCTTCTTTCAATAATTCATTCATCAACGTTTTAATGTTCTTATTTTTCAAATCATCAATTTGATTAACTCCAACACCAAATCCTGCGCGCCAAAGAAGATGCTTGTTTTTTAATAATGAATCAGCCATCATGGGAGAATTTATTTTTTTGATGTATTTCGAAGATAAAGGTTAAAATGATAATGGGTTAAGGTTTGTTAATATTGTAGAGAGGGCTGGAGGCAGGAAGCGGGAAGCTAAAGGCAAAAAGTTTTGTATCATAGAAATAGAATTGGTTTTATAGAAGTATATTTCTTTCATCATCCGGCTTCCAACTTCCATTCCTTCCTTAATTCACTTTTTACCATCATTTTTTGATAATTTTTGTTAAACAAACATTTAAATTTTGTTAAAAATTAATATATTGATAATCATTGTTTTATGGATTATTTGAGTGTTAAAATTGAAGAAAAACCCTTGCTTGGCATGATTTTTACATCCTCTTGTTTAGTAAAATTTAAAAATTAGAGTTATGAAAATGTTTAAACAAGCAATAGTACTGGCTGGTATTTTAACAGCAGGTATAGCAAGTGCCCAAAGTTCTCAAATGAATAATATGATTAAAGTAGGCGCAAATGTTGGTTTAGCAGTTCCCTCAGATAATCTTTCTGCAGCAGTAGGAGTGGATGTAGCCTACCAGAACCTGATTACACCAGGATTTGGACTAGGTATCGCATCCGGATATACTCACTATTTTGGAAAAGAGAACAACGGATATAAAAATAATGATGTAGGAGTAGTGCCTGTGGCAGCTTTAATCAGAATTTATCCAAAACAAACAGGTTTCTATTTCGGAACTGATTTAGGATACGGATTCCTTGTTGGAGATAAAACAGTGGCATCAAACACCAGTGTTGAAAGAGCTAGCGGAGGTTTCTATATCAAACCGGAGATCGGATACCACAACAGAGACTGGAATTTCTTCGTACAATACCAAAAGGTTTTTGTAGGAACTAAAGGAGATTTGCCAGGTCAGGACTATAATGTGGGGAATATCGGGGTAGGATTCGGTTACAATATTCCATTAGGAAAGTAGTTAGATTTATTATATAAACAATTATTAACCAAAACCTTTTCACGAAAGTGGAAAGGTTTTTTTGTTCTGTGCAGGATTTACAAAAACAATTATTATATTTGGTAAAATTTGAGGTTATGATTCTGAATCCAAAATTTCCACTTTATTTACCAGGAGTAGAGAACAGTAATAATGATAATGTTTCTATCATTGGGGCAAGTCTCCGTGAAGATATAACAATCTTAGGCTATTTTGTTTCCGGGAACGGAGGTCTTGAGATACAAGTACAAAATAAATATGCAACCAAAGAATACGCTTCTTTTTCAGATATTTTAAAGAAGTTTATTCAGGATAATCAGCTGGAAAATGTAAAACGTCTAGGAATGGCTGTGCCGGGTCCTGTATTGGACGGAAAGAGTAGTCCTGCAAGACTAGGGTGGCATTTAGATGTTGAAGAATATTCCCGTGATTTCGGGTTTGAAAAAGTAGACATGCTGAATGACCTTGAGGCTTCTGCTTACGGAATGGCTCTTCTTGAAGATAACGATCTTGAAGCTATCTATACAAGCGGACATCTTGAAAAAGGAAATGTAGCGGTTCTGGCTCCCGGAAACGGTTTGGGAGAAGCCGGATATTTCTTTGATGGAAAATACCTGAGACCTTTTGCAACAGAAGGAGGACACTCGGAATTTTCACCAAGAACCAACGTAGAAGTTGAATTTTACCAGTTTTTAAATAATATCTATGGTATTGTAAGCTGGGAAAATGTGCTTTCCAAGTCAGGATTATTTAATATTTACAGATTCTTAAGAGATGTGAAAAGACATCCTGAGCCGGAATGGCTTGGAGAACGTCTTGCACAAGGGAATTTTGTAGAAGAGTTATACAAAGCAGCTGTAGAAGAAAATGTTTTGATCTGCAGAATTGCTTTAGATACCTTCCTTGAGTTTCTGGCAAGAGAAGCCAATAACCTTACTTTAAAGCTTAAGGCTACAGGAGGATTACTGATTGCTGGAGATATTCCACAGATTGTAAGAGAATATATTGACAAGGCAAAGTTCTATGAGAAATTTAAGATCAGTGATAAAATGGAGGAGATGCTGAGAAGTACTCCTATCTATCTGGTCAAGCAAAATCACACCGCATTAAATGGTATAGCACTTTATACGGCTTACTATCAAGTATAAAACAGAACTCCGAAGAAATTCGGAGTTTTTTTATGAGATGATATTATTCATAAAAATAATAATTTTTATTGATATACATCAATGAAATCTATTGAATAAGATGCTACCTTTGTGCTGTTAAATAAGTAAACAACTCTATTCAATGAAAAAAATATTTTTATTAGCAGTTTTAGCTGGTGGATTAGCTTTCGGACAGTCAAAAAAAGTAGTAGCGTCTGATGTACACTGGTGGGGATACAAAGTAGCAAAATCTGAGGCAAGCTCTCATGACGGTACTGTAAAAGTAAAGTCTGGAGATATGGTGATGAAAGGAAACCAATTGGTAGGAGGAAGCTTCGTTTTGGATATGACTTCTATTAGTTCTACTGACCTTACAGGAGAATATCAGCAAAAACTGAACGGACACCTTAAGAATGGTGACTTCTTTGAAGTTGAAAAATTCCCTACTGCAAGCTTCAAAATTACAGGAGTAAAGAAAAACAACGATAAAGTGTATAACTCTCTTGTAACAGGAAACCTTACTGTAAAAGGAAAAACAAACCCAGTTTCATTCCCTGCTAAGATTTCTTACAGCAAAGGAGTAGTAAGTTTAGTTTCAAACAAATTCTCTTTCGACAGACAAAAATTTGATGTAGCGTACAAGTCTACAATGCAGGATGTTTTTGTGAAAGATGATATTGAAATGCTTGTAAAAGTAACTGCTCAATAAATTAATCAAAAAAAGATTATTAAAAGTGTAGAAGTTCTACACTTTTTTTTATTTTTGTTGAATTGTAAATAAAAAAGAATGAAAAGATTACTATTGTTTGCTATGGTATGCGCAAGTATATCATTTGTTTCTGCTCAAAAGAAATTTGATAAGGTTGCAAAAGTGACTTCATCAGAGATCAGATGGTGGGGGTATAAGGTGGTAAAAACCGAAGCTTCTTCCCACTCAGGAACAGTAAAGCTGAAAAGCGGAAAATTCAATTTTGACCATACGGTTCTGGTAGATGGAGAGTTTGTAATAGATATGAGAAGTATGATGGCGGGAGATGTTTCTGATGAAGATCAGATCAAGCTTACCAACGACCTGAAAAGTACCAACTTCTTTGAAGTAAAAAAATTCCCTGTTGCGAAATTCCATTTGACTAAAATTATTCCTTTAGCAAACAGTGAATACAATTCTACAGTATACGGTGACCTTACCCTTAAAGGAGTGAGAAAGACCATCTCTTTCCCTGCGAATGTATACGTTACTCAGTTCACCACCTCTATTGAATCTGCAAAGTTCTCTCTGAACAGAAGAGACTTTAAAGTATTCTATCAGTCTTCATTGAAAGATTATTTCATTAAGAACGAAATGGATATTCAATTCAAAGTTACCACAGAAATGCTGGATAACGAGAACAGAGTTCCTAAGAAGAAAAAATAAGATCAGATATGATCCATATAGAAGTGAGCCGTTCATCAGAATGGCTCATTTTTTTATGACTAAGATTTGTGGTAACCATTCCCTGTTTTCCTGTATTTTTTATAAATTAGTTGTATGAAAATTTATATTGTAAGCGGTCTGGGAGCAGACTTTAAAGTCCTTGAAAGAATAGAGTTTCCCAAAGACTGTGAATTGATTTTTATAGATTGGCTCATCCCTGAAAAAAATGAGCCCTTTGATGTATATGTTAAAAGAATGGCAGAAAAAGTAGACGATTCTGAGCCGTTCTGTTTGTTAGGATATTCTTTTGGCGGAATTATGGTACAGGAGATTAATCAATTGAAACCTGCGGAGAAAGTAGTGATTCTGGGAAGTATAAAATCTGATAAAGAAAAGTCTAAATTTATAAAGACAGGTGAAGTTACCAAAATCCCAAGAATATTACCTGTAGGTTTGTTTAATGATAAAGCAGCCAACGTATATACCGTTATTCGAAAGCTTTTTGATCCAAAAAATCCCAAACTTTTACAATATTTTAAAGTCAGAGATCCTTACTATCTGAAATGGTCTGTAGAAAAGGTTTCCGAATGGAAGTTTGAAGAAAATCCTAATGTGATTCAGATCCTGGGAGATAAAGACATTGTTTTTCCAATTCGTTATTCCAATCCTGATTATGTGGTGAAAGGAGGAACTCATCTTTTCCCGGCTACAAAATCCAAAGAAGTTTCCAAAATACTGAAGGAGGTGTTTTCTTAGAAATAATAAATATTATTGATTAAATAGTTTTTTTTAAGGGGTGTCTGTTTTAAAAATATAGTTTTTATGAAATTTATGTTTAAATTTGATAGGGTTAAATATGAATTTTATGAAAATAGGATTAAAATGGATCGTTTCATTCTCTGTTATTTCACTTGTAGCCATCGGAGGTTTATTCTGGAATCCGGCTGCAGTTATTCCTGATACGGGAGAATTTCTAAGTGAAGATAAAATTGTAGGGGCTGATGTAGCCTGGATTTTGGCTGCAGCAGGACTTGTTCTGCTCATGACACCGGGACTTTCCTTCTTTTATGGAGGAATGGTCGGAAAAAAAAATGTAATTTCTACCATGCTGCAGAGCTTTATTGCTTTAGGAGTCATCTCTATGGTTTGGGTTGTAGTAGGTTTTTCTTTGTCATTTGGTGAATCTCTGGGAATTACCATTGCCGGGAAACATTATGGGATCATTGGAAATCCATTAAGTTATCCCTTCTTTAACGGGGTAGGAAATCTTCCTCATAAACTGATGGCACCTACGATACCATTTATCCTGTTTGCCCTGTTTCAGATGAAGTTTGCCGTTATTACTCCTGCTATTATTACCGGATCTTTTGCAGAAAGAGTTCGTTTTATTTCTTATTTACTATTTATCGTTCTCTTCAGTATCTTTATTTATACTCCTCTTTGTCATATGGTATGGCATCCTGACGGCCTTTTGAACAAATATTTTGGAGTAAAAGACTTTGCAGGCGGAACTGTGGTGCATATGAGTGCCGGTTTTGCAGCTCTTGCCGGAGCTATGGTAGTTGGCAACAGAAAAAATCCCCATCATGAGCCTTCCAATATTCCGTATGTACTTCTGGGAACGGGAATGCTGTGGTTCGGATGGTTTGGTTTTAATGCAGGATCTGCACTGAGTGCTTCTGCGTCTGCTGCTACCGCTTTTGGAACAACTACCATTGCTTCTGCTTCTGCGATGATGACCTGGATCTTTTTTGACAGAATTAATGGAAGAAGTGTTTCGGCTCTGGGTGCGTGTATCGGAGCTGTGGTAGGACTGGTGGCCATTACTCCCGGATGTGGTTTTGTAAGCATTCAGGAAAGTCTTTTTATAGGATTTATTACAGCGATCGTATCTAATGTGATGGTGAACTGGAAAGGGTTAAAGAAAATAGATGATACGCTGGATGTTTTTGCCTGTCATGGAGTAGGGGGAATTATGGGAATGATTCTTACTGCCATCTTTGCACATGGTGAAAAAGCGAGCCTGCTTCATGGAGGAGTTGATGTTTTTCTTCATCATATGGCTGCATTGGTTTTGGTTTCTGTTTTTACATTCTTCGGTTCGTTGCTTTTATATAAGATTACCAATTCTATTATTACGCTCAGAGTTTCTGAAGAGTCCGAAAATAAAGGACTTGACCTGTCTCAGCATGAGGAAAGTTTCAGTTAACAAAAAGGACATTAAGTTATACCTAATGTCCTGAATGATATTAATTAAAATCAAAAATGATTTATTGAATGGAGTGAATCGCTTCGAAGATTTTATTCTTAGAATTTTCAAAGATATCACCTCCAAATTCTTCATTATCTAATGAATGAATGGTGAGATCATTTACACCCATGATCCCAAAAATATGCTTCAGGTAAGTCGTTTGAAAATTGATGTGGCCGTTCTTTTCATTTTCTCCGTATCCGGTATCGCCACGGGTTGAGAGGATAAATAGCTTTTTATTTTCAAGAAGTCCTACATAATCTCCATCCGGAACTCCGGATCTGAATTTCCAGGTTTCATTAATCCGCATCACCTGATCAATATAAGCTTTTAATCCGGATGGAATAGACCAGTTGTACATGGGAGTTCCGATGACATACACATCATGTTCCTTGAGTTCTTTGACGAGTTCATTACTGAGCTGTAAAGGCTTTTGGTTTTCTTCGGTTTTGTCTGAAGATTTTTTGAATGCTCCTGCGATCCAGGATTCATCAATATTGGGAATAATATCAGTTCCTGCTTCTCTGTAGGTAAAGGTATCAAGAGGATATTTCGTCGTCCAGTTTTCAACGAAAAGCTGGGTCAGTTTTCTGCTGTAAGATCTTTCATTTCTTACACTGGCATTAATAATCAGTATTTTCATTTGTTAAGAATTTATACCAGCAAAATTCCTAATTATTTAATCCTGAAAAATTGATCTAGTTCAAGAGGATTTATTTTTTTTCCTGATTCGGCTGATAAATTCTGCAGAAACTCCCAAATAGGAAGCAATCAAGTATTGAGGAACTCTCGATGAAATATCAGGATAAGTATCCAGGAAATCATAATACTTTTGTTCGGCTTTGTACATGTGATTGAATACAACTCTTTTTTCAAGGGTTCCAAGATAGCCTTCCAGAATAATTCTGAAGTATTTTTCCAAGGCTGGAATTTCCTTCAGCATTTTTTGAAAAGACTGGTGGCTGATCTGTAAGAGCTTTGTTTTTTCTACCGCCTGAATATTATAAATGGAAGGTTTTTGTTTTGAAAAACTGGCAATATCAGTTGCCCACCAATGATCAATAGCTAAAAAGAGAATTTCTTCATTTCCGTTTTCTTCATTGATGCAGAAAGCTTTTAAAACACCTGAAATGATATAACTGTCATGGCGGCATATTTCTCCATTTCTCAACAGAAAATCACCTTTTTCCAATGTTTTTTCTGTCCAGAAACTTTTACAGGCAGCTATTTCTTCAGGACTTAGTTGGACATATTGCAGAATGCTTTTAATTAATGTTTCCATTTAAAAAAAATGATTAAAAAGAATCGTATAATAATATATCTGATTGAAATTCATATGATCGGCTCAATTACAAAAATACTTATTTTATGGACTGTCAAAACCAAATAAATCTGGGATTTTGCTATGCATATATTAGGATTTATCATGTATCTTTGTTTTTGAGGAAAATGACGAATCATTTATGGAATCAATATCGGTTTTTGAGATTATTAAAGTAGGAATAGGCCCGTCCAGTTCGCATACGATGGGACCTTGGAATGCAGCAGCTGCATTTATCAGGATTATAAAAAGAGAAAGATCAATAGAAGAAGTTAAAGAGGTTTTTCTTGAATTTTTTGGCTCACTCGCCAAAACGGGGATTGGGCACGGAACAGATATTGCCGGGATGCTTGGATTGAATGGAGAAGATTTTAAGACCATCAACACCTCAAAAATTGATGAGAAGATAGAATATATCAAAAGTACTCAAACCCTTAATCTGGGAGGGGAGAAAATTATTCCATTTGTTTACGGACATCACTTGATTTTAAATATGAAAAAGAGCCTTGATTTTCATCCGAACGGAATGATCTTCAGAGCTGTTTTCGAAGACGGAACAGAGCTTGTGCAGGATTTTTATTCTGTAGGAGGCGGTTTCATTGCGAGCCAGGAAAAAAACTCAATTCAAAAGCAGTGTGTTCGTACATTATACCCTTGTCATAAGGCTTCGGATATTGCAAAATATTGTGAAAAGCTGGGATTTGATAAAATTTCAGATTTGATTTTCATGAATGAAGAAAGCTGGAGAACCCAGGAAGAAACAAGACAGGAAGCACTTTATATCTGGCAGCAGATTAAAGAATGCATTTATAAAGGCGTTAATAAAGAAGGAATTCTTCCGGGCGGACTGAATGTTACCCGAAGAGCCGCAGGAATCAACAGAAAGCTGTTGGGAGACAAAATTTATAAAAATAAAGATGAATGGTTCCAACAGGTTGTAGACGCTGAAGAGAACTTCACCAATATCAATAAATGGATTGCCTGTTTTGCACTGGCAGTGAACGAAGAGAATGCAAGTTTCGGAAGAATTATTACGGCACCTACCAATGGAGCGAGTGGGGTAATTCCGGCAGTATTGATGTATTCTCAGGCATTTACACCATTTACGAGTGAGGAAGACATCATAAGATTCTTGCTTGTAGCAGGAGAAATCGGAACATTATTCAAGAAAAACGCCACTATTTCTGCCGCTATGGGAGGATGTCAGGCTGAAATCGGGGTATCGTCTGCAATGGCAGCGGCCGGACTTACAGAAATTCTGGGTGGAAGCGTAGGACAGGTATTGATGGCGGCAGAAATTGCAATGGAGCATCATTTAGGATTAACGTGCGATCCGATTAAAGGACTGGTACAGATTCCATGTATCGAAAGAAATACAATGGGCGCTATGAAAGCGATTACTGCAGCCAATATTGCACTGGAAAGTGATCCTGCCAAAGCAAAAGTAACATTGGATGAGGTGATTCTTACGATGTGGGAAACTGCTCAGTCTATGAGTGACCATTTTAAAGAAACTTCGGAAGGCGGACTGGCTATCGCAGTCAACGTTCCGGAATGTTAATAGAAATAACATCATTTTAAAAATAAAACCCTTAGACATTAATGACTAAGGGTTTCTTAATAAAATAAAAGTAAAAACCATTGGGCTTTTAGTATCGTGTGGAATTGTTTACCTTAAAATTCCTCTGATTCTGTTGGCATTGGTGATCAGTTCTTCAAGGTATTCATAATTCTCTTTTTCAAGGGCAGATTTGAATTTTCTGAGCTGGGAGATATGTTCGTTCAGAACATCCAGTACATTTTCTTTGTTTTGTTTAAAGATGGGAACCCACATTTCAGGATGCGATTTGGCAAGACGTACCGTACTTGAAAAACCGGAGCTCGCAAGCTGAAAGATAGTCTCCTCTTCACGTTCTTTTTCCAGTACTGTATTGGCAAGGGCGTAAGATGTGATATGTGAAATATGTGAAATATAAGCGGTATGGACGTCGTGATCTTGTGCATCCATGTAAATCATGTGCATATCAAGGGCATTAACCACTTGTTCAACAATGTTCAGCGCATCTTCTGCGGATTCTTCTTTGTTGCAGATGACACCAGCTTTTCCGGAGAAACTTTCTGCAATAGCAGATTTCGGACCGTTATTTTCTGTTCCCCACATCGGGTGGAAAGCAACAAATCTTGAACGTTTCGGGTGGTCTTTTACTGCATTTACAATTCCAGCTTTTGTAGAACCAGCATCCATTACCGTCTGCTGATCAGTTACTAAGTCAAGAACAGAAGGCAATAGCTTTCTGGCAGCATCTACAGGAATAGCCAGGATAATCAGATCCGAATTTTTAATTCCATGCTCAAGATCTACTCCGGCATCAATGATTTTAAGTTCTAATGCGTCACTGATATGCTGTGTATTGTTATCGATTCCGTAGATAAAGCTGGCGATGTTTTTCTCTCTTAATTTCAAGGCCATCGAACCACCGATTAATCCTACTCCAATAATACTTATTTTCATCTTTCTCTATTTTTTAAAATAAAAAAACCTCGTCCCTAGGACGAGGTTTTAAATTATATTCATAAGAATCCCTATCCCAGAGCTGAGGTAAAAATTCTATAATAATATGTTCCGTTGTTAAAATTCACTTAGCAAAGGTAAAAATATTTTTTAAATGAAACGAAATTTCTTTTCTAAATTATTTATAGATGGGGTGAATTGGTTTTTTGGGGGGTAGTTTTAGGGTTTTGCATTGCTGTACCAGTTCAAGCATCTTATTATTTCAATTTCTGTAAAAGCATCTCATTATTTCCAGGGTTTATAAAGTATATTGGGTTTCCCGAAATAAAGTAATTGTCATCTGATCTTTCAATGTAAATAACTCCCATCTCATCAGAAGAATCATCATACTTTATTTTAATTTTTTGATGATTAACTTCTTCAGCCTTTAATTTAGAATATTTATTTGTTGTTCCTTCTTCAGTAATATCCATAGAAATATCTTCAAGAGAATTTATTGTGATGTTAAAAATAGTTTTTGCTTCGTCTCTATTTGATGCTTCAAAATGATATTTTCCTTTCCAAAAATCAATATTGGTTTTTGTGAAATTACTATCTTTTACTACTGTTAAATTCTGATTTTTATTTTGAGAAATTAAAGAGTCAGTTTTGTTTAATTCTGTCTTATTTATTGCGGTTATGCTTTTTTGCTCTTTTCTCTGCTCACATGAGTATGATAGAAATATGAGCGATAGTAAAATTAAAAAGTTTTTCATCATTGTGTTTTATTTATAAAGTTTTATTCAATTTCATTTCCGTGTAATAAAAGTTTATTAAAAAAATCACTGTTCAAATTCTCTATGTATATGTTTTGAAGTTCTGAAGTCCAACCAGATGTTTCTTCTTTTTTGCCATCAAAGGATGATGTAGAATAAAACTTGCCTGTAATAAAATTAAATGATTTTGAATAATTTTTTTTAGCTTTTGTATAACTTAAATCATATCCGATAACCTGTATTTTCTTGTTCTTATTATCAAATCTAAACTTCATTTTTTCAATTACATTTTTTTTTTCGCCGGAAATATTAGGCTTTGTAACTTGGTCTGCATAATCTACTCTAATGGTAATAATTTTATTATTAATAATAGGATCACTTAAATAATAATCTGCTTCAGTGTTGTTATATAGAACACTATTGTTTAACATGGGAATTTCAACAGTTTTGTTCAATGAGGATAAGTAGATGGATAGAATAAAACTAGATAGTTCGGTATTTTGTTTTGACTTAATTACAGCTTTATCTTTAATATTATCATCATCAAAGTATAATGTTTTATTTTGTGTGTCGATGGAGTCAATAGCCTTTGCATTATTCTCTTTACAGCTAAAAAAGAAAGATAAAGGTAATAATAGGAATATTTTTTTCATTTATTCTAATAAGATTTTATCCAAATCAAGCTGTTTAAGGGATGTTTTTTCAGAAATCTCTTTTTGCATCCATTCTTCTTCACCTGTTTTTGCACTAGTTCCCAAAGTTGCAATGAATAGTTTTTCAATAAATAAATCATTATTCTTGAAAAAGACGGGTATAACAATTTTCCGAGATGTATTTTGATATTGATCAGTGTAGCCTAAAATTAAATTGAAAGCTTGTTTGTTTTTTATATTAGTATCTATTTCTATAAAATCACAGTTAATATTTTTGGTGAAAAATACTTTATTATCAGTTTTCGCTTTTAAAGTATAGTCATTTGTGTTTTTTTCTATGAGAATGAGATCATTTTTGTCACTTTTATTAAAGTTAACTCTATAGTTTTTATTTTGTGCAGATTTTGAATTAGAAGAAGGAGTGAGATCTTCTTCATTCATATTTTCTTTAGGTTTTAGAAAATATTTTTTACATTCCGGTAGCTCACATCCTAGAATTTGTGTTTTTTTTCCATCAAAAAAAGAAATGTATGAACCTCCATTAATCTGTAAATCATATTTTTTTCCTCTATATGAATAGCCTTTTATATCAATATTACATGGTGTAATTGGGTATGAAAAATGCCACTCTTCATCAGTAATAGGAACTGATAAATTCATGATTTTTTCAATATCATTACTATTAAGAGACCATGCTTTATCTCTTTCAGTTAATTTTTCTTTTGTAGAATATTCACCTTTACAGTTTGCAGCGTAAACTTTTGTTTCTATTCTCTTTTTTTCATCCTTATCTTGGCCTTTGCAAGAAATTATAAATGAAAATAATATTGAGAAAATTATAGCAGTATTTTTCATAGCCTAAATTTATAGATAGTCTTTAATGGCATTATATACAATTTGTCCTTCTCCCTCTTCTTTAGGAGCTAAATGTTCATGGCAATCAATTTTACTTTTATCTAGATTATAATAATTTAAAAGTGCCTTAACTAGACAGGCTACTGATTTAGCTTGTTCTTTCGTTAAATTTTCCCACCCAGCAACTGGATTTTGTCCTTTTAATCCTAGTGTAGGTTTGCCATCTTTATCAATGGCAAATCCGACAACTTCAATTCCAACAGATTTTGAATTCCATCCAGCACAATGCCATGTTACTTTTGTTAAATTTGCAGTTTGAGTAATGATTCCATCTTTTCCAACCACAAAATGAGTTCCATAGTGATCTATGCCTCCTTTTTTATTTTTTCTTCCTCCTTTAAAAGCATTTATGCACGCCTGGGTTGTTCCACCTGCCGTTCTATGTAGAATTACTTTTTGAACACTTGTTTTTGGATCTTTAAAATTTCCATGTTCAATAACACTTACATGATTTTTTGCAACTCTTGAATGTTGTATGAAGCCATTCTCTACGGTAAATTTATCAATACAGATGCAATCTTTTAAACCACTGGCACAAGGTGTTTTTTCTTTAATTTCTTCTTTGTTTCCTAAACTTATACAGTCTTGTGGATATTTGAATACTATTTTAAGAGCATTGATGGCATTAATTCTTTGATTGTAGCCAATTATGGATGAAGATTTTGTAGCATTTGGTTTGTTAACTAACCTTGATGTATCAAAAATACTATCTTTATCAGCAAATGGATTTATATTTCCCATATCATTATATTTCCAATACCAACCGCTTGACATTGCTGCAACTTCAATATTAGTAGAAACTAACGTTGGGTTGTTGACAACATCATACCCAGAATTATCTTTGAATTTTTGATAATTTCCTCGCAATGTTAAATGTATAAACCCTCTTCCTCTATATGGATCATACCAATATTCTTGATTTTTTTTACCTTCTACACTTTTTACAAAAGAACCTGTTTCATGATAACACTGACCTAAAAAATGAATTTTTCTTATACATGTATTTATATCATAATTCTCAAATGTTTTATTCAATACCTCTGCAAATTTATCATAGGTTTTAATAGTAAATTGCTCATGCCCACCTGTAAATAAATTATCCTTATTCCATTTATAAAAATTTTCACCAGCTTCATCAAATGTAGCTTTTCGCATAGCAATTACCATTTCTTTTAATTCCTCGCCTGTAATTTTCCTGTTACAAAAACATTTTCCTTTTATTTTATTTTGCTGTTCCGGCTGTTTCTGCACCCCCGCCGCACTCTTCACCTTCTCCACTTCCATCAAACCTTCCGAATTTACCCCAAATTTCTGAGATTCTGCAGAAAGATCTTTGGAGATAATTTCAATGAAATAGTTTTGTTTATCGGAATCCGGATCACCGATAGGGGAGTCTACTCCTTTTGCAAAAATATCTTTGGTAATGATAAACCCTGCGCTATCATATATATCATCTATAATTTTAATATTTGAGCTTCTAAATATTTCATCACTGGAAACAGCATCATACTCCCAGATAACATATTGGATGTGTTTTCCTACCATGTTTTTGGAGTGAATTCTTACCCTTACTTTATCACCTACAGCTACTTTAGAAAGTTCTTTTCCTGTATCATTAATGAAAACCGCTTCTATGATATTACCCTTAGGATCTGGCTGTTTGGGAGCTCCTCCTTGTCCTGCAGGGAATTTAGGTGTGTCTTTCTGGGGCTGAGGTTTAGGCTTTGGTTGGTTTTGAGGCTGGCTTTTATAATCCGGATTGGCCACGTCTACATTCACCTGACTTGCTCCCTGAATTTTCCCGGAATAAGTGGCTGTAACATAATACTCATGGTTGGCACCTTCACTTTTATCACCTTTCATCATAAATTGATTGGCAACCTGTCGAAGAATTTTTTCATCAGACATCAGAGATATTTTCACTTCTGCAATCCCTTTTTCATTTACCAGAGCTTTGTAACTGCGGGTATGGCGGTTGTTTTTATTGATAACAGGATCATGACCTTTTCCCGGAGCATCATCTTCCCAAAGATGGAATTCGATCTCTTTATTAAACATGGCGATGCAGTGAGCCTGAGCGATAAGCGTATCACGATAACTGGCTTTATTAACGTCTTTTGCACCTCTGTTGAAGAGCATTACTTTATCTATTTTTGAAACTTTATCACTGGCAGGGATCAATATAAGACTAGCCAACAATTCTTTGGTAGCAGGAAGTCCGGGTAAAATCCCTTTTTTCGTTTCATAGACTTTCATTTGAAATTCTATTCCCAGACCTATTTCTCCAAATCTGTAAGTGACCTTTTCACCAGTTTTAGGTCTTCCGGTGATGTCTTTCCAGCTTCCGTTTTTTTGTTTCCTGTAAAGATACCATTCATATTCACCTTTCAATCCGAATGATAGGAGGGAAGGCTTTACTTCGTAGGAGTAGGTGGTTCCTACCATAGGATTCTGATTCCCAATAATATTTCCTGTCATGGCTTAGCTGTAATAAAGTTCGTCTGTACCTTTTGTATCTTCCTTGAATTCACCAAAATCCACAACAGGATTATAAACCTGCTGTTCCTGGGTATTGGCTTTTTCAACCTGGCTTTTGCCCACTTCACTTTGCTGGCCATGTTTCAGGATGGTTATTTTTCCTCCTGTACTGCACATGAGTTCTGAGATTTCAGTAAGACAGCTTTTTTCCATGACCTTTACTTTTTCATACGTTTTTTGCCATTTTCCGACAGGAGCGTAAGCACAGGGAAGATAGCCTCCCGAGGTGGGTTTCAGTTTACATTGTCCGAATGGTTGTGCAGCAGGATCAAACTGAAGATCATCTTCCGTTACAGCGAGATAATCTGCCTGCCCTTCTTCATCATTCCAGTAATGCTTTTGGTGGCTGGTTACTTTAAATTTTGGAAATTTAAAACCTTGATTACATTGCACTGTTCCTTTCTGTACAATAAAATATTTTCCTTCATGAGGACTGGATCCACTGTCTTCTTTTTTATCTTTCTTTTCTTGTTTATTGGATGGCTGCTCAGTTTTTTCAGATGTTTGTTCACTGTTTTGTTGAAGCTCTTCCGTTGAATTTTCTTCACCAGAAGCTATATCCTCTGAAGATTCTTCCTGAGGGGATGCAGTGATATTTTGAGGTTCCGTTTCACCAGTCATAAGCTGTGGGTCTTCCGGAATAAAAATGGTTTTTCCGGGAACGGGTTCCTGCGTAACATCTTCCGGCGGGCAGTGAAGATTATGATAGGTTTTTAAAATGCCTTCATTTTTCAGCTTGAACTGCCGGGCTAACGAACTGAATGTATCGCCTTTTTGTGTGACATAATTTTTCATATTATCCTTGTGTTATATTGATGTGATGTTGGTGAATAAATTCTTCTTCATGAGTCAGTAAAACCGAAGCTTTCGCCTGAAGTAGATTCTTATTTTTGGTATGAGTGATGTATTCTACTATGATGTTTCCTGATGCTGGTTCAGGTGTAGATTCTTTAAGTTGAATACCGCGCATGATCTCTTGCGACGTGCACAATTCAATGATTTTACCATTGAAAATGGTCGAAACAGAGTCTTTCTCTATATTTTCCTGTTCAATAGTAATTTCGCATTGTACAGGAAAGGAATTCTGTACTAAATAGAAAAATTCTTTCCATTTTGTTTTCTTTTGAAACCAGTCAATTTTGGGAAATAGGGTCTGAAATAGGAGTGTACTTTGAAACTGCCTTAATAAAAACATTTCGTCGTTGATGCTCTTTTCAAACGTATCCATATAATATTGAGAAACCTCTCCTACGTAGAATTCTTCAAGTTCTTTACGTTGTTTGGAAAAAGTAACAATAATTTTCTTATGGTCTGCAAATCCTGTGATTTTGCCTTGTTCATTAACAATAAACTCAAGAGGCATAATGCTTTGCATGCAGGTAATGGAAAGACTGCTTACCTTATCATCAGGAGCATCTCCATTGGATTTGAAATCTTTCTGAAGATAATTCAGGATATATTGACCTGTATTTTTGTCTTTGCGAAGATTGAGCTCCACGGCATATTTGATGTTGACATTAGATTCGAACGGACTTTCAAAAGTTTCATCAACAGTATATATTTTAGCAAAAAAAGAATCGGATAGTTGATTGGGTAGACTATTCTTTCTTTCCTGCTCTTTTTGTTCTTTGGTTTTAAAATCTGTAGGAACAAAGATAGTTTTAACACTATTAAGATTTTCAAACCAGACTGTATCCATTTTTTGACAATGGGAATTGTGAAACAGCTTTAGCTCCTCGCCAGTCATACCCAGTCGGGAAGCGATAGAGGTCAGCGTGTCTCCATTTCGTACCTGATATTGTAAGAAATCAATTTCCATCCAATGTGAATTATCCCATAAAGCTATTAAAAAACTCTATTTGAAATTAATTTTTGGAATTAAATTTTAAAAATTGTAGTAGAATTACGACATAGATTTGAATTGTAGTGCAAAACTACCCCGTCAAAAATTCTTTAAATTTTTGCCACCCCTCCAGAGGATGGGAATTGATACGTCTTCAGTTGAGGTTTTTGGTCTGGATTAGAAATATTTGTTGATACTTTCATAAGGCTGGATTCCTACGGAATGACAAACTGTGTGGATAAAATATCATGGCAATTGTGTCATTCCGTAGGAATCTTAGCTGTTATAAGGGCTTTCAAAGCTTGTGAACTTTTAAAACAGTTCGTTGTAAAGTAAAACCAGCCCATAAAAAAAAACTTTTGTGACTTTTGTGGTTTCATGATATACAATACAAACAAAAGTTATTATTAATTTTAAAGCAATAAAAAAGCAAATATGAAGAATAGATTCTTACACGGAGTTTTCATAATATTGATCAGTTGGGGTTCTGTATATGCTCAGAAGTCCGGCGATCAAGCGTCTGTTTTTTTCACCACTAAAGTACAGGATACTGTAAAGATTGGGGAAACATTTAACGAGAAAGATGCTACAGGCAGTAAGAGTTTAAAAAATAGGATAAAACCCATTCAGGCTAATTTTAAAAGTATCAATTCTATTACAAAATGGACTTCTGTCAAAAAGAAGGATATTGAAGGAGAATCAGCAGAAGGAGGAGAAGCCACATTTTATTATACCGATAAAGGGCTGGAAAAAGTTATTGCCAGACATTATGGAGAAATGGGACAAATACTGATAGAATATTACCTTATGAACGGGCAGCTATCTTTTGTTCTCGAGAAAGAGTACAGGTATAATCGTCCGCTTTTCTACGATACGAAAGCAATGAAAGATAATAATGATACGGAAGCCTTTGATTTCAATAAGTCGGAGGTTATCACAACCAGGAATTACTTTGAAAATGGAAATATCATTATGATCAATAATACTACAGGACGTGGATTTAATATCAGTGCTGATTATCTGTCTGAACAGGAGAAAAACTTAACAGAGAGTTTCAAAAAGCTTCTGAAACTGGCAGAATAATGTCTATTATTTCTTATCAGCTTTGATAATATTCAGTCTTTCTTCCACTTCATTAATTCTTTTTAGCCAATAATTAATTCCTTCCTGATTGGTTACCGTTTCCTTAAAAGCATTACGATTGACCGTCCATAAATGACCTCTGTTTTTTTGATAATCCAGTTCGCGTTCTTTTTTATTTTCAGGCTCTATGCGGTATCTCCAGAATACCAGTGCATGCATATATTCTGAGCGGATTTTTTCCAGATGGGCAATGATAGCTTTTCGATCTTGAGGAATATATCCCGGGCCGGAGCAGCCACACGAATGAAAAGTAATTCCAACCGTATACAAATCACGGATATGAGCCCATTGTTTATCATCATTTTTTGCCGGTGATTTGAAATCAAGTCCCATATTGGCCATCAGATTTCCACATTCCGGGCATTTGGCTTCCACAGAGACCTCGGAGTCCCGGTCCACATCTTTCAGGTGGCGGCGTTTGAATGTTTTCTGGCATTTGAAACAGGCATAATGACCTTTGTAAACCATCATGGAGTATCGGCACATATTAAAATCTTAATCTTTGGTTAAAAGTTATTTTTTTATTTATTTTTTTCCTCTTCATTAAAATTGATTCCCATCAGGCTGCTGGCACTTCTCGGATCGTATACGGACCATACATTTCCCCAGGGAAAGTTGAAGGTGCAGCTTGGGTAAGGAGTTTTCTTTTTTTGGGTGGGCAGCATTTCCAGAATCCTGGTAAGAAATGTATTATTCCGGTGGAAAACTCTCATTTCTTTTTCTTCTGTCCAATCATTCCAGTCTTTTGCATCAGTCTTTTCCCAGGTACTCATATGGATGATATCCAATTGATCTCCGAAAAAGCATAAACTGAAAGAGACCTGATATCCTGTTATTTCTATATGTTGAAAATAATACCAAAAATATCCGGTTTTCACATCCCGCATACTATGATACTTTTCTTTATAGAAATCAGTCTGCTTCAGCTGATCAAATTTCATTCCCTTGTACAGTCTGGTAGTAAAGGTTTCCAGGTCTATAACTCCATTTTCACTGTTAATCAGCATGTCCCAAAAAATTGAAGCTATAAATATACCCGTTTTTTCTTTACAGACAACGAATAATATTTATAGCTTTCAGTAGAAATAGAAATATCGGTGTGTTATTTTGGGCTATGGGTTGGAAATTATTAATGTAGATGGGATATCAGAAAGCCAGAGACTTTTGGTATCGATCAGGTTTTTCCAGCTTTTGCTGCTGATCAGCATCAGATCCTGTGAGTTCAGGAATTCTTTCTCAATCTTTTTCTCATTATACAGCGTAATATGATTAGGAGCAACCTGTTCTATACTTCTGATCAGTTCTTTCACCTCAATATTATTTCGGATCTGTCCGGCAGCATCCAGAATAATAATCTGGGAATTATTGTTATTGATCAGCCTTTTAGCATATTCAAGAAGATAGAAATCACTCAGATTAAATATGGGAACAAATACTTTATCTGCCGCTTTAAAATTTTTTTCTACCAAAATTCCCACAGGAATATTGGTTTTGTCAAGAATCTGAAGGGTGAAATCGTCAAAAGGAGAATTGTTGAATATATTTCCTTTGCCTTTTACGGTGTTCAGAAGCTTTTCAGGATTGATAATTTTGGTTGTAAAACCCAGTAATCGTCCTAATAAACTTCCCTCATACATGGATTTTCCAAGCATGATCAGGAGTAGGTCATAATGTCCTTTATTGGTAATGCTGGCAAGATCACTTTCAATATCGGTAGAGGCTTTGAAGAGGGTAGTTACCTCTAGATTAAGATCGTGAGAGGTTTCAATGACGTTTTGGAATTGTGAATCCTCATATTCGTTAATATCATAAGCATGCATTTCATCTACCGGAGCAATATTCATAGCAGTGATGCTTTTATTGCCATTCATTTTATGAGTAAAATTGTGGGCCAGTTTTAAGAGAGTACTTCCGGATTCCGGTTTATCAAAAGAAAGGAGAACGCGGTACTTGGAATCGTTTTCATGAGTGGGTTCGTCCTGATTTTTTTTAGATTTAAAAATAAAATTAATAAAATCTAAGGCAGGCCCTGTCATAAAAGTAGTGAAAAGTGCCATGATCACAAGCATTGCGAAAATTTGAGGGCTTAAAACCCCAAGGTCATATCCGATGTTTAATACGATAAGTTCCATAAGACCTCTTGTATTCATCAGGGCTCCGATCGTTAAGCTTTCTTTCCAGTTAATGCCTACAAATCTGGCTGTGAGTGCACTTCCTGCAAACTTTCCGAGAACAGCGGTCAGAATAATAAATCCGGCTGTCATCCATAAATGGCTGTCATTCAGAAGTCCGATTTGTGTGCGAAGTCCCGTAAATACAAAGAACAACGGAAGAAGAAGTACCAAAGCCACATCTTCTACTTTATCAATAAAAAGAGTACGGAATTTTGTATTCTCAGGCATAATAGCTCCCGCCATAAAGGCACCGAATAACGCGTGAATACCAATTACCTCAGTAGCATATGCCGATAAAATCAGAGTCAGAAAGAAAATAGCAACCATTGGTTTGCTGATTGTATTTTTTCCTGCCTGAAGGTCTCCGATTCTTTTCAGGAATGGTCTGACAATTTTTATCATTAAAAATACATAAGCAATAGCCATAATAATTACATAGATGGAGCTTGTGAAAGAGCCAGCTTTTACAATAGCAATTACGGCTGCAAGAATACACCATGCCGTAATATCATCGGCTGCAGCACAGGTGATAACAATGGTTCCAAGCTTTGTTTTCTGAAGGTTTCTCTCCTGTACAATTCTGGCCAATACCGGAAAGGCTGTAATACTCATAGAAATAGCTATGAATAAAGCGAAGGAGGTAAACTGAATGCCTTCCGGTGCAAATTCCTGGTAAACAAAATAAGAAAGTCCTATTCCCAAAGCAAAAGGAATAATAATACTGGCATGGCTTATGACTACGGCATCATGAGCTTTTTTTCTTAATACACTCAGATCCAGCTCCATTCCAACAATATACATGAAGAGAATAAGACCTATCTGACTCAGAAACTGAAGGTTGCCTAATGATTCTTTGGGGAAAAGAAATGCCGAAAACTCAGGAAAATACATTCCCACAAGTGATGGCCCCAGCACAATACCTGCAATCATTTCTCCGATGACAGTGGGCTGTTTTATTTTCATACATATCCATCCGAAAAGTCTTGCCGTCATAATGATAGTGACAATTTGCGCCAATAATAACGCAAGCGGATGATGAAGATTGGTTTTGAATGATTCCAGGAAATTCTCCCAGGTAGAGCCGCTGCTGGTGTTAGCAACAATATTTTCTTTTACTTCTAGCGTCTGTCCTTCGATGATGAAATAATACATCAGACAAGAAAAAACGGCGATGGTAGTAATGTAGAAAATTAAATTTTTGTATTTCCCCAAATTCATGATTCCAATATTTTATGCAAAGTTGATAAGAATATAGTTATGTTAAATACTCTTTTTTTTAAAATGTAATGAATGTTCTAAAAAATGTAATAAAATCTATTTGAATGAATATCCCAATCCAAATCCTATTCTCCAGTTCCCGTCCTGATCTGCCGTTTTGGTATTATAGTAAGCCGGAATCTGGAAGGCTATTTTTTTATACACTACTGTGAGACCAGCTCCCAGTGTTGGCACAATTGGACTGTTTTTAGTTCCGGAAGAGTGATCTTCTTTAATTCTCAGGGAAGGAAGCATTCCCAATATAAATTTTACATTTTTGTGAGTAAGGTTTATGTTAGGTCCTGTAAAGTTGAGGTAGGCACCATGATCTACATATCCGGCTACAGCAATTCCGTCAAAAAATGAAACCTTTAATTTGGAAGAGGTTTCCTGGGAAAAACACAGGCCGGATATGAGAAGTCCTGCAGCATAGAAACAATTTTTCATTATAAAATCAATTAATTCTATGCAAAAATAAAGGGATTACCTGCTGAAAAAGGGGAGTTGTAATGAAGAGCTTATATTCTGTAACGAAACCGGAAATATTTGAAAAAGACTTATTTTCCGAATAACTCCATTAGAGAGTTTTTATAAGCATCTCCGATTTGAAGTTTCAGAAAAGTGTTGTCTTCCGAAGGAATGGTGGTAATAATTTCATTGGTGGAAAATACTTTAATGCAAGAAAGTGCAATGATCTCTTTTTTGTTGACCTGTGCAAAATCTTTTGTCGGAAGCATTTCCAGAAGGTTTTTAAAATTCAGGTTTTTTAAAACGATCGTAGTTCCGTCGCTGAGAATGATATCTTTATCCCTGCTGTCGATCTCAGAGGTTTTGATATAAGAAATCTGTTCTGTGAAAATAACCGTTTTCCCAATATTGGTATTCCACTCGATAAAAGTCTTTTTAGGGTTATTTTCTACCAGTTCTTTAGCTTTTTCGAAGGCCTGAATCAGTCTTTCTTTTTTAATAGGTTTCCTTACATAATCTACCACATTCAAATCGAAAGCTTCTGCAGCATATTCTTTATAAGCCGTTGTAAAGATGATTTTTTTGTAACCTGAAATAATCTCAGCCACCTGCAGGCCTGTCATTCCGGGCATTTCAATATCCAGAATACACAAATTACAGTCGAGACTGTCTATTTCGTTCAGAAAAATTTTAGGATCATTGAAGGCTTTTACCACTTCTACATTATCAATCTGCTCACATAGAAGTTTCAAATAACTGATGGCCAGTAATTCATCATCCAGAATAACGCATTTTATCATAGAATTCTCCTAAATTGATTTTTAATTCCGCCGTAAAGATTCCGTTTTTTGAGCTTCTTTCCAGCTGATAATAAGTACTGTAGATCATTTTAAGCCTTTGGTCAAAAGACTGGCTTCCGAAACCGCTTTTCTCCTTTTCCAGAATGTTTTTCAGAGACGCTTTATTGCTGACTTTCATGGTGAAAATCCCATTTTCAAGCTCCATATAAATAGAAATAAAAGAATCCTGAGCAAGGAAATCCGTATGTTTAAAGGCATTTTCAATAAGATCCACAGAGATCAGCGGAGCAAACACTTTTTCTTCATACAGCGCATCAGATTTATTAATCCTTGATTTAATTCTGAAGTCAAAAAGTGGATTGATCTTGATTTTATTGATCTCAATAAGACTTAACGCAAAGTTGAGCTCTTCCTTAGGGCTTACATATTTATTGTTGCTTTCGTACAAAATATAATCCAGCACATTCGCCAGCTTGTCCAGTGACATATAAGTTTGATAAGCATGAGACTGTACCGAATTAAGGATGTTTTTAAACAAATGCGGATTCAGCTTTGTTCCGATATGTTCCAGACGAACCTCATTCAGGCGCTGTTCAATAAGTTTGTTGGTCTCTGATAATTTGGTGTTTCTCTGTTTCAGCTTCTGATTCTGGCTGAAGAGATAAATGCTGGTGGTGAGAAACAGGAAAATGGCAAAAACTCCGATGAATATCAGATAATCATGAATCATGTAGTAGTTGCCTTCCATAGTTTGTTTTTAAAAACTATTTAAGTTTTTTTAAGCTAATAAAACCTGCGTGATCCTCACATTTGTCAAAATGAATTTCGAATCTTGGATTTTTTTCGGGATATGTGATAAGATAGTCCGGGCAGGGTTTCTTTTGTGCATGGCTGCGGTCAAAATCTACTTTTCCGTTGGTAATGATACTATCTTTTAAAAACTTTTCATCAATATTATTTAAAATCATTTCATTATGAAATTCTTCTGAATATTGAAATTCTTTCGAAAGGGTTTCAGCAATCACGCGGCTGTTCGGTAAATAACCGCTGCAGCTTGCTCCTTTTTTGTTTAAAATAAAAAATACGAGTAAAAGCCCCGGAACGAAGCCTATTGCATAAAATTTCAGTTTCTTCATTAGAAAATTAAAAGATTGATATCGTGGTACGTAAGTCCGAAACGGTCGCAGATGATCTTTTTGGTATGTCTTCCTTTGTACATATATAAGCTCTGCTTCATTTCGTTTTTGCGGATCAGCATGTTTTCAAAGCCGCCCTCTTCGTCATAATTTAAAATATAGGAAAGGAAGAAATTCGAGATTGCCTTTGTTGTAGTTCTTGGCATTCTTGAAGTAAGATTAGGAAGTCCGCAGTGGATAACACCGTGTTTGATGACATAAGGATCTTCCATGGTTGTCAGTTCTGAGGTTTCAATCACTTTACCGTTATCTATGGTAATATCAATAATGACACTGCCTTTTTTCATTTTCATCACCATATCTTCAGTGACGATAGGCGTCATATTCAGTCTTGGAAGTGCTCCGATAACAACATCAGCACGTCTTAAACTTTTGCTGAGTTCCTTAGGATCAATAATGGAAGTCGGTACACGGCTGTCTACAATCGTATGAAGTCTTCTCAATTTGGATAAAGAGTTGTCAAAAACCTTTACGCTGGCTCCTAAACCTATTGCTGCTTTCGTAGCAAATTCTCCTACAATACCGGCACCCAGGACAACTACTTCTGCAGGTCTTACTCCTGTAATCCCTCCAAGCATTAGTCCATTTGATAAGGCTAATAATTCCGAAGCATATAAAATAGAAACAGTTCCTGCAATTTCCCCGATTAATCTTACCAAAGCCAGCTGTTTGTATTCATCAACGATAAATTCAAAAGCGATGGCATTTATTTTTTTCTCTGCAAGCTTTAAGAAATATTCCTTGTCTCTAAGATTGATCTGAAGTGCGGAAACCAGGTAAGTATTAGGTTTCATGTACTCTATTTCATCCTCAGTAGGGGGATTCACCTTCAGAATAAGATCCTGCCCGAAAGCTTCCTTAGGATCATTGGTAATCTTCGCTCCAGATTCGGAATATTGTAAATCTGTAAAGAATGAACCTTCGCCAGCCCCTGCTTCAATAATGATCTCATGGCCATGCTCTACCAATACCTGTACGGCATCAGGAGTAATGCAGGTTCTCCTCTCGTTGAGACAGGTTTCTTTAGGAATTCCAATACTGAACTGTTTTCCTTTCTTTATAACCTCCAATTTTTCCTCTTTCGGCATTAATTCTTCTTCTGTGAAAGGAGTAAAAATATTTGTACTCATCCTTAAATTAAATTATGTCTTACAGATTGTTATTTTACACTCAATTAATGAGCAAAGATACATAATATTTAATCGAATGAAATTTCTCTTTTTTCACCCGTATTCACAATACTCATTGTGTGGTAGTTAAGCCCGTAAAGCTCCTCCTCATAGACTTCCGGCCACTCGATGATGCATAAAAAAGAATTGTCGAGGTATTCTTCAATCCCGATATCATATACTTCTTCAATGTTTTTTAAGCGGTAAAGATCAAAGTGGTATATTTTCCCTTTTTCTGTATTGTATTCATTCACAATAGAGTAAGTAGGAGAGTTTACTTCATCGGTACTGCCCATATTTTTAAGCAGAAATTGGGTGAATGTCGTTTTACCCGCTCCCAGATTTCCTTTTAATAAAAAAATATTATGTTTTAATTGAGGAATGATGCTGTCAACAACTTCCTGCCAGTCTTCGATTTTATCTATAGTGAATTGCATATAATACCAAATTTATTTTGCAAAAATAATGATAAAACTTACTAAATATAATGCACTTGTATTATATAATTGTAAGGTTTTTTTTTATGTGTATTTTTGTACTATGATTTCCAAACAGACCATTGATAAGATATTTTCCACAATCCGCGTTGAAGAGATTGTGGGTGAATACGTGCAGTTGAAAAGAGCAGGGTCTAATTACAAAGGGCTCAGTCCGTTTCATGAAGAGAAATCTCCAAGTTTTGTCGTGTCACCAAGCAAACAGATCTGGAAAGATTTCTCAACAGGAAAAGGAGGAACAGCGATTTCTTTCCTTATGGAAATTGAGAACTTTACTTATCCTGAGGCACTTCGCCACGCTGCAAAAAAGTACGGAATTGAAATTGAAGAAGATCTCCGTGAAATTTCTGAAGAAGCGAAAAATGCCCAGACTGAAAAAGATCTTTTATATAAGATTCATGAAGTAGCCAATAGCTATTTTCAGGAGATTCTTTGGGATGATCGTGAAGGCAGAAGTATAGGTCTTTCTTATTTTAAAGAGAGAGAGCTGAAGGATGATATTATTAATAAATTCCAACTGGGGTATTCTCCTGAGAAAAAGAATGCTTTTACGGCTTATGCTCTGGAGAAAGGATATACCAAAGAAATTCTTGAAAAATCCGGACTTTCTATTTTCCCTGAAAATACTCCGGCAGGTGTAGACCGTTTTAGAGAAAGAGTTATTTTCCCTATTCACAGTTTTTCCGGCAGGGTTTTAGGGTTTGGAGCAAGGATTCTTAAGAATAATGTCAAAACAGCGAAATATCTCAATTCGCCGGAAACAGAGATTTATCATAAATCCAATGTTCTTTACGGATTAAACCAAAGTAAACAGGCTATTTCAAGAAAGAATGGCTGTCTTTTGGTGGAAGGATATATGGATGTAATTTCGCTTCATATGTCCGGAATTGAAAATGTGGTGGCAAGTTCCGGAACTTCTCTGACTACAGAGCAGATTAAACTGATTAAGAGGCTTACGGAAAACGTAACCATTCTTTTTGATGGTGATAATGCCGGTATCAAAGCCAGTTTCCGAAGTATTGATATGCTGCTGACGGAAGGAATGAACATTCGTGTTTTACTTTTCCCTGATGGGGATGACCCGGATTCCTTTGCCAGAAAACATCCGCAGGAATATGTTGAGAAATACATCGAAAATGAAGCGATGGATTTCATCGACTTTAAAGCGGAAATTCTGCTAAAAGATATCGGAAATGACCCTATTAAAAAGGCAGAAGCGATAAGGGATATTGTAAAATCGGTTTCTTTTGTACAGAATGCCCTGAAAAGAGAAGTTTATCTTAAAGAGGTTTCCAATAAATTTGGACTTTCCGAGCAGAGTCTTTTCAATGAACTGGATGTTCAGAAACAGATTACGCAGAATCAGACGCATCATGTTCAGCAGCAGCAGAAAGAAAAGGTAGCAGCTCCAAAGATGGAGATTGTTCCTTTGGATCAGGAAAAAGAGGATCCTTTTCTATATGATGTGTTGTTCATGGAAAATAAGCTTGTAGATCATATGCTGATGTTTGGAGATATTGTTCTGAAAAGAAATAATGATCAGAATGAAGAATATCAGATTACTGTTATTGAAGAAATTCTTCATCATTTTGAAGAAGAACAGTATATATTTTTGGTAAAAGAAAACGAGATTATTATCAATCAGGTAAGGGAAGGAATTCAAAAAGATGAGCTCAGAAGTGGAAACTTTTTTGTATCTTTTATGGACGAAGAGATTACCACAAAGGTTGTAGATGCTTTAATTCCGTTGGATGATCTTGAAAACTGGGCTTCCAGAAATATTTATCCACCCAATTACGGTGATAAAGTGGCAGATCAGATCAAAGGAGATGTTCTTTTACACAAATACAGGTATATTGATTACTTAATCAAAGAGACCGCCAAAGAGCTTGATCAGTACAGCAGTACAGATGAAATGAAATATTATGAGCTGATCAAAAAGATTACGCTGTTAAAACAGGCTTCTATGCGATTGAGTAATATTATCGAATATTCGCCTATCAAAGGAATTTATGTAGATCGTAAGAGATAATTTAAAGTCAGATTTTTTGGTATTCTGTGACAAAAAGTCCTATAAAATTTTAGGAATAAATATTGTAATTTAAACTTCGAGAATATTGTAAAAATAATACATAATAGAAATATGGACATTAAAAAAGAATTCAGAGATTTCTCTGTAAAACACTTAGGAAACAACGGTTTGGTTACCGATCAGTATATGGGAATGTATGGACCGACGAATCTTACTCCGTACATCATGGAAGAAAGAAGATTAAACGTTGCTCAGATGGATGTTTTCTCCCGTCTGATGATGGATAGAATTATCTTCCTTGGAACAGGTATTGACGATCAGGTAGCAAACATTGTTACGGCTCAGCTTTTATTCTTAGAAAGTGCAGATCCGTCAAAAGATATTCAGATCTATATCAACTCTCCAGGTGGTAGCGTATATGCCGGATTAGGTATTTATGACACCATGCAGATTATCAAACCGGATGTAGCAACGATCTGTACAGGTATGGCTGCTTCTATGGGAGCTGTATTATTGGTTGCCGGAGAAAAAGGAAAACGTTCTGCGCTTAAGCATTCAAGAGTAATGATTCACCAGCCTTCAGGAGGTGCTCAGGGAGTTGCTTCTGATATGGAGATCAACTTGAGAGAGATGCTGAAATTGAAGCAGGAGCTTTATGAAATCATTGGTCATCACTCAGGACAAACATATGAGTGGGTAGAGAAATCTTCAGACAGAGATTACTGGATGACTTCTGAAGAAGCTAAAGGCTACGGAATGGTAGACGAGGTTTTACAAAGATCTACAGAGAAAAAATAATTTATTTTTTTAAGAATATTTTAAAAAAGAACATATCATAAGATGTGTTCTTTTTTTATTTTTGAGGATTAAAAAAACAAAATATGAAAGAATTTATGTTTTATATCCGCAATGCAGGGAATGCAAAGATTGCTCTTTCTGCAGATGAACATTTGGCATTTATAAAAAAATGTGAGTCCTATATTGAACGGCTCAAAAATGAAAACCTGCTTGTTGCAGCACAGCCAATCATTCGCGAAGGTTTTATACTTTCCAAAAGCACTGGTGGCTGGATCAAAGTTCCTGTAGATCCCAATAAGGAAGTTCAGGTAGGATATTATCATATTCGTGCTAACAATATTGATGAGGCGATTGAAATTGCAAAAGAGAATCCAGAGTTTGAATATGTTCCTTCTGCAACCATCGAAATCCTGCCGATTAAAATGAAAGAGGAGGAAACCAATTTTATTTATCCTTCAAATTAATAGAATCATTTATTTTAAAGGTCAGTAGCAGGATGTAACCGTATTGATTTTTTTGTTTAGGTTCAATGTTAAAGCATAATTATCATTACATTCAAGATCAGTTTACAATCAAGTGATACATTCGCAGCCATAAAATAGCATATGAAAAAATTACTATGGTCTGTTGGAGTACTGGCAGTATTAGCTTCATGTAAAAGTGATGATGATACAGCAGTAATAAACCAGGATATTAATTATTCTAAACTCCCTCAGGAGTTTCCGTTTACAAAACTGGCTACTATAAATGGAGTAGACGTCATCAATGGCGGATTTGGTTCCGGAGCAGCAGCTCATCCTACAAGGAAAGGAGAATTTTACGTTATTACAGACAGAGGCCCTAATACTGACTTTCAAAATGGGAAAAAATTTCTTGCCCCTAATTTTACCCCAACCATTATGCATTTTAAAATCAATGCTGACGGGAATATAGAGGTAATCAAATATATTAAACTTAAAAACCCATCCGGACAACCTATTACAGGTCTTCCTAATCCTGTCGGAATGGGAAGCACCGGAGAAATTGCTTATGATGCTTCCGGAAATGTTTTAGGGACTGATAACTATGGTCTTGACAGCGAAAGTATTGTCGCTGCGTCTGACGGTACATTCTGGGTTTCTGATGAATATGGTCCACACATTGTGCATTACAGTGCAGATGGCGTGGAGATGGAAAGAATAAGTCCAATAGGTGTAAATACAGGACCAAGAAAGTTACCCGCTGTTTTGGCGAAAAGAAGAGCTAACAGAGGGATGGAAGGACTTTGTATTACCCCGGATGGAAGAACGCTGGTGGGAACAATCCAGTCGATGATGCTGGTACCCAGCAAAGCATTGGCAACCAATACTACTTTAACAAGAATTGTCACTTTTGATATTGTTACCGGGCAGACTAAGCAGTTTTTATACAAACAGGATGGAGGTGCTTCTGATTCGGTTTGTGATATTACTGCACTAAGTAATAATGAATTCTTAGTGATCGAAAGAGATGGAAATTTTGGATCTCAGGGTGGTATCAAGAAAGTGTACAGAATCAATCTGAGTAATGCTACCGATGTAAACGGTGCTGATATTGCAGCTGTAGATGGTATGAAAGTGAATGGAAAAGCTTTAGAACAGTGCTCATGGGATGAAATTACCAATGCAGGAATAAAATCAGTTACCAAAACATTAGCTGTAGATCTTGTAGCAAAACTGGGCTATGAACATGATAAGTTTGAAGGAATTGTTTATTTAGGAAATAATAAACTGGCTGTTTTCAATGATGATGATTTTGGAGTGGTAGATGACGGAAACGGAAATCCAAAAGCAAAAATTTTACCCAAAACAGGTAGGGTAGACAAAGGAACAATGTATGTAGTCGATTATCAATAGATAACTATTATCAAAAGCAGTAATGATATTTGAGTCTATATTATTGATTATCATACTTAATTTTGATAACATTGTATTGATAATAATATAGTTTTTGCTTTTAATTTATAATAAAAAAATAAACAGCTGCTAATAGCTGTTTATTTTTATTAGACAATAAATACAGATTGTCTATCCATTGCCACACAAATGCCTTCCTTTACAATGTAGCATTCTACATAATGATTTCCCCGAAAAATAGTCGGCTCAGTATGAGAAGAATAACCCATTTTAATCTGCCCTCTAATACAATCATTCCTTAAAGCTTCATCACCACGATTTAAAACTTTCCAATAAATAGTATATGGTTGAGGAACATTACAAGTAATAGAAAATGCAACAGAACGTCCTTTATCAACCTTATTACCTCTCTCAGATAAATTATACGTTCTGAATCCATTTTTGGGAGTTACCCTACCTTTCAATGTAGCTTTATATCGAGGATTTATCTTACGCGCAATATTATGATCAGCTAGTGTTTCCTCAGTATCGGTAAATGATAAGATACTACCATCAGATAATCGTTTTACCTTTGAATTTTCAATTATAAGTTTCTTAAACTCTTCTCCAAAAATTGCTTGCCATTTTTCCAAACTTGAGTTTAAGTCTTGATCTTCATAAGCATCTGTAATTTTATCACTGTAATAAATCATTTTGTCACGAAAAACTAACCAACCATCTTGATCCCAACGGTCGCCAAAGTTTTCTCCAGTTTCACTAGGATCAGCAATTGTAGGCATATAGTAATTTGATTCTACATAATTTTTAAGCTTTTTCATGATATTATATAAAGCAGTAGAAACATCGTCATAACAATTTTCATTTTCGAGTAATGCAGCATCATTAATTTGTTCTCCAAGTAAAGTATTTAATATTATGGATTTTACTGAAAATGTTCTTTTATAATCACGAATATATTTTATTAATCTGACAACTTTTACAAAATGATGTTTAGTTATTCTACTTCTTTCATCAAGCCAATCTGTAAACTTTTCAGGATCTGTTAATTCAAAAATATTTTCATGCCTATTTGTAATGTACTTTTGACCATGTCTTTCCATAAATGGAACTATATCCATGTGAAAATCATTCGCATATGTAATGGTTACACACCTTGTCTTTCTACTTACTTTGTCTCTATATACGTTACTTACTCGAAATAATGTATATAAATTTTCTACATAATCTTGTGCCTCCCAATCTGTAAATTCTTCCAATTGAAGTAGTATATCTGCATCATATTCATCGGTCGTTCTTACTGGTTTAATAATTGTTTTATGTGCATAAGATCCTTGTGGAATAACATCGATAAAATTTTCCTCCAATAAGTCGCTATTTTTAAGGAATTGAGTAATTGCTTCGGTTCTTTCATCAAGCGTTTTTATTCTGCTTGAATTTAAATTGACCTGATTGTCAAGAAAATTTTTAAAATAATTAATTAGTTTCATAAGCGTTTATTTTAATTGTTGGTAAATATTCTTTTTCTGCAAAATCATAAACTATTAATGCCGGATGTATATTCCTCATTAGACCTCTACCACAAGCAATTCCAGCGGAAATTGGTATTGCTGGAAAAAGATGGAGGTTTTTACAAGATTTTTGCTCGATTTCTAATGAACTTAAAAATTGATGATACATTTTTACGAAATTTTCATAAGTTTTTTTTGAAAGGAATATATCCCTATTGGGAACAATATTTACAGGTTTAATTAGATAAATGCTAGCACTTGAAATGAGATCTGCAGGAAGTTTATCTAAATCAATACTTCCACTTAAACTTAAAATCAAGATAACATCATCCGATGCTTTGATTTGTTTAGTTTCTATTTCAAATTGTATGTCTTCATTACCTGGCCATGCCCAGCTTTCTTCATTACCCCTCTGCTTTTGATATACCGATACAGGAACTTTATCTCCAATCTTGTATCCTAAGTATATTAATAAAGGTATTCTAGTTAATGCAAAAACAGATAAATGTCTGATAGAGCCACTATTAATTCCCTGCTCAAATAATCTTAGTTCTTTATCAATAATTCCTGTTCCCATTTGCCAATAAGAATCCCAGTTAATTTCTGGTTCTGGAAGTGCAGATAGATCTATTTCGATACTTTGTTTATCAAAACTATCAATAAAACGAGCAAATTTCTTATCAGTATTATAAACGGCATGTCTGGCATTTTCTTGAGAAAGTTCAACAGAAATCCCTCGGATGTTGCCCAACATTCTTAGTACAACAGAATCAGAATCTTTATGTAAGTTTGTAAGATGATGTATTCTAGATTCGTGCTCATTTTTATGAGCAATTAATCTTTCAACAGTAAACTCTTCTAAAGCTTTTTTATCATCAATGATTTTATGATGTTCTGCACAAAGGAGTATCAAGTTTTCTTCAGTGTTTCTTTTATCTAGTGGTAATGCAGAAATTCCTCTTGGAGATTTCTGCTTATTAGTCCATCCAACAATATGTGCCATTTCACCAATGTTGACACCATATCCTAAATCAATAAGATATTTATTACAAATTGCACATCTACCTCCAGATTTAGTATAGAGTTTTAATTTATCAATTTCCTTTATAGATGGTCTGTCTTCTACAATATAATTTTCTAAATCTATCTTTTTTTTCTGTGATCTCATTTCTTTAAGTATTTTAAAACATTACAATTACATGACATTTATAGTTTCAATAAAATTATTTTTCCTTTTTAAATTCTTAATAGCTTACGATTTCAAAATTAGAAACTTAGTGCGCAATCATTTTGCGTGCTATTAAATATTTACTTTTATTTGTAATATTTTAAAAACATCAAAATAATAATAGAAAATGTTGTTTTTTTACGGAAACCCATATTCTGTATGATAATATAATTCATATTATTACAACCTAAAAAACTAATTAAATTACTATGAAAATTTTAAAGCTTGATTTTGAAAACTGCTTCGGCATAGGGCAACTAAAGCATGAATTTAATTTTAATAAAGTCAACTCGTATCTTATTTATGCACCGAACGGGACAATGAAAACCTCATTCGCTAAAACATTTGATTTGATTTCTAAGAATGATAAAAAAAATCTTCCAAAAGATGTTGTGTATAGTAAGAAGTCAAAATTTGAAATATTATCTGATGATGTAGAGATAAATCCAGATTCAATTTTGGTTATTAATGCAGAAGACAATTCTTATGATGCTACAAATAAAATAACCTCATTCATAGCTCGTAAGGAACTTAAAGAAAAATATGATCAAATTTATTCTGAATTAAATAATGCTAAAGCTGAACTTTTAAAAAAGCTTAAAACAATATCAAAGAGTACTGACTGTGAAGTTGAATATATGGGAACTTTTAGCAGTGATTCTCAGAAAAACTTCTTTGACGTATTATCCTCAAATGTGGATCAGCTTACTGAGGACTCAGATAAGATTACATTTAAGTATAATACAGTATTTGACACCAAAGGAATTGTAAAAAAATTCTTAGATAAAAATGAGGATTTATTAGATGACTATGTAGAAAACTATAATCAAATCCTTTCAAATTCTAAGTTATTTAAATTATCCGGTAATAATACTTTCGGAACCTATCAGGCAAATGAAATTATGAAATCTACAGAGGATAACTCTTACTTTGATGCCGGTCATAAATTTGTTTTGGAAGATGGAACAGAAATTACAGAATCATCACAATTAAAAGAATTATATAATGCTGAGCTTGAAAAAATTTTAGCTGATGAGAAGTTAAAAGAATCTTTTAACAAAGTCGACAAAGCTATTGGAGCAAACATAGATTTAAGAGCATTTAAACAAGTTATTGAGCAAGATAATTCCTTATTGGTAAATTTAAAAGATTATGAAGGTTTCAAAAAAAAGGTTTGGACTAGCTTCGTATCCGAGGTTAAAGATGATGCAGAAGCATTATCTAAAATGTATGAAGAGAAAAAGAAAGAATTAGATATTATTATCTCAGAATCTAAAAAAGAGTTAGAGCTATGGAATGATATTATCAACAAATTTAATGATAGATTTTATGTACCATTTGAAGTAAAAATGGGGAATCTACATGACGTAATTTTAAAAAGGGAGACTGCTAATTTGGAGTTTATTTTTACAGATGAAAATGAAGAATCTAAACCCCAAACAAAAGAAAATTTATTGAAAATACTTAGTAAAGGTGAACAACGAGCATATTTTATTTTACAGTTTTTATTTGAGATAGAATCAAGGAAAAATAATAATGAAGAAACATTGGTAATCTTTGATGATATAGCAGATTCTTTTGATTATAAAAATAAGTATGCCATAATAGAATATATTATTGATCTTCATCAATCAGAAAAATTCAAATCACTTATCTTAACGCATAATTTCGATTTTTATAGAACAATTGCATCTCGTTTGAATATGGGTAAACAATGTTTTATGACTTCTAAGGATGAAAATAGAAAAATTCAAATTATCCCAGGGCTGTATAAGCAAGATCTGTTTAAAGAATTTTTAAATAATTATAATGATACAAAAACATTTATAAGTCTTATTTCATTTGTGCGCAATATAATAGAGTATTCAGACTCTTCAGATACAGACGATTATAAAAAACTTACTAGTTGTCTCCATGAGAAATCTGATTCTAGAGGGATTATTGTTGATGAAGTATTTACAATTTATAAAAACAGAATTATCAAACTTAGTGATAAGAGTATTGATTTTGATAAAGCTTTTAATATTCAGGATTTCATCTTTTCAACTGCTGACTCAATTGTAGAGGAAAAAGAAATAAACGAAATTTTATTAGAGAATAAAATTACATTAGCAATTGCTTGTAGATTAAAGGCTGAACAATATATGATATCTAAGCTACCAGAAGCAGATGTTACAAAAATAAATTATGTTCAAACAAGAGTCCTATCCAATATGTATAAGAAGAAATATCCTGTAAGTATTAACCTAGGAACAATAGATCGAGTAAATTTGATGACACCTGAAAATATCCATATTAACTCTTTTATGTATGAGCCCTTAATTGATATGTCTGTTCATCATCTAATTGACTTATATAAAAATACTCAAAACTTGAAATAGAAAAATGAGTATTTTATTTTGTCCATTTATTAAAATAAAATACATTTGTAAATGTAAGCATGTCATAGTGATTTAAAGTTATAATTATTAATATTTAAATCGTTTATTATGACACCACAATGTTTACGTTGCGCTGGTTGGAAACCGGTGTATGTTAGAGCTTATCAAAGAATGCGCTTAGGCCGTTTAGAGAATGTAATGCAACACTGCAGGTCTAGACCTGGTCAGCACAGAAATTAGAAGCAAAGTTAATCACTTTGCTTCTTTTTTATTCAGAAGCCTACAAATAAATTACACAATTTAAATTGCTTAGCATATGAATGATAATGATTTTGAATTAAAAGCCTATACTTTTGTTCCCCAAATAATAGAGATCAGAGATGAAAGTTTTAAGAAATTTGAAGATGTGTCTTTAAAAGGTTCGCTTTCAACAAGAGAGATTACTGATCTTTCTGATTTGATTAATAATAGTATTGCAATAGTTACACAGTATTTTTCTGATTTATCAGATAGAAAAATTTTCATTTTCAGCAAAGGAATCCGTTATGGCTTTTCTGAATTAGATTATAAGGGATTTTATGAATTTATTTATCAATTCAATGAACACAAAGGTTTATCTGATCTTGTTTCAATTGAATATTTGAAGGAGAAAGTATTGATTTGGATAGTAGATATTTATAAAAATAAGTTTTCCAAGGAGGGCTTATTAAATTACTTAAATAGATTAGTAGATGATGATGTTAAAAAGTATTCGTTTTACTACCCGATTTTAAATCTTGAGGTTGATGAAGAGTTTTCCATTGGCGATGCTAAAATAACATATTTTACTAAAGAATATTTTGAACAATTATTTCAGGAAAAAAAATCCGAAGGAATCAGTGAAGATGATTTCAATAAATTATATAAAAAATATTTGGGTCAGGTTTTTGTTTGCGTAGAGGTTATTGCAGAGAAAAGGCTAGCTAGCAAATTAGCTTATGAAAAAGCATCTTACATTGTAGATGTATTAAAACTTACATCTCCTACGGTGGTTATACCATTTGAAAAGTGTTTTCTAGAGCTTGCAAGTAAAATGCCTTCGAAATTTGATTTTCTTTCTTTTAAAGAGGGGAATAAATTTGGGCTGGCAATACATGAACAAGTAAATAGATGTCATCAAATAAGTTACACTGTAGAAATGATTAATGGATATATGCCCATTTATGACCAATTTGGAGGTTTATTTCATAGTAAAGTTCATCTAGAAATTTTAGTTAAAAACTCTATTATTTTTTATTCTAAATGTATATCTGAAGATGATTTACATCTTCGAATATCTAAGTTCATTATGATTCTTGAAAGCATATTTCTCAGAGATACTGAAATTCATGGCATGGTTCAAAAATGTAAAACTCGATTCTTGAATTTTAGAAATATTAGTTCTAAAAACTCTAACGATAAATTAGAACTAATATTAGATAATATGTATCAAATCAGGCATAAAATGACTCATAAATCTATTCGCTTGTATATTGATAATTACGAACTACAAGTTTTCCAAGGTGAATTAGTTCAGATTTTATTTAGTATATGTGAAAAGGCTACTCTTTTTAATGATAAGAATCTTTTTTTAGATTATTTAGATGAAATATGACAACGGAAATGTATTTATGTTTAATTGATTGGGAAATTATTGCTTATTTTATTTAATAGTTCCGTCTATTTTACTGTCGGGATTTTCAAATGTGTTTTTGTAACGAAAAAGATTTAATCTTTTCCTCTTCTTTTTAATTTTTATATTTTTAATTCCCAGTTTTACCAGCTTACTCAAGACTTGATCAACTTCAGTTTTGTGTACCTTTAAAATTACCTTTATCATCATATACCGGATTATTTAATATTATTACATTATAGATTATCCTTTGCTAGATACCGCTTTTATAAAAGAAAGCCACCAACCATAGACTGTCCATCCAAAGAATGCATTAATTAATAAAACGATTAGAAATTTGAACTTTAGTACTGGAAGACGAAGTAAAGCTATCATTGAAGGAATGAAATATATGAACAAAATTATTTTTAGAAATAATGCTCCTCCTTCTTCTTGTTGAGTAGTTACGGTTAAAATTTGTATCATGCCTATTTAATAAAAAGCGTGGAACTAATATCAATCCGTACATAGGTGCCGCGAAGTACCCGATAACCAGAAAGACTTAGCCCACGCCGTATAAGCATGGGCGTAAGTCTATCATTTTTGGTTATCATTTTAAAGTTCGCGGCTTTATGTACCAAAACGATAGCTTACGCTTGACGTTATTTTAATTTTGTAAGCAAATATATAAAATCAAAATTAAAAGTTTATATAATCAAAATAAACAGTCTCACTTATTATTTTTGTATAATAAATTGTAGGTAAATCCTAAAGTAATTGTAATGAGTGTGATAAGTGTATTGTAAATACACCATATTTGGAATTTCTTTTTATTGTAATTATCCAGCTCGAAAACGAAAGCTTAAATTAAAATTTTCTTTTATCTGGTGACTGGATTTAGCAATTCTATGTTTCCAATATTTTTGTTAATTTTCTTTGTAAATAAGATTGTTATATTTTACTCTAGTTAGAATCAGCTTTCCGAAAATCAAAATTTCTCATTGTATCCCTTATCATGCATGAAGTTGAGGGGGACAACATTATTTTGCCAAGTCAATTCATAAATTTGTAATCAATGACAATTACACTATTATTTAATATTTTCTAAATCTCTATGTTTCAAAATCAAATATTTTGTTTTTAAGTAATTGACTATTAAAATATTGTTGTAAATTTATTTAAAAATTTGACTATGAATTAAAGCTATTTCTTCAGGATAAATAATTTATCATGGAAGAAAGTATATATACCTTACACACCTCGCTTAAAAAGTACATAAACGAAAATGGTGATTCAAGTAGTATGTTGAAAAGATTTTCCACTGAATTTAATAATCTAATTAAATACATGGAAAGCAAATCACTTACTAATTATTGCGAAGAAATTGGGGATTCGTATCTAAAGTATAGAGACTCTATCATTAGTATTAAGGCTAAACAAAATTACCGTAATGACAGAAGATATATCATTCTTTTAAATGGAATGTTGAAGAAAGAATGGGTATATAAATATCAGGGAAGAAACTATGATATACCTTTTCCCGGTGATCTTGGTGTTTTTTTTATGAATTTTCTTAACAATTATTGTCATGAAAAAGGACTCGCTATTGGTACTAAGAAAAATTATTATAGATGTCTTTATACATTCTGTGAAAGATTACAAATAGACAATATTATTTCACTAAAAGATGTTACTTCTAATTTAATTCTTTCCTTCTTATCAAGCCAAAACTCTATGGCTAATGAATATGCGATAATATTTAGAGCAATATTAAAAAAATTGTATGAAGAAAAAATCGTAGATTATCATGCTTCACACATTTTAGATCAATTTAAGAAAAAAAGATTCAAAAAATTACCATCATATTACACTCCTATTGAAATTTCACAACTTGAGGCTAATATTGACAGGGCAACGGCTGTCGGTAAAAGAGATTATGCAATGATATTATTAGCAACTAGATTAGGGCTTAGATCTTCAGATATCAGGTATTTAAATTTTTCAAATATTAATTGGAATGAAAATATTATTCGGCTTGAACAGTTTAAGACAAAGAAAATAATAGAGTTACCATTACTAATAGATATTGGAGAAGCTATTATTGATTATATAAAGCATGGAAGACCAAAGTCAAATATTTCTTATATATTTTTAAGGGCATCGGGACCTTATAATGCTTTAAGTGATGGAGCATTTTATACGGCAATTAAAAAGTATTTTAAAATAGCTCATATTGATTTTAAAAATAAAAAAGCGGGAAGTCATTCCTTAAGGCATAGTTTAGCTACAAATATGTTAAATAAAGGTACTTCTTTATTAATAATATCAAGTTCCTTAGGACATTCAAATATAACTTCAACAACGGATTACCTAAACTTGAATATCGAGAAATTACTATTATGTTCTTTAGATGTTCCAATTGTAGATAAAGAATTTTATTCACAAATTAATTATTGTTATGAGTAAAGAATTTGTTTTTACAAGTAAAATAGCACCTTATATTGAAAGCTTTTTAAGAGAGAAGGAACAAAAAGGTTTTTTAAAAAGAGATGGGCTAAAATGGATAATGCTAGAATTCGACAAATTCTATAATGAGTATAACATTCGAGATTCGTATATAAAACAAGAGACAATTGTTGAATGGAAGAATAGCAGAAGTAATGATAGCGAACGTAGTCTTTACATAAAAATTTCTGCATGGAATCAGCTTGCTAAATATATGTGCTCTTTGGGTGTAGAATGCTATATTCCTAGACTCCCTAAAAATGGAGGAAAGAATAGGTATTTACCATATGTATTTACCCATAAAGAAATGGAAGAAATTTTTTCAACATCTAGCCAAATAAAGATATGGAAAAAAGATCCTCGAATTATGGTATTTGTAGTTCCTGCTTTAATTAGATTACTTTATAGTACGGGTATTAGAATTAGCGAAGCATTAGAAATAAAAAATGAAGATATTGATTTTGAAAAAAGATGCATACGTATTATAGGAGAGAAAAATAATACAGAAAGATTATCAGCAATAAATGATTCTTTACTGCTAGTTTTAAAGCAATATAAAGAATTTAGAGATTGTATTAGAGTCGAAAATATCTTATTACCTAACCATCATTTCTTTATAACCCAACTTGGGAAAAAATGTTGTGTTAATCGAATTAGAGATTGGTTTAATGAAATTCTAAAGTTTTTAGGGATTAAACAAAAAACAGGTGGAAATCCACCTCGTTTACACGATCTTAGACACACAGCAGCAGTTCATGCACTTATAAAAATGGTAAAAAATGATATAGATATTTATTGTGCTTTACCAATAATTTCGGCTTTTCTAGGACATGTAAATGTAAGATCAACGGAAATGTATGTTAGAATGACTGCGGAGGCATTTCCCGAATTAATAAATATGGAGAAATTGGCAGCTCAAATTTTTCCAACAGTTGAATCTTTAAATATTGAAAGTATATGACAGATTTTGCCAAGCATTTACATAACTATATACATTTATATCTCATTGGTGAATGTGGAGTTAGTGCAAATACTATTAGAAGTTACAAAAAGGGATTTAGATTACTTGTTATATTTATGAAAGATGAGAAAAAAATTGCTCCAAATAAGATAGAGTTAAAGCATCTTAATAAAAATGTCATTTTAGATTTTCTTAAATGGTTAGAGATAGAACATAAGAATTCAATATCTACAAGAAATCAAAGATATGCTACTATTTGTTCATTCTGTAAATATCTTCAATATGAAGAACCCGATAGAATGATAGAATGGCAAAGTATTCGTTCAATTAGACCCAAAAAAGAACCACGTAAAGCAATTACATATTTGACAATGGAAGGGATTAAATTATTACTTGAGCAAATACCTGATGATACTATAGCTTCTAGACGGGACTTGACAATGTTAGCACTTTTATATGACAGTGCTGCTCGTGTACAAGAGATTGCTGATTTAACAGTTTCCTGTATAAGGTTTGAAGAACCATATTTTATTAAAGTTACTGGTAAAGGAAATAAGGAGAGAGAAATTCCACTACTAAAGGAACAAATGAAATTGCTGGAGCTATATGTTAAAGAAAATAATCTTAATAAATCAGAAAAATTAATGAATCCTTTATTTACTAATCGTTTTGGAGGAAAATTAACTACTGCAGGTATAACATACATTTTTAAAAAATATGTTCGAAAGGCCAGATTAATTGATAGTAATTTAATTCCAGAAAGTATAAGTCCGCATACTTTGAGACATTCTAAAGCGATGCATCTGGTACAAGCTGGAATTAATCTGATTTTTATTAGAGATTTTTTAGGACATTCAAGTGTAATAACTACTGAAATATATGCCCGTGCTGACTCAAAACAAAAAAGAGAGGCTTTAGAATCTGTTTATGAAGATGTTATTCCACAAAAAGGAAAAGTAGGGTCATGGGAAAAAGACAGCAAACTTAGGAATGATTTAAATAATTTAGGGATATTATAATTTATGATGCAACTCATTTATTACGGCATATATTTGGAAATCGTATGCAGCAGATAAATTAATTAAAACTTCTATATTCATTCGGTATCACACCCGTTCTCTGCTTAAAAAGATGAATAAAAAATGTTGCAGATATTTGAAACTAAGCTCATAGGCAATCTTCGCAACGGAACTTATCAATATCAAAACTCTTTCTATGACAAATATATAGTGTAATTTTTTCATCTTTTGTTTAAAATATAATCGAAAATATTATATATGCCATTTTTACATTCAATTATTTGTTATATTTAACGGTTAATGGTCATTTTTCGTAATTAAGAAATATAAAAATTCAAAAATATCTAACTTCATAATTTATAAATCTATGTGAGTGTTTTCATAAATTTTGTCTCAAAAAGCAAGTTTTAACTAGCAATGAAACGTAAACAGGTATACTCCTCTTTGTTTTTGAATTGTAAAGTCAGCATAATAGCTTATTTGTCTTCGGAAGTCATAATCGTTTAGATCTTTAATTATACATATCGCGATATCTTATAGATATTTTTTATGATAAAATTATCGAAAAATAATCATTTTATCCTTGGTTTTTCAATAAATTGTGCATGAATTTTTTTCTTAATTTTGGATAAAATTGATAAAAAAAAACTATACCTTTTTATTTCTATTTTACAATTATTTTCTTTTGGACAATAATATACTTCTACTTGGTACACAAAGGATAATGGTCTTCTGCAAAACAGTATAAAACATATCAAAAAGACAAATATGGTTTTATCTGGCTTGCTAAAGAAACCGGAAGACTAAGTAAAACTATAATTGAAGAATGAAATATATGAACAAAATTAGTTACTATAAAATTATGAAATTTATTTTCACTTCTCAGACTTAAAAAATTAATATCTATATTTGTTTTAGAAATATGAACAGGGCGAGCAAAATCTGAACAGTTTCGACAGGGTTTTCAAAGTCTGAACAGTTCTTTTTCTAAAAATATTATATGCTCTACCATTCAAGTGGTAGAGTTTTTTATTAAAAGCCATAGTTTAATCAAAAACATAAAAAAATAGCAACAACAAAATTAGGAAACCGTACCAATAGCATATTTTAGGAAGGTCATTTTTAATAGTTGCTCGTTTTTTAAGATTATCTAATTATAAAAAGACTAAATAATTTAGATAAAAATAATAAGGCTTTAGTATAATTTTCGCTTATTTAATTCTTAATGATACAGTTTGTAAATCTTATTTGGCATTTTTAACAAAATACTTTTGAACGAGTGAGGTCATTTCTTGATAACCTTTCCCTTCAATCTCTTTCATTAATTCTACCGGAATTTCAAAACTATTAGCCTTGAAGTATCGCCCAAATTCAGTGTATAGAGCATTTATCCATTTTTCTGAAGCTTCTTCTTCTGTCCCTAAAAATTGCACAATTTTAGGACTTATTGGTTCTTTTTGGTAGTGAAATGTTGCATTTCTAAAAAGTCTTAACTTTTCAGTATAAGAGAAAGCTATTAGTTTATCTATAGTTTCATCAGACAGTTTCAATTCTTTCCAACCTTCAATTATCAAATAAAGAGAAGAGAAGAGTAGAAGTATGTCATGTAAATATCTACTGGAGAAGAAAAAATCAATATTACATAAGATACATCATCTTTTAAGCTTTTTATAAAATCTTTTAAATTTTCTTTTCTTAAATTATCCTGCATTATAACGGCATAAAGGTAGTATCTATATAGTGTGAACACCTTAATTTTATTTTCAATATTTTCCATTTGTTATCGTTTTTAGATTAATTACTATTTGAATTTTTAATTTTATCTGATGTTGACATAGTTTTAGCTTTTCCTTTAACCATAGTTTCGGAAATGTAAATCAACTGCCCTTTTTTGTGAGTATAATAATCTGAAATTAGTAATCTAAAATATCCTTTTCTGAAGTGAGGTATTTTAGAAATTTGATAATTGATTTCATAATATATTTTATCAGACATTTTAAATATGACATTATTATCTGATCTATTTTCACCTCTTGGAAAAGAAATTTTGGGAACACCTTCTGTAATACACTCAGGAAAACACTTCATATATGCAATAGTGTTGATAGCAAGCCTAAACATTCTACATAATGTATTAGATTGCAAATCTTGTTTTTTACTCAAATTCGTATAAAATATGTCTGATAAAACACCATTATTTTTTCCATGAGAAAAGTATAATTCTAACGTGTCATTATCAAATAAGCTTAAGGCAAAAGCATAACCGTTTTTCTCATTGGGAATATGTAATCCAAAAGAATAATAAACACAATTTGAACTTCCTTTTACTTTAGTGTAAGTAATTTGTTTCTTTTCTCCATTATCATAAAGATATTTTCTTATTCCGTCTAAGTCCGATAGGTTGGTACTCTCGAGGAAATCCTGTAAATATTTTTCTAGAAAGAAAATATGAAGTAATTCTCCTTTTGAATCTTGCGACCATAGTTCTAAGCCAGTTATTAATAGGTCTCTTTTTTTCAGGACTTTCATCAGGTAAAAGAGGAGAATATAAAATATTGTGTCTCAATAATGAGAAAATACTATCATTCGAAAATTGTGGAGTAAGTTTTTTTTGATTTTTATAGAGTTCATCCCAATAAAACCTTAGTGGAGAAATGTAGCCTATTTTTTTTTCCTTTATCCATAATAGCTTAATTATCGTTTTTGAAACTTGATATTCTATGATTACATTAGACTGGCAAATGTGTTGCCGACAAAAAGAAATTATTCACTTAAAAAAAAAATCTTCTTCGGAAAACTACAACTTCTGACTAATAAAATCAACGCAAAAGTTTGAAGAAGCTATTTCCATAAATAACATTAATAAATTCCGTTTTATATTTGAGATAATACTAGATAGTCATTTTCATTTCTTTTCCAAATAAATGCTGCTTTTGTTCGAACAATTGCTTCAAGAAATTCAAAAAAATTGTCGGGCCACCCTGGTATTTGACCAAAAATTTTCTCATAAGGCAATTCTTTACCAATGTTAAAACCAGAAACACTTCCTTCGACGAGCCAACGCAACAACATTCGATCGACAAAAAACGTCCAAGAAGGTTCATTATCTGAGCCGCACATTAAGACACCAATATCAGAATTATTTTTTAAATTTTTATCTTGAAGAATAGGTTTTATAAACTCTCTATATGGTTCAATTAATTCTCCAATATTTACAAACGCATACTCTCGGATAAAGATTTGCTTACTTGGAATCACATTACAAATGGACAAATTAGGAATTCCAAGTTTATTAGCAACAAATTCCTCATGTTTTTTTTTGCAAAGAACTATTTTCTTTACAGTCCATGTTTTTGTGTCATTATCAATCATCTTGGCGTGAGTTTGACACAACCAAATTCCATTTGATATACTTGATCTTTCTGCGGAAGTCATCGTCTCATCATAACGGGGTCCTTTTCTTGAAGCTGCAGAAATATGTGCAGCAACTCCGATATTATTGGTTGAAATAATAGATTCAAAACTTGGCCCAATGGTGAAAGATTTACACATTGAGCACAAGTATGCGGATCGTTTTGCCAGGCTTGTCTTTGTAATGATGCTGAAATTGTCTCTATCCGAAGTTTTAGCCATAATTTTAATATATATTTATTTTTTAATCTACAAAATTATGAGTTATCCCTGTTGAAATATGCTCTATAAAATTTATCTTATTAATTAATTGAGAATTAATAATTGCTAATGTAAAGCAATCTATTTCTGTAATTAAAAATGATAAAAATTCAGTATTATAAAAGGCTAATGGTTTGTCTTTTATAAATTGGTATTCTATTCCATGATAGTGAATACTAGTACTGGAATTAGTCTGAAATCCTTCGAAATGAATAGTATTTCTTGTGTAAAGTAATAGTTTTGAAAATTCTAAGAACTTTGTATTAATATCTAAATGTTCAATAAGTTTTTCAATAGTAACGAGAAGTTTATGATTCTCTAAGCTCTGGTATTTTGCTATCGTTCTAACAAAACCTTCAAATCTCAAAAATACTCGTTGGAACAAGCTCTCTCTTATACTACTAGTAACTGTACTAAGTTTTAAATTTAAAAAATAAGCCATATCTTCATTATTTTTAAATTCAATTTTTTCTATTGATGGGATATGGGGATAATATGTAGCTAATAACTCAACTAAAAGCATTGTTGTTTCAACATCAGAAATCAGCCTGTTATAAAATTGAGTTCTGCAATCATTATCTTGATAGCGATTAATAGAATAATAGGAAGTACTGATTTTTATATATACAGATTTATAAATTTCAAATAGCTCAGGTGTACTGGTTAATTTATGTTTTAACTCCATTTATGTTTAATATTAGTTTTAAAGAGTTACAAATAAAATCTTTTTTAGATATTTTGAAATGAAATATTAATCATTTATGATCTAAATTCACTAATCTATAACTTTATTCATTTGATCGTACTGCTGTAGCATCAAGCTCTCATAGTTTACATTATAAAATTCAATTTTTTCAAATAAGTGATCCAAACTGTCAATAGGTGTACCAAGAGGAAAGTCAAAAAAGAACTCTTTTTTAGAGGCTTCAGAATAGAAATTATTAAAAATTGTTTTAGAAATTGAAATAAGATTGTTAATTTCTTTGATATTCATGATTCCAATATAATTTTTGAAATCCTGATCACTATGAGCATAAACTTTATTTCTTAAATCCATTAGCTTCTTAATAGTCTTTGTTGATTTTTTAAGCAAAAGACGTATACTTTTACGAGTGTCGTTAGACATAGTTAGCTTATCGTATTTCTGTCCTGAATTAAATCTCGTATTTAAAGAATAAAAGGAGTAATAATCATTTTTATTTGAGCTAAATAGTTTAAATAATTCAATTATTGTGATTCGAAAGAAATTCACTTCTACAAACCTGAAGAAATCATTTGAGATTTTTTCATGATTTATTAAATTCGCTTTTTTATGATTATCATTATTCAAAAATAATACTACGTCAAAACTTGATTTTGCGTTTAAAATAATTTTGGATATAGTATCCAGTTCTTCTGATAAGCTATTTTGCCCTAACATTTTTTTAATTATTTCATTAATACTAATTAAATTTATTCTTCGTTATCATAAATATGATTCAATCCCACATAAGTATGCTCAATTAATGAAATAGATTTAACATCATTTGTATTAATAATTGTCATTACAAATTCACTTATTTCACTTATCAAAAAATGGAGAAAGTCTTCATTATAGAATGTAACTGGATTATTTTGCTTTAGTTCAAAATCCTGTCCTTTATATGAAATTGTAACATCAGGTTTCGTATGAAATCCTTCTGTGTGGATAGTATTTCTAATATAAGTTACTAAATCAATTAAATCTTTATACTGATCATCAACATTTAATTTAACAATTAAATCTTTTGTCAATTTATTCAACTTTTCACCGTTTAGTCCTTGACTTCGTGCAATTAGTTTTATAAAGTTTTCAAACCGCAGAAAGATGTTTACAAATAAATTTTCTCTTAAATCAGACACTATAAAATCTAATTGATTTCTCAAGAAAATTTGTTTTTGTTCTTCATTTTCAAATTTTTGCAAATTCCACAGTTCAAGATCGCCAAAATGTTCACCGATTAGATGAAATAATATTACATTTGTTTGAGTTGCTTGACTTGCAAGTTTATAGAAAACAGTTCTACAATCTTTATTTTCATCATATCCATATGACTTAACGATATTTAATGCATCTGAAAAGATAAATCTTATATCTTCGTACATATCAACTAATTTTTGCACTGTAATTTTCTCGTGTTTAATATCCATATTTTAATATTTATTTAAAATTATTTTCAAAAGTTTAGAAAACCTTAATCGTAATAGCATTTATTATTTGTAGATGACTCTTTTCATATAACTAATTTTAAAAAGGGTAATATTTATTTTTTAGCGTTTAGCCGCTTAAATTCATTGATTACCGGATTCATAAATGCTAAACTTTTAATCTCAGACTCCTTTTGATGCAAAACAGAAACAATATATTCCATATCATCTATCTTGTCTGAATCAAACAAATAGCAACTGTTTGTCAACTCATCATGGCTTGCTTTGAAGAATACAAGTGATTCAGAATGCTTATGTTTTATTCTCTCTCTGCTCTCCAAATTAAGAATATTTTCGTTATTAGAATACAGATACATTTCACCAACATATAAAACTTCAATAATTCCTTCTGTTTCAATACGATTTGCTATTTCATCGAGTTTTCTATAGACAGTAGTTTTTATTGAGCTATCAAATGATATAAATTTCATTTTCTCATCATTATAAATAATAAAGCAAGTTGGCATTATTATTTTTTGCATTTTAAATACAGTTAAGTGCATCATAATGAAATTGCTAAATAAATCTTTCGATCCAGGAAACATCTTTTCAAAAGTTGTCACAGGAACTTTTAAATCAGTTTGTCCAAAGCTGAATTCTGCCCTTGAAGCTTTTTCAAAACGGTTTTCTCTAGTATAAAATACATAGTCATCAGTTAGCAACATATTTTTAGGAATACGGTGAAAATTCATGTCATCAATCTTTTTTTCAAGTTGATCAGACAGTATATCATTTTCGTTTAGCGCTTCCTTCATTGCTTTCATAAATAATTTCATGTTATTAATACCGGATATGAAATTATCATACAGCTCTTCATTACTGCCTCTTTCATAAAATGAAAATTCAGCAGAAAACATTACTTCAATCAAATTAAATTTTATGAAAAAATTTTGCATTGAGTCAATCAATGTAGAAAATTCTACATCATTTTCTATTGTAAAAGACAATTCAGGTAAAGCAACATTGTTGTTAGTAGTATACACTACAATTCGTATTCTTTTCTCTAAATCAAAAGGTTGTTGTTTCAAAATCTCATTGCGCTTTTCGATAAACCACTTACACACATCGTTAAGCAGATATTTTTGTCTGTTTTCTTCATAAACTTTGAGAAATTGTGTATGTGCTAATGACTTTTGCAGCATAAATGTCACATTCCTATACTCAGAAAAAAAATTATCTAAGTGAGAGATGTTGTCGAAAAAGTTAATTCCTTTTTCAAATTTTTCCAAGCTGCTTAAAGCACTATAAAGCTTGTGATAAGCAGAATATAGTAAACCTTTAGTATTCTCTTTTGGATTAGTGTTATTCATGGTTTATAATTTATTGGTAGTATTATGCAGGGAGATTGCTTATTCATCTACTGTAAATTAAAGTTTTTTAATCCTTTGTATAGTTTACTTAGTTTGAAGTATTTCCCTCTTATTAATTCATATAAAGTTGCTCTATTAATTTTTTTTTAAATAATGATTTATTGTTTTGAATTAAGTCTATATGTTCTCCTACCCACCTCCAAACATTATTTGCAAGCCTACTTGCCATCATATTATCACCGGAAGTTGCTTGTCCATGTCCTAATAAAAGATAAGACTTATCATCCACATTTATTCCGAATAAATAACCTTTATTTCTTAAAATACCAATATCTGAGTCATCTAAATCAGGATAAATTCTGAAGCCTGCTTCAAATCTTTCGATACTTTCCGGCCAATTGTTTTTTAAGATCCTAATAAAATCCCTATTACTCCAAACATTCTTATCATTATGAGGTTTTATATCTATAAAATATGCCGTATCATTAGTAAATCTTACAAATAATAGTGGACCAGTTCTTCTATTAAAGAAATCTTGATCAGTAGCTTTTTCATGCGAAATATGAAGGTGGTGTATCCCCCAATCATTAAATAAACTATCATGAACATTACTATTAAAAGACTGTTTACTTTGAAATGGATTTATATCCAGACCTTTACTCGCTTTATTGAAAATTTGTATTAAAGACAAAATATTTAAACTGTTATTATTTTCAATTGATTTTAGAAGTTCCTTCGAAATCATTATTTTTCTTGGGACTATTGCAATATATTTCAATCTAAAATTAAAATATCTAACTAGCGACAAGTTTACAGAATTGTGTATTTTATATTTTACATCTGTCTTTAAGTAAAAATCACTTAAAATCTCATTAATCAAATTTTCTACTTCTTTATTCATATTATTTCAAATAATACTCAAAGGTAATATCTTACTACGCAATGTTTTTGCATACATTGTTTTTTTCAATAATTATGTGAAGCCTCACGATTACTAGTATTCAATATTACCTTACTTAATATCTAAAAAATCCTAACTTTTAAAGTTAGGATTTTTTAGATATTATTTTGTAATGTCAGAAAGATCTTTTCTAAAAGATCTTTTTTTTAAAATACCATACCCATCAAACCAGTTTTATTATTTCGTATATTTACAATGTTACATAATTAATACAAGCAAGCTCTGGAGTGCTACGTACTTCATCTAAAAAAAGAAAATGATTATTTCCTTTATGCTTTAATGGTCTTTCAATATTGAATGAATAATTACGGTCGGTTACTTCAGTAATAGTTACTGGAAAGGCTTTTCTACCATTCCATGGCATCCAAGCTTTATCTCCGACATTAAAGTTTTCGCTTGTTCATTTATCAAAGTGAATAGGTTTAATATTTTTCACTATTGTTATTCTTCTAAGATCAGAATTTCTGACTGAAGGTTTAGAATCTTTTTTTTTTGGGAGTAAATCTTTTCAAATAAGTGGTAAAACTTTTCCATTCATATATTTGTCAGCTGTAGTACCATAAGGAGTGCTGACATTTGGAGTAACCCTAGTAAGATTTGTAACTGTTGCATTTCTCCATGTTCCCAGGCTATTAGCATCAGAAGTTAACACTCTGCCGTCTGCCTGAGCTCCGTCTACAATTTTTAGTGCTTCATTTACAGTACCATTATTAATATCAACTTTAGCGAAAACTTCAATAGTGGAAAAGATAACCACCATAGATATTAATTTAGTTTTCATAAATAATTAGTTTAATACTATAAAGTTAATTATTAAAAAAGGTGAGGAAAAAAGAATTCTGCGGAATTATTATTGCAAAAATGGGGAATTTTACTACCAGTTATTACCTAAGAAATGTCCAGACGAAACTGCCTGTGACAGAAAAAAGAGCATTGTAATTGATGATCAAGACAAAAAAATCGTGAGAATAAAATTTGGAAAAATATTTTTCTCTTTTATAGAGAATAGTTATTTAAATATTCAAATTAAAAAATAGAAGGTGACTTTAAAGATTAATAGTCAAAAAACTGAAGACAATTCCCATATGTAATTTTGAAGTTCTTTATAATTTATTATCAAAAGCTTAATAAATAAAAATGATCTTAATCTTTTTTATTTTTAGTACTTTGTATATTTAACTTTAGATAATATTTTACTTTTGATAACCATCGTTATCAAAAGCTTTTGATAAAGTCGATATTCAATAATTAGATTTTTTTTAACAATTTTCAACGATAAATCTTCGTTTGAAAAACATCCTAAAACCTTGAAATGAACTTCGTGTAAAGCGATTTCTTTCAAGGTTTTTTTGCTTTATATCTCAATTTTTCATCGACAAACTTCTAATTTGTCAGGTTGATTTTGGAATGAATTTTGGCTTAGATGCTATTCATGTTAATAGATGTTGTCTTGTATGTAGTTGATTGTCAATTTATTTAATTGTGTTTAATTTGGTGTTTGGTTATTATATTCTGATGATGTTTATGGTTAATTTTATTTATTTTTTTAGTTTAAAAAAATGCGTATTGCATTGAGTGCATAAATGTGAATAATAATTCAATATATGGTGAGATTTTTTATTTTCTTTTTCCCTTTATTCCTTTTTTCCCAGCAAAAAATAACTCAGGAGAGTATCGAATTGAAATTAAATAATTCGGAAACGCTTAATTCTAAGGGGCAGACAAATGCTTTTATTAAGCTGAGTCTTTCTATTTTGGAAGATTCTCAATCTATTAATTATCCAAAGGGTAAGGTTGCTGCGTATTATAATTTAGCGGTTGCTTATAATTTGAAGTACAATTATAGCAAAAGCAATTACTATTTAAAATTAATGGAATCTGAGCTTAAAAATACACAATTGGATGATGAAGAAATTACAATGAATATATTGTACAGTAATAACTATTATGGCATCAAAATGTATGACGAAGCCATAAAAAAGCTGAAGGAGAATTTAATATTGACTAATAAGGTGAAAATAGATTCCAACAGGAGTTATTTCAAAAGCCTGGCCCTCATGGGTATGGGCAAAAATTATTATAGAAAGCGGAACTATGATTCTGCTACATATTATGATAAGAGGGCTATTGAGGAATTGAAAACCCAAAATAAGATGAATTCAATTTTTGGCACTCATTTAAAAATGACATTGTTAAATCTGGCAGAAGTAAAATTTTCAGAAAATAAAATTGATTCTACAGAATTTTATTTAAAGTCTGCACAATCCCTTCCTATAAGAATGGGTAATCGTGAGGATCAGACTTTTAAAGTTTCAGGACAAATTCATGAGGTAAAAAAAGAATATGAAATGGCAATTGCAGATTATGAAAAATCAATAGATCTTGCTAGAAAATCACACGCTGTCAAAAGAGTTTTAGAATTATATTCTCTGCTTTCTCAAGTCTATGAAAAAATAGGAAAACTGGACACCAGTGAAGAATATTTGTCTAAATATACCACTCTTAATGATAGTTTAAACATAATAGAATCAAAGAATCTAGAAGATACTGTTGATCTTCTGGTAGAAGAAAAACAAAAATCTCTGAAGAATAAAAATAGCTTTTTATTTTATGGTATCCTTATAGGAATTGTACTTGTTATTGGATCTATTGTATTGATTCTTATCAGAATACGCAGGAAAGATGAAATTTTGGAAATAAAAGAACAGGAATCTAAAGTATTAAATCAAAGGTTGAATTTTGCCTTTGAAGAAATCATACAGTTGGCAAAAAATAATGATTCTGAATTTTATATTCGTTTTGAAGAAGTGTATCCCACGTTTTTTCCAAAATTATTATCAATTGTGTCAGATTTACAGAGAAGTGAATTGAAATTCTGTGCTTTATTATTTTTAAATTTTTCTACAAAAGATATTGCAGCCTATACTTTTGTACAGCCACAATCTGTACAAACCAGAAAAAACAGACTAAGAAAACGTCTGAATATCCCTTCAGATCAGAATATCTACACCTGGATGAAAAATATTGAAGGAAGATAAATTTAGGAGTGTTTTATAATATATTTCGGGCGGCATCGAAGATGCCGCCCGAAATATATTGATATGTTTTATCTTAGTTGAATGCTTCGATAATCTTAGAGAAATCCTCCAGCTTCAAAGCTGCTCCTCCGATAAGACCTCCGTCGATATCCGGCTGAGAGAAGATTTCTTTAGCATTGTCAGGCTTTACAGAACCTCCGTAAAGGATAGAAACCTCGTCAGCAACTTCCTGTCCGTATTTTGCAGCGATAATGTTTCTGATGTGAGCGTGGATTTCCTGAGCCTGCTCCGGACTTGCAGTTTCTCCTGTTCCAATAGCCCAAACCGGTTCATAAGCAATCACTACTTTTTTGATCTCTTCAGCAGAAAGTGTGAAAAGAGCTACTTCAGTCTGATTTTTTACTACTTCAAGGTGTTGTCCTGCTTTTCTCTGGTCAAGAGTTTCTCCGTTACAGTAAACCGGAATAAGACCTTTATCAAGAGCTAATTTGATTTTTCTGTTACAGTGAGAATCGGTTTCTCCATGATATTGTCTTCTTTCAGAGTGCCCGATCAGTGAACCGGTTGCGTCGATAGATTCTAGCATATCTGCAGAAATCTCACCAGTATATGCACCGCTTTCATACTCACTCATATCCTGAGAAAATACGCCGATCTCATCCTTTTCAAAGATATCTTTTGCCATCATTAAATATAATGCCGGTGGAGCAATCCAAACCTCACAATTGGTAGCATTGTTATTTTTATAGCTTAGTAACTGAATCATCAATTGTTGTGCATCAATTACATTTTTGTTCATTTTCCAGTTTCCTGCAACTATTTTTCTTCTCATAAGATTTAAATATAGATTTATTTTTAATTAAAATTCGTTTAGCGTCTATAATCCCCAAAGATTTTTCAGCAGAACGTAGAATGTATGTTCCTCTTCAGTTACTTTATTGTCAGCTTTGATCAGTGATTTTGCGAACTGAACAAACTTTACACGTTCATCCTCTGTAGAATCATCCTGGAAACATCTTGCGTGAAATTCAAAATGATCCTTCCATTCTCCAGGCTGCAAAAGAGCTAATGTGTCTAATTCGTTGTCAAGGTTCATTCTGAAAGGAAATTCATCCGCCAAATATTGTTGTACCAGCATTCCTTCTTCAGGGGCAAACTCTCCGTCTACAGAAGAAAGAATCATTAATAAGTGATAACCGGCGATTGATTTATTTGATTTTTGCATGAGTTGTTGTATGTATAAGTTTAGTGTTTAAATTTGATAATTGATAATTGATAATTGGTGTCAATTATTTGTCACAACCACCTATCATTTATAATTCATCATTCATCATTTATAATTAATTAACGTAGTCCTTCGCAGGCTGTTTGTCAATAATTTTTCCGTTTTCAAGAATCAATACAAATGGATTGCTTCTCGCTATGGTTTTGATGGCAGTTGCATCCATCATTGCATTTTTAATAGTTTTAAATGTATTCGGATAGGTGGAAATTCCATAGATAAGAGCTCCTTTCTGAGTGTTTACTTTTGCTTCCACTTTCTGAAGAAGATCAGCAGGAACATCTTTTGGATGATAAGAGAACACCAAAACAGCTTTAGGAGCGTTAATGATTTCATTCGTAATTTCCATTCCGGTTGGGTCTTCAATCTTAAATTTCACAATCTCAGATTTGTACCCTTCTTTGGTTAGTACAGATTCATTTTTTCCATCCTCAATTTTCCATGGAGAACCTTCTGCCCAGTATTCAGTTTTTTTGATATAATCATCCTGGTTCAGTTTTATAACAGCTCCTGTTTTCTGATTTTTCAGAGAATAGAAAGTCTTATATTCGGAAGGATTTTTTTCAATTTTTCCTTTTTCACCTTTAATGTCTGTTCCAATTTTATAATCACGGAAATCAATGATTGGTTCATGCATAATTCCCTGTGCCATCACGTAGATCATTCCCAGAGAAAATACTGTTAAAAGAATATATTTAAATGTGTTGGAAGGCTCTTTTTGAGTGATTCCATACTCATCTTTTTTACGGAAATCTTTTCTGTATAGAACAAAAAGAATAATCAGCCCTATCAGAAGGGCAATATCCTTAAAAAAGCTCTGCCAAGGGGTAAATTTGATGGCATCTCCGAAACATCCACAGTCTGTTACCACATTGAAATATGCTGAATAGAATGTAAGAAATCCAAAGAAAATACAAAGTGCGATTAATATGGATAAGGTAAATTTAAGCTTTAATTTCAGCAGCAGCATAAATCCTAAGAAAAGCTCCAGTACCACCACAATAATGGAAAACAGCAGGGCAAACTTTTCTAAAAATGGCATGTTGAAAACCGGAGGGGCAAAATATTCTTCCATTTTGAAAGAAAAACCTACCAGATCCACGGCTTTTACAAAGCCTGAAAGGATGAAAATAACAGCAATAATAAAGCGTAATAAACCTTTGAGCATATTAAATATTTTTGGGTTCGAATTGATTTTCTTTTTCTGAGAACTTGATCAAACAGAAGACAGCATAATTCAGCATATCGAAATAGTTGGCATCAAGCCCTTCCGAAACAATTGTTTTTCCCTGATTGTCTTCAATCTGCTTGGTTCTTAATACTTTCTGATAAATAAGATCCGTGATCGAAGAGATTCTCATATCTCTCCATGCCTCACCATAATCATGATTTTTTCTTTCCATTAAAGCTTTCGCTTCATTGGCATATTTGTCATAAAGACCTAAAATTTCTTCTTTGTTTTCGTTGAAATCATTGGAAAGGCCTTTCTCCAGCTGAATAAGCCCAATGATAGAATAGTTCACAATGGCGATAAATTCATCTTCCTCACTCTCATCCACCATTTTTTTATCAGTCATCTGCAGCGTACGGATTCTATTGACTTTAATATAAATCTGATCTGTAATGGAACTTGGTCTTAAAACCCTCCATGCTGCACCATAATCCTGTAATTTTTTACCGAAAAGATCACGGCACTGACTGATAACTTTCTCGAACTGTACTGATGTTTTTAGCATAAATTTTCTTAATCTTCCAAATATACGAATTCGGTTTTAGATTTTTGAATTTGAAAAGCTGAGTTTGTAAGTCAGAGGGTTTGAGTGTTTCGGATTCGTGATGCGGGGTTCGGGATTAGAGTTGTTAGGTTTTAGAGTAAGAGTGTTTGAGGTTTGAGAAGGCTCATTTAGCCTCCAACCTCCAGCCACTAATTTCTAATTTCTAGCTTCTAACCCCTCATAAAAACTCATAAATCACTAATTTTGCACTACAAAATCATTTATCAACTATCAATTATCATTTATTAATTTTCACCCACCAATACTAAACTCATGCTCTCCAACCCTCCAACTCTCCAACCTTCAGACCCTCAGACCTACTCAATCAATTGCAACGGTCGTTTAGTACAATTGGACACTCCAAAGATCATGGGAATCCTGAATCTGACTCCGGATTCTTTCTCTGACGGTGGACAATTTAATAATGAAAAATCAGCATTGAAACACGCTGAAAAATTATTGAAGGATGGAGCGGAAATATTAGATATCGGTCCCCAGTCTACACGTCCCAATGCTGAATTCTTAAGCGCCGAAGAAGAAATCAACAGAATCGGAAACCTCATTTCTCTGATCAAAAAAGAATTTCCGGAAGCTCTGATTTCCCTTGATACTTTTTATGCAGAAACAGTGAAATTCGGATTTAACGAAGGAATAGATCTGATTAATGATATTTCAGGTGGACAGTATGATCCCAAAATGTCTGATGCAGCTGCTGAGACGAAGCTTCCTTACATCCTCATGCATGTAAATCCTTCCTACCAAACCATGCACGATAAAATAAAATTCGAAGATATTACGCTGGAAGTGAACCAGTATTTTTCCAAAAAAACAAAAGAACTTTTCGAAAAAGGAGTGAACGATATTATTCTTGATCCCGGTTTTGGTTTCGGAAAAACTGGAGAAGATCAGATGAAAATGATTCACGAAGTTGAATATCTCGGATTTGGAAAATTTCCTCTTTTAATAGGCATTTCCAGAAAGTCATTTATCTATAAACCTCTGGGAAAATCACCTCTTGATATCAATGAGGAAACACAAAAACTTCATAGGGAAGTATTGGAACAGGGAACAAAGATTTTAAGGGTTCATGATGTGGCTGCAGCAAAGGAAACTTTGACTTGTTTTTTACGAAAAAAATAAAAAGTGTGAAAAAAACTTGTGAGTAATTAAAAAGTTTATACATTTGCAATATGAATTTTACGAATCAGAAAAATATTATTGTCATTTCTATTATTGCTGTTGTCATTAGCAACAGGAAGGAAACGGCATTTTAAATAGATTTTAATTTAAATTATATATAGAACCGTTTCAAATTATGAAACGGTTTTTTTTGTTTTAATTTTTTAAAGTACAAGAGTATGTATCAGTTATTATCAGTAATTATTATCGTCATTATTATTCCCTTGCGTCTGTGAGAAGGAAAGTGTATGACTGTACATATATTGAGCCCTCTCACAACGTGAGAGGGCTTTTTTTATTCCCATTTTAATTTTTTTTAAACCTTATAACATGTATTACAACGACGACACGACCATCTATTTTGACGGAAAATTTATGAAAGCGAAAGATGCCGGAACAGATCTTTACGGGCAGTCACTTCACTATGGTTACTCTGTTTTCGAAGGAATTAAATCCTACAGCACAGATCAGGGAACCAGAATCTTCAAAGCAAAAGAACACTATGAAAGACTGAAAAGATCAGCAGAACTGATGCACATTCCCTTTGATTATTCTGTAGAACAGCTTACAGATCTTACTTACGAACTTCTGGAACGTAACGGCTTTACAGATGCTTATATCCGTCCGTTGGTCACATGTTCACCCAATATGTCACTTTCAAAAGGACAAAAATCTTACCTGTCGCTTCTTGCCTGGGAATGGAATAACGGCTATCTGGCAGATAAAATGAAAATTATGACTTCTCCCTTTCAACGTCCGAATCCTAAAGCTTTTAAGGTTGAAGCAAAAGTAGGAGGCCATTATGTAAACTCAATATTGGCCTGTCAGGATGCCAAAGACAAAGGTTATGATGAAGCACTGGTACTGGATGAAAACGGAAACGTTGCCGAAAGTTCAGGTGCCAATGTTTTCTACGAAAAAGACGGGGTTTTATATACTCCGGCCAAAGGAAGTATCCTTCCGGGAATTACAAGACAAACCGTGATGGAAATTTGTAATGAGCTTGATATTCCTGTAAAAGAAACCTTTTTTAAACCGGAAGAAATGAGAGGAGCAGATGCAGGCTTTTTCTGTGGTACAGCAGCAGAAATTGTTGCACTGAATTCGCTTGATGATGTTCCTTTTACCAGAAACTGGGAAGATACGGCAAGCGGGAGGGTACAGCAGGCATATTTGAAATTGGTAAGAGTTCTGTCATTGTAAATTTTAAGAGTTTAATTGTTTGATTTTCAATTAAATGAATCTATTTTTCAAACAGTTGAATATTGTAGTTTTTAGAAAAACCGAAAATGAAAAGAATATTACAAAATGTAGTTTTGGATCGAAATTTAGTAAAGAACTCCATTTTAAGAAGAAGAAAAGAACAGAAAATGCAGGAAAAATATGTTAAATAAATATTCAAAAACATTCACGCAGAACAGTGAACAACCCGCAGCCAAAGCCATGTTGTACGGGATAGGATTTACAGAAGAAGATATGCACAAGGCTCAGGTCGGAATAGCCAGTATGGGGTATGATGGAAATACCTGCAATATGCATTTGAATGATCTGGCTCAGGTTGTAAAAAAAGGAACATGGAATCATGGATTGGCTGGTCTGGTTTTTAACACAATCGGAGTTAGTGACGGAATGAGTAACGGAACAGATGGAATGCGTTATTCCTTAGTAAGCCGTGATGTAATTGCAGACAGTATCGAAGCGATCTGCGGAGCACAATACTATGACGGGCTGATCGCATTGCCAGGCTGCGACAAAAATATGCCGGGAACTATTATTGCGATGGGAAGACTGGACAGACCATCCATCATGGTGTATGGAGGGACAATTGCTCCAGGCTGCTACAAAGGAGAACAGCTTAATATCGTTTCTGCCTTCGAAGCGTTAGGTAAAAAGATTGCAGGAGAAATCACAGAAGAAGATTTTGATGGTGTTGTAAAGAATTCATGCCCGGGTGCAGGCGCATGCGGTGGAATGTATACCGCCAATACAATGGCTTCTGCTATTGAGGCATTGGGAATGAGTCTTCCGTATTCTTCTTCTAACCCTGCTTTAAGCAAAGAAAAGCAGGAAGAATGTCTTGAGGCAGGAAAATACCTGAAAATATTATTGGAAAAAGATATTAAGCCTTCGGACATCATGACCCGCAAAGCTTTTGAAAATGCTCTTCGCATGATTGTTATTCTCGGAGGAAGTACCAATGCAGTTTTGCATTTTATAGCCATGGCAAAAAGTGTCGGAGTACCGCTTACTCAGGATGATTTCCAGAAGATGAGTGATAAAACTCCTGTGCTGGCAGATCTAAAGCCAAGCGGAAAATATCTGATGCAGGATCTGTATGAACACGGAGGAATACCATCCGTAATGAAATACCTTTTAAACCAGGGATTATTACACAGCGATTGCTTAACGGTAACCGGAAAAACATTAGCCGAGAATTTAGAAAATGTTCCAGATCTTGATTTTAATACTCAAAAAATTATTAAACCATTATCAGAACCTGTAAAAGCTACCGGACATCTGAGAATATTATATGGAAATCTTGCTGAAAAAGGAAGTGTAGCCAAGATCACAGGGAAGGAAGGAGAACGTTTTGTAGGAAAAGCCCGGGTATTTGATGGCGAAAAAAATCTGATCAGAGGAATTCAGGATGGAACTGTTCAGCATGGTGATGTCATTGTCATCCGCCACGAAGGCCCAAAAGGAGCTCCCGGAATGCCGGAAATGCTGAAACCTACCAGTGCATTGATAGGAGCAGGTTTGGGAAGCAGTGTTGCTTTAATTACAGATGGAAGATTCAGCGGAGGAACCCATGGTTTTGTAGTAGGACATATCACTCCGGAAGCTCACGAAGGAGGTCTGATAGCATTTGTAAATGATGATGACCTGATTGAAATTGATGCTGTAAACAACACCATACAGCTCAAAGTTTCAGAAGAAGAAATAGAAAGAAGAAAAATAGGATGGCAAAAACCACCTCTTAAAGTACAGAAAGGATTGCTTTATAAATATGCATTAACAGTATCATCAGCGGCAGAAGGCTGTGTAACAGACGAAATCACTCAATAAAAAAATATGGAAAACCTGATTATATCAACAGAAATACAACTGAGCGGAAGCCGGATCATTCTTGAAGCCTTTCTTCAGGAAGGAGTGAAAACCGTTTTCGGATATCCGGGAGGTGCTATTATTCCTATTTATGATGCCCTTTACGACTATAAGGAGAACCTGAAACATATATTGGTACGCCACGAGCAGGCGGCAGTACATGCAGCACAGGGCTTAGCAAGAGTCTCTGGAGAAGTCGGGGTTGTATTGGCAACCAGTGGTCCCGGAGCTACCAATCTTGTAACCGGTTTGGCAGATGCGCTATTGGATAATACTCCTTTGGTATGTATTACAGGGCAGGTTTTTGAACACCTTCTTGGAACTGATGCCTTTCAGGAAATAGATGTAATGAACGTTACAAGTCCGGTTACCAAATGGAATTATCAGGTGACTGATGCTAATGAGCTTCCCGAAGTATTGGCAAAAGCATTTTACATTGCAAAATCAGGCCGCCCTGGCCCTGTATTGATTGATGTGACCAAAAATGCCCAGCTGCAGTCTGTTGCTTATAAAGGATATTCTACATGTAACTCATTGAGGAGCTATAAGCCGGATCCAGATCCATGTATGGAAAATATTGGTAAAGCTGCAGAGTTGATCAACAAAGCAGAAAAGCCATTCATCATAGCAGGACAGGGGATTATGCTGGGGAAAGCGGAAAAAGAGTTTTTGCAGTTTGCAGAAAAATCAGGAATTCCGGTAGCATGGACGGTTTTAGGAATGAGCGCTATTCCAACTAATCACCCACAAGCTGTAGGAATGGTAGGAATGCACGGAAATTATGGCCCGAATATATTAACCAATGAATGCGATGTTTTAGTAGCTGTCGGGATGAGGTTCGATGACCGTGTGACCGGAAGACTGGATCAGTACGCAAAACAGGCAAAAATTATTCACCTTGATATTGATAACGCTGAGATCAATAAAAATGTAAAAGCTGATGTTCCGGTTTTAGGGAATTGTAAACATACCCTTCCTCTTCTCACAGAAAGAATTACGAAAAAAGAACATCATGACTGGCATGAAAGATTCAAAAAATGTCATGAAGTTGAAACTATCAAGCTGATCAATACAGAGCTTTACCCTGAAGAAGGCGAGATTACCATGGGAGAAGTTATCCGTTACCTGAATGAAATGACAAAAGGTGAGGCGGTAATTGTAACAGATGTGGGACAACACCAGATGGCAACATGCCGTTACTCTCATTTCAAACATTCCCGAACCAACGTCACAAGTGGAGGGCTGGGAACAATGGGATTCTGTCTTCCTGCTGCGATAGGAGCAACTTATGCAGAGACCAATCGTCCTGTTATTGCAGTGATGGGTGATGGAGGAGCTCAAATGAATATTCAGGAACTGGGAACGATCATGCAGTATCATCCGGAAGTAAAGATTTTAATTCTGAATAATTGCTATCTGGGAATGGTAAGACAGTGGCAGGAATTGTTTCACGAAGAAAGATATTCCTCAGTAGATATTCAGAGTCCGGATTTTGTTCAGGTGGCAAAAGGATACAATATATCAGGAAAGAAAGTATCCGAGAGAGAAGACTTGAAATGGGCTCTCCGTGAAATGCTTGATCACAAGGGATCTTTCCTCCTTGAAGTGATGACAGGAAAAGAACATAATGTATTTCCGATGATTCCGCAGGGAAAAAGTGTTTCGGAGATTGTATTAAATAATAAAGCTTAAAAATAAAAAGATGAAAACAGATCATAAAGAATACACCATTACGGCGTACACAGAAGATTATTTAGGATTGATCAGCCGCATCAATGCTATATTTTCAAGAAGAAGAATTTCTATGGTAACCTTCAATGTAGGTCCTTCGGAAATAGAAAAAGTAAAAAAGTTTGTCATCGTAATCAGAGAAACAGAAGACTCTGTTCAGAAGATCAGCAGACAAATGGAAAAGCAGGTAGATGTTCTGGAAGTACATTATCACAGAACTCCATACCTGACGGCAGTAGAATATGCCAGCTAAAAAACAAAAATTAAACATCACAATCAATAATAAATAAAATCAAAAAAAATGGCAAAATTGAATTTTGGAGGAGTAGAGGAGAACGTAGTAACAAGAGAAGAATTTCCGTTGGAAAAAGCTCAGGAAGCATTAAAAAATGAAGTCGTAGCTGTAATTGGATATGGAGTACAGGGACCGGGACAGGCTTTGAACCAGAAAGATAACGGAATCAATGTTATTGTAGGGCAGAGAAAAAACTCCAAATCATGGGATAAAGCAGTTGCAGACGGATTTGTACCGGGAGAAACCTTATTCGAAATCGAAGAAGCATTAGAAAAAGGAACCATTATCTGCTATCTTCTGAGTGATGCCGCACAGATTGAATACTGGCCGAAAGTAAAACAGCATCTTACCCCAGGAAAAGCATTGTACTTCTCTCATGGTTTCGGAATCACGTTCAGCGAGCGTACAGGAATTGTTCCTCCAGCCGATGTAGATGTATTTCTGGTAGCACCAAAAGGTTCAGGAACATCATTGAGAAGAATGTTTTTGCAGGACAGAGGACTGAACAGCAGTTTTGCCGTTTATCAGGATGCTACAGGAAAAGCCAGAGAAAGGGTAACAGCATTAGGTATTGCAATCGGAAGTGGATATCTTTTTGAAACCGACTTTAAAAAAGAAGTATACAGTGATCTTGCCGGAGAACGTGGAACATTGATGGGAGCTGTACAGGGAATATTTGCCGCTCAGTATGATGTATTGAGAAAAAACGGACACAGCCCTTCCGAAGCTTTTAACGAAACCGTAGAAGAGCTGACCCAGTCATTAATGCCTTTAGTAGCGGAAAACGGAATGGACTGGATGTATGCCAATTGCAGTACAACCGCTCAGAGAGGAGCTTTAGACTGGTGGAAGCGTTTCAGAGATGCTACTTCGCCTTTGTTTGAAGAACTATATGACAATGTAGCGAAAGGAAATGAAGCACAACGTTCGATCGACAGCAACAGCAAACCGGATTATCGTGAAAAATTGGAAGCCGAACTTACTGAGCTGAGAGAAAGCGAAATGTGGAAAGCTGGTAAGACGGTGCGAAGCCTGAGACCAGAAAACAATTAATGACTAAACAGATGATGAGAGAGGGAGTAAGTTCCTCCGTTTTAGAGAATGTCTATAAAGCGGAGGAACGATTAAGAAATGTAGTGGTAAAAACACCTTTGGCTGTCAATAATAATTTGTCAGCGATTTACGAGTCGAATATTTATTTTAAAAGAGAAGACCTTCAAAGGGTAAGATCCTATAAAATAAGAGGAGCCTATAATAAGATGGCGACCATGTCTGAAAAAGAACTTTCAAAAGGGGTTGTTTGTGCCAGTGCCGGAAATCATGCGCAGGGCGTTGCGTTTGCATGTCAGACCATGAAGGTGAAAGGAACTATTTTTATGCCTTTACCAACACCCGGACAAAAGCTTGAACAGGTAAAGATGTTCGGAGGAGAATACATAGATGTTATCCTTTTCGGAGATACTTTTGATGTGGCAAAAGATGCTGCGATGAGGTTTTGCAAAGATCATAACAGCGTATTTATTCATCCTTTTGATGATCCGGCAATTATTGAAGGGCAGGCAACAACAGCCCTCGAGATTCTGGAGCAGGCAGAAGGTCTGGTCGACTATCTTTTTGTTCCTATAGGTGGTGGTGGACTGGCAGCAGGAGTTTGTACTGTATTTCAGCATTTGTCTCCGCAAACAAAGATTATTGGGGTAGAACCCTCCGCAGCAGCAAGCATGAAAAAAGCCCTTGAAAAAGGAAAACCTGTTCTTCTCGAAAAGATAAGCCGTTTTGTAGACGGAGCAGCCGTACAGCAAGTAGGAGACCTCACTTTCGAACGTTGTAAAAATATCCTGTACGATATGGCTGTAGTAGATGAAGGACTTGTCTGTGAAACCATATTATCCCTGTATAATAAAGATGCTATCGTAGTAGAACCGGCAGGTGCGCTTTCAGTAGCAGCATTGGAAAGATACAGAGAGGAAATAAAAGGTAAAAATGTAGTGTGTATTATCAGCGGAAGCAATAACGACATTACCCGTATGGAAGAAATCAAGGAAAAAGCGTTGCTTTATGCAGGGTTAAAACATTATTTCCTGGTCAGATTTCCACAGCGTCCCGGAGCATTGAAAACCTTTGTGATAGATGTACTGGGTCCTGATGATGATATTACTTATTTTGAGTACACCCAAAAAAATTCAAAAGAAAAGGGAATTGCAGTCGTAGGAATTGCTCTGAAGCAAAACAAAGATTTCACCCCGTTAATCGATAAGATGAAACAATATGATTTTTTTGTCAACTATCTGAATAATGATCCTTCGCTGATGAACCTTCTTATTTAAAAGAATTTAGATCAAAAAAGAGAAATGTTTCTTTTTTAACAATATCAAATGACATAAGAAACTGAAGCGTTAAGAAAATGAATTCTGTGAACGTTAAAAAAACTCTATTGTTTGAGTGCGGGGTTAATAGGTGATTCTAAACATAGATTGTTTCCGCACGATTTTAGAGTTTTTAGAGAACAGATTTCATTTTTAGCGGAAGTTTTTAAGTCTTGAATTTTTGGTTCTTTTGCTTCAAGGTAAAAGAACTATGACTAACTAAAAATAATTTTTTTAATAGTTCCAAATCATATTCTATATTAAATTATTTCGTATTTAAAGACAGATTCTAAAAACACAATGATGAAAAGAGCTTCACAATCTGTGAAGCTCTTTGTTTTTCGATAATATCAAACGACATAAGAAACTGAAGCGTTAAGAAAATGAATTCTGTGAACGTTAAAAAACTCTATTGTTTGAGGGCGGGGCAACCTGTGATTCTAAACATAGATCGTTTCCGTACGAGTTTAGAGTTTTTAGAGAACAGATTTCATTTTTAGCTGAAGTTTCTAAGTCTTGAATTTTTGTTTCTTTTGTTTCAATACAAAAGAATTATAATTATTTTTATCAATTATCTTTCCAATGAAAAATTTGAAATTACTTTTGGACGTTCAGTTTCATTAGCAACTTTCCAGGATGTTCTGTACATCCATTCGGTCATTTTATACAACTTCTTGTAATTGATATTTTCAGATTCATCCTGTGGTGTATGATACTGGTCGTGCAGCACGCTGGTGAAGAATATCGAAGGAATTCCAATTTTCGCATATGGAAGATGGTCACTTCTGAAATAGAAATACTCAGCATGGCTTGGAGAATCCCAATCTTTCAGGTATTTGAATTTTGTACTTTCATTATTGGCATCTTCAGCCATTTTTACAAGCTCTTCAGAATTTTTGTGAGGAGCATTTCCTCCTAATAAAGCGGCTTCATTGTTATCATTTCTTCCGATCATATCACCATTCAGAACGGCTGCAATTTTCTCTTTCGGAACAACAGGATGTGCTGCATGCCATCTTGAACCCAGCAATCCTCTTTCTTCAGCCCCATGGAAAACAAACAGAATACTTCTTTTTCCCGGTTGTTTTTTATAAGCTCTGGCCATAGCCAACATCGCAACACAGGTACTTGCATTATCATCAGCACCGTTGTAGATGGTGTCGTTCTTTACAGGATGTCTGATCCCGTCATGATCCTGATGCCCGCTCAGCAAAACATATTCGTTTTTAAGAACCGGATCTGTACCTTCTATTTTCCCAATGATATTAACTGAAGGATATTTATAAGTTTCAGTGATCAGATTCAGAGAAGCTTTAGAATTGTTTTTTACCAAGCCGGCATTTTCTCTTTTGATCCATAAAACAGGAATATTATTCGTGATTTTCTCTCTTAATCCTTCTACACCATAGCTTCCTCTTGTCATTTGAGGCAGTACTTCTACCCAGCTTTTTTCAGAGGTATCATCGGTAATGAAAATAATGGCTTTCGCTCCCAACTGAAAAGCTTTATCGTAATATTTATTTCTTACAAATCCAGGATATCTTCTTACGAAAAGCGTCATATCTTTTGAGATATTTTTGTCAGAAGCGTTTACGGCAAGTACTTTTCCTTTGATGTTTAATTTAGCAAGATCCTCAGGTTCTGCATTTCCTGCGTATACTATTTCAGCATCTACAGAAGCGTTTACAGGTTCAGCAACCAAAAAATCTTTCCATAATTTCAGATTTGTATCTCCGATTTTCAGGCTGCTTTGAGGAATAACCTGATGTCTGTACATATCAAAAAACTGGAAAAAAGTTCCGTTATCTCCGGCAGGTTTCATTCCTGCTTCTTTGGCTTTGTCAGCCAGCCACATAGAAACTTTTAATTCATCCAGCGTTCCGGCTTCACGTCCCCAGAACTGATCTGCGGCAAGCTGATACATATCGGTACGAAGATCTGCTTCTTTGATGGCAGAAACTAAAGGCTTTTTATAATTCTGAGCGCTTACAAAGGCAAATATGAAGAGCCCAAGCAAAGAAAAAATATAATTTTTATTCATGGCAGCTCTTAATTGAAGTTGGCTAATTTCTCTGAAAACTGTTTTGAAAACTCTTTTCTGTCTTCTTCAAGTTTTTCCTGCGTAGAAGGCAAAAAATAATTAAAAAGGATCTTGTCTTCATGGTCTAAAAAGATAATTTCCTTTTCATTTCCATCAATCATCTGTGAGAAAATCTCCCACATCGGAGTGTCTTTTAATTTTAATAATTCAAAAAACTGTTCTGCTTTGATTTCGATTTTCTGCATGTTCTTTTTATATATTATCGGTGAATATTTCTGAATTCTGATTCAAAAATAAAGATTTTGTATTTTTCAGGGTATTAAAACTCAAGAAACTTCAGCTTAAACTGGATAGCAAAATTTTCCCTGAAATGTGGAGTCGCATAATAACCCACTCTGTAAAATAAGCCCAGATTAAAATAGCTGGAAAGGAAATTGTTCCATTCCAAACCTACTTCCTGATACAGGTGATCCAGTTTTCTGAATTTAAACTGATGGTATTCCGGATGTTTCATGTCTCCGATAGTCCCTCTTAAGACGAAATCAAAGCTGGAAACATTATGCCCGAAACTCTTGAAATACCATGGCAGTTTGTGTGTAAAGTAATACGCTACGAATCTGTCATTATAGTATTTTCCACCCTCCAGAGTAGCAAACCCAAGGTAAGAAGTAAGGTTAAAATTAAAATCTTTACCAGGAGAAGCCAATCCGTTCATCGTAAAGTTTTTCCAGATAGGAGCTCCGCCCAGAACAGCACCTCCGTACAATCTGAAACCGGTAGTCCCGATCGGTGTTTTGAAATTATGAACAAACAGGGCATCAAAACGGGAGTAATTAAAATCTCCCTGCAGCATTTTGTAACTCTGCTCATAATTAAAATACAGCTCAGGATATCTCTGGTCAATCAGAGATTTTCCCTGTGGAGTCATAATATTGGTAGAATTCGGAGAATATTTTAAGGTGAAAAGCGTGTTGAAATTTCGATAGGAAGTTCCTCTGTCTCTGAACTGATAATCAAACTCTGCTTGTTCTGTATTTCTTCTTACAGCAAGGGCAAGGGTAAGACCGTTTGTGACATCGTTCAGATAAGATAATGACATTCCTTTAAAGTGAAAATACTTGTCATTGTTTAGATTATTCCCAAAGTTCATCGTTCTCATTTTGAAATTCCAAAACTTGCGGTTGAATTCCCCAGAGGCTGTTACATCATCATACACCTCAAATCTGAAAATTGAGTTTTTTTCCAGTGTGGTTTTCATGTCAAGCCCCATTCCATATTTCCATTTTCTGTCCTTCACTCCATAGGCAAAGTAGTAATCCGGTGAAAAATAAGGGTTAAAATTTTCATTCAGCTTGGCTTTTAAACCTAATCTGAAACCTTCATAGGAGTTATAATTGACAACTTCATCTACGGCAAAGTCTACAGATCCCACTCTGATCTGTCCGTTCAGTAATCCCGATAAAATCTGTGCTTTGGTATCAATTTTATATTTTTTACCTAAACTGTCGATCGTTTTATAGGTATTTTTTTCCCTGTCGGTAAGAGGTTCTGTTCTGTATTGATCCAGAGAATGCCCATCAATATTTTTTACAGAAAAAGTGTAGCCTTTGAAATCTTTGGGGTTCTCTTCAATAGGAGCTTCAAAATCAAAATATTTTGAGGTAAGAAAAGCGTAAGTGCCAAAGCTTTTTTTGTCTTTCTTATCGTCCGGATGCACCTTGTCATCCATGGCCATTTTACCCATTTTAAGCTTGGCTTTTTCGTGGGCAAGGAACCATTTATTATTGTAAAAAACCCAGGTACTGGTGATAATCCCGTCGTTTTTATTTTTACTGAAATTTTCAATTTTTTTGAGCCCGTAAGTTTCGGTATCTACGTAGATAGCACCATTGTATTTTCGTTTTCTGTCCGGTTTTTTGTAATTCACCTCACGGAAACGGATCACAAAATTTTTTCTCCCGTCAAGAGTAACGGTATCTGAAAGGAAGAACCTGTACAGTCCTCTGTTTTCCGGTTTTATCTGTTCCGGAACAACATCTCTGTTACTCTGCTGAAGAGCGATCATTTCATAGATAGGCTGCTTCAGTCCGGAGATTCTGTTGTCCAGAATATTGATTTTTTCACCATACTTTTTGGAGTATAAAAACTCCTGAGCCCTTTCCCAAAGGAAAAGCTTACTTTTTGAAAATATTTTTCTTGCAGTGATGTTATTTAAAGAGTCTTTTTCTCGTTTTTTCTTGAAAATATTGAGATCATTGAAATACTGATTAAACTGGGAAAGGCTGTCTTCATCAATATCCATAGATATTTTTTCGTAGGATTTGTAGGAATAGGATCCTAAACTTTTTGGAGAGTTTTCGTTAAAGAGTTTATTGACTTTTCTCAGAATTTCCAAAGCTCTGGGATCACTTTTGTCTTCAATGACTACAGCTTCAATATTCGTGGTTTTTGAGGCTTTCTTGAGCAGTGAAACTTCCATACTGCTTTCAACAGTAATGTTTTCTTTCTGGTAAGAATCAGCATCAACATCAATGTTTTTGCATCCTGTTTTGAACTCCAGAATACCCTGTTGGTCAGTGTATCCAATGATTGTATTGTCACACGACACTTTAGCATTGAAAACAGGCTTTTGACTGGCGTCATCCACAACCTTAATTTTTGATTGCGAATACCCCAAAAAGCTAAGCAGAAAAAATAATAACAGTAATTCCCTTTTCATGTAAAAAAACTACGTCAAAATTAATGATATTTATCGTTGTAAAAAAGTTTTTAACACAGTATAACATTGATTTAATCTAATGTTTTTATGGATTTTCTCCTGATAAAATTGAATGGCAAAGTCACTTAGATAGTCTTTCTCACATTTCTTTAAATTTCCAATAAAAAAACTCCTGAAAAGATGATTCTCAGGAGTTTTAATTGTTTTTGTTTTATGCGTTCCTGAAAAACTTTATCGATCATCCAGTGCTTTCATAAACTCAATAATATCATCTATTTCCTTATCGGTAAGCTGTAACGGCGCATCAGAAAGTGTCTGGTTCTCTACTTTAAATCCAAAAGCTTTTCCACCACCTTTGTTGTAAAAATTCATAACTTCTTTTAACGTTTTGTACCCTCCGTTGTGCATATAAGGAGCTGTTTTATGAATGTTTCGAAGAGTTGGTGTTTTGAATGAATGCTGTAATGAAGGAACTGTTTCATGAAATTTTCCTCTTCCCGGATCATTGTCAAATGTTTTATTCTCAGCATTTAGAGCCACTCCCAATATTTCCTGTTCGGTTTTCTTGAAATTCGGCGGAACTGTACCGTTGAACAAGGGAATGAAATGGCAAATTGCACATTGGGCTTTTCCAACAAAAAGATTAAAACCACGTTTTTGATTTTCTGTCATTGCCGATTTATTTCCTCTCATGTATTCATCGAAATCAGAATTAAATTTTGCGAGAGAACGGATATAGGTTGCCAGTACATTTTGGAGCTGCCAAACCTCGGTTTTTTGAGAATGGTAGATCTTTTTGAATGCTGCCTGATAGTTTTTATCCTGATTGATTTTGGCCAAAATCACATTCAGGTCACCGTGCATTTCTTCTTTATTGGAGATCACATCAGAGCTTTGTCCTTCCAGATCATCCTTTCTCATATCCCAAAACTGACCGTGCTGATATCCTGCGTAGTTGAGAGAAGGTGTATTTCTTGCCAGTTCAGAATTTTCAAGGGACATTGCTTTAGCAAGCCCATCTGTAAATGCTTTCTCCGGAATATGACAGGTTGCACAGCTTCGGTTATTGCTGTTGGATAGAATTTTGTCATTAAAAAGCTGATGTCCAAGAGCCGCCTTTTCTTCCGAATATGCATATTCTTTTCCAGGAGTGAAGGCATTAGGATTAAAAGCATTTTTAGTGAAAAAAGTAGCGGCATTTTTGTTTAAAGCAGTCGTTACTTCAACATCCGGAATGTTCTCCTGATTTTTAAAATCCAACATCAGAGCCGTAATCTTATTCAGATGATCCGGAATGAAGTTGGCATAATCAAACGTATTTTTGTCTGTGTTTTTCTTGAGAACTTCAATGGCTGAATTGATTTCTGTTACAATACTTTTTAAGGCTTTGTCTTTTGAACGGTCAGTGGAAATCTGTTCCAGAGTTTCTTTTATTCCTTTAAGAGAAAAAGGCATTTCCTCTAAAAATGTTCCCGAAACAGGAGTATCAAAACCTGAAATTCCTAAGCTGGAAATTCTGAATGCTTCCTGCCTCAACGCATCAAAAACCTGATCTTTACTAATGGTAATGACCTGAAAGTTGGTTTCTATAGTGTTGCTTTTATTGATGAGTTTATTGAGCATTCGAATGACTTCCTCTTTATTCCCCTTATCGTAAGGGTAGAGCATTTCTTCCAAAACCTGCAATCCTTCCGGCTCTATTTCTGTGTGTTCATCCATTTCAATTTCAGGAAGAGCAGGACCGTTGATAAATCTTGCAGAGTGGGGCAGGAAGTATTCTACCGCCCATTCTATTTTTTTGTAGGTTTTTCTGATGTCCTGAAATTTTTCCTGAAGAAGTTTTTCATCAGAGTTTTTAGAAACCAGGGTTTTCAGTTCGTTGATTTGTTTTTCAAAATCAGCATTGGTTTTGATAATCCTGTTTTTTACAGAACCAAGATCTTCATACACTGGCTGCTGCTTATCATTTTTACAATAATAAAGGGTGAAAAGTGCTGCTGCACAGTATAACAAAAGGAGTATCGGGTATTTTGAAAGTTTATGCATAGGTATGAAAAAGTATCAACAGAGATTCTCTATTGATACTTTAATTTGATATGAAGGGATTAAAACTATTTTTCTACGTTTCTGATAATTACAATCTGCCCACCTTCTTTATTGGTGTTGATTCCGGAACCGTCGGGGTTTTTGAATTTATCCAGCTGCCATGTGTGAGAGTGGATATTCACAGAGAATGTATTTGGAATTCCGATGATGTCAGAAATATCAACCATTGCTCCGAATTCCCATGAACCGAACTTCTGAAGATCTCCGGATTGGTTATAAGCGGTCTGCCATGCAGAATCACTTCTGTTATGCTTCATATTCAGCCATGGTTTGTATTGTTTTGTAGCGATATTCAGCTGCCAGATGTAAGAATCATGGTTGGCATTTTTATAATAAGAATCTCCGTCTTCCTGGATGTATACAAAGTTTTCAGTTACACATAAGTTGTCAGGATTGATAAGATTGTTTCCAGGATTAGAATCTCCTTCAGCCACAACTTCTAATTTTCCTGTCAGCATATTATTAGCATTCAAGACAAGCTTGTACACTCTTCCCCACATTGTTAATCCTGCTTTAGGGTTCACACCGTCAGAAGATTCTCCGGTAGCGGTAAAGTAAACTTCTCTTCCTTTTCCTGCTCCTTTTCTGTAATCTACATCTTCCACTCTTGAAAAACGGATCGCATTATTATCAATATTTTTCTGATTGATCTGAGCTCCTGTAAGGTTCTTAGCATTCGGAATTTCTACGAATTCTACATCGTAGCTGCTTCCTTTCGTCATATCCGTTTCAGTATAGTTGTTGTTTGTTCTTTTTAAAGAATACAATTTACCGTTATCCAGATCTCCCTGTGTGTCGGCTACGTACATGATCAGCTGTCCTGCAGACTGATGAGAAGAAGAGTAAGACTGGTCTTCACCAATGATAATATAAGATTTTCCGTTAGAAACATCTTTAGAAAGCGGAACTGCATTTTCCATAGAAGCCTTTCCCAGGGCTGGTTTTACTCTTGTTTTATCTGATGCCTGAGAAGCTGGCGCCAACGGATTCAAAGCATGAACCATACTTTCTTCACCAGATTCCCCAGCAGTAAGAAATGCACTGAAACCATGAATTTCTGGAGTTGCTAGTGTTGCAGAGCACAATCTTGTCATTCCTCCGGTTCCGTTTAAGATATATTCTCCTTTTACAGGCTTAAATGTTTTGTCTAAATATACTCTTGATACCGATTGTTTGATCTCATGATTGGTAATCATCAGATAACCGTCAGAGTTAGGATCTTTCATAACTCCCATTCCGTCCGGCTGACCTCCGAAAACGAAGTCAGGAGACCCTGGAAGAACATCAGAACTGGAGATTAGGGTGGTAATATTTAAATTTTCAAAACCAGGCATTCCAAAAACGAAAGCAGGCTCTTTAGAAAAATTTTCAATCTTTATTTTGTCATTGACAGGGGTATTGGAGTCCCCGTTATTGTCATCGTTACAGCCTTGAAAGACAATAGCTGCAAGGAATAGAGCTCCAATAGTTTGGTTAATTTTCATAATTATATTTTTTTGAATTTCGATTATGGCAAAACTAATGGTCTATTGTTAACTATGTTTTACGAGGACAAAACAATTAGTTTAATATTAGGTAATGATTTGTTAAGATAAGGTCAATAATTAGAACGGATATAAATAGAGAGACTTTGATGAAAATGTTTGTAATAAGAATAATATAACGCAGTGTATGTAAAATTTTTATTTCCTGCTTTTTTCGTTTGCAAAGGCGTTACACTCAGCTATGAAATAACTTGTATATCCTTTGCTAAATTGTTTTAAACTCCCACGGATTTCACTGATTACACAGATGTTTATGGGAAAGTATGCTTTATCTGATAGAAGCATGATTATTACATAAGCCTGGTTAGAATCAATAAAGTTGATTCTCCTGAAATATAAAGTATTATAGAAAATACTTTGCGTTGAAAAATATGTTATAGAGTAAAAACAACCGCGGCTGTCTCAATTTTGAGACAGCCGGGGCTAAAATTTATAATAGAGATTTCTATTTTAGATATTCAAAGCTTTTTGGTAAGCGTTTTCTATCCCTTCAAGGTTTTTACCACCAGCTGTCGCAAAGCCTGGGTTTCCACCGCCACCGCCTTGGATTTCTTTTGCAAGATCCTTTACGATAGCTCCAGCCTGGTAATCTGCTGCAAGATCATCAGAAACACCAACGGTAATCATTGGTTTTCCATCTGCATCAGAAAGAATGATCGTTACTGAAGCAGGAATTTCTCTCTTCAACTGGAATACGATATCTTTTACAGAACCTGCATCCAGAGAAGTTTTCTTTACTAAAAGCTGCTTGTTGCCTTTCTGCTCATAAGCATTCTTCCATTCTCCGATTTCTCCTTTTGCTTTTTCCTTTTTAAGAGCATCTACTTCTGCCTTTAATGAAGTGTTTTCTTCGATCAGTTTTTCGATAGATCTAACCACATCTTTAGACTTTAATAATTGAGAAAGTTCAATGATCTGTTTTTCAAGATTGTTGAAATATTCTTCAGATTTGTCTCCTGAGATAGCCTCAATTCTTCTGATTCCCGCAGCTGCAGAACCTTCAGAAGTAATCTTGAAATGACCAATTTCGCTGGTGTTTTTTACGTGAGTTCCTCCGCAAAGTTCTTTCGAACTTCCGAACTGGATCATTCTCACACTGTCACCATATTTTTCACCAAACAAAGCCATTGCTCCTTTTTCCAGAGCTTCCTGAATCGGAATATTTCTGAATTCCTGTAAAGCAATACTTTCTTTGATCTTTTTATTTACTTTTTCCTCAATTAATGCCAATTCTTCCTCCGTCATTTTGTTGAAATGAGAGAAGTCGAAACGAAGATAATCCGGACCTACATAAGAACCTTTCTGCTCTACGTGAGTTCCTAGAACATCTCTTAAAGCTTCATGCAGAAGGTGAGTTACAGAGTGGTTAGCCTGAGAATTTTTTCTCTCAGAAGCGTTTACTTTTGCTAATAATAATGATGATGGAGGTTCTGGAAGTCTATCTACAAGGCTTATTATAAGATTATTTTCTTTTCTTGTTTCAAGAACTTCAATTACATCTGGATAGAAAAACGTGCCACTTTCAGTTTCTCCTTTTGCATCTAAGTTTATTAATTCACCTTTGTCTCCAACCTGTCCACCTCCTTCAGGATAGAAAGGAGAGCTGCTTAATACTACCTGGTAAAATTCTCCGTCTTTGTTTTCTACTTTTCTATATCTTGTAATGTATGTTTCAGACTCAGTCTGGTCATACCCTACAAATGTTTCAGGCTTAGATTCAAGATTTACCCAGTCATATACTTTCTGAGCAGAATCTGCTTTTGAACGAAGTTTCTGTTTCTCCATTTCAGCTTTGAAACCTTCTTCATCAATAGTTAATCCTTTTTCTTCAGCAATAATTCTTGTTAAATCATCAGGGAAACCATACGTATCATACAACTCAAAAACTTCTTCACTTGGTAATACTTTCTGATTATCTGCAATAGTTTGCTGAATCAGCTTTTCTACTCTGATCAGACCGTTTTCAATTGTTTTTAAGAATGAATCTTCTTCACTTTTGATGACTTCAGAAACCAATTTCCCCTGTTTTTCAAGTTCCGGGAAGAAAGTACCCATTTGTTCCTGAAGAACAGCAACCAATTTGTAAAGGAAAGGTTCTTTCATATCCAGGAATCTGTAAGAATAAGAAATTCCTCTTCTTAAAATTCTTCTGATAACATAACCGGCTCCTCCGTTGGATGGCAATTGTCCGTCTGCAATAGCAAAAGAAACCGCTCTGATGTGGTCTACCACAACACGGATTGCAATATCTTTTTCGTTTTCTAAAACTCCGGTATATTTTTTACCTGAAAGTTCTTCAACTTTAGCAATAAGCGGAGTGAAAACATCGGTATCATAGTTGGAAGACTTCCCTTGAAGCGCCATGCAAAGACGTTCAAAGCCCATTCCTGTATCTACGTGCTGAGCAGGAAGCTTTTCTAAAGATTTATCTGCCTTTCTGTTGAACTCCATGAAAACCAGGTTCCATACTTCTACAACTTGAGGGTGGTCATTATTTACCAGTTCAAGTCCAGAAACCTTAGCTTTCTCTTCCGGTGTTCTCAAGTCAACATGGATTTCTGAACACGGTCCGCACGGTCCGCTTTCACCCATTTCCCAGAAGTTATCTTTTTTATTTCCGTTGATGATTCTATCTTCTGAAATGTGAGATTTCCAGAAGTCATAAGCATCCTGGTCTCTGTCCAGATTTTCTGAAGCATCCCCTTCAAAAATCGTTACGTATAAATTTTCTTTTGGAATTCCATATACTTCAGTCAGTAATTCCCAGGCAAAAGCAATAGCCTCTTTTTTGAAGTAATCCCCGAAAGACCAGTTTCCTAACATTTCAAACATGGTGTGGTGGTAAGTATCTCTACCTACATCATCCAGGTCATTGTGCTTCCCTGAAACTCTAAGACACTTTTGTGTATCGGCAATTCTAGGGGCGGTAGGTGTTTTGTAGCCAAGGAAGAAATCCTTGAACTGCGTCATTCCGGAGTTGGAAAACATAAGGGTAGGGTCGTCTTTCAGCACAATAGGAGCTGAAGGAACGATCAGGTGCTCCTTACTTTTAAAATAATCTAAAAATTTTTGACGTATCTCTTGTGATGTCATAGTATTGCTTTTGCTTTTTTAAGTATCAAATTTTTGATAAGATGCAAATTTAAGATTTTTAAGCGATTTGTAATAATTTTATGCTATGTTTTGAATGGTGAAGGATTTGCTTAATGGATGTGTGGTAAACCTATAAGGTTTGAAGTGACTGTAATCAATAATAATCTTCCTAATTTTGCAATTTCCGTTTAACTTACTACCTTCGTTGTGATCTGAAATAAGACAAAAAATCCTTCCAATGACAAAAGATGAAGAACTGAAAAGCTGGATAGAACAATATTCGGGACCGCTTTTGAAGCGGGCACTGTATATACTTTCGAATAAAGAAGACGCACAGGATGTTGTTCAGGATGTTTTTCTTGCCGCTTACTCAGCTTATGATTCTTTTGAAGGAAAAAGTCAGGCGCTTACGTGGCTGATGGCTATTCTGAACAGAAAAGTGGCAGATTTTTACCGGAAAAAATATAAATCAGAACCCAATGTGAGACTCGATCATTTTTTTGATGAAACAGGATCATGGAAAAATAATGATGTTTTAAATGACTGGAATGTATCCGGCGAAGGAGATGAGCTTTTAGACAGTACAGATTTTAATAAAACCTTAGAGGAATGTATTGAGGAATTGCCCTCCAGATGGAAGATCCTGCTTAAAATGTATTATATAGAAGAAAAAAAAGCTCCGGAAGTAAGTCAGGAATTAGAGGTTTCTACGACTAATCTTTGGAAGATTTTGCAAAGAAGCCGCATGCAGCTCAGAGAATGTCTGGAGTTTAACTGGTTTTCAAAATCATAAGTGATATGATAAGAAGAATACTACATATATTATTTTTACCGTGCAGTGAGGCTACTTTACTGATGGAAAAGAGGAATGCCCAATCCATTTCTGCCAAAGAGAACAGGATGTTGAGCATGCACCTTATGATCTGCAAATGGTGCAGAATGTACAATGAAAAGCTGGCACTTCTGGATAAAGTGTTTAAAAAGACATTTTCTGAACAAAAAACTGAAATAAATGAATCTGAAATTCAGGACTTTAAAAATAAAATGATCGATAAATTGAATTTCTAAGAAAATTTCTGTCAGGATTTTAAAAAGCTTCCGACTATACTTTTGAAAACAATAAAGTATTAATTAAAATCTTAAAAACATGGTCGGAACAGTACAGGAATCTAAAAATCTATTATCCCGAATCGGGTATTACATTTCGCTTTTCGGAGCAGCGCTTATTTTGCTGTGGATTGGTATCTTCAAGTTTACCCCTACAGAAGCAGCAGCTATAAAACCTTTGGTGGAAAACCATTTCTTAACTTTTTTCGTATATAAAATCATAAGCGTCCAGGCAGTGTCAAATCTTATCGGAACGATAGAAATTATCATTGCATTACTCCTGATATTTAGTGCGAAATTTGCTGTATTGAAAAAATATGCAGGTATCGGAATGATAGTAACTTTTCTGGTGACATTAAGCTATTTATTTACAACACCGGGAATATGGAAGATAGTAGATGGAGTGCCTGTGACGGATTTCTTTATTCTAAAAGACCTTATGCTTTTAGGATTTGGATTCATGATCGTTAAAAATAATAAGTAATGAATAAAAAGGTAAAAATGAAAAATATATTTATTGTACTCGGAATCATTCTGGGTATAGCAGTCTTTGCTGCGGGATCCGGGCTTTTCAAAAAAAATAAGCCTAATGTAGTGGAAATAAAAAAAGAAAATGAGAAAATTATGGATAACAAAAACGTTAGAGAGATTTATTTTGCAGGTGGATGTTTCTGGGGAACAGAACATTTTTTTCAACAAATTCGTGGAGTTGTAGGAACAGAAGTAGGCTATGCCAACGGGAATACCCAAAATCCTACTTATGAGGAGGTAGTAAGCCATACAACAGGTTTTGCAGAAACCGTAAAAGTGAAATATGATCCGGAACAGGTGGATCTGAAACTGTTGATTGATCTGTATTTTAAAACAATCGATCCTACCAGTAAAGATCAGCAGGGGAATGACAGAGGAAACCAGTACAGAACAGGAATCTATTTTACCAATAAAACAGATGAAGCTTTAGTAAAAGATGAAGTCCAGAAACTGGCAAAAAATTACAACAAACCATTACTCGTAGAAACTATTCCATTGAAAAATTTCTACAGAGCAGAAGATTATCATCAGGATTATCTGGATAAAAACCCAGGCGGATACTGCCATATTGAACCAGGACTTTTTGAAATGGCCAAAAAAGCCAATCCGCTTCCAAAACCGGCTTATCACAAACAGGATAAAAAGGTTTTAAAAGAAAAACTTACTGCAGAACAATATAATGTAACTCAGGAAAACGGTACGGAAAGACCTTTCCAGAATGAATACTGGAACGAAACCCGTGAAGGAATTTATGTAGATATTACAACAGGAGAACCTTTGTTTATCTCTACAGATAAATTTGAATCCGGCTGTGGATGGCCAAGCTTCTCAAAACCAATTACAAAGAGTTTGATTGACGAAAAACTGGATCGTACCCATGGTATGGATAGAGTAGAAGTAAGAAGTAAAACCGGTGATGCCCATTTAGGACACGTCTTCACAGACGGACCGGAAGATAAAGGAGGACTCCGTTACTGTATCAACAGTGCTTCGCTGAAATTTATTCCAAAAGCAGAAATGGAAAGTAAAGGATACGGAAAATATCTTCCGTTGTTAGATAAAAAGTAATGTGAAAGGAAGGCTGCCAGATGGCAGCCTTTTTATTTTGAATTAATGGCGTAATTGAAATTTCATTTCAACCTTACCAATCTCTTTTTCTCAAAATCCAGTACGATCCAAATATAAAAATAGCACACCACACCAGGCAAGCGATAAGACTTTCTGTAGGGTAGTGGAATTCATATTTTATGCCCATACTTTTAGCCATATTTAATCTCATCATCGGATTAGGAATAAGATTAGACATACTTTCCAATGGTAAAAGATGGGTGATGAAAAAGTCATTCTGAAGAACTTCATTTCTTTGCGGCCCCTGCATTCCTTTTACTTTTGAGAACACTTCAATAGTTGTTAAAATTGCCTCACCAATCCATAAAACAAAAAGAGCAAGAAATACAAAAACCGATTTTCTCAGCAAAATGGAAAGGAACATCAAGAAACAGAAGAATGTAAATAATTTTACCAGATAATTTCCAATAAAGAAGATTTCAGCAAAAACCTTTGTAGATTCTGTTGTATTGGAGTATTGATATCCCAGAAACAAAGTAATTCCCAATACAATGGCCGTTGAAACAATAGTGAAAATACTTATTGTCAGTAGTTTTGAAGTGATGAATTCCTTTCTGCTTAATCCATCAATCGTATTCTGTTTAAACATTCTGTTGCTGAACTCCTGCGAAATGGAGAAAACAATAATCAATCCCAGGAAAATTTTCAACAAAGCAACAATCCATGTGGTAAAATTCCAGATTTCCGGGAAATTATAAATCCCCTGTTCTTTTAAGTTAATCGTTCCTCCAAAAACATCAAAATCAACCAACCCGACGAAAAGCAAAGCAATAAGAATGGCGAAATAGAGTATCGTGAAAACCTTAAACGGTTTGTAGTTCAGGTTTTTGTAGTATTCCAGTTTTAATAATTTTATCATGACTAATTAATGTTTTTTACAAGTTCAAGGAATTGAGATTCAAGAGACAGTTTTTTCTTGGTCAGATGAGAAAGGTAAATTCCCCTCTCTGCCAGTTTCTGATTCATTGCCGAAGCCGAAATAGAAGCATCATCACGGATCTGAGCTTTGATAAGATCTCCTTCCTGATTGATAGAAGTGAACCATTGAAGCTCATTCAGAGCATTTAAAAGTAATGTGTTATTATCAGCTTTCAGTTCAAAATATCCATTGTTGGAAGTCATTTCATCCACTCGTCCGCAATAAATAGAATTTCCTTCTTTCAGTACAATGACATGGCTGCATATTTTTTCAATTTCATCCAAAAGGTGGCTTGCAATGATAATCGTGATTCCCTGCTTGGCAATATCGCTGATGATTTCTCGGATTTGAATAATTCCTTCAGGATCCAATCCATTGGTTGGTTCATCTAATATCATGACTTCAGGATTATTCAACATCGCTGAAGCTATGGCAAGACGCTGTTTCATTCCCAAAGAAAAGGTTTTGAAAGTATCTTTTCTCCTTTCATAAAGATTTACGGTTTTCAGAACTTCGTCAATTCTGGAATAAGGAGTTTTTTTAATTTCGGCTACAATCTTAAGGTTGGTTTCCGCACTTAAATAAGGATAAAAGTTGGGCTGCTCGATAATTGCTCCAATCTTTTTTAAAGTTTCCGGATCTGTTCCTTTTTTACCAAACCAAAACCAATCTCCGCTGGTAGGGTTGATTGTTGAAAGCAGCATCCCGAAAGTCGTGGATTTTCCGCTTCCATTGGGACCCAAAAGCCCATAAACATTTCCTCTTTCGACATCAAAAGAAATATTGTTGACCACAACTCTTTTGAATTTCTTCGTCAAATTTTTTACTGATAAAATCTTTTCCATGTAATTTGTTTTACATAGTAGTAGTCTATATAAATTAGATAATGTTACAGAATTATCATAAATCAATATCAATTTATTGGTAAATACATTAAATTTGATAGAATTAATCAACACTTATGAAGCTAATTGAACTGGCAGAAGAACTGAATGTATCTGCAGAAGCCATAAAACAGTTTATACAGGATTTTGATCTTGAATTGGTAGACTGTGTCAGTACGAATTTTGAAGTAAAAGAAGATTTTGAAAAATTTGCCCGGGAAAATGTAGACTTTTTAAGGTTATATGAAAAAGATCTGGACAAAAATAAAACATTGGAGCAGATTGCCAAAGTCATCAACCAGCCTAAAGACAAGGTAGAAAAGGTGATTAAAGATAATGATCTCAATATTTTTGATAACGGTTTTTTTAAATCCTCCATATCAAGTTATGGAATTGATAATAAATTAGGAGGAAACTATAAGTTTGTCTATGATTATTTCGGGAGTAAAACCAGTCTTCAGCAAAGAGATTTTATAGGATACAGAGATCTGTTTTTTTATACATCTACTGTTTTGGAACCCTTTCTGAATCCACAGCAGATCAAAGATTGGGGGATCAACAAGCCTGCAGGAATTATTCTCTATGGCCCTCCGGGAAGCGGTAAAATATTTTGGGCGAATAAAATTGCTGAAATCATAGGCTATCAGTTTAAAGAAGTCAAAAAACATTATTTGGGAACCTCATTGATTGACGGAAATGAAATCAACTTCAGTGATTTTCTGTTGAACATGATGAAGGAAAATAAAATGCTGCTCTTCATGGACGATTTTGATGAAATTATGATGCAGAGAAAAGCAGAAACAGATGTTGCTTCCTGTAATCTTGAAGCCCAGGAGCTTATTCTCCATTATATCGGAAAATTTGAAAAAGAAGGAGTTTTAATGGTTGGTTCAGCCAATTCTGTTTCAGAAATCGACGAAGAAATTCTTGCTCCGGGAAGATTCGATGTGCTGATTCCTATTTTTCCTCCCAATGCTTCAGAGCGGTCAGAAATCATTTTATATGCCATGACCAGAGGACTGGAAGAAGATTCTTTACTCTACAAAATACTTAAAAACAATAAAGCAGATAAAGTTCCTTTCTGGCATGAAATAGCTTCAAAGATGAAAGCATTCAGCAATACCATGCTGATCGATTTTACCCAAAGTTTAAAGAAAAGAATTAAAAATCTTTATCAAAGAACCAGAAATGAAAAGCTTAAGATTGATCAGGATCTTTTGAGCGGAGCTTTAAGGGATGCCGGTTCCAAGCTTACCGAAGAATATCTTGATCAGGTAGCAAGATTCCTTGCAGACGCCATTATCAATAATTTTGATGATTTTAAGTTTAGGATTCAGGCATTGAAGAGCGAACTGGAAACCTACAGAGTTGTTGAAGAACCCCAAAGAGCAATCGGTTTTCAGCATAATGATGAGGGAGATAAAGGGTAAATCGTTCAAAGTTTAGTGTTTTTCAAAAATTACTTATCATTCATTACTCATGAACAGCATCTGGGAACTGGACACTTTCTACAGAAAAAGAGATATTATCATTATTGGTGCGGGATTTTCCGGGCTCTGGACAGCGATATCCATCAAAGAGAAATATCCTGACAAATCTGTTCTCATTATTGAACGGAATGCCATTCCATTGGGTGCCTCCACGAGAAATGCCGGTTTTGCCTGTTTCGGAAGCCTTACCGAAGTTGTTGCCGATTCGCAGAAAATGGGCTGGGAAAAAACACTGGAACTTGTTACAATGAGATTTGACGGGCTTCAGAAAATTCAGCATTATTTTAGAAATGATGAAATTGATTTTGAACTCAACGGAGGTTATGAAATTGTAAATAATGAAGAACCTTTAGTCCATATTGACACAGTAAATGACAAACTGAAAGCAATAACCGGATTGGATCAAACTTATACTTTGAGACAGAATAAAATACAAGAATTTGGACTTGGGAAATCTGCATTTCTGATTGAAAATCCGTGTGAAGGAAGTCTTCATTCCGGAAAACTGCTGCAAAAATTGCTGGAAAAATGCCACGAACTGAAAATTGAATTTTTATTCGGAACAGAGGTGAATAACATTGATGAAAAAGTAAATGACGTTGAGGTTTATGTTTCCGATAATCTTTCGATAAAAGCGGATAAAATTATTTACTGTACCAACGCATTTACATCAAAGTTTCTGGAAAATGAAAATATCATTCCTGCCCGCGGGCAGGTTCTTCTGACAGAACCAATAGATGGATTGAAACTTAAAGGAACATTCCATTATGATGAAGGTTACTATTATTTCAGAAATATAGGAAACAGAATATTACTGGGTGGCGGAAGAAATCAGGATTTTAAAACAGAAGAAACAACTACTTTTGAAACAACAGAATTCCTGCAGAATCATTTGGAAAACTTTTTGAAAGAAGTCATTCTGCCTCATCAAAGCATTAAAATTGCGCTTCGCTGGTCAGGAATCATGGCTATGGGTGATGAGAAAACACCTATTGTAAAACAACTTTCGGAAAGACAGTTTTGTGCTGTAAGACTTTCAGGAATGGGGGTTGCTTTAGCTCCTAAGATTGGTGAAATGATTGCAGAAAAGATTTGATAAATGATAAAACTAAATTGAGATCTTAATCTGAGATTTTACGAATAAAATGGAATAAAACAGTATGAGTAGTTATAAATATACAGTATGGTTTTCTATGTTAACAATTCCTCTTGGCTTTCTTGCAATCCGTGCAGGAGGTGGAGGCCACGGGACTTATTTTCCTTTATTAGCTATCTTTCCGTTTAGTTTACTGGGGACTTTTTTAAATGAAGAAATACCTGTATTTATAGGAATAATACAATTACCTGTTTATGGTTTTTTAATGGATAAATTTGGAACAAAAAAAGCTCTTCCTTTTATTATTGCAATACATGTTATAGGTATGTGTACTGTTTTTATCTTGAAAAGAGACTATTTTTTTAGTTAATTATTTTCCCACCAGTTAAAAATTTCAGATGCCAATTCTTCTGAATTGAACTCATATCTGTAAAGGCCATAAGAAACACACAATTCAGTTTCTATAATTCTTTCCAATTTATCTTGATCTGCTCCTTTTTCCAGCTGTTGAAGAAGTTTTTCAGTGAGATGATCAAAATTGCTTTTGGAAAGTCCCGGAATTAAATTCATTGAAACAATAAGTTTCTTTAACTGAGCAAAATTTCCATTACGCTCATTAATCCAATCATTGATATCCATTTAAACCTGTTTTAAAATATAAATATAAAGGAAAAATATTTTTCTCTTCTTTAAATTCCAAAAATCAAAACCTCAACCCCCAAACTTTAAACCCGTAACTTTGAACCAGTACCTCTCCACTCTAAAAGAATTCCTTATTTTTGCAAAAAAGAAACATTCGTGATTAACAACGACCAGATAAAAGACGTTCAATCCAGAATTGAAGACTTACACAGATACCTTCAGATTGAAAAAAAGAAGATTGAAATTGCCAATGATGATGAAAAAACTGCAGCACCTGAATTTTGGGATAACCCCAAAACCGCCGAGGCATTTTTAAAACAGCTTCGATCCAAGAAAAAATGGGTGGAAGGCTATGATGAAATTCAGACACAGTTTGAAGATCTGCAGGTTTTAGCTGATTTTGCCAAAGAAGATCCGGATTCTGAAAAAGAGCTGGACGAAACATTCCCGCAGTTGGTAGAGAAAATTGAAGACCTGGAATTCAAAAATATGCTTTCCAATGAAGGAGATGAGCTTTCTGCAGTCCTTCAGATTACAGCAGGAGCAGGAGGAACAGAAAGTTGTGACTGGGCAGCTATGCTGATGAGAATGTATACGATGTGGGCAGATAAACAAGGCTATAAAATCCGTGAACTGAACTTTCAGGAAGGTGATGTAGCGGGTGTGAAGACCGTAACTCTTGAAATTGAAGGAGAATTTGCTTTTGGATATTTAAGAGGAGAAAACGGAGTACACAGACTGGTAAGAATTTCCCCTTTTGACAGTAATGCAAAACGTCATACAAGCTTTGTTTCAGTATATGTCTATCCTTTGGTAGATGATACCATTGAGATCAATATCAATCCTGCCGATATCAGTTTCGAAACCATGAGATCTTCCGGAGCAGGAGGGCAGAACGTAAACAAGGTAGAGACTGCTGTACGTCTTCGCCACGCACCAACCGGAATTATTATTGAAAACTCAGAATCCCGTTCTCAGCTTCAGAATAAAGAAAAAGCAATGCAGCTCCTTCGCTCAAGACTATACGAAATGGAATTGGAAGAGCGTATGAAAGCAAGAAACGAGATAGAAGCCAACAAAATGAAGATCGAGTGGGGAAGCCAGATCAGAAACTATGTAATGCACCCGTATAAACTGGTAAAAGATGTACGTTCCGGTCATGAAACTTCAGATGTAGATGCAGTAATGAACGGAAATCTTACTCCTTTCCTAAAAGCATTCTTAATGGCCGATGGGACGGCAGTTTCCGATGATGATCTTGAATTATAAAAATCATGTTTGAATTTTAGTTAAAATCTTATAATTAATTTTTGTTTCAGACATTTTAAACTTACTTTTGTTGTTCATCGATATTTATGGAAGATTTCAATAGCTGGAAGGATTTATTAAACCCGGAATTTTATATTAAAATGGGAGGGTTTTGGCTGATTTTGTTTATTGTTTTTGCTGAAACAGGTCTTTTTGTAGGATTTTTCCTACCTGGAGATTCTCTTTTATTCGTTTCGGGAATTTATGCCGTTGAAATCATCAAAGAGACTTTTGGTTCTACAGGAAGTGATTTCTTAGATACCACAATATTAGCTTCAGGGGTAGCTCTTGCAGCTGTTATAGGAAATGAAGTAGGATACTATTTTGGAAGAAAAGCCGGACCTGCCTTATATAAAAGACCGGATTCAATGCTTTTCAAGAAGAAGTATCTTTATCAGGCTCACGATTTCTTTGAAAAACACGGTGCATTAGCTGTTATTATGGCAAGATTCTTACCGGTTGTAAGAACTTTTACACCCATTGTAGCAGGTATTGTAAAGATGGATAAAAAAGAGTTCTTAAGAGATAATGTTATTGGTGCTGTTTTATGGTCATTCATTTTGATCTTTGCAGGGCATTATCTGGACAAACTTTTCATGGAGCAGTTTGGAATTAACTTAAAACAAAAGCTGGAATACATTATTATTGTAATCGTATTGGTAACTACACTTCCGGTTATCTTCAAATTTGTTTTTGGAAAAAAAGAAGATCTTTCTAAAAAATACGAAGACCAGGATTTTGAATAAATAAAAAATTCAATCAAAAATATAGAGCCGTCTCAATAGTGAGATGGCTTTTTTATTACTTATGATTTGAGTATGATTGTTTTTTTAAGCAAAGATTATCTTTATAATAAACTATTTTAAGAGAGCAAAGAAGGGAATCAATAAAATTGATTCTTTCTAAGCGGATGGATGTATATTCGGGTGCTTCATCAGTGACAAAGTCACCTCTCTTTGCCTCCTTAAATATGAAACGTTAGAATTATTTATCCTTTGCGTTAAATAAAATAAAAGTTTGATAGGAATTTTTATTTTTTAATCCATTCCAGAATATTCGGATAGATAATGCTGTCTCTTTTTCTTTTACTGAAAAATCTTGGCGCATGCCCGGCACCTTTCATAAAAATGAATTTATGTGGAACTTTCATCTGGGTAAGCGCTGAGTCCATAGCAATTCCCTGATGCTGGTTGACCAGAACATCATTGTTTCCCTGGAATAGGAGGGTGGGAACATTTGTAATATTTGCGATAGGGCTGGCTTCCTTAAAGGCTTCAGATATATTTTTCCGGTCAAACTTAGTCCCAACTACCTTTTGAAAAGTAGGAGAAGTATATTTGGAATAAAAGGATTTCAGATATTCAGAACTGAAAAAATCTGTAGGTCCGCTTAAAGAAATGATTTTTTTAATCTGTTCAGGGTGCTGATAGCCATAAAGTAAAGCAAGATGTCCACCGGCGCTTTCTCCCAAAAGAATATAATTGTTGGGCTGAAGTTCTGCCTTTTCGGTTAACGAATTGAACTTCTCAATCACCAGACCAATATCTTCAAGCTGTTGTTTATAAGTAATTTTTTCCTTTGTAGAAACCAATCTATAATTTATGCTGATACTCGGTATCCTGTTTTCAAAAAGCATTTTCTGAACCTGAATCATATGTTCCTTTTTTCCTAAAGTCCAGGCTCCGCCATGAACGATAAGAACTACAGGAGCGTCTTCAGCATAATCTTTGGGAAGAAAGACATCCATTTTCTGTCTTTTGTGTTCGCCGTATTTCAAATTGTAAATCTTCTGCTGCCCTCCGGGACCTACCCAAACTCTGAATTTCGTATTACAGGACTGCAGGAGAAAACCAATGCATCCCATGACGAAAAAATGATACCGGAGAATGAACTTTTTCATTAATTAAATTTACGAAAAATTCTATTTATTTTAGAGAAGTCAAGACCTAATTAAAGTCTTTCTGCTGTCTTTGATGAAAGTCCTTTTTTTATTGTGATAACGTCTTTTTCTCCTTTTTTGAAAGTAAAAGAAATCTCGGTGTCATCATCCTGAAGAAAAAATACATCCTCTTTTTCGGCCAGCATTCTTACCTTGGGATCTTTATTGTTCTGAATAAAAAGCTGACCGTTTTCGTATAAAATATGGATAAGGCTATTATCAGAAAGCTCATAATCGCCAATATATTTTTTAAGAATATCAGCACTTAGTGTTGTTTCTTTTTTAGGTTGTGGAAGAGTATAAGGTTGTCCTAAAAGTGCTGCTAAAATAGTGTTTCCTGCTTTCTCCAGTTTTTTACTTGTGATATTGTTCAAAAGAATAATACAAAGATCATCCTCAGGAAGCATAGCAAAATAACTTGTGGAACCCTCTATATTTCCGCCATGGTTAATAAGTCTTTTCCCGTAAAGATCATCAATAAACCAACCATAGCCGTAGCCGCTCAAATAAGGTGTAGTAGCTTTTTTAAACGCTTCTTTGGAAACAATTTTATAATCTCTCAATCCTGAATAATAATTGTAAAGGTCTTCAACGGTACTGTAGATCTGTCCTGCAGGACCGGTTAATGTAGAATTCCAAACCTGTGTTTTTTCCTGTTTTGTCTTTGAAATATAAGAATAAGGAACCGTTTTGTAAGGACTTTTCAGAGCCCTATAGTTAAAGCCGGTGTGTGTCATTTTTAGAGGATTTAAGATGATTTTTCTTACAGCATCCTCATAAGAAAGCCCTGTTATTTTTTCAATGATAACGCCCAATAAAATATACCCTGAATTGGTATACGAAAATTGAGTGCCGGGTTCAAAATCCAGTAGTTCATTTTTAAAAAACGAAAGTTCCTGATCTTTGGTTATTGATTTTCCCGTGGGAAGCATGCTGAAGAACTCTTTATTGCGTAGTATTTCATAAACTCCTGAGGTGTGGGTAAGGAGATGTTCAATAGTGATTTCATTTCCTCTGGGATAATCCGGAATAAACTTTGAGATAGGATCTTTGAAAGAAAGTTTTCCTTCTTCACTTAGTTTTACAATAACCAGAGCCGTGAATGATTTGGTTAAGGAAGCAATCTGATACACACTTTTATCCTGATTGGGAATTTTTTTTTCTGCATCTTGCCAGCCATATGATCTTTCGAAAATATTTTTATTCTGATAATGAATTAAAGCTGTTCCGTTAAATTTATTAATGCCCTCAAATGCTTTTATAATACTGTCTATTTCCTGTTTTTTCTTTTCCTGATTAAAGCTGTTGGGATTTGTTTGACTCTGAGCTTCTAAAGTAGAGCAGAATGTACTGAACAGATAGAACAAACATCCTAAAGTTAAAATATGAAATTGACGCATCGTATCAGTTTTAAAAACGGTTAAAATTAAGCAGATTTTGTTTATATTGATAGTAGATTTTCAGCATAGCGGCTCAAAGAATTATTGTATCTGGGCAAATGTTTTGATATCGCCTTCAATGCTATAGACAGCGCTTCTTTGTGCTCTCCTGCTGAAGAAAGGGATAATGCTAAAAAAGAATCAACTGCATCATTCAGTTCATCAGAATAATTGGCTTTTTCTTCTCTTAAAATATGGATGCTTTCTTCTATTTTTCCATTATTTCTTAAGGTACTTGCCAGCTGGATTCTTGCTCTTCTTCTCCGTAAACCGGTTAACCCCTTATCCAATGCAGATCTGTACAAAGGTTCCGCTTCTTTTTCATGTCCTGTGGAATCAAAAGCACAGGCTCTTTCGAAATCTGCAATAGCCTGGGAATCTGAAAGTAAATCAACATGATTTTTAATTTGCTGAATAAACTTTTCGTTGCTTATTGTTCCAAGCTTCAGCCATATACTTTGCAATTGGATTTCCCAGTTTTCATTCATTGATTAGATTTTAAACAAAGATATAAAATATTGAAAGTGAAGCATTGTTTAATCATTCTTATAATTTTCAAAATTATTGTCAGATTATGAATCCAAAAACGGAATTAAATATTTATTTTTGCTGGACTTAACAAAGATTAAAAAAAAATTAAAATATGGCATCAGGCTTTTTTGCAATTTTGGATGATATTGCAGCATTGATGGATGATGTAGCAGTTACGAGTAAGATTGCTACCCAAAAAACAGCGGGAATTTTAGGAGACGACCTTGCTGTAAATGCAGAAAAAGCCACTGGCTTTCTTTCTTCAAGGGAAATTCCGGTTCTGTGGGCCATTACCAAAGGATCATTTATCAATAAACTGATTATTCTTCCTATCGTTTTTTTACTTAATTGGTTGTATGCTCCGGCTATTAATTATGTATTGATCCTTGGAGGATTCTATCTGGCTTTTGAAGGCGTTGAAAAAGTAATAGAATTTCTTTTTCACCGTGACAAAAAGGGTCATGAAGTTATAGAGGAAATTGAAGAAGACGAAAAAAGTTCTGAAGAAATTGAAAAAGAGAAAGTGAAATCGGCAATTACAACTGATTTTATTTTATCAATCGAGATCGTTATTATTGCTTTAGGAACCGTATTGGAAGAAAGTCATCCCTTCATTACGCAGATTTTAGTAACGAGCCTGGTTGCATTTATCGCTACTGTTGGAGTTTATGGAATTGTAGCTTTGATCGTAAGAATGGATGATGCAGGGTTTAAATTAATAAAGAAAAGTAACGATAAAGGTTTTTTCGGGAGGCTTGGACATCTATTAGTGAAGGCTTTACCTATTGTTATTAAAATATTAGGAGTTGTAGGAACAATTGCTTTGATAATGGTTGCTGGTGGAATTTTTCTGCATAGGATTGAATTTTTCCATGGGATATTTCCAACTTGGCCAGATGTTTTGAAAGAGCTTACTCTTGGTGTTGTTGGCGGATTGATAGCGGTTGCCGTATTTACTTTAGGAAAAGGAATCTATTCTTTAGCGACAAAAAGATAAAACAGAATTAGAATTAAATAACCAAAAAAATCCTGTACCCGAAAGAGTGCAGGATTTTTTATGATCAGGCTCAAAGATAAATTTAAACCTTGAATATAAAACTTTGAACTTTAAACAAAAAAAAGAGACTTGTAAAAAGTCTCTTTTTTTATATTAATTGAATAAATCTTTTACTTTATCAAAAAAAGTTTTTTCCTTTCCGGATGGTTCCGCTACCATTTCTCCGCTGGACATCTGCTTTTCAAAGAAATCTTTCTGCTCTTTAGTAAGCTTCTGTGGTGTCCATACATTGATGTGGATGAACATGTCTCCTTTACCATAACTGTCGATGCTTGGAAGTCCTTTTCCGGCTAATCTTAAGATTTTTCCGGATTGAGTTCCCGGATCAACGGTAATTTTTACTTTTCCGCCTACGGTAGGAATTTCTTTCTTAGTTCCTAAAGCAGCTTCAGCAAATGAAACATACAGCTCCTGGTGAAGATTATCGCCTTCTCTCTTGATCACTTGATCTACTTCCTCTTCAATAATAACCAACAAGTCTCCCGGAATTCCGCCAAATGGTGCATCATTTCCTTTTCCTCTTACATTAAGCTGGATGCCGTCTCTTGCTCCTGCCGGAATGTTGATCGTGATTTCCTCTTCATCTTTAATAAGACCTTGTGCATTAGCTCCCGCAGGAATTTTGTCAGCAACTTTTCCAATTCCCTGACAAGTACTACAAGTTGTCTGAGTCTGCATTTGACCAAACATGGTATTCATTACTTTTAACTGAACACCGGAACCGTTACAGGTAGGACATGTTTTTGAAGTGGCACCTTCTGCCATCTTCATTTTTTTAACTTTGATGGTTTTCTGAGTACCATTTACCATTTCCTCAAGGTTCAGCTTGATTCTGATTCTTAAATTAGAACCTTTCACCTGCTGGCGGCCTCCGCCGCCGCCACCGAATCCTCCGAAACCACCACCGAAAATATCTCCAAACTGGCTGAAAATATCTTCCATGTTCATTCCGCCTCCGAAGCCTCCGCCTCCGAAACCACCGTTTCCACCTACTCCGGCATGACCGAATTGGTCATATCTTGCACGTTTCTGATCATCGCTTAGAACTTCGTAAGCTTCAGCAGCTTCTTTGAATTTTTCTTCAGCCTCTTTATCCCCTGGATTTTTATCCGGGTGGAATTTGATGGCCATTTTACGGTATGCTTTTTTTATTTCGTCGGCAGATGCAGATTTGCTGATCTCAAGAACCTCGTAATAATCTCTTTTTGACATGACAATTTTATAATTGATTATTGATAAATGATAAAAGATATTGTAAAGCTAATAAGTGAAATATTCATCTATTATCACTCATCATTTATCATTTATGAATTTAATTTCCTGTTACTACTTTTGCAAAACGAATGACTTTATCACCTAAAGTATATCCTGTTTCAATAACGTCTACGATTTTTCCCTTCAAATCTTCCGATGGAGCAGGGATCTGAGTAATCGCTTCATGGAAATCAACATCAAAGCTGTCACCAGCCTTTACTTCCATTGTTTTTAAGCCTTTTTCGGTAAGTTTATTCTTGAATTTCTGATAGATCAGTTCTACACCCTGAAGGTCTGCCGGATTTCCGTTTTTAGCGATTTCTTTCAATGCTCTTTCAAAATCATCTAAAACCCCTAACATTGAAACCATCATCTCCTGGTTGGCGTACTGAAAGAATTCCATCTTCTCCTTAGTCGTTCTTTTTTTATAGTTTTCGAATTCAGCATACAATCTGATGTAACGGTCTTTTTCTTCTGCCAAAAGTTCCTCTGGAGAAAGAGTAGCTGTCACATTGTCCTGAGACGTTGCGTCATTCTGAACATTGTTTTCTTCCTGATTATTGATGCTTTCTTCGTTAATATCCTGGTTTTCCATAATTCAATATTTATTTACTGATTGTTTGACAAAGAGCCTGCCAAATCTAAAATCAGGACATTAAGGCAGGTTTTAATAATACTCTTGTTTTCTGGTAGTGTGCTAAAGTCCATATAACATTTAAACATCAAATTAGCTATCAGCAACTATTAATATAGAAAAAACCGACTCATTTCAAAGAGACGGTTTTTGTACATTCATTATACAGAATAAATTTTTATTTAGTTACTGTAGTTGTGGTAGGAGTATAAATACCAAAGGTAACTGCTGAAATAAGACCATTAAGGAATGTTTGTCTGGTGTGAACTGTGTAGTTCTCAGAACCATTTGCCAGTTTATTAGAATCTGAAACAGAAGCAGGAATTAAACCTTCCACAAAGTAATGGTTCCATTTGTTTGTTTTCTCGACTCCTATTGCTCCTTTTCCTACAACACTTGTGTACGAGTAACAAGATGTTAATAAAATTGACGCAGCTACGACAGCAGTCATAACTCTGAATGTGTTTTTCATTTTTTTAAATATTATAGTTAAAGTGTGTGTGAATTAATTTATTACAAAATCATTGATTTGATATCAATATTTATGCCTTTTTTAATTTTTTTTATGAAATAATTTAATTACCAGTATTTTGTTTAATAAATTGATAATTCATATAAATTGTTAATTTTGAATTTTAACTATAATATTTAAATTTAAATAATGAATATTAATTAAAAAAAAGTTTTATAAAGTAAATAGATGTTTAAAATAATTATTACAAAAGAAATAATCCAAACACAGACTTTAAGAAATGGCTTGTTGACAAACTCACCCATTTTAGCTTTATCATTGGTAAACATCACCAGAGGAACAACAGCAAAACTAAGCTGCATTGATAAAATGACCTGGCTTAAAACCAGTAATTCTGTTGTTCCCTGTTCGCCATAAAGAATAGCGACAATAAGCGCAGGAATTACAGCAATTAGTCGGGTGATCAGCCTTCTAAGCCATGGTTTTAATCTAATATTCAAAAAACCTTCCATTACAATCTGTCCTGCAAGTGTTCCTGTTAATGTAGAGTTTTGTCCGGAAGCCAACAAAGCAATGGCAAATGCAATGCTTGCCATGGAAGCTCCTAAGATGGGAGTCAGCATTTTGTAGGCATCATGAATGTCCGCCACATGTTCGTTCCCTGTAGTATGGAATGTAGCGGCAGCCAGAATAAGGATTGCTGCATTGATGAAGAAAGCCAGCATTAATGAAGCTGTACTGTCTATAGTTGCAAATTTTATCGCTTCTTTTTTTCCTTCCGTATCACGCGTGTAATCTCTGGTCTGTACAATGCTGCTGTGCAAATATAAGTTGTGTGGCATCACCGTAGCCCCTAAAATCCCGATAGCAATATAAAGCATCGCAGGATTCTGAATGATTTCCTTTTGTGGAACCAAACCTCCCAATATCTCATTAAAAGCAGGCTGTGAAATGATAATTTCATACACGAAACATGCCAGAATAATAAATATAAGCCCTCCTACAATACTTTCAATCCATCGGAAACCTTTGGACTGAAGCAAAAGAATAATTAAAACATCCACTGTTGTAATCACGATTCCCCAGGTCAGCGGGATATGGAATAACAGGTTTAATGCAATGGCTGAACCGATGACCTCGGCGAGATCACAGGCGGCAATGGCTATTTCACAGAATACCCAGAGAATAAAATTAGTGGTAGGACTGAAGTGGTCTCTACATGCTTGTGCAAGATCTCTTTCTGCAACTACTCCCAGTTTCACAGAAAGGTGCTGTAAAACCATTGCGAAAATATTAGAGATAAGAATTACCGATAGAAGGGTATACCCGAACTGAGCTCCTCCTGCAATATCAGTAGCCCAGTTTCCCGGATCCATATATCCTACGGCAATCATCAGACCCGGTCCTGCAAATGCAAGATATTTCCTCCAGAAAGTGGCATTTTTAGGGACTTTGATTGATGAATAAACCTCTGATAAGGAATGAGTTGTTTTATCTTTACGCCAGGCGCTTTTTATATTGAAATTCATAAATGTTAGAAATGACTAACAAATTTAATTAAATAAATGTAAACAGAAAGAATTAAGGCATAAAAAAATCCCGGAAATTGATTTCCGGGATCTAATTTTTATTAAGTCTAAAGATTATTTCGCAAATCTGATAGACATTTTTCTGTCAGCAGCTCTTTCAGCATCAGAAGCTTTTGCATCTACTTTAGCAAATTGACTTCCGTAACCGTCTGCAGCAATTACCTGTGCACCAACGCCAGCTTTAGCTAAAGCAGCTTTGATAAATTCAGCTCTTGCTTTTGACAATTTTACGTTAGAAGCTTCGTTTCCTGTTTTATCAGTGTAACCCCCAACTTTGATTTTTGCTTCAGGGAAAGCTTTAAGGATAGCCACCAAGTTATCCAATTGTCCTTGTGAACCTGTCTCAAGTTCAGTAGAACTTCCCATTTTGAAATTTACGTGATCGAAATCATACCACTTATCTTTCAATGCAGAATCATCAGCCGCATTTTTGTAACCGCCAGATTTCAGGAATGAAATCATCTGATCCTCCATACCACCTTTGTAACCTTTTAACATTACTCCGTTAAGGTCAATGTTTTCGTCGGTTTTAGCAGTAGCCGGAGCAGGTGTTGCAGTTGTAACTGTAGCAGCTGTATCTGAAGTAGAGCTGGTAGTAGCAGAGTCAGACGTAGTGGTAGTAGTGGTTGTCTGCTTCTTCTCGCACTGTTTCCATAAGAAATAGGCGGCTGCTATCAATAATAAAAGCGGAAGCAACCATTTCCAGATTGAACCTCCGCCTTGATTATCGTTGTTATTATTAAATTGTTCTCTTATTTCTCTTGCTCCTTCAGAAACATTTTCTCTTGCTGTAGCTACACCTTCAGAGATGTTATCTTTAGCAGTAGAAGTTACCGAAGAAACAGTTTCCTTAGCCTGACCAAACCAATTTTCAGCTCCTAATCCAAAGGAAGCTAAAGAAAGACCTGCCGGCAATAAAGAAGAAATAATGCCTTTCTGATCGTTCAGTAAGCTGGAAATACCAGAAGCACCCAGATTATTGTCTGCTGCATATTTCCCGACTGTACCTACTGTAGCTCCAGTCACCAGGTTTAACAAAGAACCTGCAGTCGTGTTGCTGACTCCTGAAAAACTGGCAATGGAATTGACTAATCCACTTACTTTATCTCCAAAAATTGAAGATAACAAAGTAGAAATAATAGGATTGCTAGACGATCCGCCTAATAAATTTCCTAAAATTCCACTTGATGAGGCTTGTGTAATAGCATCCACAACGCCAGGCTTATCTGCACTATTGGCTAATCCACCCACTACAGCAGGTAATAATCCACCAATTGCTTTAGAAATACCGGATTCACTTTCTCCAAACTGCGATGCAGCCTGTGAAACTAAAGCGGGACCTAATTGTCCTTTAATTAAATCAATGACATTTAAAGACATAATAAATAAATTTTTTTGATTAATGTTGACATAAATTTAAACAAAAATCTCTCCAAACGTCATTTTTTTTTGAATATTTCTTTAAATTTTAATGATTTTGTTCTAAATAATTAAAATTTTTAATAAGCTTTTGCGAATAATACACGTCTCTTAGAAGGTTTTCCAGAAATCAAAGAAATTCCTTCTTCTATGTCATTATCCAGAGGAATACATCTGATAGTTGCCTTCGTTTCGTCCTTAATTTGTTCTTCTTCTTCAGCTGTTCCATCCCAGTGAGCATAGATGAAGCCACCTTTCTCTTCCAGAACTTTTTTGAATTCTTCGTAAGTATCTACTTTCGTGATATTATTTTCTCTGAATTCAAAAGCTTTGTTATAGATATCCTGCTGAATAGTTTTCAATAAATCTTCAATATAAGAATCCAGACCTTCAATAGAACGAACTTCTTTTGTCAGATTATCTCTTCTTGCAATTTCAACAGATTTGTTTTCAAGATCTCTTGGTCCCATTGCAATTCTTACAGGAACTCCTTTCAATTCGTATTCTGCAAATTTCCAGCCCGGTTTATTCTGAGTGTCATTGTCAAATTTCACAGAAATACCTTTTGCTTTTAGTTTTGCCTGAATATCTAAAGCCACTTCACTGATTTGCTCTAGCTGCTCTTCTCCTTTAAAGATCGGAACAATTACTACCTGAATCGGTGCTAAAGTAGGAGGCAGTACCAATCCGAAATCATCGGAGTGCGTCATAATCAAAGCACCCATCAGACGAGTTGAAGTACCCCATGATGTAGCCCATGCATGTTCAATTTTTCCTTCTTTGTTGGTGAATTTTACATCAAATGCTTTTGCGAAATTCTGTCCTAAGAAGTGAGACGTTCCTGCCTGTAAAGCTTTTCCATCCTGCATTAATGCTTCGATACAATAGGTTTCATCAGCTCCAGCAAATCTTTCAGATGGAGTTTTCAATCCCTGAATTACCGGCATCGCCATAAAGTTTTCAGCAAAATCTGCATATACTTTATTCATTTTTTCTGCTTCTTCAATCGCTTCATCTTTTGTAGCGTGAGCAGTGTGACCTTCCTGCCATAAGAATTCTGCAGTTCTTAAGAAAAGACGTGTTCTCATTTCCCAACGAACAACATTCGCCCATTGGTTGATCAATATCGGTAGGTCTCTGTAAGACTGAATCCAGTTTTTGTAGGTATTCCAGATAATAGCTTCCGAAGTAGGACGAACGATAAGCTCTTCTTCCAGTTTCGCATCCGGGTCTACAATCAGTTTTGATGGATTGTCCGGATCGGTTTTTAGTCTGTAGTGGGTAACAACAGCGCATTCTTTTGCAAAACCTTCTGCATTCTTTTCCTCAGCCTCAAACAAGCTCTTGGGCACAAAAAGCGGGAAGTATGCGTTCACGTGACCTGTTTCTTTGAACTTTTTATCCATTTCATCACGCATTTTTTCCCAGATCGCATAGCCATACGGTTTGATTACCATACATCCACGCACGCCTGAGTTTTCAGCTAAATCAGCTTTTACCACCAGCTCATTATACCATTTGCTGTAATCTTCGCTTCTTGAGGTTAATTTTGCCATTATTTTTTAAAATTTTTTTAACTTTTGTACATTATTGTTATCTAAAAATAAAAATCTATTTTTGATAGATTTTTTACCAGTGTTTGGTACATTTTTGGTACACATTGCAAATATAATTTAAATTAAAAATTTTTACGTTATCATGAAAAGAAATATACATAAAAATTTGCTTGGTCTGCTAAGATCCAAAGGGATATTGGCTATATCGGGCGGATTATTACTTGTGTCTTGTGGTGCTCAGATGGGAGGGTATAGCGAGACAGACGGGGTGTATTACGACCCCAATAAGGATACGCTACCTGAAGGAGTTATCATTAATGATAGCGGGAACAGAGTAGGAGAATATTATGACTACTATCAGGATTCTAATGTCATTCAAAATGCACAAACGAATTCCAGAGAGCAGCAAAACAGATATAGTGACTGGAGTGGAACCAATACCAATTGGAACTCTAATGCCACAGATTCCGACTGGGGACTTTATGCAGGTTCTCAAACCAACTACTATGACAACTCATGGGGATGGGGATCTCCTTGGGGATGGTATGGTGGTTACAGCCCATATTGGGGCTGGGGTATGAACCGCGGCTGGGGCTGGGGTGCAAGCATGTCCTGGGGTTGGGGCGGATCATTCGGCTGGGGCTGGGGAGGCTCTTACGGATGGGGAAGTCCATACTGGGGATATGGTTATGGAGGATATTATGATCCATTCTGGGGTGGCTACGGAAACCCTTACTGGGGATATGGAGGAGGATACTGGGGTGGTGGATACTACAACAGACCTGTTTACAGAAGAAGCGGCATCAGTGGAGGAGGATTCCAGAATACTGGGGTAGCAAATGCTGTATACAGAACGAATACCAATAATTCAGGTTTCAGAAATAGTAATGGAAATGGCGGATTCAGAAACACCAATAACGGCGGCTTCAGAGACTCCAATTCAAATGGTGGTTTCAGAAACAGTAATGGTGGCTTCAGAGATAGCAACTCAGGAGGATTCAGAAACGGTAATTCAGGCGGATTCAGAAATACACAATCCAATGGCGGATTCCGTAATTCTGCGCCACAGACAAGGCCTAACTATAATTATCAGCAGCAGTCACAGCCGAGATATAATAACAATAATGGAGGCTTCAGATCTAATGATTCCGGAGGTTTCAGATCTAGCGGAGGCTTCAACGGCGGCGGCGGCTTCAGAGGTGGTTCTTCTGGCGGCGGTGGCGGAATGAGATCCGGCGGCGGAGGCAGAGGCGGCTTTAGATAATTGTTCAAACTAATAAACTATTAAAAAATAATGTTAAAAAAATCTTTAGTATTAATGAGTATTTCTGCTGCATTTTATGCGCAGGCTCAGGATGTTTCTGTGATAAGAAATACTGTGGATGTTTACTCAAATACTCCTATGGTGGGATCTGCTAAGTTTAATGCAATGGCTGGATCTAATGGTGCGCTAGGTGGTGATGCAAACTCTTTGCTTACCAACCCGGCAGGTTTAGGGGTTGCTATTTCAGGAGAGGTTTCAGGAACTTTATCTATTTTAGGAAATAAAAACAGCAGCTCTTTAGGAGGATCTACGATGAACTATAGCAAAACCAAAGGAGATCTTGGAAATGCAGGAGGAATAATCGCTTTTCCTCTGATGACGGAGACTAAATGGAAATTTATCAATATCGGTATCAATTTTTCCAATCAGCAGCTTGATAATGTAATCCAGTCGCCGGGAAATAATAATATCGTGTATGCTTTTGATAAAGCTGATGTAACGAAAGATGCTGCAATGGCAGGGCACATGTATGAAAGATACGGCAATTTGTCAAAAATGAGTTTTGGGGTTGGAGCGAATTACAATCATAATTTATATTTAGGAGCTGGTTTCAATTTTTTCAATGCTTCATTGGATCAATATGATACCTTATTTTATAGAAATCTAACGAACAATTCTACAGAAGGATTCAGTAAGCAGGATACTCCTTATTCAGAAAGGTCTTCAGGTTTTTCTGCTTCATTAGGGGTAATTGGAAAGCTAAGTCCTAATTTCAGATTGGGAGCATCTATTGAAACGCCTACATTCTGGAATATAGACAGAAATTATTATTTCTATAACGATCCTACTTATGGGGATGATATGGGGGCTGAAAACAGAAAGTTTACTTCACCGCTTAAAGCAACGGTGAGTGCTGCATTTGTAGCAAGTAAAAACTTCTCATTGAACGTAGACTATACCCTTGGACTTACAAAACCTGACTATAAAGTTTATGGAGGTGCAGAAAGAGAGTTAAATGACTTCTTTAAAGACAACTACAAGAATCTTTCAGAAGTAAGAGTTGGTGCTGAGTACAGAGTACAGCAATTCAGATTGAGAGGTGGTTATTCTTACCAGTCAAGTCCTTTTGATGCGCTTACAATCAGTAGATTTAATGATGCAGGAAGTGTAGGAGATCAGTCTTACAGCAATCTGATATTAAGTGACAGAAATACACTTTCATTCGGTATCGGATATGATTTCAAATCATTCTATGTAGATGCTTCTTATCAGAATATCTCTTCCAAATATACCAATCCTTTCATGAGAGGATATATGGGAGATAATTTTGATTCATCTTATTATTCTTCAAGTAAAATCTTCGAAAGTGATTCTTATGCAGTAAGTGATGTAAAAAGCAACAGAAACAACTTCTTCCTTACATTAGGGTGGAAATTCTAAGCTTTTAAAACATTAAAGTTATATATAACAAAAAGCTCCGGAATCCGGAGCTTTTTGTTTTTTAATCTGGATTCTGCACCAGATTCGGCTGGATCTGAATCTGCTGTTCAGGAATATATTCTACCACTCTGTTATGGGTATAAGGTACTGTATAAAAGGCATTGCTTCCACTTAAATGGGTGCCCGGATATTGTCTGTCGAGATCAAGTTTGTTTCTAAAGACATCGTATCTTCTATGTCCTTCAAAAGCCATTTCTAACCTTCTTTCCTGTAGAACTGCATCCAGAGTAGTTTGTCCTGCAGGTACTGAATTATATACAGGTATTCCGGCTCTTGTTCTGATGGTATTTACATCTGCGAGTGCTGAAGCGGTATTCCCTTTTTTGGCATTGGCTTCGGCTCTGTTCAGATATATTTCGGCCAGTCTTATAACAACCGGAGACCACAATTGTGGAACACCTTCCTGTAATGAACATTTTAAAACATAAAATTTAGGGTATCCATTTCTTTTATCCATATCGTTATCCAGGTAAACATAAGTTTTTCCACCTGCTGCGTTAACAAAATAATAGTTTGTTTTATTAGGTGTTACTTCAGATTGTACCTGATAATTGATATTATTCATGGTAAAATAAGTATTTCCATTCTGTTGGAAGGTCTTTTGAAATTGATAACTGTAGGTTACGGCACCGGATGAGTTGGTGCCCTTTTGTACCCAATATGCTACAGGAACTGCCGGACTGCTGTATTTTGGAGAAATAAACTTCAGTCTTGCATCCTGAGGATTCTGATTGATAAGATCCAGGTAAGAGGAAGAAGCATACATTTCACCCCAGCCCACATTCTGTATGGTGGCATACATAGAGCCTATAGTATACCAGCCATCACTATAGTCTCCATCTTTATTATATTTAAATGCAAAAATGGTTTCTGTATTGGTTTCGGGAGTTTTGGTGGCATAAGCAGGCAGTTCTGTTTTAGACAGAAGTGAATATTTCCCGGAATTGATGACTTTATCTGCATATTCTATTGCTTTATCATTGTTTTCCATGTATAAATAGACTCTGGAGAGTAAAGCCTGCGCTGCTTCTTTGGATGCATATATGTTATCTTTATTCAGGGTCATCAGTTTTTCAGCTTTCAGAAGATCTTTGACCACTTGATTGTATATTTCTCCCACAGTGGCCCTGCCAGGCAAATCGTTGACGTCGTCAGATAGCTTTAAAGGTACTCCGGAATTGCCTGTCCCTTGATTATATGGTCTTCCAAACACATTAACCATAGAAAAGTATACATAAGCTCTCAAGAAATAATTTTCGCCTATGAGCTGATCTGTTTCTGTATCTTTTCCTTCGGCAACCTTTGATATTACTCTGTTACACCCAATAATCGCCTTATATCCGGAGTTCCAGATGGTATTGGTGCGGGCATTGTTTTTAATACTTTTGTAATTATAATAATAGAAGAATGAATCGGTGGTAGTTCCGCTGATATCGATATTATCTCCACCATATTCACTGATCCTGTACAGGTTGTTGTAAAACCCGCCACCATCAGCATCCCCTTTAAGCAATGCATAATTTCCCAGCGTTATGGTCTTCAGTCCTGTTGCGTCCGTCAGAATAACATCAGACTCCATTGAATCATAGGGTGAACGGTCTATGTTACATGCCGTTAATGATATTATGAGAATGGGAATAAGTATTTTTTTCATAATTATTTTTTTAAAAAGAAAAGTTTAAGCCTAAAGAAAATCTTCTCGGAATAGGGTAGATCGCTCCTGCATTGCCAGAATAGGCGCTTTGGTTATCTGCATTACCAACTTCCGGATCCACTCCGGAGAATTTGGTGATGGTAAATAAATTTTCACCCATAATATAAATATTCGCTGATTTTATTTTCATCTTTTCTGTTAGAGCTGCCGGAAAATTATATCCTATTCTCAGGGATCTTAACTTGACAAAGCTGGCATCCTCAAGATAACGTGATGATGGCTTATTTGTTAATGAATTATTGTTGTATACAGCAACTGGGTGGGTAGCAATATCTCCCGGTTTCTCCCATCTTGTCCATCCATCTTTTAAGGCCATCTGGTTGTAATAAGGATAGGCACCGTCTGAATCAAATAATTCTCTGTACGAGTTATACACTTGTCCACCCTGTGAGAAGTAAAGATTCGCGGCAAGATAGAAATTTTTGATATTCAGATTAGTGCTTACAGAGCCGTAATAATCTGGTGTGGCAGCTCCTACTACCTGTACGGTAGCCAGGTTGTATTTTGAGGTTGCACTTCTGCTTCCATCCGGATTAATTACCTCCCATTGTCCTTCACCATTGTCCGGATTTACACCCAGCCACTTTCTCATATAGAAAGAGGTAACGTCATATCCCTGTATGGCTACATGATAATTGTCTAATACCTGTGTACTGTTGTTTCGGGTTGAAAGTACGCTGTTTTTATAGGTGCTGATATTGAATCCCAGATCCCAGCTGATATCTTTTGAGCGGATAATGGAATAATTTACATTGAATTCCCAGCCTTTGTTTTTGACGTCACCTATATTCAGGTACTGTCTGTCAACACCTGTCAGTGATGGCAGAGGGACAAGCACCAGTAAGTCTTTCGTCTTATTATTAAAATAGTCAATATTTAAAGTCAGTCTGTTGTTAAATGCCCTGATATCCGTACCGATATTATTCTGATAGATAGATTCCCAGGTTAGTCCAGCGTTTCCGAGCTGAAACCATGTTGCTCCTATCTGTCCGTTATATTTCTCTGTAAGCCTATATAGATCCTGCCATCCGTAATCAGGGCTTGGGGTATTTCCCACAAGTCCTCTGCTTGCTCGTAATTTCCATTCGTTAACAGGTTTTACGTTGAAAAAATTTTCTTTATGAATATTCCATCCTACACTATACGCATAGAATAAGCCATTTCTTTTGTTGGCTCCAAATGCAGAAGATGATTCGCTTCTTAAGGATCCCTGGATAAAATATTTTTTATCATATACATACTCGGTATTAAAGAGGAGGGCATTATAAGCACGGTCAAGCTTTCTCCCTGTAGGCTTTTGACCTGTGGTTGCACCGGTATTAAAAATATCTGTACCAGGTACTACGCCATAAACACCTGCACGTGATTCCTTATAGAACCTGTCAGTATATTCATACGCAGCTAATGCGTTGATGTTATGATTTCCAAAATCTTTATCAAACCTCAGCATCTGGTTGAAAAATTTGCTAATATCTTTTTGATAATTTTCTGTTAGCTGTCCTTTATTACTTGTTCCGCTGATCGATCTGGGATCGGTATAGTACATATCATCATAGTTTTTGTAAGTGACATTGTTTGTACTGATGAATTTGAGATAATCGGTAAACTTGATTTCAGCATCTATATTTCCTATGAGATCCAGCTGATTACTTTTACCATAGTTCCATTGAAGGTCATAAAGGTAATTGCTTTTATCCCTTCCATACCAATCTGTGTAATCCTCATCAACCCGGATCAGGTTCCCATTGGCATCTCTGGGATTATCCCATGGCATATTAAGGTACATTTGATAAAGTGAAGCCTGTGTATCTTTTCTCGTGGTATATGATAAACTGACTTTAGGTTTCAGTATCAACCATGGTTTTATGGTTTGTTCATGATTGATTCTGAATGAGAGCCTGTTAAATTCATCTCCTTTAATAGTTCCGGTTTCATTATAATAATTTCCTGAAATATAGGTTTTGGAATGGTCGGACCCGCCTCTGAAATCAATAGTGTAATTTTGTACAACTCCTGCTTGTGTACCATCTTTCAGCCAGTTGTAGCCATCGTTTCTGAGTGTTTCGGGGATGGCCGGGGCTCCTTTTAATGAGGTGAAATAATCATACAGCTGCGTTCCGTTCATAAGTTTGAAGCGCCCGTTGTTAAACACATTAAAAGAATTAGTAAGAGATGCACTTAATGTTCCTTTTCCTGAATTTCCTGATTTGGTAAATACCTGTACAATACCATTTGCTGCTTTAGAGCCATACAAGGCTGTAGAAGCAGCATCTTTTAAGATGTTGATACTTTCAATCTGATTGGGATCCAGGTTGGGGGCATAGGGCATTACTACACCATCCACCACCCAAAGGGCATTACTTGGGCCATTGATAGTGGAAGTACCCCTGATTTTTACAGTGGCTACAGAGCCTGCAGAACCTCCGCCAGGCAAGATCTGAACTCCGGCAGCTTTTCCCTGCAGAAGACCGGATACGCTGGAGGTGTTGGAATCCTGGAGTTTTTTGTCGGAAATAACAGAAACAGCTGCTGTAAGGCTGGATCTTTTCTGGGTCTTGTAACCGATAATTACAATGTCATCAATCTTTTTTTCTTCTAAAGAATCTGTTTTTTTCGTAGTCTGAGCCGCTATGAAACCGGTCATTAAAAAAAAACAGACTGATGTTGTTAAGTTTTTATGTTTCTTCATACATTATTAGGTGCTGTTGATGTAGCTAATGTACAAAAAACAATGTATTGTTATTATTTGTTTGTTAAAAAATGTTAAACAATGTGTATTTTTCACTTTATAATGTAAATGTTTAATTTTTATTTATTTTTTCATGTAAAATATTTTTAAAAAAACAAATTTTAACTTATTTGTCTAAAGTGTTATGGGTAAAGATTAACGAGAATGATTGTGGAAAATATGTATCATTAAAATAAAAATAGCTCCGGATTCCGGAGCTATTTTTATTTTAATGAGAATGGGTAGTGGGATGTTGATGGAAAACATGCATCATCAGCGCAAGTGAAACTCCCAAAACAACGAGTCCGATCTTTACCCAGTCTATATTGTGATTTTTATTGCTTTCAAAAATGATCACGGATGAAATATGAAGGAAAATTCCTCCTACAATAGCCAGAAAATAAGGCTGGAGATCAGGGTTGAAATAATTTCCTAGCAACATCCCCATTGGAGAAGCCAATGCAAATAAAGCTACAATGAGAATAGACGGATAGGATGAAGAACTTTTGGATTCTCCTTTTCTGTTAAATAAAAATGCTCCCAGAATAAATGAAATCGGAAGATTGTGAAATACAATTCCCCACAGGTAAGGTGACATCTCATGTGTTTCATTGGCAAGAGGAATTCCTTCAATGAAAGCATGGATGAATAAACCTACCATTAAAGCAGCAGGAAGAATATTATGTTCGCTATGATGGTGGAAGTGTCCGTGTTCGAAACCTTTGGTAAGCGCTTCCAGAATCATCTGAAGAAGAACTCCTCCGATCACGAATATCCCAAGATTATTGCTTCCGGCAGAGGTATAAACCTGCGGAAAGACCTCATTAAGACAGATCGTAATCAAAAAACCGGCACTTAATATCAGTAGATTTTTAGCCAGTTTTTCTTTTTTACCAAAGTGTTTTCCCAGGAATACTCCTGTTACGACACTTAAAATCAGTAAAAGTACTGTTGTCATTATTTTTTCTTAAATAAATTGATGCAACGCGGGGAATTTTCTTTTTTAAATTCATTCAACTGATAATCTCCCCAGATTTTTATTCTTTCAAAACCACATTCAGAAGCATAATTATGGATGGCTTCCAATGTGTGAAGCTTTACCTTTTCAAAGAAATGAAACGGCTTACCGTCGGCTTCAAAACGGATATCTTTGATGATGTGTCTGCCTTCAATCTTCTTCAGAATCTTAAAATCAATATCACCACGGGTTATTGTTGTTTCAGGAACTAAAGTATTTCTTACAAACTCTTCGTTTAGATAATCCAGTACAAAATATCCTCCGGGCTTCAGAGCGTTATAAACGGATTGGAATACTTTTTTATCGTCGCTTTCATTATCAAAATACCCAAAGCTTGTAAATAAGTTGAATACTGCATCCATAGGATCCGCATCAATTGGGTTTCTCATATCATGAACTTCAAAAATCAGAGTTTGATTTTCAAACTGTTTGTCGGATTCAATACTTTGTCTTGAAAGGTCCAGCCCCAAAACATCATACCCTAATTTATTAAGGAAAACAGAGTGTCTTCCCTTTCCACAAGCAAGATCTATGATTTTCGACTGAGGCGGCAACTGAAGGTCCGCAGTGAGCTTTGTAATGAAGTTTTCTGCTTCAGTATAGTCTCTGTTGCTATAAAGCAAATGATAATAAGGGGTATCAAACCAAGATTCAAACCATTCCATAATGCAAAAATAACTAAATTTGTGCGGTTAAAAGCAAAGTATTTTACAACATTAAGAGATTGAAAAATTCAATTGGACAAGAAGTTGGATGGCTAATCTTTTAATTTTTAAAGCTTTAAATCTTTTAATTCAAACTTATGGATACAGAAAATATTAAAATACAGATAAAAACATTCTTCGGATTGGAGCAGATTCTAGCGGAAGAAATCAAAAAACTGGGTGGAAGGAATGTTGAAATTAAAAACAGAGCGGTAAATTGTGAAGGAGATCTTGGTTTTCTTTATAAAATCAATTATTCTGCGAGAACAGCATTGAAAATTCTGGTACCCATTCATGAGTTCAAGGCTTTTAATCAACATCAATTCTATGACAGACTGTTCAAATTTGAATGGGAAAACTTTATGGATGTTGAGCAGTCTTTCTCTATTGATGCCACTGTAAACTCTGAAACATTCAAACATTCTCAGTTTGTAACTTTAAAAATGAAGGATGCCATCGTGGATTATTTTCAGGAGAAATTCAAAAGACGTCCGAATGTAGAAACGAGAAATCCGGATATTAAATTTCACCTTCATATAGACAGGGAATTGGTAATGATTTCCATGGACTCTTCTGGTGATCCTTTATTTAAGAGAGGGTACAGAAGAGAACAGGGAGAAGCGCCTATCAACGAAGTGTTGGCAAGTGGAATGCTTCAGCTTGCGGGCTGGGACGGAAAAGGAAATTTCCTTGATCCGATGTGCGGTTCCGGAACATTATTGATTGAAGCAGCGATGATTGCGATGGATCTTCCGGCTCAGATCTTCAGAAAAAGATTCGGGTTCCAGAACTGGAATAACTATGATGCGGACTTGTTTACAAAAATCAAAGAATTCAGAATTAACAGAGTAAGACAGTTTGATGGAAAAATTGTTGGTTATGATATTGATGGAAAAATGCTGAATGCTGCAAGAATGAATGTAGAGGCGGCAGAAATGGAAGATGTTATCGAGATTAAAAAACAAAATTTCTTTGATTCTAAAAAAGAACTTTTCCCGTTATTAATGGTATTCAATCCTCCATACGATGAGAGAATTTCCATCAATGACGATGATTTCTACAAGAAAATAGGAGATACGTTTAAAACCCATTATCCTAATACACTGGCTTGGCTGATTTCTTCAGATTTAGAAGCAGTGAAGAAAATTGGATTACGTCCTTCAAGAAAGATCAAACTTTTCAACGGAAAGCTGGAAACGAGATTTTTACAGTACGAAATGTATGAAGGAACGAAGAAGGTACACAAACTTGAAGATAATAAATAGTAAGAAAAAGTGTTAGGAGATTTTCTTGATTTTTTAGATTTCATTTTTAATATATCCAGAATATTTCAAGGTGGTTCTGGATTATCACACTCAACTCCTGACAGAAAGAGCTTGAACTATGATGAAAAACCTCAAAAGAAGGAATCTAAGAGATCAAAATACTTCACAGAAAAAGTAAGTGCAGTGGCTTTAGTATTGGCGGCATTTTCTTTTTTTATTGTTTTTAAAGATCCTTTACCTGCGCAAAACTACACGCAAACTTTGGTGGTAGGTTCTTTAATAGGAACTGGCATTTCGTTTTTAGTGTTTTTTGTTTTGCATGTACTGGAACTTTACTATTTTAAAACGCTGTTCAAGCTGCTTCTTTTCAGCTGTTCAGTAATCGCTTTTTTTATTTCGGCAGTATTATATATTTACTTTAAGTCGGGATTTTTTATATAATAGGACAAAATAGTATGAAGGAACGAAGAGAGTGCATAAATTGAAGATAATAAATAATAACCTCTGAGATTAGAAATGTCCTGGAATTTTTTTGACATATTTGATGTTATTTTTGATTTATTCGGTCTGATTGGTTCTGGATCAAAATCGTCACGTTCAAAACCTGAAAGAAAAGCTTTAAATCATAATGTAATATCTCAAAAGAAGGAGTCTAAAGATTCAGATACTTTAAAGAAAAAATAACTTCAGGAGTTATTAAAATCATAAAAAATAGGTTGTACATCTTCGTACAACCTGTTTTGTTTTATTTTGCCAGTGACGGCGCAAAACCATACTGTTTTTTAAAGGCATGTGAAAAATGGGAGAGGTCTTCAAATCCTACTTCAAGAAAAACATCTGATGGTTTTTTATTCCTTTCTGATAAATGATAATAAGCCAGTTCAAGACGTTTTTGGGTAAGCCAGCGCTGTGGTGTCGTTTGAAAAATTCTTCTGAAATCACGGTTGAAAGTTGATAAACTTCTTCCTGTCAGATATCCGAAGCGTTCCAATGACATATTGAACATATAATTCTTCTCCATAAAACTGATCAGATTCACTTTTCCCGGTTCATCAAAATCTGCCAGTAAAGTATCTATAGCCGGATCAATTTCCCTTAAAATACTAATGGCTTCAGTGATTTTTAAATGGGCAATATTCTCAGGAAATGGACCTTCAATCTCAAAATAAGGAATCAGAGAAGCAAGACAGCTATTCAGAAGCGGGTGGCTGCTGAAGCTGTGAATACTGGATTCCCTATGTCCGGTTTTCTTCTGATAGTCGACAGAACTGTAAAAATCTTTCAGGCGTTCTGTGGTGAGATGCATCACTACAGCTTTATGAGGAAGCCCATCTTTAGGATAATTGATAATCGTGGCAAGATGATTTCTTGGAATCAGAAAAATATCTCCTGCCTTGAACAGATAGATTTTATCTGCCTGAATAATTTTCGTTTCTCCTGATATGAACCAGACCAGCATATGGTATTCAAAAACCGTTTCTGTTTTAAACAGCTTATCATCATAACTGGAAAGCTTGATATCCGGCGTGAGGTATTGTATCTGGAAATTCATTGTTAAAAGTTTTTTGCAATACAAATGTATTTAAAAAACAATTATTTAGCATCAAAAAGGAATCCAAGCATTTCTTCACTTAATTTCCATAAGCACTCTGCATTTTTCTTGTCGATAGAATAGGGCTGTACTCCATAGATTGTTGCCGGTTCATCAAATCTATGTTCAATTTGTCCTCTGTCTATTTCTGCAATATCGCAGTTCTCACAATAAACTCCGCCTATTTCATTGAGTTGAGGGCTTACAGCACACCAGACTGTTGTTGCTGCTCCTTGTGGAATGGTTTTTAATCGTGCTTCCACCTCAGGTTTGATATTTCCGTTTTCATCATGTGTTCCGAGTTGTTTAAAAAGTTCAATAGGTTCTTCTCTGCCCAGATCAGTTCCGTATACAGACCCTGGATGAAGAGAATACGCTCTGATATTGAATTCTTTCCCTCTTTCATCGAGTTCTACGGCAAACAGGTTACAGGCTGTTTTGGATTGCCCATATCCGGAAAGGGTGTCATACTCTCTTTTCTCAAAATTGGGGTCTTCAAAATTAAAAGGAGACATCTGATGTCCATAAGAAGAAACACTGATAACCCTTGCTCCGTTTGCTTTTTTTAGAGCCGGCCATAGTTTTGCAGTAAGGTGGAACTGTCCAAGGTAGTTAGTTGCCAGCTGAGATTCAATGCCTCTACTGTCTCTGCGGAGAGGAACCCACATGATTCCTGCGTTATTAATGAGTAGATCCAGACTTCTACCTGATGATAGAAATCTTTCTGCAAAAGCATCAATGGATGCTGGATCCATCAGATCCATTTTTTCAAGTTCAAAATTTTGAATTCCTGTCAGATTTTTTCCTGCTTTTTCAATGTCTCTTGCGGGAATAATGACGTGGGCTCCGGCTGAAGTAAGTACTTTTGTGGTTTCAAGACCTATTCCTGCATAACCACCGGTTATGATCACTGTTTTTCCGGTAAGATCAATTCCTTCAATGATTTCCTGGGCTGTCGAATAGGCATTAAATCCAGATTGAACAGGCTGCTGCAATGAGCTGATAATTGGTTCCATTTTGTTGTTGGTTTAAATTTCTATAGCAAAATTAGGAGAGATTTATGGTGTCTATTTTGTTTAAAATGCCAAATAACTTGGCTCAAAATTTCATCGATAATCTCTTTTGATTAAGACGAATACAGTTCAACATCATTAATTTCTCCTAAACTGTTTGTAGGTTGTTCAGCGAATAAGTAATTTTGAAAAATTTTCAATTTGAAACCTACTATTTCCATTGTCGTTGCCATTTACAACCGAAAAGACGAACTTTTTGAGTTGCTGACTTCTCTTACCCAGCAGACAGATAAGGAGTTCGAGATCATTATTGTAGATGACGGCTCTTTGATCGATCTGAAACCTACCATTAAAAATTTTGAACAGGGTTTACATATTAAATATTTCAGAAAGGATAATTCAGGTCCTGGATTGACGAGGAATTATGGGGCTGCAAGAGCTTCCAATGAATGGCTGGTATTTGTAGACAGTGATGTCATTGTTGAAAAGGATTATATTGAACATATTAAAAATGATATCCTGACGATCCCTTGTGATGCGTTTGGAGGTGCGGATAAAGCACATAAAGGATTCAATCTGATGCAGAAGGCTATTTCCTACTCCATGACTTCAGTTTTTACCACCGGAGGAATCAGAGGTAATAAGAAAGCGGTTTCAAAATTTCAGCCCAGAAGCTTTAATATGGGAGTGAAAAAGGCTGTTTTTGAAAAGGTAGGAGGATTTTCAGAAATGAGAATCGGTGAGGATCCGGATCTCTCTATGACCCTTTGGGAAAACGGATTTACTACTGCTTTTTTTGATGATATTGCCGTATATCATAAACGTAGGGTTGATTTTGGGAAATTCTCCAAGCAGGTCTATCAGTTTGGTTGTGCAAGACCAATTCTTAATCAGAGGCACCCGAATTATGTGAAAATTTCTTTTGCATTTCCTACCTTGTTTATGTTAGGATACATAATGGGTTTTCTTGAGTATTTCCTTATGGGAAGAGGGATTATCCTTTCTTTCTATGGATTGTATACCTTTTTAGTGCTGTTTCACGCTTTATTACTAACTAAAAATCTAAGTATTGCCGGTATGGCGGTTATTTCCACTTATATTCAGATGTTTTCTTACGGATATGGTTTCTTAAAATCCTGGATATTGCTGAATGTTTTCAGAATGAAACCTGAAGAAGCTTTTCCTCATCATTATTATAAGAAGTAACAGGGTAATTGTCTGCAAAAATATATCAATAGGAAATGGGCTTTAGCGCATTCATCAAATAAATAAAAAAAGGCTGTTTCAAACGAAACAGCCTTTTTACAATAAATTTAGATGATAGAAATGTTTTCATGGTGGTTAAGAACTCCTACTTTCTGCATACACTCTTTCATTTTATGGTAAGTTCTTTTGATATCGTGGTCAAGACCGATGGAGAATCTGATCAGTCCGTCAGAAATACCTATGGAAGCTCGTTCTTCTTCAGGGATTTCAGATGAGGTAGATTTTCCTGAGCATGAGAATAGGGTTTTATAAAATCCTAAGCTCACGGCAAGATAACCCAGATTTTCTGTCTGCATCATCTCCATCAGTTCGTTTGCTTTTTCTGTTGTTCCGGCATCCAGAGTCAATAATCCTCCGTATCCGTATTCTTCATGAATCATACTTTTCATTAATTCATGGTTTTTATGCGATGGTAAGCCCGGATAAGATACTTTTAATCCGTCTTTTTCGAATCTTTCAGCCAGATACATTGCATTGTGGCTGTGCTGCTTAATTCTGATATGTAATGTTCTCAGGTTCTTTAAGATACTTGAGGATCTTAAGCTGTCCATGGTTGGGCCAAGAAGCATACACGCTCCGGAATTTACATTTTTGGTGTCATCAATAAATGCCTGGCTGGCACAATATACACCGCCTACTGTATCACTGCTTCCGTTGATGAACTTCGTCAAACTGTGAATTACTACATCTGCCCCAAATAAGGTTGGAGAAATAGAAAGAGGGGAGAAGGTATTGTCTACAATCAGTTTCAGGTTGTGTTTTTTACAGATTTCAGAAAGTTTTCTAAGGTCTGCAACTTCAAGAAGCGGATTGCTTACACTTTCACAATAGATCACTTTTGTATTGGGAGTGATTGCCTTTTCTATAGATTCAAAATTGTTGATATCAACAAAAGTAGTTCCTACATTGAATTGAGGTAAGAAGTTTTTCAGAAAAGCATAAGTTCCTCCGTAGATTGTTCTGCTTGAAATAATATGGTCACCACTTTTGCATACCTGCATCAAAACAGAAGTGATAGCTCCCATTCCGGATGCTGTAACGTTGGCAGATTCTGTGTTTTCCATCTTGGCAAGAGCCTGAGCCAGATAAAGATTCATCGGGGATGAGTGTCTGGAATACAGGTAGCATCCTTCCGCATTTCCTTCGAAAGTATCGAACATCGTCTTTGCAGAAAGAAATGTATAGGTAGAGCTGTCTGAGATAGAAGGATTCACTCCTCCGAATTCACCAAAATACTGAAGATCCTGGATCTCGTTGGCTGCGTTAAAGTTTTCCATAAATATTGTTTTTATTTTATTGTTCCAATTTGCATTAATTTGCTAATTATTACAATATAAATTTGAATTTATAGAATATAAAACTGTAAAATATTGTTTATTTAGAAAAAATATTTAGTATCTTCGAAATTATTAAACTTTTACCAAAAAAATATCTATGGAACTTGACGAAACTGATAAGAAACTCTTGCTTTTTTTACAGGAAGACTGCAAACAAACCACCAAAGAACTGTCCGGTAAGCTTGGATTGTCTGTTACAGCTGTTTATGAGCGTGTGAAAAAGCTTGAAAATGCAGGCGTCATTTCAAAATATGTAGCCTTATTGGACAGGAGTAAAGTTAAGAAAAATTTTATTGTTCTGTGTCATGTAAAACTAAGTCAGCACAAGAAGGAATTTGTACTGCAGTTTGAAAAAGAAGTGATGGATCTTCAGGAGGTTACAGAATGCTTCCATGTAAGCGGAGACTACGATTATATCCTTAAAATAGGGGTGAAAGATATTGAAGACTACCGCAATTTTATGCTGACGAAACTTACGACGCTTCAGCACATCGCAAGTACGCACAGCTCATTTATGATTTCCGAAGTGAAAAACACAACAGCCATTGTATTGTAGATTACGAAGTCATTATCAAAATTAGATTGGAAATTAATGCTTATAGATCTCCTTTAGTCATTTTATCAATGAAATAGTGAAGTCTTTTGATTTCTGTTCTGCCTTTGTTTTTGTCATTCAGAAAGCAGGTGGTTACGATAACCATTTTTAAATCAGGAATGACGCAGATAAGCTGTCCGCCATAACCTGTGGCTACGAAAGCCTGATGTCCGTTGGTCTTTCTTCGCCACCAGTAATAACCATATCCGTTGGCATCCGGCATTACATCCCATGAATCCAGCTTTACCTGTTCAGAAGTAGATTCCTGAATCCATTTTGAAGAGACAATCTGTTTGCCGCTAAATTTTCCGTTATTCAGGATCATAGTACCGAATTTCAATAGATCTTCAGGCTTCATAAAAAGCTCTGAACCTGCAAAGTTTCTATCCATTGAATCCGTATCCCATCGGGGAATATTCATTTTTAAAGGTCTAAAAAGATTTTCTGCAGCAAATTGTTTCAGATTGGTCTTTACAATTTTTGCCAAAGCAGCCCCAAAAAGATGGGTTTCACCACTGTTGTAATTGAATACGGTTCCCGGATATTCTTCAAAAGGCAGATCCAGTACAAATTTTACAGGATCACCGGAAAAAGACATCGCTGTTGAAATTTTTGAATTTTCAACCCAGTCAAAACCACCCTGCATGGTCAGTAGATTTTTTAATGTTAATGTATTTCTAATGGAATCATGAGTTACTTTTCCTTCAATGTTGGAAATATTTTTAAATCTGCTTCTTGAAATGTTGTATTCCGGAAGAATTTTTAAAACCGGAGTGTTGAGATTGGGAAGTATGTTTTTATCTTGTGCAATACCTGCCAGCACAGACACGATACTTTTGGTAACAGATTTTATGCTGAAGATGGTTTCTTTGTTGGCTCCGTGAAAATACTGCTCATAAATAACCTTATTGTTTTGCGATACAATGAAAGATCCCAGAGAAGGAATACTGTCATTAATTTCTTTGGTGAATTTTTCTGTAAATTCTTTTGGCAACTCTTTGTTGAAAGCTGTCTGTGATTTTACTTTAGGACAGAATAAGGTTAGACATATTATTGTCATGACCTGCAGGAGTTGCTTGGATCTCATTGTTTAAAAAGAAGGGATAAATGATTAGCTGATGAAAAAAGTATAAGCCAAATCTATCCGGATGGATCAACATAGCCAATGCTTTCAATGCCTCTAAATTATGAAAAACAATGAGTTTTTTTAATATATTTTACAGAATATTTTTATTTTTTTTGAAAGATTTTGAAATTCATTTTTTTTTTAAATGATAACTTAAAAAAAAATTATACTAAGACTCCGTTTTTAGAAGAAATAGGATCCGGAAGATCTGTTTCTCCACTCATCTGAAGAAGATCAATTTCAATTGTTCTGCAGATGGAAAGCATAGGAACATCAAACATTAATCCTGCAAAAGGATTTTCGGAATAATCTCCTACCAGTTCCATAATGATGTAGATCCACCCGATGATGATACAGAAAGGGATAGAAGTCCAGATTCCCCAATCACCGAGCTTTGCAAACTCATTGACTAATCCCAACGGAAGCAGCATAATGAACAGGATGTTAAAAACAAAAGCTGTACTGGCAAACTGTCTTGGAGAAGGAAACTTTTTGATTCTTTCTGCCTGTCCCTGGAAATTATAAAATTCATTCAGAGCGTTCTGCAGCTGAGTCTGGTTGAATTCTGTAATGGCTCCCATGTTTTTAAGCTCATTGATGTCTTTTGCTTGTTGAGCAGTCAGATAGGTAGCAAAGTTTTTATAATCATTCTTAAGCTCATATTCTTCCTCCGAAAGATATTTGTGCAGGAAAATAGGGGCTCTTCCATAATCCGGAAATCCTGCCTTGATCAGCCTGTTTCTTCTCAGGTTGATATTCCCGAATTTATTATTTTCCGTACTGATATGCTCCCATTCTGTAGGAACCAAAAGCTGTTCACGGAAAGTATACAGCCACGCAATATGACGGTAAACAATTCTTTTTTTACGGTCTTCAAGATCAAAAACACCAATTTCTTCATTCTTTGTATCAAAAGCATACACCATAGATGCAAACGAACGGCTGGAATTCACAATTCCGCCCCATATTTTTCTGGCTTCCCAAAGTCTGTCATAGGCCTGGTTGTTTTTAAAACCCACAAGAAATGCTTCTGCTGTACCAATCAGAGCCACAGGAACCCATGGAATTGTCATCCAGTGCCAGTTGAAGAAATAAAAGAAAACAGCAATCAGGGTACACCAGATAGAGATTAGGATAAGATGTACACCGGCAAGATTGAGAACCTGTTTATAATTGACGTATTTGGTTGTGATCATAAAGATGGATGTGTTTTGCGTGTACAGACAAAATAAATACCAAACTGTGACTGATTTGTTTTGTAATGCCTGTCAGATAATGGGTAATCAAATTTTCTTGGTTTATAATGGTCTAGAATTGAGATGGATAATCTTAAATAAAAGTAGTGAAAAAATTGCATAAAAAAACCTCTAAAATTTTTAGAGGTTTTAATTTTATATAAAATTAATATTTCAGCATTTCTTCAATCTTACTGCTGAGTTTTTCAGCATTGGGAAGCATTTCTTTTTCCAGAACCAGATTGATAGGAACAGCAGGTACATCCAGCGATCCCATGGTTTCTACGGGTGCGTCAAGATACTTGAAGCAGTTTTTAGAAATACGGTGTGCAAAGGCTTCTGCAAAAGAGTTGTTAAGCTGTTCTTCGGTGAGAACGATACACTTTCCGTGGGCTTTTACTCTTTCAAAAACAAGTTCTTCATCCAGAGGAATCAATGTTCTTAAGTCAATTACCTCAACTCTTCCATTGAAATTCTTGGCTGCTTCTTTAGCCCAGTAAACACCCATTCCGTAAGTTACAACCAATAAAGTTCTGCCTTTTTCAGTTTCGTCCTTATCAGCTTCAATGATTACTTTCCCTTTTCCAAACGGAAGAACATAGTCTTCAGCCGGTTCTATCGTTTTAGCATCTTCAGTTCCCGGAACTTTACTCCAGTATAATCCTTTGTGTTCCAGCATTACTACAGGATTCGGATCATAATAAGCTGCTTTTAATAACCCTTTAAAGTCGGCAGCATTACTTGGATATGCTATTTTGATCCCTTTGATGTTGGCTAAAATACTTTCAACACTTCCACTATGGTAAGGGCCACCACCACCGTATGCTCCGATTGGAACACGGATGATGTTGCTTACAGGGAATTTTCCACCACTTAAATAGTTTGATTTTGAAATCTCTGTAATTAACTGATTGATTCCCGGATAAATATAATCTGCAAACTGAACCTCAACGATTGGTTTTAACCCAACAGCGCTCATTCCGGCAGTAGATCCAATGATATAAGCCTCCTGAATAGCAGTATTGAATACTCTTTTGCTTCCGAATTTTTTTCCTAAAGTTACCGTTTCACGGAAAACCCCACCGATTCTTTCTCCTACATCCTGTCCGTAAAGAAGGGCTTCAGGGTGTTTCCACATCAATTCCTGTATGGCGTGGATGGCAGCATCTACCATTACAATTTTTTCTCCGTTGGCAGGTTCACGAGTTCCTGTTTCCTCAGTAATAGGAGTGGGAGCAAAAACATGCTGCATTACGGTTTCAGGCTTCGGATCTTCTGCATTCTTAGCTTTTTCAAAAGCTTCTTCTGCTTCAAGACGGGTCTTTTTAGTGATTTGTTTTAAAAGATCTTCATCAGTACCTGTTTCCAGTAAATGTTTTCTAAGGATTTCTCCCGGATCTTTAGCTCTATGTTTTGTTAAATCTTCTTCGTCTCTATAGAATTCTCTTCTTACTCCGGAAGTATGATGCCCGATCAATACAGTTTTTGCACAGACAACCAAAGGCTTTCTTTCTGTTCTTACAAAATCTACTGCTTTTTTCATGGCTTCGAAACTTTCCACGAAATCAGTTCCGTCTACTCTCATTCTGCTTAATCCCGTGAATCCAGCTACAAAATCATAAGCGTCGCAGGTTCTTGCTTCATCCTTGGTTACGGAAATTCCCCATTCGTTATCCTGAACCAGGAAAATAATAGGAAGCTGGTGTAATGCCGCAAACTGTAATGCCTCACTTACTTCACCTTCAGTAACAGAGTTATCTCCAAGGCTGCACACCACAACAGGATTATTTTCAAATTCCTGAAGATTAAAATCCTGAATATACTTTATTCCCTGTGCTACCCCTGTAGTAGGGATAGTCTGCATTCCGGTTGCGGAGCTTTGGTGAACAATTTTAGGTTTGTTTTCATCCCTGCTTGAAGGGTGGGAGTAATAAGATCTTCCTCCTGAAAAAGGATCATCAGCTTTAGCCAGTAATTGAAGCATTAGTTGATAAGGCTCAAAACCGATTCCCAGAAGAATACTTTCGTCTCTGTAATAAGGAGAAACCCAGTCTTCTTTCTTCAGCTGATAGGCTGTTGCAAGCTGAATAGCTTCGTGGCCTCTTGATGTGCTATGAACATATTTACAGACATTTCTGTTTTCTTCGTAAATATCGGCCATGGCTTTGGCCAGCATCATATGATTATACGCTTTGAGCAATATATCCTGAGAAACTTTTTCGTGAAGTGCATTTTCCATAGGAAGCAAATATACACAAAAAAACAAAATACTAACAACTGTTAGTATTTTGTATAAAATCTTTGTAGATATAGGTTATTCCTTGATCACTTTTTTAGAAATAACATCTTTGTCTGTTTTTACTTCAATGATGTAAATTCCTTTTGTGTATGCGGATAAATCTAACTGTTCTTTGTCATTATTAATGGTGCCACTCTGTAATTTATACATTGAAAGCAGACTTTTTAGGTGCTTTTAGGATGTTTGTATAATCCTTGGTAATGGTAGGGGAAATAGCAAGATTATTAAGAGGATTGGTGATATCTTTAGTTCCTAATACCTCTGTAAATCCTGTTACGATGACAGAGTAGTTTTGAGGGGCATTTCCGCCTGTATTATTTTTCAGTATCCCTTTGTTGGTGATCTCTATTTTATAAGTTCTTCCTGCAACCGGAGCATCTACTATTACCTGTTCTACGTTGTCTACCGTATTATCTCCTTTTGTAGCAGGGGTCATTGGATTGTTGGCATCCAGTTTCCATGGATAGTAAACGGTGTTTGTAGTAGTATCTGTAATCTTTAAATCCAAATCATTAATCAGCTTTGAGGTTCTGTTGTTGTAAATATTGCTCCATTGATTGGTGAAGTTGGTAAACTCAGGATCTATCCAGGAAATTGTTACTTTTAACGGTTCTGAACCTGATGCTTTTACTGTTTTTACATTGGCAACTCCGCTGGTTAATGTTTCATCATTAAAAATAATACTGCTGTTGGATTTTCCTACCAAAAGTTCAGCTCCTTTTTTAGCATCAATAAAGCCCCATCCGAATTGTGGGTCTGGTCCTATGTTGCCTGCTTCTTTAGCTGAATGCACCATTAAGGTTTTTGCTGATGCAGCATTCAATAAGTTTCCTCCAAACAGTTGTTTGTTGATCTGTGTCCAAAGTCCTACAATACCAGTTACTACAGGAGCAGAATAAGAAGTACCGTCTCCAATATCTATTTTGCTGCCTCCTGTGGCATTATTATCTGTCCATGCGCTGGCAACTTCTGTTCCCACAGTTGTAATGTCTGGTTTAATGCCTCCGTCATCTCTTGGTCCTGCGCTGCTGTAGCTGGAATGGATAACATCTGAAGAAGCAGTATATCTTCCGTTATTCGTTGTAATTCTGTCAGTAGCTCCTACCACAATAATGTTTTTTCCAAGAGAACCAATCCCTATACAATCATATCCCAGTGCACAATTGTTAGAAGGAAGCGTGTCTGTTGGTGCAAATTCAACCAAATTACCACTGTTGTCTCTATAGTATTTTTTATAAGTACTGGTAGCAGTACTTGGCCCTTCGCCGAATGAATTTCCTGCAGATTTTATAATGATGTATGATGGATTATTGTATACAATCTGATCATAATTACGATCGTCAGTAAGGTAAGTTCCCTGAGCATCCAAAGAGGTGTTTGGGCTGGCAAAAGCTCCATTCCAAACCCATGACGGTTCATTATTGATCAGCTGAGGATCTGCCCATCCCTGGTTGCTTCCATAGGAATGGTTGGAAATGTTAGGTTGAGCTTTAGTGATTTTTTGATATACAGTGCTTTGTGCAGTTTCTCCATCCAGTACAGAGGTTCCAAAAGCATAAGCATCTATAGTAGAGTTGGGTGCAATACCTTTGAAATTAACCTGTCTTGTTGTACCATCGTTAAAGGTAACGGTGTATGGATAATCTTTAGCACCAATAAAGCTTGAAACAGCTGTTGCGTGATCACCGTAATTAACGGTACTGCTTTCCTTATTCGTTATTCTGTTAGGAAGATTGTTGAAAAAAACGTGTCCTGCAAATACTCTTGCTACATTAGAGGAAGTACTGCCGTCAAAAATGGTAAACTTAATACCTTCTCCATTAAAAGATCCTGTTAAACCTGTGATCGTTCCTCCCTGTAAAAAATCAGAATTGGAGTTTTTGATTTGATCACCATCATGTGCCTGCAGGAAATAAGGTCTGTTATCGGGTAAGAAACCTGCCAGGGTAGCTCTCTGCTGTTCAATCTGCTTTAAGGTTTCGGGACTTCTATCAGTGCCGAATCTCTTTGACACATAAGTGTCAAACTTGTTGTTGTTCTCTATTCTCTGCCGTTCAAATTGTCTGTTTAATTCTTCGTTGTTTTGTGCACTTATCAGTGAAACAGTTAAAGAACTGATTAAAAGTAATTGTTTCTTCATTTTAGGTAGTAAATTGTTAAAAGTATGGTTGATCAAAATTATAGTAAAATTTTAATAACCAGTTGTATTGTAGTAGATAACTCTAATTTTTTAATATAATTTTAATTTAACTTAAAATATTGGAGTTATTCGTTAAGAATATTATAATTTGTTTGTTTTGGATATTATTGATTTTGTGTATTGGGCTCATAAAACAATTATTGGAAAAAATGAAGTAACTTTACATTCTCTTTTATAAAAAAGTTAGAACATTATATGTATTTAATTTTTGACACAGAAACAACCGGTTTACCAAAAAATTTCAACGCTCCGCTTTCAGATTCGGATAACTGGCCAAGAATGGTTCAGATTGCATGGCAGTTGCATGATGATGATGGAAAGTTGATTGAAAACCAGGATTATATAATAAAACCTGAAGGGTATGATATTCCCTTCAATGCAGCACGTATTCACGGAATTACAACGAAAATTGCCAATGAAGAAGGACGAGATTTACAGGAGATTCTCGAAGAGTTTTCTAAAGTTCTTGAAAGGGTAAGAGTAGTTTCCGGACACAATGTGGAATTCGACTACAATATCGTAGGTGCAGAATTTTACAGAAAAAATCTGAAAGATAACCTGCAGGAAAAACCCAAAGCAGATACCATGATTTTGGGAACCGACTTCTGTCAGCTTGGCGGAGGACGTGGAGGACGATACAAATCTCCGAAACTGGAGGAGCTTTATGAGAAACTTTATGGGTATAAATTTGATGAAGCCCATAATGCTGCGGCCGACGTAAATGCTACGGCCAGTGCTTTCTTTGAAATGGTAAGAATTGGAGTAGTACCTGCTGAAACATTAAAGATTTCAGAAGACCAGCTTGCTTATTTCAAAAGCCTTTACCCAGATCCGATAAAGCCTTTCAATATTGTTATCAGAAGGCAGGTTGCTGATTTCCATAATAAGAAAAAGCAACAGGACTTTGGGAGTATTGATGAAATTGATTTAGGAAAATACTTCAATTTTGATAACCACAGTGTTTTTTCTACATTAACGGCTACTTCTAGCATCAATGATCTGATTAAAAAAGCTTCTGATGAAAATTTCCCGGCTGTCGGTATGGTAGATCTTGGGAATATGATGGGAGCTTTTAAGTTCGTTTCAGCAGTGGAAGGAGCTAATGGGGATCGGGCAAAGAAACATAAAGAATATCTGGCAAAAAAGCAGGAAGCAGAAGAAAACGGAACTGAATTCAATGAAGTAGAGCCGGTTTCCGAACCGCTTATTCCCGTCGTAGGCTGTGAATTTTATATTTCAGAGCGTTATGAGCAAAAGCAGTTTACCAAAGATGATCCGGACAGGAGAACGCAGGTAGTACTTTTGGCGAAAGACTTTAACGGATATAAAAACCTGGCCAAACTTTCCAGTATTGGCTTCCTTAAGGGATTCTATTTTGGAGTTCCAAGGATAAGCCGTGAACTGATTGCTGAATATAAAGAAGGAATTATTGCTTTAACTTCCGGAATTATGGGAGATATTCCTGATGCAATCTTAAATACCGGTGAGCAGAAAGGGGAAGAGCTTTTCAAATGGTGGAAAGATACCTTTGAAGATGATTTTTATGTACAGATTCAAAATCATAATCTGCCTGAAGAAGAGCACTTGAATGAAGTTCTGTTGTATCTGGCAGATAAATACAGTGTTAAGATTTTAGCTCAGAACGAAACTTTCTATACCAATAAAGATGATTCTAACATTCAGGATATTGTAAGCTGCATCAAAGATGGTGAAAAGCTGACAACTCCTGTTGGAAAAGGATTTGGCAAAAGAAGAGGATTAGCAACAGGTGAATATTTTATCAAAAGTTCTGATGAAATAAAAGAAGCTTTTTTAGCCTATCCTGATGCTTTTGATGCCTATGAAGAATTCACAGCAAAGTTTAAACCTTATACCTTAAAAAGAGATGTTCTCCTTCCGAAGTTTGATATTCCGGAAGAATTCATCCATGCAGAAGATGAGGTAGATGGAGGAAAAAGAGGGGAGATGGCTTATCTTACCTATCTTACGTATGAAGGAGCAAAAAGAAGATATATAGGTACAGGAATTACAGACGAGATAAAAGAACGTCTTGATTTCGAACTTGAAGTAATCGCCAACACCGGTTATCCAGGATATTTCCTTATTGTACAGGATTTCTGCAACGAAGCCCGTAATATGGGAGTTTGGGTAGGTCCCGGAAGGGGTTCTGCAGCTGGATCTGCCGTTGCTTACTGTATCGGAATTACCAATGTAGACCCTATTAAATATGATCTCCTTTTTGAGAGATTCCTAAACCCGGAAAGGGTATCCATGCCCGATATTGATATTGACTTTGATGATGAAGGACGAGATAAAATTATCAAATGGGTTGTTGAAAAATACGGTAAGACTCAGGTTGCGCAGATTATTACTTATTCGGTTTTGGGTGGGAAATCTGCTATTAAAGATGCCGGAAGAGTATTGGATGTTCCAATTCCTGACACCAACAATATTGCTAAACTGATTCCTGCGAGTCCCGGAATGAATATAGCGAAAGCTTTAGCAAAATATGATAAGTTAAAACCGGAAGAACAAATGCTCGTTGATGAAATGAGATATGTTCTTAATAGTCCTGATGATGCACGGCACGGAGTTTTGGCCAGTGCTAAAAAAATGGAGGGCTGTATCAGAAATACAGGAATTCACGCTTGTGGTGTAATCATTACACCGGAAGATGTGAGTAATCTGGTTCCGGTAACCATTGCAGCAAAAGACGCTGATATTTTAGTGTCACAGTTTGATAACTCCGTAGCGGAAAGTGCTGGTCTTTTGAAGATGGACTTCCTGGGGTTGAGAACCTTGACTATTATTAAAGATGCATTGAAGCTGGTAAAAGCAAGACATGGATTGGATATTGACCCTGATCTTATTCCACTTGATGATACCAAGACGTATCAGTTATTTAAAGAAGGAAGAACGGTTGGTATTTTCCAGTATGAAAGTCCCGGAATGCAAAAATACATGAGGGAGCTTAAACCAACGGTTTTTGCCGATCTTATTGCCATGAACGCATTGTATCGTCCGGGTCCGATCAAATATATTCCAAACTTTATCAACAGGAAGCATGGGATTGAAGAGATTGTTTATGACTTGCCGGAAACAGAAGAATATTTAAAAGAAACATACGGAATTACCGTTTATCAGGAGCAGGTAATGCTTTTGTCCCAGAAACTGGCCAACTTTACCAAGGGTGAGGCTGATACGTTGAGAAAAGCGATGGGTAAAAAGCAGATCGACGTTCTGAATAAAATGTACCCGAAATTCATTGAAGGAGGTAGAAAAAACAATCTGAATGAAGAAAGACTAGAGAAAATCTGGAATGACTGGAAGGCCTTTGCAGAATATGCCTTCAATAAGTCCCACTCAACATGTTATGCATTTATCGCTTATCAGACCGCATATTTGAAAGCAAATTATCCGGCTGAATATATGGCGAGTGTAATGAGTAATAACATTAACAATACGGATTCAATTACCATGTTTATGGAGGATTGTAAAAGTATGGGAGTGGATGTATTGGGGCCGGATGTGAATGAATCTCAATATAAATTCTCGGTAAACGAAAAAGGTCAGATCCGTTTCGGATTGGGAGCAATCAAAGGAATTGGTGAAGGACCGAGTGAAGGTATTACAAGAGAAAGAGAAAACGGAAGATTTAAAAATATTTACGATTTCTTCGAGAGAATAATGCCTTCTCAGATGAACAAGAGGGTAGCGGAAAGTTTGGTGCTTGCCGGAGCTTTTGATGAATTGGATTCTTTCCACAGAGGTCAGTATTTTGATATTGATATGGCTGGAAGAACAAATCTGGAAAGATTAATCAGATATGGACAAAGCTTTCAGGAAAGTAAAAATGAGATGGAACATTCTCTGTTTGCAGATTTTGCAGAAGAGGTTCAGATTGAACAGCCTAAACTGCCGCCTTGCCCGGAATGGCCGAATATGCATAAACTAAACAAGGAAAAGGAAATTATTGGTTTCTATCTTTCTGCACATCCATTAGATGAGTTTAAATATCAGTTCCAGTTTATGCAGGGGCAGCTTTCTAAAAAATCGGTTCTTGAGAAAAACGAAGAAGAGAAAGTAGTTACGGATGAAGCGCCTGTTTTAGAAGCGGATGCTCAGGATGATGCTGTAGATCTTACTGAAATTGTATCTGATGATGTGGTGGCAGGTGAAGAGGAGGTTGTAGAAGAAATAACGAAAAAAGCTGAGCCTAAAGGTAATTTCTTGTTCCTGAATCTGGATGAGGTAGATGCTTATAAAGAACAAGCTTTTGCCAATAAACAGGAAGAGCTGTTTGAAGAGAAAAAGAAAGACTGGAAAACCCTTCAGAAAGAAAGAGAAAACGGGGGTGGCGGAAAAGAATATACAGTTGCCGGTCTGATTACGGAATATAGAGTTCAGGATGGTTTCAGGAGTGGTGAAAAAGTGGCTTTTGTTACTTTGGAGGATTATTCGGGATCTTATTCGTTCAGGTTAGGAGATAGGGATTATATGAGGCTGAAGGAGAAACTTGAGGTTCAGAGATTTGTTATTTTTAAGATAAAATTTGCTCAGGTGAAGGATGGAAGAGTCTTTGTGAATGTAAATGATGTCATAGAACTTCAGGAAGCCTTTGAGCGGTTTGCAAAAAGTATATCTCTGGTGATGGATGTGATGGATGTAAGGCCTGAAGATCTTGATTTTTTCAGAGCAGTTCTTGATAGGAATAAAGGAAATCAAAAGCTGAAATTCTTTATTAAAAATCTGGAGGATGGTTCTGACATTGAAGTACAATCAATGAAACATTCGGTAGATCTCAATGGGGATTTGATCAAGGAAATTCAACTTCTTAATAAATATGAGTTTTATTTAAATTAAGAAAAAGATATCATAATGTAAAGAGTGGCTTTTAGCCACTCTTTTTTTGTCTACATATTGAATATAATGATGAAAATTCATAAATGTATTTTTATGTTAAATAGAAAAATTTTCTGAAGTCTATTTTAATTGTGTGGTAATTAATTTTTTGATTTACAGATATTTAATGTTTTTCAACGAATTGCGAATTAAATGTTAAAACTAAATAAACGTTTGATTATATTGTATTTTTAATGTGTTTTTATTTGTTTTTATTTATTGTTTTATGATATTTTTTAATGTTATTGTTAAAATATCAATTAATATTTATACATTTACCGCCCTAACTTTTTATTATTACTATTTATGAAGAGATTATTACTATTAAGTCTATTTTTAATAGCTTCCATTATGAATGCCCAGGTAACACTCGGCAGCGGGACGTCACAGGGCGGATATGTCCCGGTTGATGTCAACTACGGATATAATTACACACAGCAGATTTTTACTAAAAGTGAAATTAATGCAAGTGCTGCCGGTAATATTACCGGTATGAAGTTTTATGTTCCGAACAATGCTGATATTTCAAAATCAGTAGATTGGGTAGTGTATGTAGCACATACTACCAAAACTTCTTTTTCATCTACAACAGACTGGATTCCCGTATCTGGTATGACTCAGGTTTTTGCTGGTACTGTAAGTGCTTCCGGAGGAGAAGTGACTGTAAATTTTACGGTGCCTTTTGCTTATAACAATACAGATAACCTTGTGTTTGCTATAGATGAGAATACGGCTGATTATACAGCATCAACAAATAAATTCTACACCTATACCGGACCTTCCAATTCTACTTTGTATTATAGAAGTGACTCCGTGAATCCTGACCCGGCATCACCTCCAACGGGAACAAGAACAACAACAAAATCAGTTACCGGTCTGCTGGGACTTACTCCGGCAGCAGCTCCGGCTTGTCCGGCTGTTTCTGCACCTGCGGCTGCAGCTACGAATGTTTCTGTGATGCCTACAATTACCTGGGCAGCTTCCAACTATGCTTCATCCTATAAGATCAGTATCGGAACTACACCAGGGGGAACCAATGTTATGAATATGCAGGATGTTGGTATTACTAATTCTTATACTTTAACCAGTTCTTTGAGTTTTAATACTCAATATTATTATACAGTTTATGCAGTGAATTCTGCGGGTGCTTCTACAGGATGTACAGAAAGATCCTTTACAACAATGGCTACATTGGGATGTCCGTCTGTGAGTGCTCCTTCGACTGCTCAGACCGGATTACCTGTGTTAACCACTTTCTCATGGTCTGCGGTAAGCGGAGCATTAGGGTATAGATTAAGTATCGGAACTACGGCAGGTTCTTCCAATGTTTTGAGTAATTTTGATATGGGTAACGTTACTACTTATACCCTTACTGCTGCGCAGCAGTTGAACCCAACAACACAGTATTACTATACGATTACGGCTTATAATGGTGTTGTTGTATCAGCAGGTTGTACAGAAAGAAACTTTACTACTACTGTAGTACCTCCTGCAAATGATAATTGTTCAGGCGCAGTGAATTTAACAGTAAATCCTTCTTTAACTTGTATTGCGACTACTCCGGGGAATACTTTGGGAGCTACGGAGTCTATGGCTGCAGGTACTTGTTTCGGAGGCCCGAATGATGATGTTTGGTATAAATTTACTGCAACAGCAGCAAGTCATGTGATAGCGTTATCTAATATAACTTCTACAGGAACTACAACAGGAACTACAGATATGTATTTCCAGGTATTGTCAGGAAGTTGTGGTACTTTAACAAGTATATTGTGTTCCGATCCTGAAACAAATATTGTTACAGGTCTTACTCCAGGGCAGATTTATTATGTAAGAGTTTATACTTACTCTACTGCTGTTACGGCTAACGCAAGTTTTAACATCTGTGTAAGTACACCTCCGCCGCCACCGGCAAATGATGACTGTGCTAATGCAGTAGCAATTACGATCAACCCAGATACGAATTGTGGAAGTGTAACATCAGGGACGACATTAGGAGGAACAAGTTCAGGAGTTGCTCTTGGATCTTGTTCAGGAACAGCTGATGATGATGTTTGGTATAAATTTACTGCAACATCAACTGGCCATACTTTCCAGTTAAAGAATGTAGTTTCTGTTGGGACTGTTTCAACGACATCTTTGTATGCTCAGGTATTCAGTGGAGCTTGTGGAGCTTTGGTGAGTACTACATGTATCAGCTCAAATACAAACTTTACAAACTTAACAGGTCTTACAGCAGGTCAGACTTATTATGTAAGAGTGTATACATATGATGCTAATTCAGGAGCAAGTTTCTATGCTAACTCTTTTGATATCTGTATGGGAACACTTCCTGCGGCTCCTGCCAATGATGAGTGTTCAGCTGCTGTTTCTTTATCGGTAAGTCCTACATTGACATGTGCTTCCCCTGTATCCGGAACAACTTTAAGTGCAACTAACTCAGGTTTAGCGGTAAGTCCATGTACAGGTACTGCTGATGATGATGTTTGGTATAAATTTACAGCTACAGGTACTGATCATGTGGTAATGCTTTCAAATGTTACTGCAGTTGGAACTTCTACGTCTACAAATGTGTATACTCAGGTATTCAGTGGTGCTTGTGGTACTTTGACAAGTGTTAAATGTGGTACTGCGGTAAATACACCGCTTACCGGTCTTACTGCAGGTCAGACTTATTATGTTAGAGTTTATAATTCCAATACGAATGGTACTACACTGTATGCTAATAGTTTCAATATTTGTATTGGTACACCTCCGCCACCACCGGTAAATGACGATTGTGCAGGCGCTGTATCTCTTTCTGTAAGCAGTACAGATGCTTTCGTAAACCCTGTGAGTGCCTCTACAGTAAGTGCAACTCAAAGTTCAGGGGTTACAGCTCCTACATGTAGTGCAACGGGTATCAATGATGACGTTTGGTATTCATTTACTGCCACTGCAGCAACACACCTTGTACATGTATTATATACTGATAATGCAACAAGTACTCAGATTTATTCTGGAACATGTGGAGCTCTAACAGCTATGACTTGTTTTGATGGTGCTTATGGAAATTCCAGCGTATTATTACAAAACCTTGTCGTAGGACAGACATATTATGTAAGAGTGTATTCTTCTACGAGTACAGCAACTACAATATCTAATTTCCAGATTGCTGTAACTACTCCTTCACCTGTAACGAACGATACTTGTGATACAGCTACAGCGATCGCTTGTAACGGAACAGTTCAGGGAGTTAATGCACTGGCTGCTGATGAAACACTTCCTGCTTCAACATGTGGTGGTACAACTACTACTGCATCTTATAAAGGAGTTTGGTATACTGTAAAAGCTACAGAAAATGGTCCTATTACTATTGATGCTTGTGGTACGCAGTATGATGCTTATCTGAGAGTGTATACAGGTACTTGTGGTTCACTTACTTGCTTCAGTAACACTTCGGGTGTAGGGTATGCTGATGCTGGTTGTGCGGTTACTCTTTATAATGCTCCTACATTAACGTTTACAGGAGTTGCTGGTACCACTTATTATGTTCTGCTTACAGGATATGCTGCAACAAGAGTGGGTAACTACAGTATTTCAGTAACACAAGGCTGTTCAGGTCTTGCAACAGCTGAGGTTGAAAAGAAAAACAATGAGATTAAAGCTTATCCTAATCCATTTGTTGATGTTCTGAATATTTCAGATGCCGCTAAAGTAAAATCTGTTTCTGTAGTTGATGCTGCTGGAAGAGTGGTGAAAACTATTGACAATCCTTCTTCTGCACTTCAGCTTGGTGATGTGAAACAAGGAATGTATTTGGTGGTATTGAATATGAAAGATGGATCTAAACAAAGCATTAAAGCAATTAAGAGATAAAAAAAATCTTTAAAAAATATGAAATAGAGACTGCTCAAACTGGGTAGTCTCTTTTCTTTGTGAAAAAATTATCGTATTTTAAAAGAAAAGATTAATACGTTGCCATATACTGATTAAAGTATTTTTTTTGTTGATGATTTTTAACTAGATTTGAGTTACTAATAATATATTGCATGAAAAATATTTTACTTGTTGGTTTCTTAATGACTGGCTTTTTATCCTCCGCACAAACTTATTGTGTGCCCGCATTTGCTAGTGGGTGTAGTGGAGGGGATGTGATCGATACTTTTAAAATTCCGGGTGCCGGATTAGATCATCAGAATACAGGCTGTTCTGTTGGTGCGTATGGAGATTTTACTGCCATGACAATTAATCTGAATGCAGGTTTAAGTTATGATTTTACGGTTAAACATGATTACAGTGATCAAAATGTTCGCATTTGGATAGACTTTAATAATGATGGAACTTTTGATGATACATCTCCGGAGCTTGTGGCTTCTGCAAGTAGTGATTTTATAGGAGGTGCTAATGTGACTGCAGGGCAGATAACAATTCCTTCCACTGTTACTCCGGGTACTTATAGAATGAGAGTTGGAGACAGATTCTCCAGTGAACCCATTCCCTGTAATGTTGATGGGTATGGAGAAGCTCATGATTATACTGTAGTAATTGGAGCGGTTCCAACGTGTTTTGCCCCGACTGCTTTAACGGTGTCTGGAATTACTACCAATACAGCTCAGATTGTATGGACAGCTCCGGCTTCTGCTCCGGCCAGTGGCTATGAATATTATTATTCAACTTCCAGTACTTTTCCTACGGCTGCTACAGTAGCTTCTGGAACAAGTACTACACTTAATGCCAGCCTGCCTTCCACTCTTACACCAGCTACTATTTATTATGTATGGGTACGTTCTGCATGTAGTACATCAGATAAGAGTGCATGGTCTTCGGCAGCAACATTTATGACATCTTGTGTTTCTGTAGGAGTGCCATATGCATTGGATTTTGAATCTGTAACGACTCCAGATCTTCCGGGGTGTACTTCGGTAGTTAATGACGGATCAGGAAATATGTGGCAGACAGGTGATCTTGATGCCCAGGGATTTACTGGCAATGTTCTTCAGTATTCATATAATTATGCGAATAATGCAGATACGTGGTTCTTCACCAATGGAATTAACCTTACTGCAGGTGTTACGTACAGAATCAAATATAAATATGCCAATGCAGAAGGATTCGTATATGAAGAAAAACTAAAAGTGGCATATGGAACTTCAGCTACAGGGGCAGGAATGACTAACACTTTAGCGGATTATCCTAGTGTTGTTTCAAGTACGGCAACAAGTGCTTTTGTAAATTTCACACCGTCCACCACAGGAGTGTATTATTTCGGATTCCAGGCCTACTCTGATGCTAATATGAATCAACTTTACGTTGATGATATTAATATAGATGTAGCACCTGCTTGTAGTGAACCTACGGCAGTAGCTGCTTCGAACGTAACAGCGAGTGGAGCTACAGTTTCCTGGACGGCTGCTGCTCCTGTACCTGCAAATGGATATGATATCTATTACAGTACAACCAATACAGCGCCTACAGCGACAAGTACACCTAATTTTACAGGGATTACTGCAACTACCTATAATATTCCAAGTTTAGCAGCTTCCACTGCTTATTATGTATGGGTAAGATCTAAATGCAGTGTCTCCAGTACAAGCGCGTGGAGTAGTCAAGCTGCATTTACCACACTTTGTACAAGTGCAGGTGTACCTTATACCCTGGATTTTGAAAATATTACGACTCCTGATCTTCCTGGCTGTACGGGAGCAGTGAATGCAGGATCTGGAAACAACTGGGAAACAGCAGATCCACCTTCAGACAGCCAAGGCTTTACTACCAATGTGTTGAGGTATCACTATAACTCATCGAGCCCTGCCAATGCATGGTTCTATACTCAAGGATTGAGTCTTACAGCTGGAGTACAGTATACAATCAGCTATAAGTATGGTAATAACTCATCTACCTATGCAGAAAAATTAAAAGTAGCTTATGGAGCTTCTCCGGTTGCATCAGCAATGACCAATTCAGTAGCAGATTATCCTTCAATCAATGATGAAATGGCTCATACGGAATCTATAAACTTTACAGTTCCTACAACAGGAGTGTATTTCTTTGGATTTAATGCTTATTCAGATGCGGATCAATTTAATCTGTATGTTGATGATATCAGCATTAATAATGCAAACCTTGCAACAGCTGAAGTTGCTGCAGCGAAGAGCGGTATTAAAGTATATCCTAATCCATTCACGGATGTATTGAATATCTCCGACGTGAAGAATGTGAAAAATGTATCCGTAACAGATACTACAGGGAGATTAGTGAAAACAATTGCCAATCCTGAATCTACAATTCATTTAAGAGATTTGACGCAGGGTATTTATTTAGTGACTTTAGAAATGAAAGATGGATCTAAACAGACGATCAAAGCCATTAAAAAATAATTTATCACGTAAATAAAAAGAAAGAGACGGGTCATCAATGATCCGTCTCTTTTATTTTATCCTATGACATTAATACAAATTATTAGTTATTTCCATTACTCATTATTTATTAGGTACCGGCTGTATTTCTCCTTTGTTCATAAGGTCAAAAACCGTAGGGAAGAACATTGCTAATATAAAATAAACGATAATCATCAGTACTATGAGTGCAAAAAGGATGATAACTAAACTATTGGGCCTGTTTTTCTTTTGTGGTTCCATGATTTTGTGGTATTTGGTGAATAAATTTTTCTTATACCAAATATTAAGCTAATTTCTTGCCACATTTCTTGCAATACCTTGCATCATCATCAATATCTTCATTGCCACAGCGTTCACAGATCAATTCCAGATTTTGTCTCTTATTTCTCATCTCTGCTGTTACAATACCCGTAGGAACCGCAATAATGGAGTAACCGGCAAGCATCAGAATAACTGCAAAAAATTTTCCCAGCGGTGTAATAGGAGATACATCACCATATCCAACAGTAGTTACAGTTACAACCGCCCAGTAAATCGATTGAGGAATAGTCTCGAAACCCTGTCGCCCACCTTCCACCATAAACATGAGTGATCCTACAATAACCGAGAAAATAATCAGGAACAAAAGGAAAATATAAATCTTTCTCGAACTGTTTTTTAAAGCACGTACGATGAGATAACCATCATTCATGAAATCCAGCAAATTGAAAATTCTGAAGATTCTCAACATTCTCAACATTCTGAAAATAAGGAAATATTTAGTGATAGGGAAGAAAAAGCTAAGGAAAAAAGGTACCAAAGCAAGGAAATCTATAATCCCGAAAAAACTGAAAATATAATTCTTTTTATTTTTTACCACCGCGATCCGCATAGAATACTCCATAGTAAAAAAAATAGAGATCACCCATTCAATAATCAGAAAGGTGTAATGAAACCTTTTATCCAGCTGAGGTACGCTTTCCATCATGATGATAGCTGTACTTGCAAGAATCAAGGATAATAATATAATATCGAACAGTTTTCCGAGCCTCGTATCAGAGCGATAAATTATCCGGTAAAGATGTCTTTTCCAGAGTGTATCTTCAGGAATAAGATTGTGTTCTCTTTCCATGTATATAGGGTTATTTCACAACGAATTTAATGATTTCTATAAAGTATAAGGTAAATATATGATTGTTAAAAGAATTTTACAACTATTAAAATATTCTTTGGGTCTTTAGTAAAATTAATATCTTCGCTGTAACCGTAAAATATAAATTAATGAAGCTAAAAACTGTAATTGCAAAGATTGAAGAGGAAATAAGTATAAGACAGGCAGAAGATTTTGATAATGTAGGACTATTGTGTGGTGTGTATGACCGAGATGTATCCGGAATTCTGGTTTGTCATGACGCTTTGGAAAATGTTGTAGATGAGGCGATTGAAAGAAACTGCAATCTGATTGTTTGTTTTCATCCCATTATATTTTCCGGATTAAAATCTTTAACGGGGAAAAACTATGTAGAAAGATCCGTTTTAAAGGCTATTGAAAATAAAGTAGCCATCTATGCTATTCATACAGCATTTGATAATGACTTTTTTGGAGTAAACCATGGTATATGCAGCCAGTTGGGATTAAAGAATATGAAGATCCTTCAGCCGAAAGAAAATAATTTAAAACAGCTGACCGTTTTTGTACCGAAAGAATATTCAGAAAAAGTAAAAGAGGCTATGTTCTCAGCCGGAGCGGGAAGTATAGGGTTCTATGACGAGTGTAGTTTTACAGTGAACGGTAATGGAACATTCAGACCGGTAGAAGGCTCAAATCCTTTTTCCGGGCAGAAGGGAATCCGGGAAAATGCAGATGAAGATATGATTTCCGTGATTTTTGAAGGATTTAAACAAGGGCAGATTGTAGGAGCTATGAAAGCAGCACATCCTTATGAAGAAGTAGCTCATCAGGTGTACAGCCTGGATAATAAAAACCATCATGCCGGATTGGGTATGTATGGTGATCTGGAAGAGGAAATGGATGAAAAAGATTTCCTTGGGTTTGTAAAGGAAAAATTTGATCTTGAAGTGATAAAGCATTCGTCATTCAATAATAAAAAAATCAGAAGAGTAGGGGTTCTTGGAGGTTCCGGAGCCAGCGGAATACGATATGCAGCAGCCAAGAAATGTGATGCTTATCTTACCGGAGATCTTAAATACCACGACTATTTTTTAGCAGAGTCCAAAATGCTGATCTGTGATATAGGACATTATGAGTCAGAACAATTTGTTGCTCAACAATTATTTGAAATTTTATCACAAAAATTTAGTACATTTGCAATTTCAAAATCTATTGAAAAAACAAACCCAGTAAATTATTTCATTTAAATATGGCAAAAACCAACGATATTTCAGTTGAAGAAAAATTAAGAGCTTTATACGATTTACAGATCATTGATTCAAGATTGGATGAAATCCGAAATACTAGAGGAGAATTGCCAATTGAAGTTGAAGATCTTGAAATTGAGATTGAAGGTCTTGAAAAAAGAGCTGAAAAATTTCATGCTGATATCAAAGATCAGGACGATCAGATCAAAACAAAGCATGAAGTAATTAACCATGCTAAAACTTTAATTGAGAAGTACAAATCTCAGCAGGATAATGTAAGAAACAATAAAGAGTTTGAAGCATTAGGAAAAGAAATGGAATTCCAGGATCTGGAAATTCAGCTTGCTGAAAAAAGAATTAAAGAATTCGGAGCTAAAATCGCTCACAAAAACGAAACTTTAAGCGAATTGAACGCTAAGATCGACGATTTGAAAAGCCACTTGAAATTCAAGAAAGAAGAATTGGATGGTTTGATCTCTGAAACTCAGAAAGAAGAAGAATATCTTTTAGATCAGTCTAAAGAATTCGCAGGTAAAATTGATGAGAGATTACTGGCTTCTTACAACAGAATCAGAACCAACTCTATCAACGGTCTTGCAGTAGTAGGGTTAGAAAGAGGAGCTCCAAAAGGATCTTTCTTCACAATCCCGCCTCAAAAGCAAATGGAAATTGCTCAGAGAAAGAAGATCATTATTGATGAGCATTCAGGGAAAATCCTTGTTGATGACGAATTGGTAATGGAAGAAAACGAAAGAATGAAATCTGTAATTAAATTCTAATTATTGATTTTAAAACATATAAAAAGCTGTTTCAGAAATGAAACAGCTTTTTTTGTGTGTAATCAATAGGAACGGGCTTTAGTTTGTTTAAACTTTTGCGGTGTCTTTGTCATTCCGAAGGAATCTCAACATATTCTTTCAACATGGTATGAATTCCTTCGGAATGACAAAGGTTGAAATAGTTTCCTGTTGAAAAACTCAATGGAAAATAATCAATAGAAACAGGCTGTAATCCTGAGCCTGGTATAAGGGAGTCCGTTTATTCAAAAATGAAATCTCCTTATTGGTTTTAGCCAAAACCTTATAAAAAAACCGCTTCAAAATGAAGCGGTTGATATTATTTAATCCTGATGATCATACATTTTATTATACAAAGTAATAAACTTCTCTTTTACTGCTTTTCTTTTCAGTTTTAAGGTTGGAGTAAGCAATCCGCTTTCAATACTCCATACTTCAGGAGTAAGTTCAATTTTTTTGATTTTCTCCCAGTTTCCAAGATGTTCGTTGATCCCTTCAATCTCTTTTTCAATTCTTTGCTTCAGTTCAGTGCTTTTTGCAATCTCTTCCGGTGTGGAACCGATGTTCAGATTGTTTCTCAAAGCCCAGTTTTTAGCAAATTCAAAATCTGGCTGTACTAAAGCACATGGCATTTTTTCACCATCACCTACCACCATGATCTGTTCTATGAATTTTGAAGCTTTTGCTAAGTTTTCAATCGTCTGAGGAGCAATATATTTCCCACCGGATGTTTTGAACATCTCTTTCTTACGGTCGGTGATCTGTAAAAATCCGTCAGTATCGATATGTCCGATATCTCCCGTTTTGAAAAATCCATCCTCTGTAAAGGCTTCTTTCGTCATTTCTTCATTCTGGAAATATCCTTTGAATACGGATGGCCCTTTTACGGTAATCTCGCCGTCTTCCTGAATTTTAACCTTTAAATTATCCAAAGGAATACCTACAGTTCCCACTTTCATTTTATCAAAACTGTTGACAGAAATTACAGGTGAAGTTTCCGTTAAACCGTACCCTTCCAAAATAGGAATACCTGCATTTTGGAACATCAGGTTAAGTCTTGTAGACAAAGCCGCAGATCCTGAAACCAAAGTCACAATTTCTCCGCCTAAACCTTCTCTCCATTTGGAAAATACTAATTTGTCAGCAATAATTTCCTGAAGTCCGGATGGTTTGGAGATTACTTTCTTTTTACTGATTAGGTTCAAAGCCCAAAAGAATATTTTTGATTTTAATCCCCCGGCTGAAGACCCTGTATTGTAGATTTTATCATATACTTTTTCTACCAGTCTTGGTACTACGGTCATATAATGCGGCTTCACTTCTTTTACGTTTTCGCCCATTTTCTCAATGCTTTCAGCAAAATAAAGAGAAAAACCGTTGTACTGATATAGATAGAACAGCATTCTTTCAAAGATATGACAGATAGGAAGGAAGCTTAATGCTCTCGTTTCCTTATAATCAAAACTTCTTTTCTTTGGAATTCTTGGAATAGCCCCCAATACGTTTGATACGATATTGTTATGGGTAAGCATTACTCCCTTAGGTCTTCCGGTAGTTCCGGATGTATAGATAATAGTGGCAAGATCTTCCGTATTGATAGCGTTGGAAAGATCATCTACTTCAATTTGTGTAGATTCATCTTTACCCAGATCCAGGATCTCTCTCCAGTTGGCTGCTCCACTGATGTTATCAAAAGTAAAAATTCCCTGTAAGGTTGGGATATTATGCTTTACTTTCATTACCTTATTCAATAGTTCCTTATCAGAAACAAAACAGTACTGAATTTCAGCATTGTTGAAGATAAATTCATAATCTTCCGAAGAAATACTTGGATAAACCGGTACTGAAACTACTCCGATCTGGGAAAGCCCAAAATCCATAATTGCCCATTCAGTACGGGAATTAGTAGTAATCAAAGCGATCTTATCACCCGGTTTTATGCCCAGCTTCAGTAGCCCTCTGGATATCTTATTGCCCTCATTAATAAACTCCTGTGTAGAAGTTTTTTTCCATTCGCCATGATACTTTGTGACAAACATATCCGTTTTAGGATATTTTTCTAAAGCATAGTGCGGAATATCGAATAATCTCTTGATCGTCATGATTTTTTACGTAATTTATAAAGAAATTTAAATATAAGCATTTTTTTTAATTGAAAACATCTGAATGTAATAATTAGAAATTAGTTAAATGCTTACCATAATATATTGAATCAAAAAGGAGGCCGGAAGCTCTGGCAGGGGGATTTTATATTTTGAGCTGATCTTTCGCGGATGCTTATTTTTTCTGATAAATCTAATATTATTTTTATGTCTTATCACTCCCAATCCCAAAACGCGCATCTATTATCATTAAACTCCTTCTAACCTCCTTTTTCTGTACCTTTTTTAGGCTTTCAATTTAATTTTTTCAGATTTGCTTAAAAAGTGTAAATTTACGGCTATCTAATTATTTTTTTTATGGACTTTAATTTATCAGAAGAACAGCTGATGATTCAGCAGGCAGCAAGAGATTTTGCACAAAACGAACTATTACCAGGAGTGATTGAAAGAGACCGTGACCAGAAATTCCCTACAGAACAGGTGAAGAAAATGGGAGAAATGGGACTTTTAGGAATGATGGTAGATCCAAAATACGGCGGTGCAGGTATGGACAGCGTTTCTTACGTGCTGGCAATGGAGGAGATTGCAAAAATAGATGCTTCTGCAGCTGTTGTAATGTCTGTAAACAACTCATTGGTTTGTGCCGGTCTTGAAAAATTTGCTTCTGAAGAGCAAAAAGTAAAATATCTTACTCCATTGGCAAGCGGACAGGTAATCGGAGCATTTGCATTATCTGAGCCGGAAGCTGGTTCTGATGCTACTTCTCAGAAAACAACTGCTGAAGATAAGGGAGATTATTATCTTTTAAATGGTATCAAAAACTGGATCACTAATGGTGGAACAGCTACTTATTATATTGTAATTGCACAAACAGATCCTGAGAAAAAGCACAAAGGAATCAATGCTTTCATCGTAGAAAGAGGATGGGAAGGTTTCGAAATTGGTCTGAAAGAAGACAAACTAGGAATCAGAGGAAGTGATACCCACTCTTTGATCTTTAATAACGTAAAAGTTCCAAAAGAAAACAGAATCGGTGAAGACGGATTCGGATTCAACTTTGCAATGGCAGTATTGAACGGAGGAAGAATCGGGATTGCTTCTCAGGCGTTAGGGATTGCTTCCGGTGCTTACGAACTGGCATTAAAATATGCTAAAACAAGAAAAGCTTTCAAAACTGAAATCATCAATCACCAGGCTATCGCATTCAAATTAGCTGATATGGCAACTCAGATCACTGCAGCAAGAATGCTTTGCTTTAAAGCAGCATGTGAAAAAGATGCAGGAAAAGATATCTCTGAAAGCGGAGCTATGGCAAAATTATACTCTTCTCAGGTAGCAATGGATACTACTATTGAAGCAGTACAAATCCACGGTGGATACGGATATGTGAAAGAATATCACGTAGAAAGATTAATGAGAGATGCAAAAATCACTCAGATCTACGAAGGAACTTCTGAAATTCAGAAAATCGTGATCTCAAGAAGCATCGCAAAATAACATTTTATAAAACACACTACCTATGAAAAAATCTTTGTGGATCATCCTCGGTGTTGTACTACTTTTACTGGGAGTATTTGTCTGGTACAAGTATTATTTTGTTTTCGGAGAAGGAGTAAAATCAGGATATCTGAATTATGCCATGAAAAAAGGCTATGTCTTCAAAACTTATGAAGGTAAACTGATTCAGGAAGGCTTCGGAAGCGGAAAAACAGGAGCTATTACAAGCTATGAGTTTGAGTTTTCTGTAGATGACCCTGAAGTTTTCAAACAACTGGAAACCAATAGCGGAAAAACCTTTGACCTTCATTACAAAGAGTATAATGGAGCTCTTCCCTGGAGAGGAAATACAAAGTTTGTCGTAGACAAAGTAGTGAATATGAAATAAAACAAATAAGGCTCTCAATATGAGGGCCTTATTTTACACCAAATCACAAAATATTAATATATGAAATAAAAATTTCCAAACTTATTTTGAACCTTGTCTGATAACGAAGATCCATTACATTTTGCTTCTACTTAAAGTTAAGAGGAATTTTCCAAATAAGCAAACTGTTTCACTGAATGTTTGATAAAATTAAAAATAAGAATTGAACTTCAATTCTAAACCTCATTAAAAAAATATTAAAAAATCCACCCCCTGAGGATGGATTTAAATCTAGTGAGAATCGTTATTAGGAATGTTTTTATTCTTTTTTTTATAAAAATAATATCCAATACCTGCAATCAGGAATAAAGGCCATAATGGAAGAATAAACAGGAAAATAGAAGTAATCACTTCCCATCCTGATCCAATGGCCGCCAGTGATTTTCCACCGAAAGTTTTAGGCTCTGTTTCCGTTTTAGCTTTATCACTGATATTTATATTGATCGTACAGATGGTGTTGTCCATATAGTTTCGTCCTGAAACCTGAATGTCTTTTGTGTCAATATCTCCTACATTACTGTTGATTGCATCCATTAAACCATCAAAATGCTGAATGGGAACTTTGATGTCCAGGCTGTATATTTTTTGATCGTCTCCATAACGGCTGGCAGATTCCACATAAGAAAGGTTTTCACTTTTGATGTACCCGTTATTTTTGTTGGCTTCTTCCCGGATAATTTCCTTCACCGTTTCTGCATTCTCTGCTCTTATGACAAGATATCCTGATTTTACCATTTTATCTTTTGGCATATTTAGTTCATAGCTGTCATTTTTAGGCTTTTCTTTATAAATAATTTTGGTTTCTTTAATAACTTTTGGAGCCGGAGCTTTTACAGCAATTTTTTCAGATTTCTTTTCTGCTGAATCTTTTTTTTCTATTTTGGATTCCAGTTTTGTATTGGCAATTTTATCAGATAAAGAATCTACCATTTTGGAGGTTTTTTCTATTTTTTGATGAATATCGTTCTTAGTATCTTCAAAATCTTTGATTTTAATACTGGCAGAATCCATGATCTGGTTTGCTGTTTTACTGGCATTATCAATGGTTTCTGTAGCAACAGTGGCAGCGCTGTCGGCTGAATGGATTGCTTCGTGAAGTTTATCCTGTGCAATTTCTCCTTTTTTACACATAATGAAAGAGCTGGATACAGCAACAAGTAATATGAACTTTTTCATAACATTAATTTTTTTTGATGAAGTAAAATTAGAAGGGAAGTTCTTGTAAAGATTGTAAATGAAATGTATTGTGCTGGTAAAATACTAACTGTTATATTTTCAGTATTTTGTATCTGTTTTACAAATGTTTTACAAAGCGTTTTTGCGCGTATGAAGCTTTGAGGTTATTAGAAAACCCTATGTTTTTATCAAATATTTGTTCGGAAATCTAAAAATTCCTATCCTCCGGAAGGGTGGTGAAAATTCAAAGAATTTTTAACGGGGTGGTTTCACACAATATTCCATGAAAAAATCCGCAGAAATTTTCTGCGGATCTTATATTTAAAAACAATTTCGCCTTTTTGCGATGTTGTCTGTTTAGTTCTTAGTTTTCTCTGAACTCACTGATGAAGTGTAATTTCACATTCGGGAATTTTTCCTGCGTCATATGAATCGTGAAAGAAGAGTCTGCAAGGAATACCAATTGATTGTATTTATCTCTTGCCAGGAATCTCTGCTTCAATCTTGCAAATTCTTTAAACTCTTCAGATTTTTCATCTGCTTCTACCCAACATGCTTTGTGCATGGATAGAGGTTCATAAGTACATTTTGCACCATATTCATGTTCAAGACGGTATTGAATAACTTCGTACTGAAGAGCTCCCACCGTTCCAATGATCTTTCTGTTATTCATCTCAAGCGTAAATAACTGTGCAACTCCTTCATCCATCAGCTGATCAATGCCTTTTGCCAATTGTTTAGCTTTTAGAGGATCATTATTGTTGATATAACGGAAATGTTCAGGAGAGAAGCTTGGTATACCTTTGAAACTTAATTTTTCTCCACCAGTCAATGTATCACCGATTCTGAAACTTCCGGTATCATGTAAACCTACAATATCTCCAGGGAAACTTTCTTCTACTACTTCTTTTTTATCTGCAAAGAATGCATTGGGAGAAGAGAATTTCATTTTTTTACCTTCTCTTACCAATAAATAATTCTCGTTTCTCTTGAATGTTCCTGAAACAATCTTTACGAAAGCAAGTCTGTCCCTGTGCTTGGGATCCATATTCGCATGAATTTTGAAAACGAATCCTGTGAAAGTTTCTTCTTCAGGTTTTACCAGACGGGTCTCACTTTCTTTGGGCTGTGGCATTGGAGCAATATCAATGAAAGCATTCAATAATTCGCGCACTCCAAAGTTATTTAAAGCAGAACCGAAGAATACAGGCTGAAGATCACCATTCATATAATCCTCACGGTTAAATTCAGGATAAACAGATTGAATCAGATCAAGTTCTTCTCTTAAAGTTTTTGCCGCTTTTTCACCAATAACATCATCAATAGAAGTGTCATTGATGTCATCAAACTTAATAGAATCTCCAACTTTCTGTTTTTTCTCTTCTAAGAATAACTGAATATTGTCTTCCCAGATATTATAAATTCCCTGGAAATCACTTCCCATACCAATCGGTAAAGAAAGTGGACAAACTGTTAACCCCAGTTTTTGTTCTACTTCATCCAAAAGATCGAAGGCATCCTTACCTTCACGGTCTAATTTATTGATGAAAACCAACATCGGAATGTTTCTCATTCTGCAAACCTGAACCAGTTTTTCAGTTTGTTCCTCAACCCCTTTTGCAACGTCAATCACTACAATTACAGAATCTACAGCAGTTAGGGTTCTGTAGGTATCTTCAGCGAAGTCTTTGTGACCGGGAGTATCAAGAATGTTGATTTTGTGGTCTCTATATTCAAAAGCCAATACGGATGTCGCAACAGAGATCCCTCTCTGTCTTTCGATTTCCATAAAGTCGGAGGTAGCTCCTTTTTTTATTTTGTTGGATTTTACCGCACCTGCTTCCTGAATAGCCCCCCCGAAAAGAAGTAACTTTTCAGTAAGAGTTGTTTTTCCGGCATCCGGGTGGGAAATGATCCCGAAGGTCTTTCTTTTTTGTATTTCTTTGATTAAGTCTGACATATCGTATTTTGAAGTTGCAAAAATCGGGATTTTTTACGAGGTTTTCAAATAAAATATGTATTAGATCGAAGAGTTTGTAGAAGGAAAGGCTTGAAAGGAGTGGAGATTAGATTTAAATGTGGGAAATGAGAATTGAAGTAATTACGGAATAAATCTTTATTATTTATGGTTTTAATATCTGCTTATAGATTTTTTTTCATCGTAAAAAAGATATTTCGTAACAGGTGTGAATTATTTTAAAAACAGATATTGAAAATTGTGAAAATTACTTTATAATTGCACAATTAAAACACAAAATTTCAAATGATGAATAAAAATAACTTCTACAGTTTAGGAGGGAAATTATGCCTGTTTTTCTCTATTTTATTGGTGTTTTCATGCAATCGTGAAGATAATGCTTACCCAAGTTCTAAAAATAAAAATGAGACCATTCAATCTTCACCGTATAATAGTTTTATTACCTCACCAGTAGATCAATTGTATCTGCTTTGCCCGGAAGGAGATATGGTTTGTCATAATAATATGAGCTTAACCATAGCAACTGCTCAATATTTTAAATCCTTAAACCCAGGTACTGCTGCCTTAGGAAGCTATAACAATATTTTTTATACTACAAGAGACTATCTTGCAGATCATAACTTTTCTGATGAGGCTAAGTTATTTCTTTCAGATAAACTCAATTTTTTAGCAGAATGGAAGAAGCAGCAGGATAATTCAACTCCTGAAAAACAATTGGAAAATCTGGAATTTATACATTCATCATTAAAGTATTTTATTCAAAATCCAGATACAACAAACGAACAGTTTAAAGCCTTGTTTATGTAAACTTCACAAGAAAAGATAGTTTAGCCTTTATCAATTCTTAGATTCTATGATCCGGAACTTTCCGGAATGTAGAACTTATATTCATTGTATGTTATTCATGGCTGTAAACCGAAAATAAGAAATTTCTTTTTTAGTTGCCTGTAGCAGTCAAAAAAATTATCTTTGTTTCTGATAAACTTTTACAGAAAAAGGATGGAAAATAGCAAATATCCGAAGTTTACCTTCACATGGATGGGCGGTGTTACTTTGGTGGTTGGATTATTCGTGGGAACAATGGCTGTTTCCTTATTTAGCACCTTTTGGAAAGTTGTTTTCAGAGAAAATATAGAATTGAAAGACTGGTTTCTTATGGTTGCAAATTCTGTAGGATTTCTTACTGCTATTGCCTTCTTCGATTTTTTTATTGTAAGACGTACTACCCAAAAGAAGCTTAACTTCAATCTATCATCAGTTAATTTCTCTACCTATCTCCTCATTTTTCCGATGATGATGGGGATGATGTTTATTACTGAATTTATTGCCGCTCAGATTCCTACTACAGGTCCTTTTTTCGGAGCTTTCTATGAATATTTTACCCAACTGATGAGCCAGCTGACTGATAATCCGGTGGTAATGATCATTATGACCGTGATTATGGCTCCGATTTTTGAGGAAATTATATTCAGAGGAATTATCCAGAAAGGATTGATAAATAAAGGAGTAGAACCATCGAAAGCTATTTTGTATGCTTCTATTATTTTTGGGGTGGTTCACGGAAATCCTTGGCAGTTTATCAGTGCAGTGATGCTGGGCTGTGTACTGGGACTGGTATATCATAAAACAAAGTCTTTACTGATACCGATAATGCTGCATGCGTTTAATAATTTAACACTGTCGCTGTTGGTACTTTACGGTAAAGATGAAAGTTTTGCAAAGGTTCTTCATGTTTCACAATGGCTTATTCTAGTCGTTGGAATTGTACTTTTCTCTTTATTCTACTATTTGTTTATGAAAAAGTATAAAGTACATTATGCTGAAATGTAATCAACCAAAGCTAAAAAAGTAAAATTGAAAATGAATATAGAAATGGAATTATTAGTAGCTACACATAACGAACATAAAAAAGAAGAAATCCAACAGATCCTCGGGATTGATTGCGTTGTGAAGAGTCTTACCGATTATAATATTCACGAAGAAATTGTGGAAGATGGAGATTCTTTTCATGCCAATGCACTCATCAAGGCAAAATATTGTTTCGAGAAAACTGGCGTACCAAGTTTGGGAGATGACAGTGGTTTGGTAGTGGAATCTTTAGACGGAAGGCCAGGAATCTTCTCTGCCCGTTATGCCGGAGACCATGATTTTGCAAAAAATATTGAAAAGGTATTGGAAGAAATGCAGGGAATTGAAAACAGGAAAGCCTATTTTATAACAGTTCTGTGCTATTATGATGAAAACGGAGCTCAATATTTTGAAGGCAGAGTACACGGAAATTTATTGAATGAAAATAAAGGTTTCAAAGGGTTCGGATATGATCCTATTTTTGTTCCTGTAGGATATGACAGAACCTTTGCAGAAATGGAACCACAAGACAAAAATAAAATCAGTCACCGTAAACAGGCATTAGACTTATTTATGGATTTTTTAAAAGTGACTGATTAGGTTTAAATATTAAAGGTAAAATACCTATTTAGATTTTCTGTCGTACATTTGTTATAATAAATTATTGATTTGAGTACTTATTTAACAATATTAGGCTTTAACTCCGCTATTCCAACCATCAACACATCACCAACAGCACAGCTGCTGGAAATGGAAGAAAGACTCTTCCTTATTGATTGTGGAGAGGGTACGCAGGTACAGTTGAGAAAAGCAAAAGCAAGATTTTCAAAGATCAATCATATTTTTATTTCCCATCTTCATGGGGATCATTGTTTCGGACTTCCGGGGCTTATAGCTTCTTTTCGTCTTTTAGGAAGAGATATGCCTTTGCATGTTTATGGTCCTAAAGGAATTAAGAAGATGCTGGAAACCATTTTTCAGATTACGGAAACCCACCGTGGTTTTGAAGTGGTTTATCATGAGCTGGATAAAGATTATTCTGAAAAAATATATGAGGACAATAGAGTAGAAGTATATACTATTCCGTTGGATCACAGGATTTACTGTAACGGTTATCTGTTTAAAGAAAAGCCCAAAGACAGGCATCTTAATATGAAAGAGATAGCCAAGTACAGCGAGATTGAAACCTGTGATTATCACAATATAAAAGCAGGAAAAGACTTTGTATTGAGTGACGGCTACGTTCTTAAAAATGAAATTTTGACGCTTGAGCCTGCTCCGTCGGTATCTTATGCGTTTTGCAGCGATACCCGTTATCTTGAAAGTGTAATTCCGATTATTAAAAATGTAACGGTTCTTTATCATGAGTCAACATTTTTACATGATCTGAAGGAAATGGCTGATTATACAGGTCATACCACAGCATTGGAAGCAGCAACTATTGCACAAAAAGCACAGGTTGAAAAACTGATTTTAGGACATTTTTCCAACAGATATGGAGATCTGACCGTATTTACCGATGAAGCCAGAGAAATTTTCCCCAATACATTTTTACCAAAAGCATTAGAAAGTGTAAAGATTTAAAACAAATATGCTGAAATTTGAAGAACTGAGAGATTTTCTCAACGAAAAGGCAGATCAGTACAATGCACCCGATTTTATTGAAAATGATCCTATACAGATTCCGCATCGTTTTTCTTTAAAACAGGACATCGAAATTGCAGGATTTCTGGCAGCCACCATCTCTTGGGGAAACAGGAAATCGATCATAAATTCCGCAGATAAAATGTTGGATATTATGGGAAATTCTCCCTATGATTTTGTGATGAATTATTCAGAGAAGGATCTAGAAACCATTCAGGATAAAAGTATTCACCGAACGTTTAATGGACAGGATTTTTCCTATTTCATCAGACAGTTCAATAGAATTTATAAAGAAAATGAAAGCCTGGAAAATTTATTTGAAGTAAAAAAGACAGAAAATAATTTTCTCCACGCCATAGAACGATTCAGAAATGGGTTTCTGGAAACAGAAAAACACAGAAGCCATAAACACATCAGTTCGCCTTACAAAAATTCTTCTGCCAAAAGAATTATCATGTTTTTGAGGTGGATGGTGCGTAAAGATAAGCGGGGGGTAGACTTTGGAATCTGGGAAAATATAGATCAGAAGAACCTTTCTATTCCTTTGGATGTTCATACCGGAAATATTTCCAGAAAACTGGGACTGGTTTCCAGAACACAGAATGACTGGAAAACTGTGGAAGAGCTGGATATTGCCATTAGAAAATTTGATGAAAAAGACCCTGCAAAGTATGATTTTGCATTGTTTGGATTAGGAGTAACCAAAGAACTGTTGTAAAAAGATAAAGGATGAAAAAATATAACGAAAAAGCAGAAGTTCTTGAAAAAATAGCAGACAGTATTACCTCATGGATAGGATCTATTCAGTCCCTGATCGTACATACTTTATTATTTCTTACTTCGTTTTTGCTTCCGATGCTGAATATTGTTGATTTTGACAAAATGCTTCTGATTCTTACGACGGTGCTCTCTCTGGAAGCTATTTATCTGGCTATTTTCATTCAGATGTCTGTCAATAAAAGTCATGAGAAAATTGATGATATCCAGGAAGATATTGAAGACATTCAGGAAGATATCGAAGAAATCAGTGAGGATATTGAAGAGATTAGTGAAGACATTGAAGAGATCAATGAGGATATAGAAGATATCCAGGAAGATATTGAGGAGATCAGCGAAGATATTGAAGAAATTAATGAAGACGAAGATGAAGAAGATCACAATGAAAGAGCAAAAAATGTAATATTGAAGAGTAATGTAAACTCCAACAAGAACGAAATAAAAGCCTTAAAAGATATTATCTCTCAGCTGCAAGGCGAGATTGATCAATTGAAAAAAGATGATAAATAGCCGGAATATTGGCAAAGAAAATATAAGAACAGATCAATACTTTTGATCTGTTTTTTTATAAATGAATTTTCAGGTTAAATAATTTATGGAAAATGTAATAATAAGGAAAATTCATTGTGAATGTAGATGTTGAATGAGAAAATAGTGATATTTTATAGTGGTTTAGTACAATTATTTTTGCTACATTTGAACAAATGAAAACAAAATGTTAATCTATAGACTAAAAAACTATTTTTTCCTTTTTTCTTTTTTATTGATTTCTGTTTCTGCATTTTCTCAAACGAGACCAGTCAGAAAATCCGAGAAGATAAAGCCATCTGCCGCCGCTCTTAGGGCTGGAGCATTCATAGATGTAAATGTACCTCCTTATACACCTTCAAATTATACACCCGAGCAATTGGTTAAGAATATTTTGATTAATGGGGGAACCAACTGTACAACAGCCAATGTTACCAATGTTACAGTATCTCCCAATCATGATGTGACAAACAACAACAGATTTTGGGGATATTTTCATAAAGGGACTACAAATTTCCCTTTTACTGATGGTATTGTCCTGACTACAGGATATGCTTCAGAAGCTGGTAACAATTATGTAGCTGCAGTTGGACAATCGGTAGGAACAGGAAGTGATGCAGACCTTGTTACAGCTACCGGAGCTACGGTGAGTTTAACAGATGCTGTAGCACTTGAATTCGATTTCGTCCCGAATTCCAATCAGGTAAAATTTAATTACATATTCGTTTCAGACGAATATACTTCCAATTATCCTTGTACAGGATATTCCGATGCGTTTGCCCTTTTACTAAAGAAAGTAGGAGACCCTACCTATACTAACCTTGCGATACTGCCGGGTGGTGCCGGACCTGTAAGTGCAACCAATATTGTTCCCGCAGGAAATGGATTCAGCTGTGGACCCATCAATGCAGGGTATTTTGGAGCGCTGGCAAATCCGCACTTAGTTATTAATTATTTCGGAAGAACAACACCTTTAACCGCTATTGCAGATGTAATTCCAGGACAGACTTACCATTTTAAAATGGTATTGGCTGATGCAAAAGATCCTTCCCATGACTCTGCAGTGTTCTTAGAAGGGGGATCTTTTGATGTAGGAATTAAAATTGTGGATGAAGCGGGAGTTGTTTTACCAGGCAGCATCAATATGTGTGATAATACACCAAAACAATTGAAAGCTCAGGTAGCAGCTATTCCGGGAATGACTTATCAATGGTATAAAGATGGAGTGGCTATTCCGGGTGCAACCAGTGCAGTCTATATTGCTAACCAACCGGGCGTATATACTGTAAAAGTAATGGTTCCAGGAAATCAGTGTCCTAGCGAAGCAACCATTACCATTATCGGAGGAACAAGCCCAACAGTACAGAATGCTGAGCTTAAGCTTTGTACAACACCTACGGTTACTACCTTTAATTTAGAAACAGCAAAACCTTTGATCAGTACAACGCAGGGAGCGGTATTTCGTTTCTATGCCAACCAGGCTGATGCACAGGCTCAGAATAACAGTTATATTACCAATCTGACCAATTACACTGGGACAGACGGACAAATATTATATGTACTGGTTTCCAATGGAGCTTTTTGTAGTAAAATAGCAACCTTAACTCTAAGAAAAGAAGAAACACCTACAGCTTTAGTGACAGCTCCGAGATTAAAAATCTGTGCCGGGGAATCTGTATTATTAACGGCTACGGGTGGGGTAACCTATCAATGGAGTGATTCTGCAGGTACTACAGGAGGAATAAGAACGGTAAGCCCTACTCAGACCACTACCTATACAGTATATGCTATCGGAGCACAGGGGTGTAAATCTCTTCAGCCTGCACGTATTACAATTGAAGTAGTACCAGCTATTGTTTCCAACTTAAAAGGCGGTCATATCTGTCAGGGTGATAAAATTATCTTAGATGCAGGTTCAGGACCCAATTATACTTATCAGTGGAGTAGCGGAGAAACAAGCCAAAGCATTACAGTAGGAACTCCGGGAGAATATTCAGTAATAATAAGTAATGGAGTGTGTTCTAAAGAGTTCAAAACACAAGTTATTAAAGCGGTAATTCCTGAAGTAATAAAAGTGGATTATAACGATAAGGGAACAATGATCCTTACTGCAAATAATCCAAGTAACGGTATATTGGAATATTCAGTAGATAATGGAGTTACATGGCAATCTTCAAATGTATTTAATAATGTACCTAAAAATAAAGTCATTGCCATTAGAGTAAGAGTGAAATTTACAAGTTGTGTAGGCTTCCTTGAGTTTTTTACATTCGTGATGAAAAACGTTATTACGCCAAACGGAGATAATGTTAATGATATTATTGATTTCAGTGGAGTAGTTAATTATAAAGATTTCAGCGGACAAGTGTTTGACCGATACGGAAGAGAAGTCTTCAAAGCAACGAAGATAACACCATATTGGGACGGATATTTCCAGGGTAAAAAACTTCCTACTTCTACTTACTGGTATCAGGTAACCTTCGAAGATCCTGCAAGCAAGGAGATAACCGTGAAAACCGGATGGATACTTCTTAAAAATATAGAATAATTTAAACCATATTAAATGATAATAGAAAGACTGGCTGTTTTGGTCAGTCTTTTTTTATTATTTTAAAATAAACAAAGTTGATATCCTAACATAAATAAATTTGCGTTAGTAATAATGTAAATTATGTTAACTTGAATTTCAATCAAAAAAAATAGTATTTTTGTTTAAAATAATATAAAATGTTAAATAGGAGGAGAGGAAATTTATTTTTAGCAATATTTTTAGCTTTCATAGGAAACTTTATTTTGGCTCAAAATAAAGGAAGGGTAGAAATTGCTGCAAAACCTAAAGCTGCTTCTTTAAGAGCTGGTGTCTTTATAGATGTAAATGCACCAAGTTACCCGGAATCCGGCTATCCTATCACTCAATTGATAAAAGATGTTCTTATATCGGGAGGTACCTGTACCAATTCCAGTGTAAGTAACGTAACGGTATCTCCAAATTTACCTGCTACCAATCAGAACCGAAGCTGGGGATATTTCAATAAATCAAATACCAATTTCCCGTTCAGTAAAGGGATTATCCTTTCAACGGGATATGCTAATAAAGCAGGAAATGTTTTTCAGGGGGCTTTAAGTGATGACCTGGGAACCGGAGGAGATGTAGATTTGGCCAATGCACTGGGAATTGCCAATTCTAATCTTACAAATGCTACCTCTATAGAATTTGACTTTGTAGCAGCATCTACTGAAATTACTTTCAGATATTTATTTGCCTCAAAAGAATATCAGCAAAACTTTCCGTGTACGATTACAGATGGTTTTGCCCTATTGTTAAAGAAATCAACTGATCCTAATTATACGAACTTGGCAGTGCTTCCCGCTGGAGCAGGACCTGTAAGTGTTACTAATATCCACCCGCAGTATCAAAACTGTGGACCTAAAAACGAAGTTTATTACGGGGGAACAAATACGGCTCAGATCGAAACCAATTTTAACGGACGTACTATTCCGCTTACCGCTAAAGCTACTGTAATTCCAGGAGAAACGTATCACTTTAAAATTGTTTTGGCGGATTATCAGGATCCCAACTTTGATTCTGCAGTCTTTCTGGAAGCAGGTTCATTCGATATTGGAGTAAAAATTCTTGATCCGGCAGGAGTACAGCTTCCTGCATCTGTCAATATGTGTGATAATACACCACAGACCTTTACAGCTTCAGTTCAGGGATCCAATATTACTTATCAGTGGTATCTAGGTACTAACCCGATTGCAGGGGCAACCAATGCGAGCTACACAGCAACAGCGCCAGGGGTATATACCGTTAAAGTTTTTATTCAGGGAAACAGTTGTCCGGGAGAGGCTACTATCACCGTAGTAGGCGGAACATCTCCTACAGTACAGAATGCTACATTAACAGCCTGCTATGCTGCCGGAAATGCTACATTTAATTTAACATCAGCACAGCCTTCAATAAGTACTACTCCGGGAGCTGTGTTTACCTACTATACCACATTGGCGGATGCTAATGCAGGAAATGCCAATACAATTCCTAATCCAACAGCTTATCAAAGTCCGGGTGGGACGGTATATGTAAGAGTAGCCAACGGTTTCTGTGCAAAAGTAGCCGAGCTGCAATTGGTAAAAGCACCACAAATGATACCTACTATTGCTCCTCCGATAGTACTAACGTGTGCTAATTCTCAGACGACACTGGATGCATCTGCCTCAGTTTATCCGGCAGGTGCTACATTCAACTGGACGACTACGGGAGGAAATATTGTTTCAGGAGGAACTACCTTAAACCCTGTGATCAATGCAGCAGGAACATATACTTTAACCATTACAAAAGTTTACCAGCCAGGAAATATCAGCTGTACAGCTGTAGGTACTGTAACTGTAACAGGAAATAGTGCACCGCCGGTTACCGGACTTGTAGCAAATAAAATAAAAATCTGTAAAGGAGACTCTGTAACGCTTACTGCTTCAGGTGGGGCTACCTATAACTGGGGTAATGGTCTTACCGGAAATGGAAATACGCAGGTTGTTTCACCTACTGTTACAACTACCTATACTGTAACAGCAGTAGGAGCTAACGGTTGTGTATCTCAAAACCCTGCAACTATTACAATTGAAGTGTCAGAACCTTTTACAGCTCAGAATGCAACATTACATAAATGTTATCAGCCAGGATTAGCTTTTAATCTTACAGAGGCACAACCTCAGATAACAGCTACTGCAGGAGTTACTTTTACTTACTATGTCAATCAGGCCGATGCCAATGCTGCTAACGGAAACTTTATTATAACTCCTACAGCATATACACCACCGGGAAATCAGACAATTTATGTATTGGTAAGCAATGGAGGCTGTAGCTATGTAGTGTCTCTACAATTGCTGAAAACAGCTGAGACTACTCTTACAATTGCTGCTCCGCAAACAATTACCTGTACAACTCCTCAGATTACAATCAATGCTTCAGCATCTGTTGTGCCTGCAGGATCTACAATTACCTGGACAACAACCGGCGGAACCATTGTATCAGGAGGTAATACACTTACTCCTGTTGTAAGCGCCGGAGGTACCTATACATTAACTGTTACGAATGTTTCACAGCCAGGAAATTTAAGCTGTACTTTTACTTCAACAGTAACTGTTCAGGAAGATAAGGTAAAACCAGTGGCTGCTGTTGTTTCATCACAGCCTCGTATTTGTATAGGAGAATCTGTAACCCTAACAGCTTCCGGAGGAGTAACCTATAACTGGGGCAATGGTCTTACCGGAAACGGAAATACTCAAGTTGTTTCGCCTACTGTGACTACCACCTATACAGTATTTGCGGTTGGAGCTAACGGTTGTATTTCTGCAACAGCTGCAAGTGTGACAGTTCAGGTAGGTCCGCCTATTGCGGGACTTACCGCATCAAAATTAAAAATCTGTGAAGGAGAATCTGTGACATTGACGGCTTCGGGAGGAATTACCTATAATTGGATTGGTCTTACCGGAAATGGAAATACTCAGGTTGTTACTCCTACCACAACTACAGAATATTCAGTATATGCATTGGGAGGAAACGGATGTAGTTCTGTGAATCCTGCTAAAGTAATTATTGAGGTTGTTCCGGCAATTGTTTCTACCTTAAAAGATGTATTTGTCTGTGCAGGGGATAAGGGAACTCTTGATGCAGGTTCAGGACTAAATTATACTTATCTATGGAGTACGGGGGCGACCACTCAGACTATAACCACTAATATTCCGGGAACATATTCTGTAACGATCAGTAATGGTACTTGTTCCAAAACGTTTTCTGCTCAGCTGATCAATCCTGATCTGCCGCAGTTTACCAATGTTGTTTATGATAATCATATTCTGACCCTTACTGCAAGTAATCCAACGGGAGGTACTTTAGAATATTCCATAGATGGAGGATTAACTTGGCATTCATCTAATGTATTTACAGGTATTTTAAATAATACAATGTATACTTTGATGGTAAGAGTTGTAGGTGCTAAATGTGGTACTTCTCTGGACTATTTTACCTTCATTATCAGCAACGCCATTACCCCTAATATGGATGGTGTAAATGATACCATAGATTTCACAGGAATCAGCGGGTATAAAGATTTTGCAGCTTCCATCTTTGACAGATACGGAGCTGAAGTATTCAAGGCAAGCAAAGGGAATGTTATATGGACCGGATCTTTAAAAGGAATCAATCTTCCTACCGCGACGTATTGGTATAGAGTGCAGTGGGAAAACCCTGCCAGCAAGAAAATGGAACAGCGATCAGGCTGGATTCTCTTGAAGAATAGAAATTAGATAATTATTAAAATAAAAAATAAACAAGAAAATCTTTCAGCAATGAAAGATTTTCTTGTTTTATGATGGAAACGTTATCATGTTTTGTGAATTATCCAAAATCGGGGCTAAATATGTTAAAAACAATCGGTAACACAATGCTGCCACATTATTTGGAGTTTGAACGGATAGGGATTGATTAACGAAAATTGACCCTAAAAGGTTTATATTTTGTTTTTTTGTTGTAAAAAATATAAATATGTATATGAGATATTTAAAAAAAAATTAAATTTGTTGAAACAAAAATATTATGAGAAGATATCTACCGCTTTGTTTATTTTTTTTAGTCATTTCGACTTTTTTATTTTCACAAAATCTTCCTCCGCGGAAACTGGTAAAGAAAACCAGTACTGCCCTGTCCAGAAGAGCAGGAGCTTTTATTGACGTGAATGCTCCGTCATATGCTGAGTCCAGTTATACTATTGAGAAAATGGTAAAAGATGTATTGATTTCATCAGGAACCAATACCTGTCTGACTCCGAATGTATCCAATGTAAAGATTACTCCAAATCACGCTGCAAGTGATGCAAACAGAGCGTGGGGATATTTTCACAAAGCTGCTACCAATTTTCCTTTTAAAGATGGGCTTATTCTTTCTACAGGATACGCCAGAAGAGCTGGTAATGCCTTTGAAGATGCTCTTAATGATGTCAATGGTGGAGGATCGGATCCTGATCTTGCACAGGTAATTGGTGTAGTGGAAAGCAGATTGAATGATGCTGTTCTATTAGAATTTGACTTTGTTCCTACGACCAGCCAAATTAAATTTAACTATCTTATTGCATCAGAGGAATATACAGGTTCGTTCCCTTGTACCTTTGCAGATGCATTTGCGATCTTATTGAGACCTACTTCAGGTGGACCTTATGTGAATATGGCTGTGCTTCCCGGAGGAGCAGGACCGGTAAGTATTACGAATATCCACCCTGCCATCGGGTCCAGTTGTGGTGCTGTAAATGAGCAATATTTTGCAGGATATAACACAGGTAACGTTGAAACCAACTTTAATGGAAGAACAATTCCATTGACTGCCACAGCAACAGTAGTAGCAGGACAGCAATACCACTTCAAAATGGTAATTGCCGATTACAGTGACCATAGCTATGACTCTGCAGTATTCCTGGAAGGAGGATCTTTCAATATTGGAGTAGATCTTTTAGATCCTGCAGGTACAAAATTACCTTCCGATATCAACGTTTGTGATAACGTTCCTCAGGTAATCACTGCTTCCGTAAATGATCCTAACCTTGTTTACCAATGGTATTATAATGGTGCACCAGTACCTAATGCTACTACGAATACCATTACAGCTGTACAGCCTGGTACTTATACAATCGAAGTAAGTGTTCCCGGTAATCCATGTCCGGGTAAAGCTACCATTCAGATTCACGGTGGAACAACTCCTCAGGCTCAGGATGCCACGTTGTTACTTTGTACTACACCGGATATTACAACCTTTGATTTAAGTACCATTACATCTACTATAAGCCCAACGCCGGGAGCCATTTTTAAATTTTACGAAAATCAGGCGGATGCTGTTGCGCAGAATGGCAATTATATTCAGACTCCATTAAACTATAATGGTAATGATGGACAGATCCTTTATGTTCTTGTTTCCAATGGTGGTTTCTGTAGTAAAATAGTTAAACTTACATTGCAGAAAGAAGTAACACCCACAGCTACAGTAAAAGCTTCAAGAATAAAAATATGTCCCGGAGAATCTGTAACCCTTACTGCTGACGGGGGTAACACTTATCTGTGGAGCAACTTCATGGGAACCAGTAATATGCAGACTGTTACTCTATATCAGACAACAACATTTACAGTGTATGCAATTGGTGCAAAAGGGTGTAAATCTCTTAACCCGGCAACCATAAGAATTGAGGTTACACCAGAAATCACTTCACCATTGCAAGATGTTGAAATGTGTATTGGTGATAAAGTGACTCTTGATGCAGGAGCAGGACAAGGATTCAAATACCTTTGGAGTACAGGGGCTACAACCCAGAAAATTGTGGTAGACCAATGGGGAATCTACTCTGTAGAAGTTGACAATGGTATCTGTAAGAAAGTTTTTGAAGCAAAAGTATTGGGGGCAGCCACCCCATTTGTTACAGCTATAAATTATGAAAGTATCAAGAAAACAGTAACGATCACTGCTGAGAACCCGCCAATGAACAATACGCCAAGTACTTTGGAATATTCTATTGATAACGGAATCACCTGGCAGGCTTCAAATGTATTTGCTAATCTTTTAGATAATACAAACTATACTGTTTTAGTAAGAAGAGTAGGTACGCATTGCGTTGGATCTCTTGAATTCTTTACACTTCAGATCAATAATATTATTACTCCGAACGAAGATGGAATCAATGATGTACTTGATCTTAAAGCTCTTGGTGACTTTAAAAACTTTACAGGTTCTGTATATGACAGATATGGAGTAGAGATGTTCAGATTCTCAAAAGAAAATCCTATCTGGGACGGAACCGTAGGTGGTAAGAGACTTCCTACAGCAACATACTGGTATAAGTTCAATTTTGAGTATCCAAAATCAAAAGCTCAGATGAACTGGTCAGGATGGATCATGTTGAAAAACAGAAACTAGAATTGATAATGTAATATAAAAGAAAGCCTTTCAAATTTATTTTGAAAGGCTTTCTGCTTTTAATAAATACTATTTAGCCCAATAAAAAAGCTCCTTCATCAGGAGCTTTTGTTTATTGATTTTCTTTCCAGAGATTGGCGAAATGTATAAAATCTGTTACACTTAATTCTTCGGCCCTTTTATCTAAAAATTCATGTCCTTTCAAAGCTTCAGGAATATTTAAGGATTTCAATGCATTAGAAAGCTTTTTTCTTCTTTGGTTGAATCCTGTTTTTACAATCTGCTTAAAGAGAATTTCGTTGCCTGCAAGACCTTCTTTTGGATTTCTTGTAAGGCGGATTACTCCTGATTTTACTTTCGGAGGTGGATTGAAGACGTTTTCATGTACCGTAAACATGTAGGATACATCATAGTAAGCCTGTATCAGTACAGAAAGAATACCGTAATCTTTAGTTCTAGGAACCGCAGCCGTTCTTTCAGCTACTTCTTTCTGGAACATTCCTACCATTTCCGGGATCAGTTCGTAATAATCTACAATCTTAAATAAGATCTGTGATGAGATATTATACGGGAAATTACCAATGATAGCAATCTGACCATCTTTCAGAAAACTGAAATCCTGTTTCAGGAAATCACCTACAAAAGTCTCTTCAGTAACCTTTGTATAATTGTTTTTCAGGTATTCAATAGATTCCGTGTCTATTTCTGCAAGATAAATGTTCTGATCCTTTTCAAGAAGATATTTGGTAAGAACTCCCATTCCGGGACCTACTTCCATGATGTTAGTATAGTTCTCAAAACTAAGACCTTCTACGATTTTTCTTGCGATATTTTCATCTGTCAGGAAGTGCTGTCCAAGATGTTTTTTTGCTTTTACACTCAAAGTTTTTTATGATTTTATTAACAGTGATTTTCTTTATTTCGTCCCAAATTTCGGAAGATTTTTTCTATTTTAGCCAAAAATTTTAATATTAATGGCTAAATCTGTAGATGAATTTAATAAGAAAAGGCTTCGGTCCAGCAATATTACAGTAGTGATAAGTATTGCCTTAGTGTTATTTTTGTTAGGATTAATGGGGCTTATTCTGATTAATGCCCAGAAGTATTCTGACTATATCAAAGAACAGTTGGTGGTGAACGCCTACTTTGATGAAAACTATGACGCTAAAGATTCTGTAAAAATTGCAAAACTGGAGGAAGAAACTTTTAAAAAGGTACAGACGTTAGCTCCGGTAAAGAAAGCTACCTATATTTCAAGAGATATGGCGGCTAAAGAAGCTAAGAAAACTATGGGAATCGACAGTGATGCATTGTTCGAAGAAAATATTTTTCCATCTTCAATTGAAGTTGCTTTAAAACCGGAATTCGTAGATCCGGCAAAAATTGATGAAGCAATTAAAGAAATAAAATCTGTTCCGGGGATCATTGATGTCAAAAATGACAGTACTTTGATGGTGGATGTTTATAATAACCTGAGCAGAATCTTAAAGTGGATCTTAGGGTTTTCTATTCTGTTCCTGGTACTGGCGGTTGTATTGATCAACAATTCTATCCGTCTGAAAATATTCTCGAAGAGATTTATTATTAAAACGATGCAGCTTGTAGGAGCGAAAAGAAGATTTATCCTTAAACCTTTCATTGTAGAAGCTATTATCTTAGGAGCTATTGGTTCCGTAATTGGTCTTCTTGCATTAGGAGGAGTTTGGTATTACTTCACAAGTCAGATTGGTTCTGCTTTTGTACAGGATAATAATCAGTACTTCTGGTTGATTATCTTAGTATTGGGAGTAGGTATCTTTATTTCTGTTTTAAGTACGATTTTCGCTACATGGAGATTCTTAAAATCAAACGTTGACGATTTATATTACTCTTAACAATGAGCAAAAAAACAAATAAAATTTCCGCTTCAGACTTTGGACATGAAGCCGAAGTACCTCAGGAAAATGCTTTCTATTTCGGACAGCAGAATTTCAAGTGGATGCTGATAGGTCTGGCATTCATTGTAGTTGGATTTCTCCTGATGATGGGACCGGATGCCAATACGGTAGATGGTAAATTTGATCCGAACTCATGGAATGACGGTATCTTTTCTATCAGAAGAATCAGAATAGCACCTCTGTTTGTTGTTATTGGATTTGTAATAGAAGTGTACGCGATCTTAAAAAGAAAATAAATAAATTTTTATATTTAGAGATTAAGAGATTGGGGAATTGAGAATCATGTATTCTGAATTTTCGGATCTCTTAATCTTTTAATTTTTTAAAGAATATGGATTTAATCAAAGCAATTATTATTGCCATTGTAGAAGGATTAACAGAATATCTTCCGATTTCTTCTACCGCACATATGGGATTTACCGCAAACCTGATGGGGCTGGAAGAAACAGAATTTTTAAAAATGTTTCAGGTATCTATTCAGTTTGGAGCTATTTTATCTGTTGTAGTGGCATACTGGAAAAAGTTTTTTGACTTAAATAATATTCAGTTCTATTTTAAACTGGCTTTTGCTGTAGTTCCGGCATTGGTTTTAGGATATTTATTTGATGATAAAATTGAAGCCGTACTTGGAAATCAGATTGCTATTTCTTCCGTATTGGTTGTAGGAGGTGTTGTTTTACTGTTTGCCGACAAATGGTTCAAGAATCCTAAAATTGATGATGAAAAAGGAATTACCATAAGAAAAGCAGTTACTATCGGTTTCTGGCAGTGTCTTGCGATGATGCCTGGAACAAGCCGTAGTGCAGCCTCTATTATTGGAGGAATGACTCAGGGGCTTACCAGAAAAGCAGCTGCAGAATTCTCTTTCTTCCTTGCTGTACCTACGATGCTGGCTGTAACGGTGTACTCCGTTTTTGTGAAAACATGGGGAAAAGAAACACCCAATCCGCAGAAAGGATATGAAATGATTATGGCTTCACAGGATCATATCATGATCTTTGTGGTCGGAAATGTTGTAGCATTTATTGTAGCGCTTATTGCTATCAAGGCATTCATTGGAGTGCTTAATAAATATGGATTTAAACCTTGGGGCTGGTACCGTATTTTCGTTGGAGTTGCCCTATTGATCTATTTTTATTTCTTTAAATAAGAAATTATTCATTTATACCCATTCATGACTGCTGAAGAACTGAAATCAGGATACATTTTTTTATTGGATAAGCCTTTGGACTGGACTTCCTTTCAGGCTGTCAATAAAATGAAATACAAACTTAAAAGGGAATTTAATCTTCCTAAAAAATTTAAAATAGGACATGCCGGGACATTAGATCCCAGAGCTACCGGACTTCTTATCGTCTGCTGCGGAAAATTCACAAAGAAAATTCCTGAGATTCAGGATGCTCCTAAAGAATACTGGACAGAGATCAAAATTGGAGTACAGACAGAATCCTACGATACAGAAAAGCCTGAAATCCTTCAACAGGATATCTCTCATATTACTGAAGAACAAGTAAGAGAAGTGCTGGAAAAATTTGTTGGAGAAATCGAACAAAAGCCACCGATTTACTCGGCAATTAAAATTGATGGCGAAAGAGCTTACAACCTTGCAAGAGCTGGTGAAGAAGTGGAAATGAAGGCAAGAAAAACAACGATCCATTACATTAAAGATATTAAAATCGATTTTCCTTTGGTGAGCTTCATGGTAGGCTGTTCGAAAGGAACGTACATCAGAAGTCTGGCTCATGATATAGGACAGGAATTGGGAGTAGGAGCTTACCTGACCCAATTAAGACGTACCAAGATCGGTGATTATGCTATTGAAGATGCTACAGATCAGTTCTTGAATAGCGAGTACAGATTTGAAGGTCTATAAAATAAAATCATCCCGATTTTAGCAATAAAAATTATCTCAGTTACGGAAAAGACTAATGGAAAAAACGCGTATCAATAAATATTTATCAGAAGTAGGATACTGTTCTAGAAGAGCAGCAGATAAGCTTTTGGAAGAAGGCAGAATCAAAATAAACGGAAAAGTTCCTGAATTGGGAACGAAAGTTTCTGATGAAGATCTGGTAGAGGTAGACGGAAAACCAATCAGAGAAGTTCAGGAAAAGCCAGTATATATTGCTTTTAATAAGCCGGTAGGAATTGTATGTACTACTGATACAAAACGCGAGAAAAATAATATTGTAGACTATATCAACCACCCGAAAAGAATTTTTCCTATCGGCAGGCTGGATAAACCGAGTGAAGGACTTATCCTACTGACAAATGATGGTGATATCGTTAACAAAATCCTGAGAGCCCGCAATAATCACGAGAAAGAATATCTGGTTCGTGTAGATAAACCTATCACTCCCAGATTTCTGGAAAAAATGAGAAATGGTGTTCCCATTCTGGATACGGTGACGAAAAAATGTGAAGTGGAGAAAATTGATGAAATGAATTTCAGAATTATTCTTACCCAGGGACTCAACAGACAAATTCGAAGAATGTGCGAATATCTTGGTTATGAAGTAAAAAAGCTGAAAAGAATTCGTATCATGAACATCAAACTTGATCTTCCAATCGGAAAATGGAGAGATCTGACAGATGATGAAATGAATATGCTGAACACTTTACTTACAGATTCCAGCAAAACAATAGATTAAAACCTATCATATAATTTAACGGCTCCCCCTTCATTTTTTCTCTGGTATAAACAGCAGGGAGTATTCTGATTTATAATTATTCAATGATTTTTCACACTTAAGTGTAATATATTATATTTTTCACTAAAAATGTATTACATTTATAATAGTAATAACCATAATCTAAAAATCATGAAAATAAAATTAAATTCAGTTCTCTTGTTGATTATTTTGACAATGTCTACCAGTTGTCTAAATGATAATCACAATCCGGATCATTCACATGATTCTTCGTTTTACATTGATTACAGAAGTTTAAAAGGATTATCAGACGGAATTGCCGTTATAGAACTCGATCCAGAAGCCCCAAATTTTGGAAATATCAGCAGTAAACTTGAGTTGGGTGTTGGTGTATTGCCTCATCATATTTACTACAATCAGAATGCAAAAAAAATGTTCACAACAGCTTTGGGAGGCAGCTATCTTTATGAAATAAAAACAGGAGAAGACTCTAATGGGCAGCCAAAATTAATAAGTGCAACTCCTATTGATACTGGTGAAAATACCGTAGGTGAAAATATTTTTTTTACTAATGACGGAAGATATTTTATGACCTTTATGGGTGGGGCAGGAGGTCCAAAAGATGGAAGTATAGGTGTTTTTAATGCTAATAATCAGCTTATCAAAACCATTAAAGCACCCATTCAAACTAATCCTAATCAATTCATAATGTATCCGCATGGTATTTCAGTGAATGAAGAAAAAGGATTGATGATGGTAACTTCTACCATTCACCCGGATCTGACTACCGGAATGGGCAATACCTGTACTTTATTAGATCTGAATACTTACGAAATAAAGGAGACCTATCAGGTTGCGGACTCGCCTACGGATCTGTCCGCACCAGTTGAGGTTTTATTACTGCGCGGAAAATTCCCACAATATGCACTTGCTACAACAATGCTGGGTGGCGATATCTGGATGGCTCCCTATAATTCCACCACCAAAAAATATGATGCTTTTACTAAAATTTTTGAAGGAAGCTCACAAGGATTAGGCTGGACGCTCGAAATGTATATTGATGACTCAAACAAACTCTATGTAAGTTTTGCAGATCCCGGAAAAGTACTTGTCTTTGATATCAACAATCTTCCTCAGCTGAAACTTTTAAAGACTCTTGACGCGGATAAAGGAGCTCATCATATGGCTTTCTTTAAAACCAAATCAGGAAAAGATGTGGTAGCAGTACAAAATAATTTATTGGATATCCCTAACTTAAATTCCGGAACCATAAGTATAATTGATATCAATACAGGAAAAAAACTAGGTACAGTAGATTTACGAAATAAATATGGAATACTTCCGGAATCCATTGAAGGAACCAATGGACCAAGTAATTATATGCATCACTAAAATTTAGTATAACATTTTTAGATAGAAAACTATTCCAAAAAAGGAATAGTTTTTTGTTGGAGATCAATAATTGATTCCTTAATATCTTAAGTGGGGCGTGTTTGTTTTGGAATCCAAATGTATTTTGGACTTGTATTATTTTACATATAGCCTCATTCTTTCTTCATACTCAGGTTTTAGTTTTAAAAGTTTCCATATTTTTTTATCATCAGGATTACTAATTCTGTAGAATATGATTTTGTCTGCGGAATATTTGAAATAGGGATGATTCTTAAGCCAATCTTCAGGCGCGTCTACCAAAGAATATTTCGGAACCTCTGAAGTATTCAATGGTGCTATTGAAATCAATTTTTGAACAAGCTCCTGATTAATATTGTATGTACTTAAAATCTGCTGCTTGTTGATAAAACCTCCAAGCTTCTTCCTAAAACCAATAATTGAGCCTGCACTTCTTTCATCCAGACCAAACTCTATAAGCTGTCTGAAAGTAATAGTATTGAGGTCTGTCTTTGAAAAATCAGTTTTTTCCTGTTGTTTTTCCTGAAGTTTAATGTAAGGTTTCATTTCCTGAAATTTCTCAGATGAAATCACAAAGCATTTTTGTAGATCTTCTATACTTTTAAAACTTCCCCGCAAATTTCTATCCCGGTAATTGATAATGGTGAAACTCTGTTTTTCAGAAAAACCAAGGGCTTTCCATCCCTCTAAATCCAGTAGATTAGGATCAAAAGTATGATATTGAACCTTGGTTTTAACCGTACTGTTTTTTGCGAAATTTCTGAAATTTTCAGGAGTTTTCGAGGGCAATAGGAGGTAGGGTTCAAGCTTGCCGTAATTTTCCGGTGAAATAATGAAACATTCTCTAAATTTTTCCTTGCTGATAAAGCTTCCTCCTAAATAGTTTTTATACTTTAAAATAGCTTCCGCCTGTCGTTCACTGAATCCCATTTTGAGCCAATCATTGGCAGAAAACTGATCAGGATTGAATTTTCTCGCAATTGTAAGTTCTTTTTTATCGATTTTATTATACTCTTTAGATTTTCCTACTTCTATTATTTCAGGAAGCAATATAAATGATGCCAGTTCGTTGAATTTCTCTTCAGAAATTGCATAGCATTTTTTCAACTGCTCCTTTGATGTAAATTTTCCACCCAATATATCTTTGTACTTGAGAATAGTAGCGGTCTGTTTCTCTGAAAAGCCTAGTTTCTGCCATTGTCCTTTATCCAGTGTATTAGGATCAAAATCTGATATATTAGTAAATGTAGAAGTGCTTGAAATGAATTTTACATCAGGGAAAGGTTCTTTTTCCCGACTGGTGTACTTCTGATAGGCAAATAAAATGGTCAGTAATGTGATCATAAATGCCAATTTCCGGTAATAGTTTTTTCTCATCATCCGGTAAACCTATTAATAAAAACAAAGCATGGCAATAGCTGATCCTGAAATGATTAAAGATTGTTTTAAAATTATTAGTAATGATTTAAAAGTTAATATAAAAACTCTCTTTCGTGTGATGTAGTTTCTTAATTGAGTATAAATATTCTGATTTTGCTTTCTATACTTTTTGTTTTTAATACGACAGGTTTTGTCGTTGCACTGTGATAATTTTGCATTAGAATAAGATAGATTTTAATACATCATAAAGGAAATTTAATGATTAATAGTATGGTTTAAAGCATACCACATTAAAATAATTTCAGTGTCTTAAAAAGTGTTAAATTCGCGCAGTTTTAAATAAACTGATTAATAATTCAAAAAACAACAAAGTGTGAGAAAACTTTATCTCAGTGCGCTAATCTTATGCGCAGGCTTGAGCATATCCGCTCAGGAAGTGGTATGGCAGAAAGACATCAAATCCTCTACCCAGGATTTCTTAAGTCAGGTTACCACAACCATTGACCAACAATATCTGATCACAGGAAGTTCGATACAGTCTAAAAGCCAATCGCCAGCAGCCAGTGGCCAAAAGCAGAATAACGGCTACGATTTTCATCTGGTAAAACTGAATCAACAGGGAGAAGAAGTTTGGGAAAAATACTTTTCAGGACAGAATCATGATTATTTATCTGCAACTGTTACCACACAAGACGGAGGGTTTCTTTTAGCCGGAACATCCTATTCAGGAAAAGGGCTGGATAAAAAAGAAGATTCCAAAGGTGGATCAGATATCTGGCTGATCAGAATCAATGAATTCGGAGATGAATTATGGCAGAAAACTTTAGGGAGTTCTTCGGATGAAGAAGCAAGAGCTGTGATTCAGACTACAGATTTAGGATTTTTCGTTGCGGGTAATATACAGAACTCTTCAAAGGGCTATGGTTCCAAAGATGTCTTCATTACAAGATTGGATAAAGACGGAAAAGAACTCTCCCAATCAATTTTAGGTGGAAGAGGCTTAGATGAAGTTGAAAAAATGATTCCAACTCGTGATGGCGGAGCATTACTGGGAATTTATTCCAGAAGTACATCTGTTAAAACAAATAATCAGCAATCAACGATCAATACAAATACTCCGTCTGAAAGAACTGCAACCCATAACCTAGTATCTGCAACCTCAAAGCAAAGCGATAACTTCGGCGAAGGAGATTACTGGATTGTTAAGTTAGACAAAAACGGAAAAGTTGAATGGGAAAAGAACTTTGGAGGAAAAGGTGACGATCATATCAGAACGCTGGCTTTAACTTCAAGCGGCTTTATCATTGGTGGAGAGTCAAGATCAGAAAGATCGGGGAACAAAACAGTAGGCATTGAAGAAGGAACAGATCTTTGGCTGATTTCTCTAAATGAAAGAGGGGATGAACAGTGGCAGAAATCCTATAATTTCAAAAACCGTGATGTTTTGATGGGAATGAGCGTTCTGCATTCTGCAGATGACAAATCATTTAAAGGTATTTTGTTGGGAGGTTATACTCAAGCTGAGGGGAGAATACAAACTAATGATGAAACTTTCTGGATGTTATATTTAGATCAAAATGGAAATGAGCAGTGGAGAAAACACGTCAAAGGAGAATCCAGAAAGAAAGAAGAAAGACTTTCAGATTTAAAACTTAACAGAGACGGTTCCATTGTTTTGGCAGGAACCAGTACAGAAGAATTGGGTAAAGAAAACTGGAAGATTGTAAAGCTGGGCGACAAACAAGTTGATCAGCTGATTGAAAAATATGACATCAAGATCTATCCAAATCCAGTCTCAGACTATGCTTATGTAGAAATTGGTTTTGATTCTTCGACAGGCTCAGGACAGGGCTTCAAGGATGCGGATATTCTATTGTACGACATGAGCGGAAGACAACTTCAAAGTATAAAAACCAAGAACAAAGTAACCAAGATTAATACTCAGGCTTTGGTTCAGGGCGCTTATCTGGTTACGATAAAAACGGATACTAATAAAACGGCGAATGCTAAATTAATTAAGAAATGAAATATAAATAATGAAAAAGATATTTATCATAATATTGTACTTTTTTAATTTGATTGTTTTAAATGCACAAAATCAAATTAATGTTAATTTTCCCACTTCACCAGAAGTGGCCATGTTTAAACGATTTGGAGATATTCCTGTTGGAACATATACAGGGGTAGCACAAACTAGCGTTCCTATTTATGCAATTCGAGAATCAGGTTTTGAGATGCCTATTTCTCTAAATTATAATGCATCAGGTATTAAATTGGATGATCAGGCTACATGGGTAGGATTAGGTTGGGATCTGATGCCTGAAGGTATAATCTATCAAGATGTTAGAGGGAAAGCAGATCAGAATGATATAAGTTATTCAACACCAAATGAATATACTCCATTTTATAATAGGCTTGAGGCATATCCGGGAGGAACAGGAAGGTTTAAAGTTGTAAAACAAAAAGGATTTGTGGGATATGACTGGTGTACTATTGGTAATCAACAAAATCCGGGATGTTTCCCTCCTTCATCTCCAAGCGGCTCTGATGGAAATACAGTTGTAAATGAAATAGTGTTTGGAAAGAATGCTGATGTTGATATTTTCAGATTTAGTTTCTTTGGACATAGCGGAAGTTTTTTTATTAATCTTCAAACTCGAGAAATTGTTCAGCTGGAGAAAAATGAGAATTTAAAATTTGAAGTTTATAATGATCAAATCATAGCTACTGATAATAATGGAATAAAATATTATTTTGGGCAAAAAGAAGTATTTTTAAGCTATAATGGAACATCTTTATCAGAAGAATTTTCAAGTAGAAGTTATAAAATCAACAAAATAGTACTTCCAAATAATAAAGAGATCTCATTTGAATATCAAGATGCGAATTATAATTTTTACTCTTTTGCTCAACAGAGAAATATTAGAACGTCAGCTTATAGTTTAGGATCTGTTGATATGTGCTATGGAAAGATAAACTATCAGTTTGAACCAGCACAAGCTATATTGAATAATAGTAATGTTAAAATTTTGAAAAAAATTAAGACAGATGAATTAGAAATAATTTTTAACCTTGGAGATAGACAGGATATTAATCTATATAGCTGGAACAATCTTAAGAAACTTGAATCCATTGACTTTATAAATAGAAGAAATAATAAAAAATTAAAATCCTTAGATTTTACTTATACTTATTTTCCCTATCAAGATAACTTCCCATCTGCTATTACCGAATTGCAAAACTTTAATCAAATGAAAGATGCATTCGGAAAAAGATTAAAATTAGATAAAGTTTCTTTTTTTATTTATGATAATAACGGTAACAAAATAAGCGATAATAACGAATTTAAATTTGATTATAATCTTTCCAATACCTTACCTCCAAAAGTTTCTTTTGCTAAAGATTTCTGGGGATATTACAATGGGTATTCTAGTAATTATTTATTACCTGATTTAAGTTTTTATCTCACACCTGCAATGGGAGTACCAGTATATTATGAAGGAAATAATAGGTATTCTAATAAAAATTATGTCAGTTCTTATATGCTTAAAAGAATTGAATATCCTACTAAGGGGTTTACTGATTATGAATATGAACTCAATTCCTTTAATAATCAGTTTATTCCCAGTCATGATCAGATATTCAATCTCACTGAAACTATCAATCTTAATAATAATGGCATAGGAGGGTATAGCTCTCTAAACAATATATATGATTTTCCATACGACTTTGGGGGTTCTTTAAATTTCCATGCCGAATTCTCTGGTGGATTTGATGGTGGATCTTCCGGGCCCCAGTCTAAAAGATATAACTACTATCAAATGACTGATGCAAATGCTAATATTAAATTGCTAAAAATAAAAAAGAATACAGGTGGTGGGGAAACTATATTAGAAGTTATTAAAGAATGGAAGTTTGGGGAGCTTACCAATAATACAGCTTTCAGCCAAAACTATAATTTTCAAATGGACGGAGTATTCGAAATTATCGGTTCTAATGATCCTACTATTCAATATAGGGTGATATTAAATATAAATAATAGTATGTATCAACCAGCAGATATTTATCACTCTGCTGGTGTAAAAACTGCTTTTACTATGGTTAAGAAGCCTAATATAGGTAGTGATTTTACTTCCTATGGTCATGGGCCTAGAATTAAGTCGTTAAAAAATTATTCAAGTCAAGGAACATTATCTGAATGGAAAGAATATGAATATGGAAAGGGCGTTCTTCATAATAGAATAAGTCCATTAAAGCAAAAGGATTATTATTGCTTTAATTGTGGGCAGGCAACAAACTGTTCTGATTCTTATTCTTATAATAGTTTTTGGTTTATTACAGACCAGATTTCTTCTGGTGAATATGATGCTGTAGGGTATAGTAAAGTTATGGAGAGTATAGTTGATGTTAATAATCCATCACAAATAAAAGGAAAAACAGAATATAATTATAACAATTTAGAAAACACTGTAGCAGACTATTTTCCCGTAATTAAAAATCAGCTTAATGGCCTTTTGGAGCAAAAAGTCCTAAAAGATGCAGGCAACAATTTTATTGAATCTGTTACCTATAAATATAAGAATTTATTACCATTTAATCAATTTTATAGTGTTAGGGCAGAAAAGAAATTTTTATTGAGTGGAAAAGATCCCTTAATCGCTTCAACAGGAGAATATGATGGTATTGCAAAATATCATTTTTATACAACTCCTATGATGGCTGAATTTCATAAAATTGATTCTACAATTTCTAAACTATATTTTGGTAATAAAATTATCGAAACCAAAGAACACTTTTCTTATAATAATGGTTTAGTTCAGAAACATGAATTAATAAACCCTGACGAGACTATTATCACAAATTATAAATATTCAGAAGAGGGTAACAATTCTTATTTATTTGATAAAGGAATTACTGGTGTCCCATTGGAGACTGAACTAAAAAATAACGGTAAGACTATTTCTAAAATTGAGAAAAAGTACCCATTATCTCAAGCTGATGCAGACTCAAAGACAGTTGGGCTTCCACTCCCAACATCTATCGTGTCTACCGATTTGCAAAATACCCAAACTACAGAAGTAACGTATGATCAATACGACTCCAAAGGAAATCTTCAGCAGTACACTACAAAAGATGGTATCTCAACGGTTATCATCTGGGGCTATAACCAAACCCAGCCTATTGCTAAAATAGAAAATGTGAAAATAGCAGCCATCCCGCAGTCGATAATCGATACTCTTGTTAATGCTTCCAATACAGATGCAGCAGCAGGAAGTAATAATGATGAGACAAATTTGCTTACCGCATTTAACAATTTTAAAAACACGCTGCCTGGTTATCAGATTACCACCTACAGCTACGATCCGTTAATTGGAGTCAGAAGCATTACTCCGCCTTCAGGAATCAGAGAAAATTATCTCTATGATTCTGCAGGAAGGCTTCAGAAGATAGTAGATGTCAATGGTCAGATTGTAAAGGAGATGAAATACAACTATAAAAACTAACACCGATGAAAAAATTAATACTACCGATAGGAGCCTTGCTCTTATCCAATTTAATATATGCCCAGCTTTCCCCGCTTCCTAATACGGAAAACTATGTTCAGACCAAAACCTATCTGGATTATAACGGAACTTCAGCAACAAAATCTTCAGAGACCGTTCAGTATTTTGATGGCTTGGGTAGACCAAAACAAATTGTCAACGTAAAAGCATCTCCACTGGGAAAAGATGTGGTTACGCCTATTAAATATGACCAATTCGGAAGACAGGTACAGGATTACCTTCCTATTCCTCAGGGAGGAACGCTGAATGGAGCCATTATCCCAGATCCTTTGAGCAATCTAAGCAGTACACCCTATGGCTCTGAAAAGATTTACTCTGAAAAAGTTTTGGAAAACTCACCTTTAGACAGGATTTTGGAACAAAAACAAGTAGGTAACGAATGGAATGGGAAATCTGTAAAATTTAAGTATGATACCAATACCGCTGAAGATAAAGTAAGAAAGTTTGCAGCTCCTACCAGCTGGTCCAATAGTGCTACCCAATCAGGAATCGCTAATGCTGGAATCTACGCAGAAGGGCAGCTGTATAAAAATACTGTAACTGATGAAGACGGCAATACAACCATAGAGTTTAAAAATGGAAGAGGACAGGTTTTGTTGGTCAGAAAAGTGATAAGTGCTGCAGAAAATGCAGATACTTACTATGTTTATAATGATTATGATCAATTAGTATTTGTTCTTCCTCCACTTTTGTCAAAGTTGGACAGCTGGGGAATGCCTGAGCATGATGCATTAGCTTATCAGTACCGTTATGATGGAAAGGGAAGATTAGTAGAAAAAAAGCTTCCTGGCAAAGAGTGGGAATTTATGGTGTATGATAAAGCAGACAGGATGATCCTATCCCAGGATGCCAATCAGAGAGCTTCATTCAGCTGGATTATCTATAAATATGATATCTTTGGAAGACTGATTTATACAGGAATAAAAAAAGCTAATAACACCAGAATCGGGATGCAGAACCAGATTAGTGGTGGGGCTGTTCTTGAAGGTAGAGATAATACTCCTCTGACAGCAAATGGAATGCCTTATTATTACACCAATATGCATTGGGGATTAGATAGCCTTCTTTCAGTGACGTATTACGATTCTTATCCTCAGCAGTATGGCTTTAATCCACCTGTTCCTTCAACTATTTTAGGAGAACCTGTATTGACAGAAGCTCCTACTTCTGATGGAAGAAGTACCAAAGGGCTTCCTGTTTTAAGTCTTGTAAAAAACATTGAGGATGATGGCTGGACAAAAACCTATACCTATTACGACAGGAAAGGAAGAGTGATTGGAACCCATTCTATCAATCATTTGGGAGGATATACCCATACAGAATCCAAACTGGATTTTGCAGGATTACCGCAACAGACTATTACCAAACATAAGCGGTTAAATACAGATGCGGAAAGAGTTGTAACTGAAACTTTTGAATCTGATCATCAGAACAGATTGCTGGCTCACAAGCATCAGGTAGATGGTAACCCGACAGAAATTTTAACACAGAATATGTACAATGAGATTTCTCAGATTTCTGGTAAAAAAGTAGGAGGAACTGATACAGCCAATCCATTACAGACCATAGATTACAAATATAATATCCGGGGCTGGATGACCCAGATTAATGATCCTGCCAACCTGGGAAATGATTTGTTTGGATATACAATAAAATATACCGATCCTGTCATAGGAAACTATCCTGGCAGATTCAACGGAAATATTGCTGAAGTAGATTGGAAAGCCGCCACAGACGGCCAGCTGAGAAGATATAATTATGCATACGACCGTCTCAACAGATTAGTACATGCCATCTATCTGAAGCCCGATGCTTCCGTAGTACAAACCAGCGCCTATAATGAATGGGTTGATTATGATCTCAACGGAAATATCACCCGTTTGGACAGGTTTGGAGATTCTGATGGCAACGGCCCTATACAGATCGACAGATTATACTACACCTATTCCGGGAACAGACTAAGCAAAGTTGAAGATACCACCCAAAACTCTTCGGGATATCCGTATGTGTCAAACCCTAATACGATTGGCTACGATGATAATGGAAATATGACCAGCCATATGGATAAAGGTATTTCCTCCATCCAATATAATTATCTAAATTTACCAGAAAAAATTACCCAAAATTCCAAAGTAACGGATTATATTTACAGAGCAGACGGAGTGAAGGTGAAAAAGGTTTTCGGTACAGAAGCAACTGATTATCTGGATGGCTTTCAGTATACAGATTCAGTATTAAAGTTCTTCCCAACAGCAGAAGGATATTTTAATGTTGAGACCGGAAAATATGTGTACAATTATACGGACCACCTAGGGAATACAAGACTGAGCTATGCTAAGAATGGGGCAGGAACAGAGATCATTGAAGAAAGTAATTATTATCCTTTTGGATTGAAGCACGAGGGGTATAATGTTTTATCGGGAAATCCAGCATATAAATACAAGTACAACGGGAAAGAATTGCAAGAGACAGGGATGTATGACTTTGGAGCAAGGATGTATATGCCGGACTTAGGAAGGTGGGGTGTTGTTGATCCACTGGCGGAAAAATATCTCAATATATCTCCTTATAACTATACAGCAAATAATCCTGTTCTTTATATAGACCCAGATGGTAGAGCAGTTATTGGTAGTGGAGATAACATTACTTATACAGAAGATGATGCAAAGTCAGCATTTTTACAATTAAAAAATTCAATGTCAGCATCTAAACCAACTGATGATATAACTGTTAATGGCAAAGGTCTTATTAGTAATATTTTGAGAAATGGCCAGTCTAATAGATTTTTTGATGAAAGTGGAAAACAATTGTATTTTAATGACTCACAACATGATGATAAGTATATGCTTTCTCAAAATTTTAATGTAGGAGATAGACTATATTTCCCAATTTCATTTTCTGATTTAAATTCCCAAGTAACAGGAGTTTTCCATAATAATCAGTTAATACTTATGAATAGCCTGGGCGGTATAGGTAGTAAATTTAATTCGTATGTTGATATGTTTTTGAACTCATACAACTTTGGAGCAGGAAAGGGTTCTGATTTTACATATAATTTTTTAGTTCCTCTTTTACAAAGCAATAATGTTGGAGTTACAAATGAAAATATGCAAGATAAGTTTATACCCAATGCTTTTTTTAGATTTGATAGTGTAAATATGGTTTACAATACTTTTGATGCTGGTAATTTTATGTGGGGAGCATGGACAAAGTACACAGGTCTTTCTTCTGAGAGTGCATTGTGGGGTGCAAGATTAAATGAATTTGGAAGTGATAGTCCCAGAGACCAAAATGCTATTTGGAGAGGGCATAAATATTTTTATAAAGGAACTTACAAAAAATGATAATATGAGAAAGAGAAGTTTTTTTTTATTATTGGTTTTAATACTCTGTTTGTTTGTTAGATATAATTTATATAGTAAATTAATTCCAAGTTCAGTTTATGAAGTGGTTAATCCCAGACAATTGGAAGGGCTGTTTAATTTGGGTTTTTACTTAGGGCTTATAGTTCAAGTTGTATTAATAATTTCAATAACAGTTAATTATAAGAAAATGAAAATCCAAGATTTTATAGTAGCAGGACTGTCTTTGATATTCCTACTATCTTTCATTGTTTTAATGTTAACTATCTGATAGAATTTGTCATCAGAATGACAGATTTAAGAAAATAAAAAGCGATACCCCCTGCTGGCGTGAGCCTTTCGCTCGTGTCCACAAACAAAACAAAACCACTGCTCCAGCAGTGGTTTTATGTTTTATCTCTTACTTTTCAAGCAACTTTTCCAGTCTGCTCATCATTTCATCCTTTTCCTTTAGCATGCGTTCATACAACGCAATTTTTTCTTCGTGAAGTTGGATAATTTTATCTATTGGGTTGATGTTACATTTGTATTGTTCAGCATAAGCAACAGCGTCATCTTGAAAAGTATTCGCTATAATATTCACAGCTTGTTCTTCATCAAAATTTTGAAAAGCTTCTACGGGAATTTTCAGTACTTCGGATATTTTTTCGAGTAGTTGGTTTTCAATGGTTTCTTTTTGTTCAAGTAAAGAAATCTTCTTTTGGTTCCAGTCCTTGCCTAAATCAAGAGCCAATGCTTCCTGCTTTATTCCCAGCTAATTTTTAAAGTATCGGGAACTACTTTATAAACTGTCTTCAACAGGTTCGGAAGTGCTTTCGGTCACTTCTGTAAGTCTCTGCAACCGCTCATTAATTTGCTGTAACCATTTCGTAAACTGTCTCCAGTCATTTAAAAAGTCCCTCCAGACACTATGACAAGCCTCTCCATATACTTCATCAAGTGTCTGGAGGAGGTTCAGAAATGCCTCCAGACACTTAGCTAACAGCCTCTAGCTAGTTGTATAAATACCTTTAGCCTTAATCAAAGTGATTAAAGACCGTTATGAAACTACCCTTAGCCCCTTATATAACCAGATATACCCCCTTACTCAAGGGGATAGAGGGGGTTGGTGAAGGGGGTATAGTATGTTGTGAAGGTGTCTGATAGTCGCTTTTCTGATAGACCTTAAATAAAACCTCCGCTGCAATGAATTGCAGCGGAGGTTCTTATATTTTCAAATAAATTATTCGCCATCTCTTTCTCCTAAAGATTCTTTTAGCTTGATGAGTTCAGCTTTTACAAACTCCAGGCGGTCGATGAGGGTAATTGTTTCGGAAATTTTACTGTTGGTGGTCAAAGCGATACGGGCTCCGTCAAGGGTATATCCCTTTTCCTTTACCAGATGGTAGATCATCTGAAGGTTTTTGATATCTTCAGGAGTGAAATATCGGTTACCTTTTCTGTTTTTTTTAGGCTTGATAATAGGGAATTCCTGTTCCCAATAGCGTATTAATGAAGTGTTTACATCGAATGCTTTGGCTACTTCTCCTATAGAATAATACAGTTTATCAGGTAAATTTATTTTCATTTTACAACTCCTAAACCTCAAAGATAAAAATTTTTTAAAGTTGTAGCCAAATATATTGTAAAAAGTACTGTATGACTTTCATTACAAAAGACAAAACTATTTTATTCATGAATAAGTGAGAAAAAAAATAAAAATAAGTCTGATTTTTTAATATCTTAGACAAAATCAACCCAAAACATTATGATATGAAACATTATTTCTTTATTTTCTTACTGATGATCCCATTTTTAGGGTTTTCACAGTGGACAAGAACTGAGGTGAGGTCTCAGAAAGTTAAAAAATCACAGGAAAAATTAGAATTTTCCGGGCTGTACACATTAAATACAGATCAGCTTAAACAAACATTGAAAAATGCTCCGGTGCGTTTTACAAATGAAAAAGGAGTGGTTATTTCCCTTCCTTCCGCCAATGGAAAGCTTGAAAAATTTCAGGTGTGGGAGTATTCCAATATGGCTCCTGAATTACAGGCGAAATTCCCGGACATCAGATCGTATGTTGGAACAGGACTGGAAGATCCCTCCGTATATGTAAGATTTAGTCTTTCACCTGTTGGTTTTTCATCCATGACAACAAGATCCGGAATCTCCGAATTTATAGAACCATACACCGAGGACAGATCAGTATATGCTGTATTTGATTCCAATGCGAGAAGAGGACAGGATAAAGAACCTTTTGAATGTCTTACTCCCAATAAACCGGAAAACAAAAATTCTGAAAAAAAAAACAATGCTGTCAATAAAAAAACAGCAGGATTTAATGTTTTCAGATTGGCCCTAACCTGTACGGCTGAATATGCACAATATCACCTTACAGCAGCCGGAACTCCTTCTGGAGCTACAGACGCACAAAAGAAAGCTGTTGTTTTAGCAGCAATGAATACAACCCTGACCCGTCTGAACGGTGTTTTTGAAAAAGATCTTTCCCTTCATTTTAATCTGGTAGCCAATAATGATGCTGTTATTTTTGTCAGCACAACTTCACCTGGTTACCCTTATACAGCATCAGGTGAGCAAAATCAGGCAGGGCAGACAACAATTACTAACCTTATTGGTGCTGCCAACTATGATATGGGACATATTTTTGACCGTGAAGACGGAAACGGATATGCTCCTGGAGATATCTGCGATGATGCTACAAAAGCAATGGGGTGGACAGCTAGTAATTATCCTGAAGGAGATAATTTTGACATCGATTATGTGGCTCACGAAATGGGGCATCAGTTAGGAGCTAACCATACATTCAGTTACAGTACGGCATCGGGAAATCTGGCATCGCTGGTGGAGCCGGGCAGTGGTTCTACCATTATGGCTTACACCGGAATTACAAGTAATTATGATGTACAGTTTAATTCCAATGATTATTTTCATGGATTCAGTGTTCAGGAAATTAAAACTAATATAAACAGTGTAGCCTGTGGTGCCAATACTCCTTTTGCAGATCCGGCTCCGTCTATCAATGCCGGCGCAGATTATGTTATTCCAAAGTCTACCGCATTTGTCCTTAAAGGAACTTCCACAGATGCCAATACAGCTTCTTACACCTATACATGGGAACAAATGGATTCAGGTTCGGCTCAAACAGGAAATAATTCCATTCCTTATCTGAATAAACCAACTGGTCCTACATTCAGATCTATAAGTCCGGTAACCACTCCGGTACGATACTTCCCGGACTTCAATAAAGTATTAGCCGGAGTTCTTACTACCAAGTGGGAAACGGTTTCAGGAGTAGGAAGAAACCTTAATTTCGCACTGACTGTAAGAAATAACAGCGTTGCTGCTCCTCAAACCAATAAGGATGCCATGATGATCACTGTGAATAATGCTTCGGGCCCATTTAAAGTGACTGCTCCTGCATTTGGTCAGTCTGCAAGCTCTGGATCAACAGTCAACGTTACCTGGGATGTAGCCAATACCACACAAGCGCCTGTAAGTACAGCGAATGTGAATATTAAATTATCTACAGATGGTGGGCAGACATTTACTACTATTGCAACCAATACTCCTAACGATGGAAGCGAACAGGTTGCAATTCCGGCAGGATCTACTGCTACTAATGCCTATATTATGGTGGAAGCGGTAGGAAATATCTATTATGCGGTAAGCCCAAGCTTTGTTATTGATTATACAGTAGAAGGGGAAAACTGTACTACCTATACTTACGGAGGTACTGCTGTTCCTATTACGGATGGCCCTGGAGGAAATGCTGCTATAGCATCGCCTATGGTTTCAGCTCCTATGACCGTTAATAATACCGGAATTATCACAAAAATTAAAGTAACACCTTCTGTTACCCATACTTATGTAAGTGATGTTTCATTAGGAATAGAAGGTCCTTTGGGAACATCTGCTCTTATCTGGCACAGACAGTGTGGTTCTCAGGATAATATAACCGCTACGTTCAGTGATACCGGAAGTGCTGTTGTTTGTGCTACTCCTATTCAGGGGGAAGCTAAATCTAATGAATCATTGGGCATTTTCGTAGGACATCCTGCACAGGGACAATGGAAATTGTTTGCTTCAGATAACTATACAGGAGATACAGGAACCATCAATGGATGGACACTTCAGGTTTGTACCCGCCAGACACAGTCATTAGGAATCAAAGAATCAAATTCTCCATTGGCAGATGATATTAAGATTTACCCTAATCCAAGTGACGGTAATTTCTTTATCAAATCCCGAAATATAAAAGGAGATGTGAAAGTAAATATGTTTGATTCCAGTGGAAGATTAATTTATACTTCAGCGTATAAGAGTGAAGGAAACAATACCAAAGAATTTAATGTAAATGTTCCTAAAGGAGTATATGTGATCAGCATCAATTCTTCAAAAGGAGTTTATAACAGCAAGCTTGTCATCAAATAACAGACAATTCGTTGTAAGAGATAAAGAGGATCGGTATATACCGGTCCTTTTTTTGTATAAATTTGTGAATCCTTAAGGTGTATATAAATTATAGATGATGAATCCGATCTCAGTTCTTCATATTGATCTTTTCCAGGCAGGTAAAAATACTTCAGATTTTTATTTTAATACGATGAAAAATCATCTGGTGGTGGGACATCGTCATATTGAAAAACCTCACAGACACGATTTCTATGCAGCTGTTCTGTTTACCAGAGGAACGGGAGTACACGAGATTGATTTTCAGAAATATGATGTTTCTGAAGGAAGCTTTTTCTTTTTGTCACCGGGCCAGATTCACAGCTGGGAACTTTCAGCAGACATAGAAGGGTATATTTTCTTTTGCTCCCAGGAATTTTATGAAATGCATTATGTGAATCAGAAACTGAGAAATTTTCCCTTTTTCGGATCCGTATCATTTCCACGAAAGCTTCAACTGGATGATTTGGAACTGAAGAAAAATATCATTTTATTTCAGGAATTGGGGGAAGAGCATCAGGCTAAAAATATCATGAAAGAAGGACTGATTTTATCATTAATGTCTCAGATTTTCATCAATGCTGCCCGATTATTTTCAAGAGACTTTGATGCTATGGATTCCACTGCCGGACTTTCTTATTTTAAACATTATCAGGATTTCGAAAATTTGATTGAACAACACTTTGCAGAACATAAATCAATTACTTACTATTCCTCTTTGATGGGAATTTCATCCAAACATTTAAACAGAATCGTGCAGACGGTTGTTCAGAAAACGGCTACCGACGTTATTACAGAAAGAGTAGTACTGGAAGCCAAAAGAATGTTGATGTATCTGGATGAAAGCCTTGTCGAAATTGCTTTCCGTTTAGGATATGAAGAGTATTCTTACTTTGTAAGAGTATTCCGGAAAAGCTCCGGAATGACTCCTACTCAGTTTATGAGGAAATATAAGGCTTAATGAGTTTAAAGTTCAAGGTTTAAAGTTTGGGAGAGAGTGTGTTGTAAACCACCCCGTCAAAAATTCTTAGAATTTTTGCCACCCCTCCATAGGATGGGAATTAATGAAATCTCAACTACTTTTCCTAATCCCTGAAACCTATTACCTATCATCTGCTACCTAAAGCGCTAGCTTAAACGGTCCTTCAAAAGTCGTATCAAACGAATCTACCAGTTTTCCTTTTTCATCAAAAACTCCAATCACCATATTTTGTTTTGAGAATTTAATTTCGTCTTCGGGGAAGGAAATGTTGATGTTTCCTTTCAGGATCTGGTCTCCTTTTAATATGATTTTTTCAGAACCGAAATAAGTAATTTCAGCATTGGTAGGAGAGATTACTCTGATAGTAAGGGTTTTCTTTTCATTCGATTTATTCAGAAGGGTATAAATAAAAGTATTGGTGATTTTACCGTCTTTAACGAAAAATGTAGACCCTGCCGGTTTGATGAATTTCGCTTCCATAGAGCCTCGGTCGTACATTAAGAATCCAAGGAATCCGATAAGTAATGCCAGAATGACGGTTGTAGCTTTCATTCTCGGAGTAAACCGGAATTTATCCTGATTTTCAATTTCGGCTTCCGTGGCATAACGTACGAGCCCTTTAGGTAAACCTACTTTTTCCATCACTTCGTCACATGCATCGATGCATGCTGTACAGTTCACACATTCCAGCTGCTGTCCGTTTCTGATATCAATTCCTGTAGGACATACTACCACACACTGGTTACAGTCGATACAATCTCCTTTTCCTGCTGCTTTTCTTTCTTCATTGTTTCTCCATTTTGCACGGCCTTCACCTCTTTTAAAATCATAATATACATTGATCGTCTGTTTGTCAATCAATACTCCCTGAAGCCTTCCATATGGGCAGACCAGTGTACAAACCTGCTCACGAAGCCATGCAAAAACAAAATAGAAAGTCATGGTGAAAAATATCATGGCGGTAAACTTCAGTGAGTTTCCTTCCGGCCCTTCACTCATAATTCGGAAAACCTCCTCATATCCCACAATATACATGAACATGAAGTGAGAGATAATAAGGGAAATTAAAAGAAAAGCAGACCATTTCGTTACTCTTTTTCTGATTTTCTCTGCATCCCATTCCTGTCTGTCGAGTTTCATTTGTTTATTTCGGTCGCCTTCGATCCAGTATTCAATTTTTCGGAAAACCATTTCCATAAAAAGAGTCTGAGGGCACAGCCAGCCACAGAATATCCTTCCGAAAACTACAGTGAACAGCATGACAAAGATTACCGACGTTACTGCTCCCAAAGCAAGGATGAAAAAGTCCTGCAGATAAAATGGCTGCCCGGCGATAAAGAATTTCCCATCGATGACATTAATGAGCAGAAAAGGATTATTATTGATTTTTATAAATGGTAATCCGAAAAATAAAGCAAGAAGAAGATAACTTGTGTAATTTCTGTAGTTGGTATACTTTCCTTTGGGCTTTCTGGGGAAAATCCATTTCCTTTTTCCGGTTTCATCCATTGTTCCCACTGAATTTCTGAAATCTTCATTTTCAATTTCCAAAGACTTGATATTGTTGGACTCTGCGCTCATTGTTGTATGCTATAAAAGTATTTTGGTACAATTTTCATCCGGATTTCTCCTTTTTAAATAATATTTTCCTTCAAAAAAAGGAGTTGATCCTGTTACTGCAAAGCTCCGGAATATATCCTTTTACTACTAATATGATCTACTTACAAAATAGGACAATTGGGACATTTTGTATTTGTGATTTTTATTGTATCAAAATGAGAAAATATTTTGAAACCTGTGAGCCATATTGTAAATTGCAGCTTTAAAAATGAAGCATGAAGAATATATTTAAAATAAGCATGATTGGTTTGGTTTTCGCATTGGTAAACTGTCAATCAGTAAATTATAGTAAAATGTTTTATGAAGGAGTAAAGCCGGAAATGGTTTCGGACAAGTTCAGTTTCACAGAAGGGCCATCTGCAGATCAAGAAGGGAATGTTTACTTTACAGATCAGCCGAACGATAAGATCTATTACTGGGACTGGAAAAGTAATCAGGTGATAGAGTTTTTAGATAAAACGGGAAGAGCAAACGGAACACACTTCGACAAAGACGGATATCTGATAACCTGTTCTGATGATCAGGGAGAAATATGGAAAATTTCAAAGGATAAAAAAATTGAAGTTTTACTTAAAAGTTTTGAAGGAAAAAGACTGAATGGTCCAAATGATGTCTGGAACGATGAAACAGGAGGTATGTACTTTACAGATCCCTTGTATGAAAGAGATTACTGGATTGGATTTAAACAGGAAATTCAGCATAAAAGCCTTTATTACAGAGATAAAACAGGCAAAGTTACCAAGCTTGATACTTTCACGCAACCTAACGGAATTGTAGGAAGTGAAAAATTAAAGAAATTATATATTTCTGATATTGATGCCGGAAAAACCTATGTGTATGATATACTGGGCGATGGAAAGCTGTCTGAGAAAAAACTGTTTTGCGAAATGGGTTCAGACGGAATGGAGCTGGATAAACATGGAAATCTTTACCTGACAGGAGACGGAGTACATGTTTTTAACCGTCTTGGAAAAAAGATCTATCATATTTCTATCCCCGAAAAATGGACATCCAATGTCGCTTTCGGTGGGAAAAATAATAATGTACTTTTCATTACGGCTTCAAAATCTGTCTATACTTTTCCTACCAGAGTAAGAGGAATTAAATAATTTTGTGTCATTGCGAGAAGCACAGCGACGAAGCAATCTCTTTTCATTACATATGAGATTGCTTCACTTCGTTCGCAATGACAATAGAGTATTGAGTAGAAGGCTTTAATAAGCAACCTCCATTTTCACTTTCTTTCCTTTCAGTTTTTCGTTTTGAAGCTTTTTTAAAAGAGTATTTACTTTATTTCTGGAAACGGCAACATAAGAGGTAGTGTCTTTTACTTCAATTATTCCTACGTCTTCTTTTTGCAGTTCTCCCTTCTTTAATAAATAACCTACAATATCCACTTTATTCACTTTATCCTTTTTTCCTGCACTGATGTAAACTGTTTGAAAAGGTGTTTTCTGCGGAACTTTAGTGAATCCGGTAACGCTTTCTTCCGGAGTATTATTTTTAATGAACGGGAAGTTTTCTTCTTCAGTCATGATCAGGTATACAAAACCTTTGGCATTCATTCTTGCCGTACGTCCGTTTCTGTGGATGAAGGCATCTTCTTTGGGAGGAAGCTGATAATGAACAATAGATTCTACTTCAGGAATATCAAGTCCGCGGGCAGCCAGATCGGTTGTAATAAGAATTCTTGCAGAATCGTTTCTGAATTTTAACAGGGCACGTTCTCTTTCATCCTGTTCCATACCGCCATGAAAGGTTTCTCTGTCGATTCCCATCTGGTGAAGAAGCTCAGAGATACGGTCTACAGCCTCACGGTGGTTACAGAAAATTAAGGTTCTTTTATTTCCGATTTTACAAACCAGATTGAAGAGAGTATCCAGTTTTTCCTCAGGAATAGTCATTACTTTTCTTAGTTGGATATCTGGCTTTATGTCATTTTCTTTAAGGAAACTGATCACTTTTTCATCTTTTAAGCCTGTAAAAGCCGGAATTTCATCCATTGCTGTTGCAGACGTTAAAATTCTTTGAGAAAGTCCTTTTAAAGAATTAGAAATAAATTCCATATCATCCTGGAAACCTAATTCCAGAGCTTTATCGAATTCATCAAGAACTAAGGTTTTAATTGTTTTCGGATCAAAATTGTTATTTCGTAAATGATAAACAACCCTTCCCGGAGTTCCAATCAATACAGCAGGAGCTTCAATTAAATTATTAACCTCTATTTTTTTATCATGTCCGCCATAGCATACAGATACTTTGAAATCTGATCCCATTGCTTTAAAAACCTGCTCAATCTGTAAAGCCAGTTCTCTGGCAGGAACTAATATTAATGCCTGAACTCCCTGAACATTTTTTTTCAGATTCCGAAGGACAGGAAATAAAAAAGCAAGAGTCTTGCCGGATCCTGTAGGAGAGAGCAAAACAATGTCTGTATTGTTTTCAGAAGCTTTATAAGCAGATTTCTGCATCTGATTCATATCCTGAATCTGCAGTTTTTGATAAATTGATTCTAATTCCATGGTGCAAAGGTAATGAATTTAGGTCTTGTTGAGTGGGAGGGCGGTGAGTTTGAGGTTTGAGGTGGTAGCGTTTTAGAATAAGAAAATGTTGCCCTTCTTTAATTCTGTGTTGCTGTCATTCTGAATGAAGCGTAGCGAAATGAAGAATCTCATTTTGTTTTCTACTTATTATCGATGCTTCGTGAACTGCGTTCGTAAGCGTTTGGGTAATGCTCAGCATGATACTGGATATTAATTTATTCTAAATTTAAAACAGTTAGTATTAGGATGTCATGCTGAGCGCAGTCGAAGCATTCTTTTAATCAAGGTATTGATTTTTAACTATATAAGCCAAAAAATAACATGTTTGAATGTATTGCTTGTTTTAAATAAAATTCTTATCTTTGCACCCACTTTTGTGGCGAAAAGGTTTGACAAGTAAATTACTTACAATTAATTACTTCCGTATTTTTTAATCCGCATTTATTCAAACCGTTAAAAAAGAAGGAATACAAATTTTATTAGAAAATGTCAAAAGAGACAAATTCAGCAGAGGTTATTTTAAACCAAAACGTAGCACCAGAACAATTTGATTGGGATTCATTCGAATCAGGTCTTGATGCAGATGCGAGAAAAGAAAAAAGCGATTTAGAAGAAATCTATAACGGATCTCTTAACAGCCTAAACGATAATGACGTTTTAGTTGGTAGAGTTGTAAGATTAACTGATAAAGAAGCTATCGTAGACATCAACTTCAAATCTGAAGGTGTTATCTCTCTAAACGAATTCCGTTACAACCAAGGCCTAAAAGTAGGTGATGAGGTAGAAGTAATGGTTGACAAGAGAGAAGACAAAACTGGACAATTACAGTTATCTCACAGAAAAGCTAGAACGCTTAAAGCTTGGGATAAAGTAAACGAACTTCACGAAACTGGAGAAATCGTTAACGGTTTTGTTAAATCTAGAACTAAAGGTGGTATGATCGTTGACGTTCACGGAATCGAAGCATTCTTACCTGGTTCTCAAATTGACGTTAAGCCAATTAAAGATTACGATCAGTTCGTAGGAAAAACTATGGAGTTCAAAGTTGTGAAAATCAACCCTGAGTTCAAAAACGTAGTTGTATCTCACAAAGCATTGATCGAAGCAGATATCGAAGGTCAGAAAAAAGAAATCATCGCTCAGCTTGAAAAAGGTCAGGTTCTTGAAGGTACTGTTAAGAATATTACTTCTTACGGTGTATTCATTGACTTAGGAGGTGTTGATGGATTGATCCACATTACAGACCTTTCTTGGTCTAGAGTGAACCACCCATCTGAAATCCTAGAGGACGGACAGACTGTAAAAGTTGTAATCCTTGATTTCGATGATGAGAAAACAAGAATCCAATTAGGTATGAAGCAATTAGAAGCTCATCCTTGGGATGCTCTTTCTGCTGACATGAAAGTAGGTGACAAAGTAAAAGGAAAAGTAGTAGTTCTTGCTGACTATGGTGCATTCGTAGAAATCGCTCCAGGTGTAGAAGGATTAATCCACGTTTCTGAAATGTCTTGGTCTACTCACTTAAGATCTGCTGGAGATTTCGTAAAAGTAGGTGATGAAGTAGAAGCTGAAGTATTAACTTTAGATAGAGAAGAAAGAAAAATTTCTCTTGGTATCAAGCAATTGTCTAAAGATCCATGGGAAAACATCGAAGCTAAGTATCCGGTAGGATCTCAGCATGTAGGAACTGTAAGAAACTTCACTAACTTTGGTGTATTCGTAGAGTTAGAAGAAGGTATCGACGGATTAATCTACATCTCTGATCTTTCTTGGACTAAGAAAATCAAGCACCCATCTGAGTTCTGCGCAGTAGGTGATAAGCTAAACGTTGTAGTTCTTGAATTAGATATCCAAGCTAGAAGATTATCTCTAGGTCACAAGCAATTGACTGAAAACCCATGGGATAAATTCGAAACTAAATATGCTGAAGGAACTATCCACGCTGGTAAAGCTGTAGAAGTTCACGATAAAGGAGCTTCTGTTCAATTCGAAGATGCTGAGGTTGAAGCTTTCTGCCCTTCAAGATTATTAGAGAAAGAAGATGGATCTAAAATCAAAAAAGGTGAAGATGCTCAATTCAAAGTAATCGAATTCAACAAAGAATTCAAGAGAGTAGTGGTATCTCACACAGGTATCTTCAGAGATGAAGAGAAGAAAAACGTAAAAGAATCTTCTTCTAGAAACGTAACTTCTTCTTCAAACAATGAAGAAAGATCTACTCTTGGAGACATCGATGCATTAGCAGAGTTGAAAAGAAAAATGGAAGAAGGTAAATAATCTTTGAACCATTTATAAATAAGGAGCCGCTCTTTTGAGCGGCTTTTTTTATGCCAATATGAAAAGGATGTAATTGGGTAAAGAAAAAAGAGTATATCCTCACTTTTTAGTTGTCAGAAAATAAAGATTTGCAAAAAAATAGTAAAAATTAATAGCAGGAAATCGCCAGGAATATTCATTGATTGATGATTTTATTTAATGAAATAATGACATCAAAAATATCTAAAAGTGCGATAAATATAACATGGCAGGGGTAAATCTATGACAGACTTCTCTGTATTGAGAAATATGTAAATTGATTTCGATTTGATAGATTTATTTTTATTGATTTATTTTTAAATTTTAATTAAAAAAAATGATTATGATTTGTGAATTATTTGTAGATTAGCGACTTTAATAATGGATATGAAAAATAAAGCTCTACCTCTTTTATTTGCGGTGTTTTCTGCATTCCCAACAGTATTGTTTGGACAAGATAATGAAAAACTCATTAAGGATTATATTTCTCAAAATAAGATCAGGGAATATAAAAAATCTGATCTTAACAATATCATCGTTGATAACGTGGATCCTTCAAAATCACTGAACGGTAATGTTGTGAAATTTTTACAGACCTATAATGGCTTGCCAATATACAGCTCTGTAGGTACAGCATTGATTAAAGACAATAAAATTGTTTATTATACAGATAATTTTGTAAAAGATTATACTGCATCTACATCAGGTACGGCTGTTATTAATAAGACTACAGCGCTTCAGAAGATTGCTGAAGATCTGAAGAATCCTGATATTGCTAATTTTACAATTCTTGGATATCTTGAAAAAACTCAGAAAAAAGCTACATCAGCCAATCAAAGACTGGTATATACCAATGATGAGAGCGGAAACCTGCGTTTGGCATATGAATATACTTTGATGGAGCCAAAATCTCCAAATTACTGGAACATTTTAGTAGATGCAAACAATGGAAATATTCTGTTAAAAAATAATCTTACACTATCATGTAACTTCCATCATGATGCCTACAGTTCAGATGCTGATTATAGCCATGCTGACCATTTCGAGAATACATTAGTAGGACCTCAAAACAGTATGGTACAAAATAATATTCCTTTGCTTGTGCCAGATAATGCAACTTATAATGTATTTCCGTTGCCTATTGAAGCTCCAACTTTTGGTTCAAGATCAGTTCTTACCAATCCTTGGCTGCTGAATGCTTCTCCTGAAGGATGGCATTCCGATGGAGTTAACCATTATACCGTTACCAGAGGAAATAACGTTTTTGCTTATGAAGATGTAGCAGGAACAGCTTTGAGTGCTCCTGATTATCTTACAGGTACTCCTGCAGAAGGAGGAGCAGCAAGAAATTTTAATTTCCCTTTCAATATCAACGAAGCTCCGGTAAATAATAGAAATGCAGCTATCACCAATTTGTTTTATATTAACAACAAAATGCATGATATTTTCTATCAGTTCGGATTTACAGAATCTGCAAAGAACTTCCAGCAGAACAATTTTGGAAATGGACCTGTAGGAGGAGATGATGATTCTGTATATGCAGAAGCACAGGATGGAAGTGGATTAAATAATGCAAATTTCTCTTCACCATCAGATGGTTATACCCCTAGAATGCAGATGTATCTTTGGTCATCTATAGGAAGGATATTTTATTATAATGCACCAAGTACTGCTGTTTCCCGTACTCCAGGAGCAGGAACAGCTCAGTTTGGTATCCCTGTACCTATGAATGGGATAACCGGAGATGTTGCATTATCTCCAGTTTTAGATGGATGTACTGCTTTACCGGCAGGTTCACTGACAGATAAAATTGGTTTGGTTGAAAGAGGAACATGTGCCTTTACTGTTAAAGTGAAAAATCTTCAGGACGCCGGAGCTAAAGCAGCTATTGTTTATAACAATGCGGCTAATGGATCTACTTTAGGTAATATGGCGGGAACAGATTCTACAATTACTATTCCTTCAGTACTTATTATTAATTCTGAAGGAGAATATATAAAAACTCAGCTTGCAGCAAGTACCAACGTAAATGTTACCCTGAAAGGAAATATGACGCCGGACGGAAGTTTTGATAATGGAATTGTGATCCACGAATATGGCCACGGAATATCAAACAGAATGACAGGTTCAGGGTCTGGTTCATGTCTTAATGCTAATGTAAGTAAAGAGCAAATGGGAGAAGGATGGTCAGATTTCTTTGCCTTAATGCTTACGAATAAAGCCGGAGATAATGCTACTGTAGCAAGAGGTACAGGTACTTATGCATTAGGTCAGGCGATTACAGGAGCAGGTATCAGACCTGCCAAATATTCAACCAATCTTGCTGTTAACGGATATACCTATGGAAGCACTAACGGAATGGAATATAACAACGGAACTGCAGTAGTTCCGGATGTACACTCTATTGGTTTTGTATGGGCTACCATGTTATGGGATCTTCACTGGAAATATGTTGAGAAATATGGATATTCTTCAGATGTATTATCTGCAACACCTAACGGAAGTACAAAAGTATTACAACTGGTAACAGATGCTCTGAAACTACAGGGATGTAACCCTAGCTTTATTGATGGAAGAAATGCAATATTGGCTGCAGAGTTAGCAACTACTCAGGGGCAGAATAAATGTATGATTTGGGGTGTTTTTGCAAGAAGAGGATTAGGAGTGAACGCATCGGCTGGAGTTAAAAATAACATTAACGATCAGATTCAGGACTTCAATGTACCAGAAGAATGTTTATTGGCTACCAATGAAGTAAGCACAGATAAAAACAAAAATGTCTCTATTTATCCAAACCCGGCTAAAGATGAGTTCTATATCAAATTCCCAAGCAATACCCTTGGAAAAGTAAGTGTAGAACTTTATGATATGTCTGGTAAACTGGTTTCTTCTGAAGATAAAGTTTCACCGGATGCTAAGAAAGCAATTTCTACAAGCAGTTTGGTAAACGGAACTTATATGGTTAAAATCAAAGGACTTGGTTTTGAAGCTTCTTCAAAAGTAATGGTTAAAAAATAAAAAAACTTATTATAATCAAATTTCAAAAGTATCTCTAGGTTTATAGGGGTACTTTTTTATGTTCAATCAATTAGATGTGACAATTATCATATCACTAATTGGTGGTATAAATGTTGATCTATAAAAATCACAAATTTAAATCACAAATAATGAAAACAAAAGCTCTTTCGGCAATTATTACTGTAATAAGCTTATATCCTTGTATGAGCTTTGCTCAAAATTTTGAAGGTATTTTAAAACAGCACGTTAGAAATAACTCTCAATTCAGGAAATCTGACCTCAGTGATTTTATTGTAGATAATCATGATTATTCAGCTTCTTTAAAAGGAGATGTATTAAAAATTCAGCAGACTTATAATGGTTTACCCATTTTTAATGCTGTTTCAACAGCGCTTGTAAAAGATAATAGGGTAACATACTACACTGATGCTTTTAAAAAAAACTACAATGAAGCAGATAGAAATTCTCCTGTCATTAATAGTAGAGAAGCTTTTGATAGAATAGCGAAGCTATTAGATCTAGAAGGAAAATCAGAATACTCAATACTTGGTTTTAATGAGAAAACTCCCAAAGATGTTATTGCGGCAAAACAAAGATTAGTATATGTAGAAGACAAAAGTAACCTCATATTATGCTATGAATTTATCTTGCCGGAAAACAAAAATTACTGGGATATATTGCTCAGTGCAAAAACAGGTGAAATAATCCATAAGACGAGCCTGACAAATTATTGCAGTTTCTCAGATAATCCGTATCACGCAGAAAATGTTAGTGTTTTCTATCCGCAAAATAAAGAATTCTACACAACTCATAATAGTAATTTTAGCAACCTGTCTCCTGCTGATGCATCATATAATGTTTTCGCTTTACCAGTAGAAGCACCTACATTTGGTAGTAGAAGTTTAATTAATAATCCGTGGATATTATCCTCTTCACCGGAAGGCTGGCATTCTGATGGGATTAATCATTATACGAATACTACAGGAAATAATGTAGTAGCGCTTATTCTCAATGAAAATGATATGAGTACTTCATTTGTTGAAGGCGGAAGTACAAGGAATTTTAACTTTCCTTTTGATGATAATGGCTCTACTGATATTAATATCAATGCAGCTGCTGTCAACTTATTTTACGCCTCAAATATGGCACATGATATTCTCTATAAATTCGGTTTCACAGAAACTGCTAAGAATTTTCAAAGTAATAATTTTGGAAATGGAGGTGTACAGGGTGATCCTGTACAGAGTATCATTTTCCCATTACCAGTCAATAATTCTGCATTTGTGAATAAACCTGATGGAACACCTGGAGAGCTTAGTGTAAATCTGTGGAATGAGCCTAATTACCTTTATTATCAATTGCCTAATAGTGTAATAAACAGACGTGTTCGAACCGAAAAAGCTACTTTTGGAACTCAATTGAATCCAGTTGGAGTTAGCGGAAATGTGGTAATCATGAATGTAGAGGATGGCTGTACATTTTTGTCAACGGGATCTTTAAATAATGTAATCGGATTGATAAAAGCAGGGAATTGTGATGATGCGGTAAAAGTAAAAAACGCACAAAATGCAGGTGCAGTTGCAGCAGTAATATATGAAGAATCCGCTAATAAAAATTTGACAAAAATGAGTGGAACGGATTCCAGTATAACAATACCTTCGGTGAAGGTTCTTAACTCCGAAGGTGAATATATAAAAAATTTACTGAGCAACACCGGTACAGTTAACATTACCTTAAAAAATGATCCGGCTTTGGAAAGACATAAAAATTTAGGATTTGATAATGTTGTTGTAATGCATGAGTATGTCCATGGCTTATCAAATAGGCTGACAGGTACCGGATATAGTTGTTTGGATAAGAATGTTTCGGCAGAACAGATGGGTGAAGGCTGGTCAGATTTCTATGCCATGATGTTTACAAACAGACCTGAATATACAGAAGCTACTTCAAGAGGTGTAGGAACTTATGGAACAGATGAATCCATAAATGGTTTTGGTATCAGACCTGCAAAATATTCAACTGATTTTTCTGTAAATGATTATACCTATGGAAGAACAAATGGTATGCAAAGACAGGATCTTTCACCTAATGAGCATAGTATTGGATTTATTTGGGGAACAATGTTGTGGGATCTCCATTGGAAATATGCACAGAAATACGGCTATTCATCAAATGTTTTAGCAAATACAACTAACGGAAGCTCAAGGGTTTTGCAGTTAGTGACTGATGCACTAAAGCTTCAAGTTTGTAACCCTACTTTTATTGATGGAAGAAATGCAATATTGGCTGCAGAGTTAGCAACTACTCAGGGGCAGAATAAATGTATGATTTGGGGTGTTTTTGCAAGAAGAGGATTAGGAGTGAACGCATCGGCTGGAGTTAAAAATAACATTAACGATCAGATTCAGGACTTCAATGTACCAGAAGAATGTTTATTGGCTACCAATGAAGTAAGCACAGATAAAAACAAAAATGTCTCTATTTATCCAAACCCGGCTAAAGATGAGTTCTATATCAAATTCCCAAGCAATACCCTTGGAAAAGTAAGTGTAGAACTTTATGATATGTCTGGTAAACTGGTTTCTTCTGAAGATAAAGTTTCACCGGATGCTAAGAAAGCAATTTCTACAAGCAATTTGGTAAACGGAACTTATATGGTTAAAATTAAAGGACTTGGTTTTGAAGCTTCTTCAAAAGTAATGGTTAAGAAATAATTTACTTATCATCAATTATAAAATCGCCACAAGCTTGCTTGTGGCGATTTTATTTATCTATTAACCTAACACTCCGGATAGGTTTAATTTATATATCGTACCTTTGCAGGCTGTTAAAAAAATTATGAAGAAGAAAAATATACTAAAAGGTGTTTTATTTGTAGGGATTGGAGCTAGTATATACGGTATGTTGGCCACTTTTGTGAAAATGGCTTATCATGATGGTTTTACAACTTCGGAAGTAACTACCTCTCAATTCGTTTTAGGTCTGACGGGACTTTTGATCCTTAATCTTATTCAGACTTTAACCTCAAAACAAAAATTATCGCGGCCAAGCTCTAAAGAAGTCAGAATGCTGCTGCTTGCAGGAACCTCCCTGGGGGGAACAAGTTTATTCTATTATATTGCAGTACAGTACATCAATGTTTCTATTGCTATTGTTTTGCTGATGCAGTCCGTTTGGTTCAGTGTAGTAGTGGAAAGTATTATTACTAAGAAGCTGCCCAATGCAAGAAAAGTAGTTTCTGTAGTGATCGTATTGCTGGGAACAGTTCTGGCAACGAATCTTATTAATATGGAAATAGAGCTGGACTGGCATGGAGTCTTCTGGGGACTGATGGCAGCGGCTTCATATACTTTGACAATGTTTACATCTAATACGCTGGCTACCCATCTTCCGGTTTTCAGGAAGAGTATTATTATGCTCGCAGGAGGTTCTGTTGTAGTCTTTGCGTTTTTATTCTTTGCTCAGATAGGACCAATGTATTTTGATGGATTGAAATCATTATACTTAAATTTCACAGAAAATACAGAACATATTCACTCATTTAATTATTCAATATTCTTGACATACGGGTTTGTATTAGCTCTTTTTGGAACTATTATCCCTCCGATTTTATTCAATGTTGGATTTCCAAATGCAGGATTGGGACTTGGGAGTATCGTTTCTTCACTGGAACTTCCGGTTTCTGTGACAATGGCATTTGTTTTACTGGGAGAGAAAGTCTTTTTGATTCAATGGGTAGGAATTGCGCTTATTCTTTTTGCGATCGTTCTGATGAATTTACCTTCAAAGAAAGAAAAAGAAGTTGCGATGGCAGAATTATCTTAAAAATATTTAATTAAAAATAACATTTGAAACCGTTCCTTTTGGAGCGGTTTTTTTAATTTTAATCTTTAAAATAAAAGTTTCATGAAACATTTCAGAAATATATTGGCTGCTTTTACAATCACGTTCTCCGGTTTTATGTTTTCACAGGTAAAGCCTCTGGATGCAATGCTGTCTGATTATCAATATCCTTATGAGGTTCATTTTCTTAATTTAAAGTCTCAGGGTGAAGATTTGAAAATGGGCTATATGGATGTGCAGCCACAAAAGCCCAATGGAAAAACAATTATGCTTCTCCACGGGAAAAACTTTAATGGTGCTTATTGGGAGAGAACGGCTAAAGATCTTTCTGCTAAAGGATTCAGAGTAGTGATTCCGGATCAGATAGGATTTGGCAAGTCTTCAAAACCTCATGCTTACCAGTTTTCTTTTTCTCAGCTGGCAGAAAATACAAAAGCAGTTCTGGATGAGCTAAAGATTGATAAAGCTATAATTCTTGGACATTCGATGGGAGGAATGGTAGCAACCCGATTTACATTATTATATCCTGAGAAAGTACAGAAACTGATACTTGAGAATCCAATCGGTCTGGAAGATTATAAGACTTTTGCAGCCTATCAGACCATTGATCAGGCTTATCAGTCCGAACTGAAAAATACAGCTGAAACATATAAAAATTATCAGCTGAAATTTTACTATGACAACAAATGGAAAGAAGAATATCAGCCCTGGCTTGATTTAATTGCAGGATGGACGCTTCATAAAGATTATCCTCAGGTAGCCTGGGATGCAGCACTTACTTCAGATATGATATACAACCAACCCGTTTGTTATGAATTTAAAAATATCAAAGTTCCTACATTGCTTATCATTGGCACAAGAGACAGAACCGCAATAGGAAAGGATAGAGCACCAAAAGAACTTCAGCCGAAAATGGGACAGTATCAGGAATTGGGAAAGAAAACCCAACATGAAATTGCTGGTTCAAAGCTTGTAGAGATTGAAAATGTAGGACATCTTCCGCATATAGAAGTCTACCACAAATTCATTGAAGCAGTGTATAATTTTATACAATAAAATATTTGAAACATTAAGCTTAACGAGTCTTATTTCCGTTATACTTAATGTTTCGAAATTACTTCTTTTTATTTCTCAAGAAAAATATTGTGCAAACACCAATACCGGAAAATAACACGCACGAAATTCCCAGATGCTGTATAAAACCAATACTTATCAGTCCTGAACCTATCAATACATAATAAATCAGTCCCAGTAAAGCCCCGGCACTTCCTGTTTCATTTTTATAATTGATAAGTGCAGTACTTAGAATATTGGGAATCGCAGTACTGAACGCCATCACAATGAAAAAATAGGGAATCAGAAAATAAATTCCTTTACTTGCCAGAATCCATACGAAGATGGAGGCTGCAAATGCTGTAAATGTACTTGCTTTAACTAAATGTTTAGGTTCTACATTCCTCAATAACAGAAATCTGTTAAGTTTTGCTCCGGTAAATGTTCCTCCTGCCAGTATAATACTGCTGTACCCAAATGCATATGAAGAATAATGATGTTCTTTAAAGATAAACGGAGCCAGTGAATAGTATGAAAACAATAAGACATTAAAGCTCATGATTAATAAACAACACTTTATGATCGCCGGATCCAGAATCATCCGTTTGAATAAGTTGATTAAAGTATTCATGTTGATTTCTTTTACCGAATGATGCGTTTCAGAAATTTTTTGTCTGGACAGGATGAAGAATAATACAGCCAGCAAACACAATGTGACAAATATTCCCTGATGTCCAACGGAAGAAGCCAATACTGAACCGGTAATCATTCCCACTACAGGACTTATAGATAAGCCAATTCCGATCCAGGAAAACACTTTGCTGAGATTATCTTTGTCATAGCTGTCCCTTAAAATGGTTTGTGTTACAATAGAACCTACAGAAATTCCAAACGCAGAAATAATTCTGGCTGATAGAAAAACGATGAAATTAGGAGCAAAAATAGCTGTCAAAGCTCCGATTCCGTAGGTAATGAGACCATATTCCAATGATTTTTTCCTTCCGATTCTGTCACATTGTATTCCCCAAAATGCAACTCCCAGAGCAAATGCTATAAAATATAAACTGATCGTCAAAGTAACGGATTCTTCCTTCACTCCAAACTCTTCCCGTACCATTGGTAAAACAGGACTGTAAATGGTTTCTATAAACTGTGGAAGCATTACAAGCAGCGTCAACAGCCATATAGGATTTGTCTTTTTCATTTTTTCTGCAAAGTTTCCAAAAAATCAATGTATATTTATAATGATATAAAAACAAAAAATATCGAAAATAGGACATGGCTGTACTGAAACAGAATGAAGAATTTGATGCAGATTCTATTCAGGAAAAAGTAATCGGAATAGCTTCTGATATGGTACTGCATGATTCCGGTTTTCATTTTCATAAAACGAAATCTCAGTTGTTGTATGCACCATCAGGCTGTATGACAGTCACTACTTCCGACAGGCAATTGGTTCTGCCTCCCTTCAGGATGCTTTGGATTCCTGCGAATGAAGTTCACCGGGTGAATTTCCGTAATATTGTAGCTTACAGATCTATCTATTTTGATGAAAGCTATGCAGGAAAATATATAGATTCCGGTCTTAAAGTTTTGCATGTAAACCCCTTATTGAAAGAGATTATTGAGAGAATCTGTTTTTGGGAATGGTCAGCTTTAAAAAGTGATCAGACTAATCTTTTAAAAGTATTTTGGGATGAAATGCAAAAGGCCCCTGAGGAAAAACTGGAACTTAAAATGCCACAAGACTGGCGTTTTAAGAAAATAGCCGAAGACTGGACTCAGCGTAACAGTATGCCTCCTATGCTGAAAGATCTTGCAGAAAAAACGGGAGCAGTGGAGAAAACCATCAGCCGTATTTTTAAGAAAGAAACAGGATTGTCTTATCAGGACTGGCGGCAGCAATGGAGGTTGCAACGCTCAATTGAATTGTTGGTGGAAGGCAATTCAATAGGAGAGGTATCACATATCCTGGACTTCTCTTCAGACAGTGCTTTTATTGAATTTTTCAAAAAACATACAGGTTCCACGCCTTTGCAATACCTTATGAAAAATGAGTAACTGTCGGGTATATGATAAGATAATAAGCTCTTACTATTTCTTGTCCTATGCAAAGTCTATTGACTAATTATTTCCATAAATTGTATCATCCAATAGAATAGTTTTATAAAAAATAAAGATATGAACAATTATAATACTACAATTGAACTTAAGGCAGCAGCAGAGAAGACCTATGAAGCACTTGCTCATCAGATTCCTCTTTGGTGGTCCAAGTGGTTTACCGGAGCGTCAGCACAGGAAGGTGATGTTTTTACAGTAAGATTTGGAGACAATATTCACAAGACAATACGTATAAAAGAAGCAATACCCAATTCGAGAATGATCTGGTTTGTTGAAGATTCACTGATTGCCATTCCTGAATTAAAAAATCAGACAGAATGGATTGGGACAAGTATCGTCTGGGAAATGGAACAAAAGGAAAACAGCAGTTTGCTGCAGCTTACTCACGTAGGTTTAAATCCGGCTGTGGAATGCTATACTATTTGTTCTGGTGGCTGGAATCAGTTTATCGGAAGTTTGAAGCTCTTTCTGGAAACCGGTAACGGAACTCCGTATAAGAAATAAGATAAAAAATGTTTTAAAAAAAAAAAGAGACTGTTTACATGTAAACAGCCTCTTTTTGTATTTATTGTTGTCTGAATTATTTCTTCTTGTAAGCAGCGTCTTTGATTCTTGCTTTTTTACCTCTAAGGTCTCTGAAGTAGTAAATTCTAGCTCTTCTAACTCTACCTCTTCTGTCAACCTCGATCTTCTGAAGTGCAGGTAAGTTAATAGGGAATACTCTTTCTACACCTACATCACCACTCATTTTTCTGATTGTGAAAGTTTTTGTAGATCCAGTACCTCTTAATTGGATAACTGTTCCTTTGAAGAACTGAGTTCTTGTCTTTTGTCCTTCTTTAATTTCGTAATACACAGTAATTGTATCACCTGCTTTGAATTCAGGGAATTCTTTTTTCGCAATGTACTTGTCTTGTACGTACTTTAATAAATCCATTATTAATAAAATAAAATGTTAAAGCTAAGCAACTTACACGTTCTTCGTCAGAGGTTGAATAACAGGTTGCAAATGTACAAAATAGTTTTTGAATATGCCAAATAATTAATGTACTAAAAACTATAATTTTTTCACTCTGGTTTAGCCAAAAAATTAACGGTTTCTTCAAAATACCATCAGGCTGAGTTTACATGGGAATTCTACTTTTGCCCGAAGTAAAAAATCCGGACAATGATTTTTTAATTGATTGATTTACAATTCGAAATTCTATATGTTATTTTAAAACGAAAACGATTATGAAACATTATTTCTTCTTTTTTTGTTTCGCGGTCCAGATGGCTTTCGGGCAGGCTTTGTATCCTTATTTACAAAACCCGACTCCGAATTCTATGATCGTCAATTGGAAAACAGCTTCCAATAATGAAACAACGGTGATCTATGGAGATTCTCCGACCAACCTGAATGTAACGGTAACGGGAACCACCAATATCTTCTCGGATACCGGATACAACAACAACTATTATTATCATACGGCAAAGGTTAACAACCTGCAGCCAAATACTAAATACTATTATAAGATAAAAACAGGCACAAGCGAGTCTGCTGTTTATAATTTCAGAACGCTGCCTTTGCCGGGACAGGCTGTAACGGCTAATGGAAAAATCCGTTTCCTTATCATGGGTGACAATCAGATCAAAGCAGAGCCAAGATATGATACGCTTACTTTGAATGCCTATAAAAAATTAAAAGAAAAGTTTGGAGCGACTTCCGATCCTTCTGATAATATTGCGCTTACTTTTATGGTGGGTGATCAGGTAGACGTTGGAACATTGGATCATTATGAGAATGTTCACTTCAAAAAGAACATCAAATTATCACCTTATCTGCCTATCCAGACCACAGTAGGAAATCATGAAACCTATGGAACGATGGGAATGAATTCTTACTATGCTCACTTTTATATTGATGAAATTAGTTATAAAGGAATAAGCTCAGGAAATGAAAATTATTATGCTCAGCAGGCAGGTAATGTATTATTCGTAAGTTTAAGTTCAGAACATACGGGATCTGCACAGCAGACATGGCTTCAGCAGGTCTTAACAGCGGCTAACAATGATACTACTGTAGACTGGATTATTTCTTTAAGCCACAGACCTTATCAGGCAGAGCAGTATGTAGGAGATATTTCTACATGGGTAAGAGAAAATGCAGTACCGCTTCTGGTAACTTCAGACAAATATTTAATGCACGTAGGAGCACACCACCATTTGTACCACAGAGGCCAGCTTAAAAATACACCGAACTATCAGATTATTTCAGGTGGAACAGCTTGGGATCAGTACTGGGGAATGTCTAACGAACAGGATTTTGATGATGTTCAGAAGACATTGACAGACTGGACATACCAGATTGTGGAAGTAGATATTCCGACAGGAAAAGTAGATATCGAATGTTATTCGATTGGTGGGGTGTATAACAAGAAAAACAATGTGCTGGTAGATTCTTTCCACAGATATAAAAACCAGCCAAAACCGGCAAAACCATCCATCACAAACAATTTCACGGGTACTACTGCTTTACCTTTGACATTGAACGGAAGTGCATTTTCCTCTTCAAACGGAGAACTTTTAAATACAACACAATTCTTGTTGAGTAAAACTTCGAATTTTTCTGTCATTGAAAAAGAATTCTACCGCGATTTTGAAAACTGGTTCGGAAAAGACGGAAACGGAACCCCGGATAAAACCAAAAATCTGAATGATGGATTAGATATTACAAAAGTAACTTTGGCTGCGAACTCTATTCCCAATGGTATCTATTATGTGAAAACACGTTACAGAGACAGAAACCTTGAGTGGAGCGACTGGAGTGATGTAAAGCAGTTCGAAATTACAGGAAGTGTAGTTTCAAACCCTACATTTACTTTAAACAAAGCAGAATATGCTCAGAATGAAGCGATCACAGCTACTTATACCGGAGGTCCAGGAAATCAGCAGGATTGGGTAGGGATCTATAAAAAAGGACAAACTCCGGCTTCAACCACTTCACAAGGGTTTGTTTATACGAACGGGCAGACTGCCGGAACAGCTGCTTTCCCGAATGGTTTGGCTGCTAAAGGTCAGTATTTTGCAGGATTTTTTGCGAATGGCGGTTATACGGAAATTACGGCAAGAAAAAATTTCTATGTAGGACCGAAAGTACAGCTTCAGGCTACTGCTGATACTTATCCGGTGGGAGGAACAGTTGTCATCAATTTTACAGACGGACCAAGCCTGCAGAAAGACTGGATCGGAATTTATAAAATGGGACAGACTCCGGGAACTACTGCTTCTATCAGATGGAGCTATGTGACAACTGCTTCTGGAACCCTTAATTTCACAGGACTTCCAAAAGGATATTATTACGCTCAGTACTTATTGGAAGACGGATACAACGGAATCGGGGAGAAAGTATTCTTTAAAGTAGGAGATATAGTTACTGATCTTTGGATCAACAAACCAGTCTATACTTTAGGTGAAAATATTACTGCTTCATGGACGGATTCTCCCGGAATCATCAAAGACTGGCTGGGAATTTATCCTCAAAGTGTTCAGACGCCGGATGACAACTTTGTTTCTTATACCTATTTTGACGGTGTAACTCAGGGAACAAAAACAATTCAGGGAACAGCGGTACCTGCCACTCCAGGAAATTATTATATGGTCATGTTTACCAATGACTCCTATACAGAAGTTTCCAACAGAGTACAGTTTCAGGTGGCTTCACCTACTTTAGGAACTGAAGAAACAAGAAGCACAGAGAAAAATGTGGTGTTGTATCCAAACCCAACCAAACCGGGGCAGCCTACTTTTATTAAGAGCGATTATCCAATTGAAAAAATTGAATTAGTTTCAGCTTCAGGAGAACTACTTTATGTCTCGAAAAATATCAATAACCAGCGTTTCTCTCTGGTGAACGAAAATCTTCCGGCAGGTGTTTATTTTGTAAAAGTACACGGAAGAAAACTATTTACTTTAAAACTGATTATTCAGTAAGACAAGCTAAATACAATTATAATTTTAGAGGCTGCCAGCAATGGCAGCCTCTTTTTTATTTAATTTTTCACAAAGTATACCCATAATCATCCGTAAAGATCTGCGCAATCTGTGGGCAATATCATAATATGAAATTCACACAAATATCAGTTGAGTCAGCAAAATCTGCATTATATAAGGAATTCTACCAGAGTCAAAAATAAGCATAATCATTTGTGAAAATCTGTGTCATCTGTGGGCAAATAAAAAGCAGTTCCAAAAAATTGAATCCGCTTTTAATATGATAGGTAATGATTAGTCAAAATAGTATAGGTCATCCTCACTTAACATTGCTGGATTTTCAGTAGAAGAATACTCTTCAGGTATATCGGCCAACGTTTTGGTTTCCTGAATAAGCTTTCCGTCTGTACTATAAAGTTTTAAAAGTACCCATTTTCCATTGCGTTCAAGTTCTTTAGACCCGTTTAATGTGGCTAATTTTATTTTTCCGGTTTGAAGAATACCTGATTTCACAGAAGATTTGTTGGTAGGCTTACCTTTCACATATTGTACAATTTGTGCTGTAAAGAAATAATTACCTTCATCTTCATTCAAAGGCTGGTTGTAAGTGTATAAAAGAGCACCTTTACTATCATAGATGGTAGCGTCGTAAGCCGTTTGTTTAGAATTTAATTTTTTCTCAGATTTCAGCTTTTTCTCTTCATTATACATTTTGATATTCACTACAACGCCTTCCTTATATTGTGTTTCGGTAAGTCCTTCGTAAGATGTTCCATTATAAGGCATTTCATCCTTATAAGTCAGTGTGGATTTCAGGCTGCCTTCCGGGCTGTAATATTTGATTTCCTGTGTCACATCATCTTTCAATGTTTTTTCTGAAACTAATTTTCCTGCTTCGTCAAAAGATTTACTTGTTATAATACTTGCATTTTTATAAATATCAATAGCTGAAATCTGGGTATAATCATAATTCAGCTGATAATCTTCACCATCCATCGGCTTGAAGGTGTCATTTTCTTTATTGTACTGATAAACAAGATGTCCTATTTTCTTCCCGGATTCATTATAAGTAGTTTTATAACCGTCTTTTCTGCTGTTTTTCTGTTCCTGCAGCAGTTTTCCGTTTTTAGCATAGATAACCCCTTCCTTTACACTGCCATCGCTTTTATATTTTTCTATCTTGGAAATCCTCATTGGGTTTGGATAATAATCTACGAGCAGACTTTCATCTGCTCCTGAAACAGCAGTGCCAATAAGTTTTCCTTTCTCACCGTAATATTTAGTCTCGTAATTACCGTCTTTGCTGGTAATCGTTTCATACCGGATTCCTTTTATGTCTTCATCATAAACGATCGTTTTTACAGGGAGAGAATTCTCATAGGTGGTCACACTGTTGTAAAAATATTCATTTTCAGGATCTTTGTAAACAAACATTTTTCCGGTGAAAGTACCATCAGCTTTATAAGAAACATCTTCTGTAAGTCTTCCGGTTTCGTCATATGACTGAGAAGCTCCAAGTTGTTTACCATTAGAAAATATAGTAATAGTCATTACTTTTCCTTCAGGAGTGTACCAGGTTACTTTTCCATCAAAAACTTCACTGTTGGGAGTAATGTCAGAAGCCAGTCCTTCCATTTGAAGTTTTCCGTCTTTGTAGAAATCTTTAATAAGGGTAAGTTTTCCTTTAGGAGTAGTTTCACGGTAATATTCCATTTTATCCTGAGTAGTTTTTTCCCAGTTTTCATCAAAATAAGTTTTTTCCTGTGCATACACATTGATGCTGAGTACCAAGGCAAATAATGCTGAGGTAAATAATTTTTTCATGTTTTTATTTAGGTTTTGATTTTGTTTATGGTTAATGTGATGGTATATCTGTAGAAGCTTAAATAGCGCGAAAGAAGTAGTAACGATTTACTATAGAATAATTTTTACATTGAAATTGTGTTTAAATTATGCCTAAAAACAGTATAATATACTTTGTTTTCGGCTTTGAGATTTCAAATATAAATCAATTTAGTGAGAAATAAGATAAAGAATAAGCAGGTTTGCCTGGTTTTAAATGTAATGGTTTGATTATAATGATTTTAAATATGTGGAAAAATAATATTAAAAAAAGCACGAAATTCCATATTGTTTCCGGTCATCGGATATACAATAAAATTTATTAAATTTAGCCAACAGAAAAATCTAATATTTCATGATAGATAAAAGAGTAAAAAATGCAAAGGAAGCCATCGAAGGAATTCAGGATGGAATGACACTGATGCTTGGCGGATTCGGACTTTGCGGTATCCCTGAAAACTCAATCAATGCTTTGGTAGAAAGTGATGTGAAAGATCTTACTTGTATTTCAAACAATGCAGGAGTAGACGATTTCGGATTAGGATTATTGCTTCACAAAAGACAGATCAAGAAAATGATCTCTTCTTATGTAGGAGAAAATGCTGAATTTGAAAGACAGATGCTTTCAGGTGAACTGGATGTAGAACTTACTCCACAAGGAACTTTAGCGGAAAAATGCAGGGCAGCTCAGGCAGGAATTCCTGCTTTTTATACTCCTGCAGGTTACGGAACTGAAGTAGCAGAAGGGAAGGAAGTGAAAGAATTCAAAGGGAAACCTCATATTCTGGAACATGCTTATGATGCAGACTATTCTATTGTAAAAGCATGGAAAGGAGATCATGCCGGAAACCTTATCTTCAAAGGATCTGCAAGAAATTTCAATCATCCGATGGCGGGTGCTGCGAAGATTACCATTGCTGAAGTAGAAGAATTGGTAGAACCGGGACAATTGGATCCAAATGAAATTCATATTCCGGGAATCATGATTCAGAGAATTTTCCAGGGAGAAAAATTTGAAAAAAGAATTGAGCAGAGAACAGTGAGAACTAAAGAATAAGCTCAAACGATAAAATAAAAAGCGCTGAACATACATTCAGCGCTTTTTTTATGGTTGGGGAGTAAGTGTTTTTCTTTCTCCGATCTGTTGTCTCCACATGGCGTAGTAAAGGCCTTTTTCGTCAATAAGATTGGCGTGGGAACCTGTTTCTACAACCTGTCCGCGCTCAAGAACATAGATTTTATCCGCATGCATAATCGTACTTAAACGGTGTGCAATGAGTACAGTGATCTGTTCTCTTTCTTTTGAAATGTCTTTGATGGTAGTGGTAATTTCCTCTTCGGTAATACTGTCCAGTGCAGAAGTTGCTTCGTCAAAAATCAGCAAATGAGGTTTTCTCAGAAGTGCTCTTGCAATGGCAATTCTTTGTTTTTCGCCGCCGCTCAGCTTCAGACCACCTTCACCGATAACTGTCTCAATTCCTTTTTCTGCTCTTTCCAGCAATGCAGTACAGCTCGATTTCTGTAAAGCAACAGCAAGTTCCTCTTCAGTAGCTGAAGGATTAACGAAAAGAAGGTTTTCTTTAATGGTTCCTGCAAATAACTGAGTATCCTGAGTAACAAAGCCAATCTGATTTCTCAGTTCGTCAAAATCAAATTCTTTCCCGTTGATGCTATTGTAAAAAATATTCCCTTCCTGAGGTCTGTACAAACCAACCAACAATTTCACCAATGTACTTTTTCCGGAGCCACTCGGTCCTACAAAAGCAATGGTTTCACCGTTTTTGAGATCAAAAGAGATATTATTTAAAGCTTTATATTGGGCAGACTGATGTTTGAAAGAAACATGTTTGAATTCCAGTTCTTCAATCGCACCAATTTGTTTCGGATGAAGAGGTTTTTCTTCCACATCTTTTTTCATCAAACGATCAAAATTCTGAAGAGATGCCTCAGCTTCACGATATGAAATAATAATATTCCCTATTTCCTGCATAGGCCCGAAAATAAAGAAACCATAAAACATCAAAGATAAGTACTGACCCGGAGTAACAATATTTTTAAAAATCAGGTACAGCAAAGTCAGTGTAATTAGCTGCTGAAGAAAATTAACCATAGTTCCCTGAATAAAACTCAAAGAACGGATGCTTTTTACCTTTCTCAATTCAAGACCAAGAATCTTATAGGTATTATTATTTAGACGGATCACTTCCTGATTGGTTAACCCTAAACTTTTAACAATCTCTATATTTCTTAAGCTTTCAGTAGTACTTCCGGCTAAAGCAGTTGTTTCAGTCACAATATTTTTCTGTATCACTTTTATTCTCTTACTCAATAAATTGGTAACAATAGCAATCAGAAAAATCCCACAGATATAAACCGGCATGATAGACCAGTGCAAGCGGATTGCATATACCGAAACGAAAATAATACTCACCAGAATTCCGAAGAAAATATTGATGAAATTAGTGATAAATTTTACTGTATCTTCTCTTACTTTCGTTAAAATCGAGAGGGTTTCACCACTTCTCTGATCTTCAAATTCCTGATAAGGAAGCGCCATAGAGTGCTTTAACCCATCTGTAAATATTTTTGCCCCAAACTTTTGGGTAATCACACTTACCACATAATCCTGAAAAGCTTTGGCAATTCTACTTACCATAGCTGTTCCGATAAGCAGCCCTAAAAAGTAAAAAGCACCGTGATATACAGAGCTTCCGTATAAATATTCATTCAGGTTTCTGGGCAATAACTTTTCTTTATCAAAAAAGTTAGGGTGAGTAACCAGCTGATCCAGAATATTTCCTGTGATAGCAGGAGCAAATAAAGAAAAAACCTGGTTGATAGTAGCCAAAAATAAAGAAATGAGAATCAGCCACTGATAAGGTTTAAGATATTTAAAAAGTATTTTCATTCTGTTAAAATAATGGAGCAAAATTACAGATATTATTTTAACTAACAGTGTTAATTGTTGAATACAACAAAGCCCTTTTGTATTCAAGTGAAAATAATTAAATTGCAGTCTAAGTTTTTATTATGCTTACAAAAGAACAAATTGCCAAAAGAATTTCAAAAGAACTGAAAGATCGTTATTATGTAAACCTGGGAATTGGGATTCCTACTTTGGTTGCCAACTATGTTCCGGAAGGTATTTCCGTAGAATTCCAGAGTGAGAATGGAGTTTTGGGGATGGGGCCTTTCCCTTTCAAAGGAGAAGAAGATGCTGATATCATCAATGCCGGAAAGCAGACTATTACTATTCTGGAAGGAGGTTCATTCTTTGATTCTGCCTTTAGTTTCGGGATGATTCGTGGTCAGAAAGTAGATCTTACCATCCTTGGAGCCATGGAAGTTTCAGAAAATGGAGATATTGCCAACTGGAAAATTCCCGGAAAAATGGTGAAAGGAATGGGTGGTGCCATGGATTTGGTAGCTTCTGCTGAAAACATTATTGTTGCAATGATGCACGTGAACAAAGCAGGGGAAAGCAAAATCCTTAAAAAATGTACACTTCCTTTAACGGGGGTAAACTGTGTAAAAAAAGTGGTTACTGAACTAGCTGTTCTGGACGTTACTCCGGCAGGATTCAAACTGGTGGAAAGAGCGCCGGGCGTTTCAGTAGAAGATATTATCAAAGCTACAGAAGCAGATCTGATTATTGAAGGAGAAATTCCTGAAATGCAGTTCTAATTTTAATATAAAAAACCTTGTCACTGACAAGGTTTTTTTATGCGATAAATCGCTTACCATAAAAGTCACAAAAGTTTTTAATTACTTAATTCTACTGTAGTTAGTTTAAAATAATACCGCATGTAAGTTCACAGAAGAAGAAAATCGAAGATTTTCAAATGCTTATGTGCACTTCTAATGTATAAAGTTGATGACTTAAAAGACACAATTATTAAAAAGCTTTTGTGCCTTTTATGGTTAAAATATAATTTCAAGACAAAAGAAATTAAAACCAAAAAAAAGCTGTCTCATCATGAAACAGCTTTTATATCTAAACAGTTAGAAAGTCAATCTAACCTCTTATTTTATTTCCCATCCTGAGCTCCAAATACCTTCTGCAAAATACTTGTCGTTCTCATGGCAGGCGTATTTCTGATGCCACTTTCTTTATCAGCTACCATTTTGAATACCCCATTAATGGTTTCTGTAGTAACATATTCATTAAGATCTGTAGTGACAGCTTGCCCTGTAAACGTATTATATTTTGAAATAAGGTTTTTCCAAAGAGTATCAGCACCTACTTTTCCTAAAGAAGCCTTTACCTTAGGCTGAAAAGCATTGAACAGCTGGGTCTGTGTTTTTCCCTGCAGATAGCTTGTTGCAGCATTATTACTTCCTAATAAAATATTCTTGGCATCTGTAATCGTCATTGATGTAATAGCATTTGTGAAAATAGGCGCAGCTTCTGTTACGGCGTCTTCAGCAGCTCTGTTCAGCAATTTCACTCCTTCATCAGCAAGACTTCCCATTCCGATGGAACGTAAAGTTGTGTCGATCTTTCTTAACTTTTCAGGCATTAAAATTTTTACCGCTTCATTTTTGAAGAAACCATCAGTAATAGCCAGCTTTTTTACCCCATCAGTTACTCCCATACTTAAAGCCTCCTTTAATCCTGAGGAAATCTGAGTAGAAGTAAGACTTCCAAGGTTGACAGGTGAATTATTAGGTTTGCCAGAAGTTGTTGTCGTAGTGGTAGTAGGTGTTGTTGCAGTACCGTTATTTTTTACGGGAACATTAAGGTCTACACCTGTTTTATTTTTAACAGTAGATTTTATGATATCTAAAAGTTGTGCCTGAGCTGACATTGAGAATAATAATCCTGCTGCCAGAAAAATGCTTTTTTTCATCGTATTTTTTTTACAAATTTAAACCTTTTAATTTTTTAAAGTCGTCTAAACTTATCAAAAAACAAACCATAAATTAATAGCTTGTTGCCGATTCAATTAAACCGTTAACAAGTTGTAAGGAATAAAACCCGTTAAGAGAAGATCATAGATTTTTTTCGACAAGGATTATTTTAATATTATTAAACTCTTATTAAATATATATCAATCAGTTTGGTGAAAATGAGTCATAAGTTTTGAAAAATAATTATCTTAGCTCAAACCTTAACCACATCCAATGATACGGACTTTTTTAGCATTTTTTGTATTGATTTCAAACTTGATTTTTGCCCAAAATAAATTGAATATAATTCCTTATCCTCAAAAAGTTGAGCTTTTACAAGGAGAATTTGTAATCCCTGATACTTTAGTATTGAGTGGTGATCTGCCGAAAGAGGAGACAGAATATTTCAAAAAAAGAATAGGGTCTCTCTTAAAATTTCAATATGCTCAGAAGGGTGGAGGCATTCATTTGTCAAATTCTATAATCCCATCGGCTTCGGGAGCAGATGCTGAACAGAAAAAAGAATATTATTCAATTGAAGTTTCTCCAAAACAAATTCATATTAAATCTTATACGAAACAAGGATATTTTCTGGCAATTCAAACTTTAATTCAGATTATTGAACAGTATAAAGAGGCAAAGAAAATTCCAGCTCTTAAGATTGAAGATCAGCCGAAGTTTGCATGGAGAGGAATGCATCTGGATGTATGCCGTCATTTTTTTACTGTAGATGAGGTGAAGCAGTATATCGATTATCTGGCGATGTATAAACTGAATACGTTTCATTGGCATTTAACGGATGATCAGGGATGGAGAATTGAAATAAAAAAGTATCCTAAGCTTACTCAGATTGGTTCAAAACGTAAAGAATCCATGATTGGGGCTTATGTTGACAATACATTTGACGGAAAACCGTATGGTCCTTATTTTTATACTCAGGAACAAATAAAAGAGGTGGTAAAATATGCTCAGGAGAGACACATCACCGTGGTTCCGGAAATAGAAATGCCGGGTCATGCTTTGGCTGCATTATCTGCATATCCTGAACTGGCATGTACAAAAGGTCCTTTTGAAGCTGCTACAAAATGGGGCGTTTTTGATGATGTTTTCTGTCCGAAAGATGAAACATTTACCTTTCTGGAAAACGTTCTTGATGAGGTGATCAAATTATTTCCATCCAAATACATTCATATCGGGGGAGATGAGTGCCCGAAAACAAGATGGAAAGAATGTGCACACTGCCAGGAATTGATTAAGAAAAATAATTTAAAAGACGAACATGGCTTACAAAGCTATTTTATTCATAGAATTGAAAAATATGTCAACAGCAAAGGTCGAAAAATTATTGGCTGGGACGAAATTTTAGAAGGCGGTTTAGCTCCTAATGCAGCTGTAATGAGCTGGACGGGCGTGAACGGAGGTATTGAAGCTGCAAAATCAAAGCACTTTGCCGTAATGACACCGGGTGCATATTGTTATTTCGACCATTATCAGGGCGATCCACAGTCTGAACCTAATGCTTTTGGTGGTTTTACTCCTTTAGAGAAAGTTTATTCCTATAATCCTATTCCTTCCGAACTGAATGCAGAGCAGGCTAAATATATCATGGGAGTTCAGGCCAACCTGTGGACAGAATATATTTTGGATTTTAAGCAGGTACAGTACATGATTTTTCCAAGATTAATGGCACTTTCTGAAGTAGGATGGGGGACATCAGATCCTAAAAAATATAAAGAATTTGAAAACAGAGTGATCAGCCAGTTCAAAGTTCTGGATAAAATGAATGTGAGCTATGCAAAAAGCATTTATAACATTATTGGAAAAGTAGTTCCTTCCAATAACGGAATTGCTTACGAATTGTCAACTTCACAGAACTCAAATGGGATCAGATATACACTGGACGGAACCAATCCTACAATTAATTCCAAAACGTATCAGAATGCAGTTCAGATTCCTAGTTCTTTAACGATCAAATCAGCTTATTTTGAAGAAGGACAGTTGAAAAGTGCAGTATCTACACAGCAGTTTACCATTTCAAAAACCACAGGGAAAAGTATAACACTGGAGCAGCAGCCCAATGAAAATTACTCTTTTGGAGGTGCTTTCACATTGGTAGACGGAATAATCGGAAATGTAAAACAGCTTGGCAAAACATGGCTTGGCTTTCAGGGAAAAGATGTGGTAGCAACAATAGATTTTGGGCAGAAAACAACCTTCTCTGAAGTTTATTTCAATACTCTTGAAAATAAAGGAAGCTGGATTCATCTGGCTAAATCGGCAAAAATTTTTGTTTCTGATGATAACAGGAATTTTAAACTGATTAAAGAAATCGGAATCACAGAAATTCAAAATGCCAATGGAAAAATCAAAGTAAATGTAGAAACGCAGAATGCAAAATACCTGAAAGTAAGTATTGAAAATGCAGGTATTATTCCGGCTGGAAATCCAGGGGCAGATTCAAAAGCATGGTTATTTGTTGATGAAATTGGCGTAAATTAGTTGTATTAGAATTAAAAAATGCAGGACAATACCATACTTTCCTCGGAATTTTTATCATCACCAGATCTGGTGGAAAAACTGTATCATTATGGTACAACCAAAAACTACCATGAAGGAGATATTATTTTAGATGAAAATGCCTCCATCCGCTCCATTCCTATTGTGATGAAAGGAATGCTGAAAGTCATCAGAACAGAAGAGGACGGACGTGAAATTCTGTTATACTATATCAAAGCCGGAGAAAGCTGTATCATGTCTTTCCTTGGTGGAATGCACAATGAAAAAAGTATTGTAAAAGCCGAAATTGAAGAAGATGCAGAGATCCTTTTTCTACCCGTAGACAAGGTCTCTTTATTCATCAAAGAATATCCGGAATGGTTAGACTATATTTTCAGATTGTACCACAAAAGATTTGAAGAACTGTTAGATATCATTAATGCTATTGCTTTCAAAAAAGTAGATGAAAGGCTTTTAAGTCTTCTGCAGAAAAAATCTGAACTGACTCACTCAGAAACCATCCATACAACCCACGAACAACTGGCTAATGAGCTTGGAACTGCAAGAGTAGTGGTATCCAGACTTCTGAAACAGTTGGAAGAAGACGGAAAACTGAAGCTGGGAAGAAATAAAATCGTCCTACTGAAACCCCTGAACTCAACTTCAATTTAATCAAAGGTACTCACATTCCCCTCCTCCGGAGGGGTGGCAAAAATTCAAGGAATTTTTGACGGGGTGGTAAAAGTCATTGCAAACGTAGGTGAAGCAATCTCTATATTTCTCACAATAGCTTATTTGTACCCTTTGTGAACCTATCCGTGTTCATTCATATTAAAAAATCTCCTTATGTAACAAAAGTAGCTGTAGCTTCCTTCTTACATTCCCATTTTTGCATCATAATTAGTTGAATAGCGAAATGGAAATTATAGGGTATGTAGCAGCAGTTTTAATTGGAATTTCTCTTGGTCTGATTGGAGGTGGGGGAAGTATTCTCACCGTTCCTGTTTTGGTTTATCTCTTCGGGATTGATGCCTTTATGGCAACGGAATATTCTCTTTTTGTAGTGGGAGTAAGCAGTTTGGTGGGCTCAGTGTCATATTTTAAAAAAGGTTTGGTTAATTTCAAAATGGCATTGATATTCGGAATTCCTTCTGTAATTTCCATCATTCTGACCAGGATATATCTTCTGCCTTACATTCCGGATGAGATCCTCAGAATAGAGAACTTTACCATTACCAGAAACATTTTTTTACTACTGATTTTTGCAGGTTTAATGATTCTGGCTTCTTATAAAATGATAAGCCAAAATACTTCAGAAAAGCCTTTGGAAAGTACAGAGGATAAAAATAATACTTTGCTGATAGCTGGACAGGGCTCAATAGTCGGATTTTTAACAGGATTGGTAGGCGCTGGAGGTGGTTTTATGATCATTCCTGCATTGGTCAATCTTTTAAAAATTCCGATGAAGATTGCGATAGGAACATCTTTAGTCATTATCTCCCTCAATTCTTTAATCGGATTCTTTTCTTCTTTGAATCATGTGGCAATAGAATGGAAACTGTTGGTTTCTATTACAGGCATTGCTATTGTCGGAATTATAATAGGTTCACAGTTATCAAAGAAAATAGAAGGTAAAAAACTGAAACCTGCTTTCGGATGGTTTATCCTGATCATGGGGATCTACATTATTATCAAAGAAATTTTCCTTTAATTTTCTTATGTAACAAAAGTAGCTGTAGAGGAAAAAGGAAAGCAGGAGATTTGTATCAGATAACATGATCAAAAAATAAATACAATGAAAATAGAACAGATTTATACAGGATGCCTTGCACAGGGCGCTTACTATATTACTTCAGGCGGAGAAGCTGCAATTATTGATCCGTTAAGAGAAACACAGCCTTATATCAACAGATTGAAAGAAGACGGGGTACAGTTGAAATATATTTTTGAAACCCATTTTCACGCTGATTTCGTCAGTGGACATCTGGATTTAAGCCATAAAACAGGAGCTCCGATTGTTTACGGACCTACAGCTAATCCTGAATTTGAAGCAACCATCGCAGAAGATGAACAGATATTTAAAATAGGAAATAGTACAATCAAAGTTCTTCATACACCGGGACATACACTTGAAAGTTCATGTTACCTGTTGATCGATGAAAATGGCGTTGAAAAAGCACTTTTCAGCGGCGATACTTTATTCCTTGGAGATGTAGGCCGTCCGGATCTGGCCCAGAAAGGAGCTGATATGACGCAGGAAGAACTGGCAGGACTTTTATATGATAGTTTGTACAGTAAGATCTTGCCTTTAGATGATGATATTACTGTTTATCCAGCTCACGGAGCCGGTTCCGCCTGCGGTAAAAATATGCAGAAAGAAACTGTAGATACATTGGGAAATCAGAAGAGAACCAATTATGCTTTAAACCAGAATGACAAAGAGAGTTTTATAAAAGAAGTTACTGATGGACTTTTGCCGCCGCCTGCTTATTTCGGGATGAATGTGATGATGAATAAAAAAGGATATGGCAGTTTTGATGAAGTTCTTGCAAAGGGATTGCATGCTCTTGTTCCGGATCAGTTTGAAGAAATTGCTGAAGCTTCAGGAGCTTTGATTTTAGATGTAAGAAACAACCGTGAGTTTGCAAGAGGTTTTATACCACAATCTATAAATATAGGACTGGATGGTGATTTTGCCCCTTGGGTAGGTGCTTTAATTGCAGATGTCAACCAACCTATTCTGCTGGTAACGAAAAATGGAGCTGAAGAAGAAGCAGTAACCCGATTAAGCAGAGTAGGATTCGACAATATTTTAGGATTTTTGGATGGAGGTTTTGAAACCTGGATGAAAAGCGGAAAGGAAACAGACCTGGTCAACCGTATTTCTGCAGAGCAGTTTGAAAATGAGATAAAAGGAAAAGAGACAAAAATTATAGATATAAGAAAAGAAAGTGAATATAATTCGGAACATATCCAGGAAGCCTACAATAGACCATTAGCCTATATCAACGGATGGATTCATACCTTACAGCCGGAAGAACATTTTTATATGCATTGTGGAAGTGGATACAGAAGCACAATGGCGGCAAGTATCCTTCAGGCAAGAGGATACCGGAATTTCTCAGAAATAGAAGGAGGCTTCAATGCCATTGCATCCACAGGAATTTCCAAAAGTAATTTTGTGTGTCAAAGTAAAATTTTAAATAAATTAGATAAAAAATAAAAAATGTTGGAGATGATAAAAGAACCATGGCCATGGTATATTGCCGGTCCGTTGATTGGCCTTACCGTTCCCGCTTTATTGATTATTGGGAATAAATCCTTTGGAATCAGTTCCTCGCTGAGGCATATCTGTGCAGCCTGTATACCCGCAAATGTGAATTTCTTCAAATACGACTGGAAAAAAGAAGCCTGGAATCTGTTTTTTGTGTTGGGAATATTCTTTGGAGGAATGATTGCTGCAAATTTTTTGGTGAATCCCAATGAAATAACGGTGAATCCCAATCTGAAAACAGAACTGGCTGGCTATGGAATTACAGAGTATAGTAATCTGGTTCCGGTACAACTGATGAATTTCGAAAGCCTGTTGACGCTGAGAGGATTTATCATGATGGTAGTGGGTGGGTTTTTAGTAGGTTTCGGGACCAGATATGCAGGAGGGTGTACCAGCGGACATGCTATCATGGGACTTTCCAACCTGCAATGGCCTTCTCTGGTGGCAACAATCTGTTTTATGATCGGCGGTTTCTTAATGGCTAATGTCATTTTACCTGCCATCCTTTCCCTGTAATTATAATTTAAAAAGAGAAATTTTATCATGATAAAAGAAAAAGAACAGGATATCAGTCGTCAGAATGCTGTTTGTGTGAACGAAAGTGTCCCTACTCATCCATGGTATTACAACCTGAAGTATCTTGCTGCAGGAGTTATATTCGGGATTATTTTTGTGAAAGCAGAAGTCATCAGTTGGTTCAGAATACAGGAAATGTTCCGTCTGCAGTCTTTTCATATGTACGGAATTATCGGAAGTGCTGTATTGGTAGGAATGATTTCGATATGGCTGATCAAAAAATTCAATATAAAAACAATCTATGGCGAACCCATTACACTGACACCCAAAAAATTTAATAAAGGCCAGATCTACGGTGGATTGATATTTGGTTTCGGCTGGGCAATCACTGGAGCCTGTCCCGGACCTCTTTTTGCGCAGATCGGAACAGGAGCTTTAGCAGTATCCGTTACCCTTTTGAGTGCTATTGCCGGAACATGGGTATATGGATATTTCAAAGATAAATTGCCTCATTAATAAGTTCGTGTAAATCAAAGTTTTTGAAAGAATTACATGTAAAATATTTTCATTTACAACCATTTTATGATTCGTTTGTAAAGCTTCAAAACAATCTTACTATAAATTAAAAGACTACAGAATACTTTTCTGCGGTCTTTTTACTTTTCTAACAGCTGGAAAATTGTTAATTTGTAAGCCTAATAAACCTGATATGCAAAGTAGACGAAACTTTATAAAAAAAACCGCCGCAGCTTCTCTCGCACTTGCCGTAAACCCTTTAGAATTAATCGCTAAAGACTTACCCGGAAACACCAAAACTGTCAACAAACCGATTGTCCTTTCTACCTGGAATTTCGGATTAAAGGCCAATGAAGAAGCCTGGACAATCCTTGGAAAAGGAGGAAAAGCTTTGGATGCAGTTGAAAAAGGAGTTCGTCTCGTAGAATTAGATCCAAAAGAAAGAAGTGTTGGGTATGGAGGCCGTCCGGATAGAGATGGAAGAGTAACGCTGGATGCCTGCATCATGGATGAAAATTATAATATCGGTTCCGTTGCATGTCTTGAACATGTTAAAAATCCAATTTCCGTTGCCAGGGCGGTAATGGAAAAAACCCCTCACGTTATGCTTGTAGGAGACGGAGCATTACAGTTTGCCCTTTCACAAGGTTTTAAAAAAGAAAATCTTCTCACTCCGGAATCAGAAAAAGAATGGAAAGAATGGTTAAAAACGAGTCAGTATAAACCTATCGCGAATATTGAAAATCATGATACCATAGGAATGATCGCTTTGGATGCACAAGGAAATCTTTCCGGTGCCTGTACAACGAGCGGAATGGCTTTCAAAATGCACGGCAGAGTAGGAGATTCCCCGATTATCGGAGCAGGTCTGTTTGTAGATAATGAAGTAGGAGCTGCTACAGCAACGGGCCATGGCGAAGAAGTCATAAGAACGGTTGGAACTCATCTTGTAGTTGAACTGATGAGACAAGGCAGAAATCCACAGGAAGCCTGTAAAGAAGCCGTGGAAAGAATTGTTAAAATCACTCAGCGAAGAAACAAAAATCTAAAAGATATTCAGGTAGGCTTTATTGCGATCAATAAACAGGGAGAATATGGATCTTATTGTATTCAGGACGGCTTCAACTTTGCCGTTTATGATCAGAAAGGAAACCGCCTTGAAAAACCGGAATTTGCTTTAAAATAATTGTTTGATAGAAAGAACTTTGCAACGAATTATAAATATATTTTATCGGAGATAAAATCCTTACGCCTTAAAAGAATGTGCTATAAGAAAAATCTTTGTGCCTTTGCGTTATTCCAACAAAAATTAAAAATTCAATATAAATGGGCTTTAGCCCATTTAAACAAATCAATGACACCTATTGGCTTTAGCCAAAACATAAAATATGAAAAGAGCAATCATTGCTTCCTTATTTATGATTATCGCATGTAAGGAAGAAAAGAAGGAGATTAAAACACAGCAGATAAAAGAAAAAGCAGTTTTGAATAATGAGTCCAATGAAGCAGAAGCTGCAAAAAAGTGGTTGGAAAAAAGCATTGTAGAGTACTTCAAAGCTGATATCGGAAATGGAGAAAAGAATTTACAGAAGATCACCACAAAAGACTATTTTGATTATAAAACGGATGCCATGAATGTTGATCTTGATGTAGACGGAAGCCTTACAGAAAAAGAATTTAAGGAGAAATGGAAGTCGAAGTTCGATACCCGTAAAGCAGGTATGGGTATAGGATTTCTCATTCCTTCGCAGGATTGGATTAATATTGAAGTTGATAGCTGTGATTTAAAATCCTCTTCAAAAGATGCATATATCTTCAATGTCGTGCTGAGAGATGATGGTTTTAAAGCTTACTATCCCTCTGTTGTAAAAGTAGTAAAAGAAAACGGTTTCTTTTTGATTGCAGATGTATTGCAGGATGAGCCAAAGTAAAATTAAATAAATCATAGAATGTCAAAAATAGAAATAGCTTGTTTTAACCCTGAATCAGCGATAGTTGCTTTTGAAAACGGAGCAGACAGAATAGAATTATGTGATGGGCTTAGTGAAGGCGGTACCACTCCGGACTTTGAAACCATGAAAAAACTTCGTGAGAAAATTACCATCCCAATTTTTGTGATGATCCGTCCCAGAGGTGGAGATTTCACTTATTCAGATTCAGAATTTGAACAGATGAAAAGTGATTTGGTTCATTTAAAATCTTTACATGCAGATGGTTTTGTATTTGGTATTCTGGATGAAAATGATGAGGTCAATATAGAACAGAATAAAACTTTAGTGGAACTGGCAAAACCACTTCCTTGTACTTTTCATCGCGCTTTTGACCGTGCTGCAAATCTGGAAGATTCTTTAGAAAAAGTAATCGAGTGTGGTTTTACAACCATCCTTACTTCTGGCCAGAAACCTAATGTATCTGAAGGAAAAGAAAATCTTAAGAAACTGGTTGAGCTCTCTGATGGAAGAATCGAAATCCTTGTTGGAGGCGGACTTCGTTCATCCAATATTGAAGGAATAAGAGCTGTTACCAATGCTAATTACTTCCATTCTTCAGCGATTACTGATGGTGGGGCTTTTGCCAACCCTGATGAAGTGGTTGCGTTGAAGAGTAAATAATACAATAATATGCATCCGGTTTGTCATTCCGAGCGCAGCGTGGAATCTAAATTTTCAAAGTGGAGATTCCTTCGTTCCTCGGAATGACAAAATCACTGGTATTATACGATACAAAACAAATTTATTGATGAATAGAACGATCCTTTTTGCTTTCCTTTTCACACAGAATATCCTTTCCGCGCAGTTTTCACAAAGAAATCTGTCTTCCGAAAACTGGCAGTTCAGAAATTCAAAAGATCAAAACTGGCTTCCTGCGAAAGTTCCGGGAACGGTTCATTTGGATTTAATGAACAACAAAATTATTCAGGATCCTTACAAAGATGAAAATGAAAAAAAGGTACAGTGGATTGAGAATGAAGACTGGGATTATCAGACTGTGTTTATGGTTTCCTCTCAGGAATTAAAAAATGACAATATTGATCTTGTTTTTAACGGGCTGGATACATTTTCAGAAGTCTACCTTAATGGCAAGCTGTTAAAGAAAACAGACAATATGTTCCGGAAATGGGAAATTCCGGTGAAACAATATCTGAAAGCAGGAAAGAATACAGTTCAGATTAAGTTTACATCTGCTGTAAATACCGGAAAAGAATTAGCGAAAAAAGTTCCGTTCACCATGCCGGAATCACCAAGAAGTTTTGTGAGAAAAGCACAATACCAGTTTGGATGGGATTGGGGTCCAAGATTGGTTACGGCAGGAATATGGAAAGACGTTCAGTTAGAATTCTGGAATAATGCCAAAATTATTACCGTTAAAGATATTCAGAAAAAAGCTGCTGATGGTTCTAATGATTTGCATTTTGACGTAGAAATTGATGCGCAAAATGCCGGAAATTATACTTTGGATCTTAATAAAACCCATCAAAAAATATCTTTAAAAAAAGGAAATAATACAATATCGGTTCCTTACGAAACAAATGAGATGAAGCTTTGGCAGCCTAACGGCCGCGGTGAAGCCAATCTTTATGATTTTGAAGTGAAACTTTCAAAAGAACAGAAAAAGATTGATGCTAAAAATATCAGAATAGGAATAAGAACGGTAGAATTGGTTCAGGAAAAAGACGAAAAAGGAAAATCATTCTATTTTAAAGTGAATGGACAGCCATTGTATATCAAAGGAACCAACTGGATTCCGGGAGATAGCTTTTCGCCCAGAATGACCAAAGAAAAATATCATAAACTCATCAAAGATACCAAAGACGCCAATATGAATATGATCCGTATCTGGGGCGGAGGTATTTATGAAAATGATGAATTTTACAAAGCCTGTGACGAAAACGGAATTCTGGTATGGCAGGATTTTATGTTTGCAGGAAGCTTTTATCCGGCAGATGAAGCTTTTTTAAAGAATGTAAAAGAAGAAGTAAAAGATCAGGTCAACAGGCTTCAGAATCACCCGTCAATTGCTTTATGGTGCGGAAATAATGAAATTGATGAAGCGATTGTCAACTGGGGATATCAGAAGCAGTTCAACTATTCAAAAAACGACTCATTACGGGTTTGGAAAGATTATAAAAAGCTCTTCCATGAGGTAATTCCAAATGCATTAAAAGAGAACCTGAAGTCTGATAAAAATATATACTGGCCAAGCTCTCCATCCATCGGTTGGGGACATAAAGAAAGCCTTACAGAAGGAGATTCCCATTATTGGGGGGTGTGGTGGGGTGAGCAGCCCTTTGAAATTTACAACGAAAAAGTAGGACGTTTTATGTCTGAATATGGCTTTCAGGGAACACCCACTCTTGAAACCACAAAATCAATGTTTTCCGGAACTCCGGATTTAAGTCTACAAAATCCGACCATTAAAGCCCATGAAAAACATGCCCGTGGCTGGGATATTATTAATGAATACCTGAAACGGGATTACAAAATTCCGACCGATTTTGTACAATACAATTACGTTTCACAGTTGTTACAGGCAAGAGGAATGCAGATTGCCATTGAAGCTCACCGCCGCGCAAAACCGTATAATATGGGAACTTTGTACTGGCAGCTGAACGATTGCTGGCCGGTAGTTTCCTGGTCGTCCATCGACTATCTCGGAAACTGGAAAGCCTTCCATTATCAGGCAAAAAGAAGCTTCGAACCAATGTTGGTATCAGTAGCGGAAACAGAAAAAAACTATGACGTTTATCTGATAAGTGATCTATTGAAAGAATTGAAAACAGATATAAAGTTTGAACTCATTGATTTTAAAGGGAAAATACTTTGGAAAGCTAATCAATCAGATGATATTAGAGCTGATGTTAGTAAGAAAATACGAAGTATAAGTAAGTCAGAACTGGCTCAGTTTGATTTGTCCGGAGCTGTTTTAAAAATCAGTGCTGAAAAAGATACAACATTTGAAAAGCTGTTCTTTTTTAATAAACCTAAAGATTTAAAACTTTCAAAACCGGAGATTACCATCAGAAAAATTTCACCTACAGAAATTGAAATATCAACAGATGTTTTAGCGAAAGATATTTATCTGATAGGAGACACCCATTTCAGTGATAATTTCTTTGATCTGTTACCGGGAACTTCAAAAAGGGTTATCCTTTCAAAACCTTTGGAAAAAATTGAAGTCATGAGTCTTTGGGAAGTAATGAAGGATTAAAAACTATTTTGAAATACTTTCTCAGGTAGTCTAACCATATCAAGGTTTTAAAACTCAACATGGTAATAAGTCTTATCTCACATTAAAAATTCTGCTAAAAAAATATAAATTTTACCCTTCCAACTCAAAAATCAGCCGTAAATTTGCACTATATTTCTTTATAGTTATGGTAAATTTTGTTCTGATTGCAGTGTGTATCATTGCAGGAATGATATTCAAAGCAACAAAATCTATCCACCCCGATGCCCACAAAGGTATCAACACCTGGATTCTTTATCTTGCTCTTCCGGCAGTTTCGTTTAAATATCTGCCTAAAGTAAAATGGACAACGGAAATGCTGTTTCCGATTGCAGCCACATTTTTAATTTCTGTGTTCTGCTTTTTCTTTATGATGGTGTACAGTAAGAGCAAAGGGTATTCAAGGCGATCCAGAAGTACTTTAGAACTGGCAAGCGGTTATAGCAATACTTCGTTTATAGGATTTCCTTTAATCAGTGCCTTTTATGGTGAAGGACTTCTGAGTATTGCTATTATCTGTGACCAGACTATGTTTTTTTCTCTTTCCACGCTCGGAATTATTGCGGCAGTGAAAGGAGGAAGCAGATCAGGAAAGGTAAGTGCACTATTTATTTTAAAAAGACTTGTTACGTTTCCTCCGTTAATAGGATGTATTTCTGCTTTGGTATTGTCGCAGTTCATTGATTTTACTGTAGCAGAGCCGTTCTTTGATAAATTAGCAGCAACAGTAAGTCCGTTAGCTTTGTTTTCTGTAGGATTACAGCTGAAATTCAATGGATGGAAAAAGTTGATTCCTCAGATGTCCATGTCTATGCTTTATAAATTGATTCTGGCACCCGCAATTGTTCTGGGAATGGCTCTGTTATTTGGAATAAAAGGAGATGTGGCAAAAATTACGGTTTTTGAAGCAGCTATGCCTACACTCGTTACCTCAAGTATTATCGCAGAACAGTTCAGATTGAATACAAAACTGACCAACCTGATCATCGGAGTCAGTATTATTGTCGGATTTTTTACCTCTGCATTCTGGTATGAAATGACCGAATACTTTTTTTAACCGCAAAAGTCACAAAACCTTAACATTAAATACTGATTGTGTAAAGTTTACAAAATGAAAATCTTCAGATTTTTGAACTTATATGTACTTTTATACATAAAGCTGAGCACTTAAAGAGTTAGGGCTTTTGTGACTTTTGTGGTAGAATTGGCTTTTAAACCAAAGTTTTAAATGTTACGGAAGAATCTCCACAAAGTTGCAGTTCTCTCAGGAAAAATCTAATTTTACACTTTAAATATTTCCCTTGCAATACGCTCAAATTGTTTTACCCCTGAACCTCAAAGGATCTTTTACCTATAAAGTTCCTGAAGAAATGATATCTGAAATCCAGCCCGGAATGCGTGTCCTTGTACCGTTTGGCGGAAAGAAAATTTACACAGGAATTGTATTTGAGCTTCACGATAATGCACCGGAAAACTTTGCCGCCAAGGAAGTGATCAGTATGCTGGATGATCAACCGATTATGCCTCAGGAACAAATTGATTTCTGGAACTGGCTGTCGGAGTATTACATGTGCAGTCTTGGGGAAATTTACAGGTTTTCGTTTCCTTCTTCGTTAAAACTGGAGAGTGAAACCTATTTAAAATTAAAACCGGGTGTAGTTGTTGATTTTGAAAATCTGGATGTCAACGAAATGTACCTGATTCAGGCACTGGAAGTACGTCAGCTGATCAATCTGACAGATATTGAAGCATTTATTCCTAAAAAGGATATTATTAAAACCATCAATTCACTGATTGATCTTCAGTATATTGAAATTGATGAAAAAATTGCTGAGAAATACAGAGCCAAAGAAGTGGCTTACGTAAGAATTAATGATGAGGTTTTGGCCAATCAGAATCTTACAGATGTGCTTTTAAAACTGAACAGAGCTCAAAAACAGAAAGATCTGTTCCTTCTTATTTTAGAAAAACAGACAGAAAACCCTGATATTCCTATTAAAAAATCTGAACTGTTTGAAGATGGTTATTTCGGAAGTTCGCACTTAAAACCTTTGGCAGACAAAGGTCTTGTAGAGGAATACTACATGCAGAAAGACAGAATTGAAAGCTATGAAGGAGAAATTGAAGAGCTTGAAGAACTTTCCGAACAGCAGAAAATAGCAAAATCTGAGATTGATGCAGCTTTTGAAGAAGGTAAGAATGTCCTGCTTCACGGGGTTACTTCATCAGGGAAAACGCATATTTATTTAGAGAAAATTGAAGAATGTATCAGAGAAGGGAAAAATGTTCTCTTTTTGCTCCCTGAAATTTCTCTGACGAAACAGATCACCCAAAGATTAGAAAAAAAATACGGCAGGCAGCTCGGTTTTTATCATCAGAAACTGACAGATTTTGAAAGGGTAGAAGTATGGAGAAGAATTAAACAGAATGATATCCGTATCCTGATCGGAACACGTAACGCTTTGTTTTTACCTTATCAGAATCTGGGACTTATTGTGGTAGATGAGGAGCATGATTCAGCGTACAGGCCAAGAGAAGTTTCTCCTTATTTTAATGCTAAAGATGCATCATTGGTTTTAGGTGGATTTTATAACGCGGGTGTGATCTTAGGATCTGCGACTCCATCCGTGGAAAGCTATTACAGAGCCCGAAAAGATAAAATGAGATATGTTTTCCTGAATGAAAGATTTGGGAATGTCAATCTGCCGGAATATGAGCTGATCAATTTCAAAGAAGCTCAGGAATCTAAAAAGGTTTCAGGAAATTTCTCTTTGAAGCTTGTTGAAGAGATCAAGAAAACGGTAGATGAAAAAAATCAGGCGATCGTCCTGCACAATCGCCGTGGCTATTCGAATGTTATAGAATGTGAGAGTTGTGGTTATGTCAATTATTGTTCCAATTGTGATGTGGTAATGACCTATCACAAGGCAGCCAATGAAATGAAGTGCCATTACTGCGGACAAAGAGCTTCAAAACCAAGAACCTGCCCGAAATGTAATTCTGAAAAGCTGAACGAAAGAGGAGTTGGGGTAGAGCAGATTCATGAGGAGGTTTCCAAACTGTTTCCTGAAAATGAAGTGGACAGAATGGATGTGGATTCTATGCGTAAGAAATTTGCCTACGAAAAGCTGTATGAAAAGATTGAGGACGGAGAAACAGATATCATTGTGGGAACACAAATGATTTCTAAGGGATTGGATTTTGACCATATCGAGCTGGTTACGATTCCCAAAGCAGACTCCTTATTATATGTACAGGATTTTCGGGCAGAAGAAAGAGCTTATCAACTGATTACACAGGTTTCAGGAAGAGCAGGAAGAGTTTCCGGAAAAGGAAGAATCCTGATTCAGACTTATAATCCTGAGCATTCTGTATTCCAGCTGATCAAGATGAATAATCCTGCGAAGATCTATAAATACATTCTTACTGAACGTCAGAAATTCCATTATCCGCCTTTTACCAAGCTGATTATGATTGAAATGAAGCACAGAAGAGAAGATAAAGTAGACCGTGCTTCTCAGTTTTTGGGTTCTATCCTTAGAAAATATCTTCCGGAAGATTGTGTTTTAGGTCCTGAAAGAGCTCAGATTGCAAAACTGAATAATCTGTACCAATTCCAGATTATGCTTAAGCTTCCCCGTGGTAAAAACTATGAGAAATTCAAAAACCTGGTTTTGATAAGTTTGAAAGAATTTGATGAAATTACTGCATATCAAAGCATTAAAAAAGATGTTTTTGTAGATTTTTAACAATTTTTAACAAACTTTACACTCTTTTATAAGACACTCGTAGCTCGTTGTATAACAATAATTTCTACTTTTGGACGTTGATTAAGTGTTTGGCTTTTTAATTGAATGATTTAACCTGTCATTTTTTATAGAGTCAAAACTATAGAATTAAAAGAAGATAGATGGTAAATTTCAGAAAATATATTTCAAGTGCGGCGGTGTTGGCTTCTGGTCTTTTCCTGGCTCAATCTACCGTTTCTACCGTTCTTTATTCTCAGAATTATGACAGTCAGAAAAGCAGTCTAAACCTGCCTTCACCCGTTAGTACGATGGTGGAGAAAACTGTTTTGTCAGCAAAAGAACTGGTAGATATTAACGTAAACACAATGATGGCGGATCCTGTGCTGAAAAATGCAAACTGGGGATTCGTAGTGTACGATCCGAAAACGAAGAAGGTAATCTCTTCGTATAATGAAAATACTCCTTTAGTACCTGCTTCTACTACAAAGCTCCTGACAACGGAAACAGCATTAAACCTACTTGGTGAAAACTACCGTTGGATGACTCAGCTTGAGTATTCAGGGACTATAGATGAAAACGGAGTTTTAAATGGAAATCTTTATGTGATAGGAAGCGGTGACCCTTCTTTGGGAACCAACAAAGCAGGAGCTTCATCTTATAGAGATATCATTTCAGATTTCATAGGCGGAGTTTCAAGAGAGGGAATCAAAAAAGTAAATGGTGATATTATCATTCAGACAGCGCTTTTCAAAGGCAATATTTCAATGCTTCCGGAAAATGTTGTATGGTTGGAAAACAATAATTATTACTTACCTGCAGGAAGTACCCGAGATATTAACCCAGCCAACGAAAAACTGATTGTTAAAAAAGGAAGTTTCTCTACAGATAAGAAATTTTTCTACGTTTCTCCTTATAATCATCAGATGGTATATGCTGATAAATATGAAGGAAGCGGAACTTTAACAACCAAAATTCCTGATGCTCCGGCATTTCTTGCCAACTCATTCAGAACCACATTGGTGAAAAGCGGAATTCCTGTTACCGGAAAAGTAACTCCGAAAATGACAGATTCAGCTCCGGAAGGCCGAAAAATGCTTTCAGCATATAAATCTCCAACTTTAGGTGATATTATTTATTATACCAATCAGCACAGTGATAACTCATTAGCAGAAGCTTTATTAAAAACTGCGGGTTATCAGAAAATGGGTGACCAGACTTCAGAATCAGGAAGAATTGTGGTGACTGATCACCTTAAAGATGCCGGTTTTGATATGATGGGTCTTAATTATATAGATGGAAGCGGTCTTTCAAGAAGTAATAATGTAACCCCTATTTCTCAGGTGAAGTTTCTTACTTCTCTGATGGATCAGAAATATTACAGATCTTATCTTACTTCTCTACCGATCGGAGGCCAATCCGGAACTTTAAAAAGAATGTTCATCGGAGGAGGTAACGGACAGGTTTTTGCAAAAACTGGAACTTTAAATAAAGTAAAGACTTTAGCAGGCTATCTGAAAACAAATTCCGGGAAAACATTAGTGTTCTCTTTAATGGTGAACAACTATTCCGGATCTGTAGATATGGTGAAAAAGAGAATGGAAAAAATTCTTGAACCTGCATTGGATCTTTAAAAATGTTTTATTTTATATATTATAACAGCCTTTTAATCATTGATTAAAAGGTTTTTTTTATATTTGATTAAATTTTTCAAAACATGACAAAATTGTACCTTTTGGTGTTGGGATTTTTATTATCTCAACAATTTTATGGCCAGAAGCATGAGCAAAATACCGATATGAAAGGGTTGATCGAAAAAGAGAAACAATCCTTTACTCAGAAAATGAATATTGGGAACACGAACCCCAATACTCTGAACTATGACTTACAGTACCAGAGAATGGATGTCAGTCTGGATCCTGCGGTGTATAATATTTCGGGATCTGTAACTTCTCACTTTAAACCTAACCAAAGTATGGGAAGTATTTATTTTGATCTTTCCAATTCTTTAACGGTTTCTCAGGTGAAGTATCATGGGACTAATATCACAAGTTTTCAGCAGCTTCCTTCAAAAGAACTGAAAATTGATTTTCCTGCTTCTATTCCTGCCAATACGTTAGATTCTCTTACCATTTATTATGCAGGAGCTCCATCTACAAGTAATGATGCTTTCAAAACATCCCTTCAGAGCGGAACTCCGGTTCTTTCTACTTTAAATGAGCCTTATGGAGCGCAGGACTGGTTTCCAACAAAACAGAGTTTAAATGATAAAATTGAAAGATTTGATTTTAAAATTACAACGCCGTCCAATTACAGCGTTGCAGCCAATGGAAAATTGATGTCCGAAACTTTTCCTACAGGATCCACAAAGCTTACCTTTTGGAGAACCATGTATCCTACAGCAGCATATCTGATTGCTTTGTCTATCACTAACTTTGTGAAGCTTACTGATACAATGGGAAATCCTCCGTTTCCTTTTGTGAATTATATTTATCCGTCTACGAATTCAAATGCCACCAGCATCACTAATATTAACTGGACGAAGCAGGTGATGGATACTTTTGAGACCTATTTTGGTTCTTATCCTTTCCGTAATGAAAAATACGGTCATATGGAATTTATGTATGGAGGAGGGATGGAGCATCAGACCATGTCTTCTATGGGTGGCTGGAGCAAACAGCTTATTGCCCATGAGCTTACCCACCAATGGTTTGGTGATAAAGTGACTTGTGGTGCCTGGAATGATATCTGGCTGAATGAAGGTTTTGCTACCTTCGGAGAGCATGTTGCCAATGAAAAACTACTGATGACCAATACAGAATTTCTGAATTATTTGCAAGGCCAGTCCAGCTATATTACAGGAAGTGTAGGAGGAAGTGTGTATGTACCTGATAGCGGACTTTCCAGCATCAACAGAATCTTCGATAGCAGGCTTACGTATGCTAAAGGAGGGTATATACTGAGAATGCTGAAATGGGCTTTAGGAGATGCTGTTTTTTATCAGGCACTTAAAGATTACCATGCAAGACCGAATTTGGCCTACAGCTATGTGCGTACAGCAGATTTCAATGCATCTTTGCTTCAGTCTACCGGAACAGATTTTACAGAATTTTTTAATGACTGGGTGTACGGAGAAGGATACCCTACTTACAATATAAAATGGATGCAAAACGGAAATCAGGCTTTATTTAAAGTTTCTCAGACTCAGAGCAGCTCTACAGTAAGCTTTTTTGAAATGCCTTTACCGATTAAAGTAACCGGAACTTCCGGACAGACAGCTTATTTGGTTCTTAATAATACATCCAATAATCAAAGCTTTTTGCAGTCTGTAACATTCCCGATTGCAAGTGTTCAGTTTAATTATGAGTACCAGATTCTTGAGAAAAATTCTACGGTTACTCAGGATAATACCTTAAGTGTTTCTTCTGTTGAAAAAGATAACTTTGGCTTATACCCAAACCCTGCAAAAAATGAAATTAATCTTAAAGGAATTAATAGAGCCGAAGATTTCACGATTCATGCGATAGATGGAAAATTGGTAGGAAAAGGAACTTATCAGCCAGGTAAAGCAATCGGAATTTCAGAATTGGTTCCGGGAACTTATATTATTACTATTCAAGAAAAGAATATTAAATTTGTAAAATATTAAATTACAAATTATAATATTATAAACTAAACCATGAAAAAGAGACTTTTTTATTTATTAGCTTTATTTCCTATTGGATTAATTCTAAATGCTCAAACTCAGACAATCTCATTTGAAGCTTCTGAAGGGTATAATCAGGGAACAATTGTAGGACAGAATGGGTGGGAATTATGGAATCCGAATAATCCAACCTTAGATTTAAATTCTCTGAAAATAAGTAATGATAAAGCTACTGATGGCGTTAGTTCATTAGCGTTAGAAGGAGGAAGTGGGTCTACTGTGGCAATTGCAAAAGATATTTCTGCAATGATTGGAAGCAGTGATAGTGAAATCTCATTTGATTTTTATTATGTATTTGATTTTGTTTCTTATCCCACAGATGATTTCAGATTTACTATTTCTACCAATACACCGGGTGCTTTTGGGCTCGGCGGTTTCGTATTAACGAGTAGTACCAAAAATATGAACTGGATAAAACCTTATAATGGCGGAACTTTAGTAGGATCTGTTCTTCAGCCTAATATGTGGCACAATATTAGATTTGTTCTAAAAAATTCTGAAAATTTATTAACTTGTTATGTTGATGGTGAACTTAAATATTCAACAACTTTTGTTTTAACAAGTAATACCAATGCAATTATTGGTAATGTTCATAAAATTAATTTTTATTACTCTCCTTTTCCCAGAGGTTTTTACATTGATAATATGAAAATTACAAAGTTAGGAGGTGCTTTAGCTGTAAATGAAACACCTAAAGCACAAACTTTTAAAATATCACCAAACCCTGCTGTTGATCAACTGAATATTAAAAGTGATGAAAAGATCAATTTGATTTCAATTTTTGATGCCAAGGGAAGCCTTGTAAGAAACATTGCTGAACCAGGGAAAAATTTAAATATTTCTGACCTGAATTCAGGGAATTATATTATCAGAATAAAAACAGATAAGTCTGAATACACACAAAAAATTATTAAGAAGTAAATTTTGATAATTATTAAAATGATCGAATAAAACGGACATCTAGTCCGTTTTATTTTGTTTTATATTTGAAAGCTTCTTTGTTTTCTGGCAGCCCTAGCTCCTCTTGCCTTGGCAATTTTCACTTTGTAATTGAACCACTTTTCTCTGAATATTTTGCGCATTAGATTATCAAAATGTCTTGTAATCACAAGGTTTTTAAAGCCACGCCATTTTTCAAGAGCACTCGATGGTAGCGCTCTCACAGATATTGAGTAACCTTCCGTGTCATATTGGATATAATGCCACCATCCGGACGGGATATAAAGCGTTTCACCGGGATAGATAATTGCTTCGTAACCATTTAAATAAAGTAGCGCCGGATATTTTCTGTAATCCGGATTTTTTATGTGGGCCAGACTATGAAAGTTATAAGGCAGTTTGTACATGAAATCAGACTGCTCCCAGGGAAAGAGCCATACTCTTTTAATTCCCTGAAATTGGGTGATAAAGACATGTGACATGTCAATATCAATATGATTTCTGGTTACAGAACCTTCACCTCCGAAAAACATAAAAGGTAACCATTTTAATATTTTACCATTCGTAACATCATTGTAGATGATATCATTCTTGAGTTCAGGTTTTATTTTTAATAAATTGAATAAGAAAAGTCTGTGTTCAGTAGGGGCAGACTGGATCAGATCTAGATATTCTGAAAACGTGGATTGTGCAATAGGATCACTTGCCACTCTGTCTAGGGAATCAAGTTCACTTCCGTATATATTCACCACATGGCCGCCTGCAATTTCGTTGAAATACCCATAATTCCACTTTTTGAAAGCAGGACTTTCCGGATGCACAAAGTCTTCAAGAATAATCGGAATTCTCGGCTTCATATGAGTGTTAATAAAGGTTTCTGAACTGATTGTCTTTATTTTTTGTACCGGCTTTAGTCTCATGCATTAAAATTTAGAACAAATATAAATATTATCCTACTAAATTTGTAGACTAATGATGTTAAAACTGATATCTGCACTGATTTTTTAGAATTAAACTGATAAAAGGTTTTATTTTACTGCCTTTTTAGTAAATTAGCACATCTAAAAAATTACCAAAAATGATCTCTGAAAAATACCTTCAACATTTACAGAACGAGCTTCAGAATATTGAGAATGACGGACTTTACAAAAGAGAAAGAATCATCACTTCTCAACAAAGTGCAGAAATAGAAGCGAACGGAAAAAAGCTTTTGAACTTCTGTGCAAACAATTATCTGGGATTATCAAACAATCCGGAAGTAATGAAAGCTTCTCAGGAAATGATTCAGTCTCATGGTTATGGAATGTCTTCTGTTCGTTTCATTTGCGGAACACAGGATATTCACAAAGAATTGGAGAAAAAAATCGCTGATTTCTTAGGTCTTGAAGATACTATCCTTTATGCTGCGGCATTTGATGCTAATGGTGGGGTGTTCGAACCTTTGTTTACAGAAGAAGATGCTATTATTTCAGATGAATTGAACCATGCATCAATCATTGATGGTGTTCGTCTTTGCAAAGCAGCGAGATACAGATATAAAAATAATAATATGGCGGACCTGGAAGCTCAGTTGATAGCAGCTTCTGAAAAGAATCACCGTTTCAAAATCATTGTTACAGACGGAGTATTCTCAATGGACGGTATCGTGGCAGACTTAAAAGGAGTTTGTGACCTTGCTGATAAATATGATGCTTTGGTAATGGTAGACGATTCTCATGCAACAGGTTTCATCGGGAAAACAGGTCGCGGAACTCACGAGGCTAATGAAGTAATGGGTAGAGTAGATATCATCACTTCTACCTTAGGAAAAGCTTTGGGAGGTGCTTTAGGAGGATTTACTTCCGGTAAGAAAGAGATTATTGACATGTTGAGACAACGTTCAAGACCTTATTTGTTCTCGAACTCTCTGGCACCTGGAATTGTAGGAGCTGCTTTGAAAGTATTGGATATGATTTCTGATGATACTTCACTTCGTGATAAAGTAATGGAAAATGCAGAGTATTTCAGAACGGAAATGAAAACCAAAGGTTTTGATATTCCTGAAGGAGATGCAGCTATAGTTCCGGTAATGCTTTATGATGCACCGCTTTCTCAAAAAATGGCTGAAAAGCTTATGGATGAAGGTATTTACGTAATCGGGTTCTTCTATCCTGTGGTACCAAAAGGAAAAGCGAGAATCAGAGTGCAGTTGTCTGCAGCTCACACAAGAGAACATTTAGATAAAGCCATTGCTGCTTTTGAAAAAGTAGGTAAAGAATTAGGAGTGATCTCTTAATCGTTGAATTGGTTACAACAATGAAAATATAATGTTCGGCTCGGGCAGCTTTGCTGCCCCGAGCCGAACTATTTTTTATAGAAATCCTTTTTTGATTGGATTTTCCTAATCAAAAGAAATTTATTTTTAACAATTACATAATAAGCTTATCTTTGCTGTTAATTTTTTCTGAATGCTTTATACAATAATCAAAGCGCTGCACATTATTTTTATGGTAAGCTACTTTGCGGGAATTTTTTATCTCGTAAGGATTTTCGTTTACTATAAGGATACCGATGAATTTCCGGAGGAAAAAAAGAAAATTCTGAGAGAGCAGTATACCTTTATGGCCAGAAGACTGTGGAATATTATCACCGTTCCGGCGGGGGTAATTATGACGGTATGCGGATTGGTCATGATCTTTTTAAATCCGGGGCTGATGAAAATGGGATGGTTTCATCTGAAACTTACCTTCCTTATTGGGCTTGCCATTTACCATTACTGGTGCTGGAAAAAAGTTCTTCACTTAAAAGTATTGAGTGGAAATACACTGCCAATTGCCAATATCAAACTGAGACAGGCTAATGAAATTGCAACTTTCATTCTGTTTCTGGTTGTATTTACGGTTATTTTAAAATCAATGGTGATCGAATACTGGTGGCAATTAATTGCAGGATTTTTCGTTCTTGTATTTCTGATCATGATGACAGTGAAACTGGTTAATAAAAATAAAAAAAACAAATAATTGTGGAGTAGGGCGTATGTCTTGATACATTCATCCTTTTTACATCTTACAAAAAAACTATGATTGCAATTTTAAAGAAAGAACTGTGGAGTTACTTTGGAAACTGGAGTGCATGGGTGATCATTGCCGCTTTCAGTCTGATAGCAACCCTTTTCCTGTTCTTTTTCGACAACGATTCTAATATTTTTGAGATCGGAATGGCCTCACTTCAGAGCTATTTCGTATTGGTTCCATGGCTGTTGATGTTTATTATTCCGGCACTTTCTATGAAAACTTTTGCAGAAGAACAGCAAACCGGAACTTTAAACTGGCTTTTTTCACAGCCGTTAAAAGTTTCAGAGCTGGTAGCTGGAAAATTCCTTTCCGTGTGGATTGTAGGAATTTTATGCCTTATTCCGTCACTAATTTATCTTTATACGGTTTATGTATTAGGAGTTCCTGCAGGAAATATTGACCTTGGAATGACTTTTGGGAGTTATTTTGGACTGATTATTTTAATCGCTGCGTTTTCCGCAGTGGGAATTTTAGCCTCTTCATTATCACAGAACCAGATTATGGCTTATCTGTTAGGCGTTTTCATGTGTTTTATTATGTATTTTGGAATCGAGCAATTGGCAAGCTATAAACTATTGGGGGGAGCAGATTTTATTCTTCAGAATATCGGTTTCTATCAACATTTCTTAGGCTTTACAAGAGGGCTTATTGATTTTAAAGATGTAGCGTATTTCGTTCTTGTCATCGGTGCTTCATTAGTATTGTCTAATCATTTTATTAACAAAAAGAAGTAGAATTATGAAGAAGTTCAATGCTAAATCTCCACTGGGAATTTTCTTAATTGTAATTGTTCCTTTGGTTATTATCCTGACCTATTCTGGAATCAGATTAGACTTAACAAAAGAAAAAAGATATACACTTTCCGATAACACCATCAAAGTTTTAGAGTCCGTTAAAAAGCCTCTGACTGTTGAAGTGTATCTGGAAGGAGATTTTCCGGCAAGTTTCAAACAGCTGCAAAGTGAAACGAAATTTATGCTGGAAGAGTTCAGAAAAATTAATCCAAAGATTGATTTTAAATTCATAGACCCGATTAAAACAAAAATGTCTCAGGATACCCTGATGGCAATGGGCATGCAGCCGTCTATTCTTCCGGATGTGAAAGACGGAAAGATCTCACAGATTACTCTTTTCCCGTACGCTGTAATCAAGCATGGAAATGACGGAGTTTCTATACCGTTGGTGGTTCAGCAGGCAGGAATTGATGCTGATCAGCAGTTGACAAGATCCATTGAAGGACTGGAATACAACCTTGTTTCCAATATCAAGAATATTGCAGCAGCAAAAAGAAAGAAAATCGGAATTCTTGTCAATCATGATGAATTGAATCCGGACGAATTTCAGGGATTTGTACAGCTGGCCATGGAAAACTATGATGCAGGACCTATAATTCCTAAAAATAAAACTGAGCTTTCATTGGAAGATATTCCATTGTTGAAGCAGATGAGCGCTCTGGTGATTGCAAAACCAAGAAAAGCCTTTACAGATAATGAAAAAGTAATTCTTGACCAGTATATCATGAACGGAGGGAAAACCCTTTGGATGATTGATGCGGTAAATGCCGAAATGGATACTTTAACGAGATCCAAAAAAGTAATGCCTTTCCCGGTAGATATTAATATGACGGACTTCTTTTTCAATTATGGAGTGAGAATCAATCCTGCTTTGGTAAAAGACGTTAAAAAGTTTGCCCTTTTAAGGCTGGTTACAGGTGAAGTGAGCGGAAATCCTCAGTATACAAGCTTACCTTGGCCTTATTATCCGCTTGGAATTGCCGAAAATAATAATCCGATCACAAAAAATATCAATCCTGTAAAATTTGAATTCCCAACTTCCATTGATACATTAGGGGGAAGAAAGAATATCAAAACAAAAGTTCTTTTCGAGTCCAGCGAAAGAACATTATTGAAACAGGTTCCGAACTATGTTGATCTGAAAGAAATTGCAAGCGTAGACAGCCTTGGACAAATGGAAAAGCCAAGTACTCCCAAGATCTTCGCTGTAGCACTGGAAGGAAAATTTAATTCTGCATATGCATCAAGAATTGAAAGAAAATCTTATCCTGGATTTAAAACAGCAAGTCTGGAAAATAAAATGATCATTATTGCAGATGGAGATGTGGGAAGAAATAAAGTAATCAAAGGTAAACCGCTTCCATTAGGAGTAGACCTTTTGACCAATGAGCAGTTTGGAAACGAACAGTTCCTTAGAAACGCTCTGGATTATTTGCTGGATGACAGCAACTTGATGGAGTTGAGAAACAGAAACATTGAAGAAAGACTTCTTGACAGACAAAGAATTACCGAAGAGAAATCGACATGGCAGTGGCTGAATTTACTGCTTCCGCTGGTAATTATTGGTCTTATCGGAGGATTGTTCTTCTGGTTAAGGAAAAAGAAATTTGGATAAAAAATAAAAGCTCCCGGAAGAAAACCTTCCGGGAGCTTTGTTTATATTGAGGTAATAAAAAATCTATCTAGACTTCAATTTTTTATTCTCTTCCTTCAAAGCTTCCACCTGCTCTTCCAAAACTTTAATATAGCTCTGCAAATTTTCTACAATAGAATCCGGAATACTATGGAAATGATTAAAATAGCTGCCTGCATTATCGTTAAAAGTAGTATTGTCATGATTATTATGGACAATAGCTGTCTTTCTTTCCTCTTTGATATCTTCTACAGTAACATCAAGCGCTTTTGCCAGTTTTTCCCATTCATCATCATATATTCTTACTTCATCATTCTCTTTTCGGGAATAATTGGACACATCCGTTGATATGATTTTCGACATATATTCTTGAGTATAGCCTCTTTGTTTTCTTAGATTTTTTAGCTTTTCCATAACGACTTTTATATTTGTGCCTTTGTACAAATATAAATAAAATGGAACAAAATTTTAAGCCTATTTTCAAATGAATCTGATACTTTTCCATCAGATTCCAGATCCCATAAAAAGAATGACTGCTCCCAATCTGGAAACAGTCATTATTATTTTTTTAAGATCTAATCTGATGAAACAGATAAATCCGCTTAGATGATCACTTAGTTAGTAACTCTATCATTTCCCGCCTGATAAAAAAATAGAGTTCACTTCGATTAATAATTTTTTGAGATGAGTGCTTTTTTAAATGTAGAGATTATTGCTGATAAGCTTCTTTTGGAAGTAAGGCGGCGGTTCTGTAGTAACTTATATCACTTGGTATCTTTGCCTGCAGGTCCTGGAAAGTATCATAATCATAATGAGACCAGTTTTCTTCATGATCAGGATCGGAGGTTTTGTCTATAGCCAATTCCAGATTTCCGTCTTCCTGATAGCTGCATTCTATTGCTGCATATTTTTCACCAGCTTCATCATTGGTATACCAGCATTTTATCGTTCTTTCAAGCTGTGGTTCATGAGTTTCATTGTCTATAACCTGTGAACAGATAAAGTTTTCAGGATCGTCTGTTTTGAAAACAGTTTTAGAAATTAAAGGCAGATCATCTACTGATAAGGAATATAATTTATTAGTAGAAATAATAAAACCGTCGGTGGATTCCTTTTTTTCAATATCAAAAAAGTCAGATTTTTCCTTGAGGTAATCTACTACCCGTGCCTCATCTTCTCCGTCACTTAGAAAATAATTGATGTTGTAAACACTGTCTTCGTTGATGAATTCAATTTCTTTTAAGAAATCGGAACCTTCCTCATAATAATACAGATGATATTCGTTTAGCTTCACAGCTTTACTTTTGGAGATAATTTCTCCAAAAATGTTTTTGTACACTTTTCTCATTTTTAATCATGTTAGTTTAGTTTCATCTATTAGTTTAAGTGGGTGTAGCAAAGATAAGTTTTCTTTTTTATCTTAACACGACGTGTTAAATAGTATTTATTTCGTAAGTATATTAAATATCCTTTATAAAATCCTCATATTCGTAATAAAACCTTTCGAAACCGTCCATTTTGTCCACAAAAAATTCAAAAATTTCTTGCCAGGTATTTTTATTAAAAATGGAAACTCCATGTTTTTCGATCCATATTCTGCTGATAATCTTGCCGTTTTCCATGGTAAAGTATTCTTCTTTTTGAAAATCTCCAATAAAATCTTTTAAGATATCTTCCAGAGACCAGATCTTTTCGTAGTAGGCATTTCGGAAAATTTCGTCTTTCATTTCGATATCCAGAGAAACTTCCGCTTTTTTGTTGTCGGCAGAAAATTTAAATGCCATGTCCTTGATTTTGGTGTCATAAAGAATCCATTTTCTGGGAAAGGATCTTCCAAAAGCAGTCCAAAATTCTTTTTTTAATTGCTGTGCTTCTTGTTTGCTGAACATATCGCAAACATAACGATTTAATAGCAGAAAGGCAAAAACGGGCATTGAAAACCGTAAAATTACGGATAATACAGATATGAGAAAAAGCGTAAAAAAAGGCAAATCAATTTATAAATGTGTGCTTTTTCAAATGTTAAACTATTTTCTTATTTTTGCTGTAATGCTTTCAAAAAAATCTCAATATGCTTTTAAGGCGCTTTCATATCTTGTAGAAAAAAGAAATGATGGCCCAATTCTTATTTCCGAAATTGCGGAACACAAAAAGATTCCCTTAAAGTTTTTAGAAAATATCCTGCTTGAATTGAAAAAAGCAGACATTCTTGACAGTAAGAAAGGAAAAGGTGGGGGATATTTCCTCAAAGAAAATCCTGAGAATGTGAAACTGGCCAAGATCATCCGCCTTGTGAATGGTCCTATTGCCATGCTTCCATGTGTAAGCCTGAATTTCTATGAAAAATGTGATGACTGCAATGAAGATCACTGCGGACTTCATGATGTACTGATTGAAGTTCGGGATGCTTCGCTGAATATTCTGGAAAGTAAAACTTTAATGGATCTGGTCGACTGACCTGATCCTTTTTTTTGAATTATTAGTCTACTTATTTTGTAGAATAAATATTTTTATCAGATATTTGCAATACTTCAAATGAATAAATTATGATTTCAAAAGAAGAGGCAAACCAATTACAAAAGCTTACACCCTCGATCATGACAGTGCATTCGGCTGTTGTTTCTATTTTACCCGAAGAAAAAAACATGTACAGGCAGCCGGCATCTATTTTTGATATTGAAGATGCTGCTAATGAAGTAATATGGACTAAAACGAGTTTGTGATATGGTGATTTCAAGAAAAATTCAGGTAAGGCTTAATGTCCTTTTTGTGACAGCTGCTATTTTATCCATTGCTGTTTTTTCAATGTACGAGTTGGGATATCTGGATGAGCTCCTTTCTATTTTAGCAAAAGATAATTACATTTTTTATTGGATGCTTCTGGTAGGTGTTTTTGCTGAAATTGTAGCAGGATCAATGGGAATGGGGTATGGTGTGATCTGCACCACAACACTTCTGCTTCTGAATATTCCACCGCATATTGTAAGTGCCAGTATTCATTCCGCAGAAAGCTTTACAACAGCTGCAGGAAGTCTCAGCCACATCAAACTGAAAAACGTAAGCAAAAGTCTGGTAAAAAAGCTGGCAGTTCCGGCGGTAATTGGTGCTGTAATCGGCGCTGTAAGTCTGACTTATCTTGGAGAATATTATGCAAAGATCACCAAAACATTAATTGCTTTTTATACCTTATACCTCGGAATCCAGATTCTGTCCAATGCTTTTAAAGAAAAACAAAGCAAAGCCCTGAAAAGAAAAACGAATCTGACGAGACTGGGAGTAATCGGCGGTTTTATAGACTCTTTTGCCGGTGGAGGATGGGGGCCGCTGGTTACCGGAACATTGATTAAAAATGCTTTTACTCCAAGATTTGCTGTAGGAAGTTCTACAGTGGCAAAATTTATTCTTACCATCACTGCTGCTGTTACTTTTTTCTTTACCCTTGGAATCCAGCACTGGAATATCATTCTCGGACTTTTAATTGGTGGAATTATTACTGCACCTTTTTCTGCGATGCTTACTGCCAGGCTTCCTGTAAAGAAAATGTTTGTGATTATCGGAACATTGGTGATTGTGATGAGTTCTATAACTATTTATAAATCAGTTTTTAATTAAAAATATTGCCTGGTGTGGAAAAATAAAAGGAATAAAAAGATATTCGGTTTTGAAAATATTTTACTTTTACACCATTAAATAATAGAACATGAATTTACATATCATTGCACTTTTTAAGTTTAATGAAAATTATCTGATGGATGCCGTAGAGCTGTTTCAGAATTTGGTGAAAGAAACAAGAAAAGAAGAAGGCTGTCTGCAGTATGATCTTATCGAAGATAAAGACAATAAAGGAACTTTCTTCCTGATCGAGCTTTGGGAAAGCGTAGAGCATCACAACAGGCATAACGGTCAGGATCACCTTTTGGATTTCCGTAAAGATGCTTCCAAAATAATGGAAAGCTCAGCAGAGGTTTACAAAGGATTTAAAATATACTAAATAGATTGTAAACAAGGATTTAGAATCAGAAAACTGCTTTTAAAGTTGTTTGCCTTTGAAGAATAAAAGGCGGTTTCAATAATCTGAAACCGCCTTTTTATTAGAAAAAATAGAAAGTATTAAAATAAAAATATTTATTTCACGATAAGCTTTTTCGTCTCCGAATAGCCTCCGTAAGTGATTTTTACAAGGTAATTCCCTGAAGTAAGGGTAGAAAGGTTCAGATCCTGTTTGTAGAATCCTGCCTGGTTGGTAAGTTCTTCAGAATATACCTTTTTCCCGGTAAGATCATAAACTTCTACGCTTCCTTTATTCCCTGTCTTTTCTTTAACATCAAAAAGAACTGTTACTTTTTTATCTGCTGTTGCCGGGTTTGGATAAATACCGAAAGAAGCTTTCTTGCCTACTTCAGTAATTCCCAGTGTTTCTGTGATTTTTTTGTATTTGAAATACATATTTCCTGTACTTGCCCCACCGTTTGTAGTGAAGTACATTCTGTAGTAATCATTTCCTTTTTTAACGTAGTATACAACATCATTTTTTACAGTTCCGATTCCTTTCCATGAGTGTCCTACAGTAGTAATAGCAGACGAAAGACTCGCTGTGGCAGGGATGGTATAAGCTGCTGTTTCCTGAGCCTCAGGCTGCACCATTGCCACTTTTACGTTCGGGCTTTGGATTGCCCCGGAAAGGGGATACATCTGTACACCCATGTAGAAAGTGTAGTATTTGGTAAATACAAAATCCCATGCTGTTCTGGATGGTTCCAGGCTCGGAACTTTTGCTCCTGTATCAAATGAGAAATAATTGAAGTAAGAATCATCCGTTCCGTTAGCGATTGTTCTTGTTTCTGTGGCTCCCCATGATGTACCATTCCATTTTGAATATCTGAATGTATATCCTGCAAAAGCATCTTCGATGGCAAGTTTAACATACGCTCCTGATGCATATTTTAAAACAAAAATAGCTTTTCCCTCAATGTGGTGATTCAAAGGGTTATAAACTCCCCATCCTGTTGAAGGAAGATTAGGGTTTGTAGATGTTACAGGACCTTGTTCAAAAGCTCCCTGGCTCCAGTCGGTCGTCTGATCCGGATTATAAAGAGGTGCTCCCCATGAAGGCAGATTGTTGATGTTGATATTATCCCAGTCTGCTAAATTTGTAGAAGCAGTGTATACTTCAATATCTTTTGCATCATTTATTCTTGATCCAAATGCATAATTTGAGTTTCTATAGAAAGCAATATCCCAGCTATTGGCAGGTTGAGAAATCATATTACCATCTGCAAGGTTTACGAACACTCTGTTTTGGTATCCGCTCCCCATTGTCATATTTACCTGTGAGTATCCCAATGCGTCAGTTTGTGCCAAAACAGTCTGCTGAACAGACATTGCCAATACTGAAGCCAATAATAGTTTTGTTTTCATAACTTATTTTTTAAATCCTTATTTAGAATGATTCCACAAAAGTATATAATTATTTTTAATCAGTCTAAATAAAAACATGATTTTTATCGTGTTTTTATTTTAATGATAGCGTTGGAAGGATAGAATGAGGGTAAGAAAAAGCCGGCAGGAGTAATCCTGCCGGCTTTGTAAAGGTCAATAACAGTCTAATAAACCTTATTTTTTAATGAATTTTGATTGGATCAGTTTTCCTTCTGCAGTTTCAACATTCATGAAATATACTCCTGTCTGAAGTGTACTGATATCAAATCTTTGTCCGTTCAGTTTTCCCTCTGCTGCTTTTTGTCCTGAAGCAGAGTATATCTGGATATTTTTAGGATCTTTTCTTGCAATAAATTCTAATGCAGACTGATCAGAACTCAATGCAAATCTGAAGTTTTCCGTTGATTTATTGTTATCTGATACCCCTAATGAAGCAGTTGTGTTATAAACAACATTATCAACCTGGATCGCAGTGTGTGAAGCTGTCGGGGTAAATTTAAATACAATATATGATCCTGTAGAAGCAGGAATATTCACACTTACATTTTGAATCGTTCCAATCGTAGTCACGCTGATTGGACTTCCTACAGCTACAAATGTTGCCATGTCTGCAGGGTTGGATGCCACACCTATCTGGATTGTTCCCGTACCTGGAGACTGAACAACTAATGTTGTATCAAAAGTTAATGTTTTATTTCCTGTAGGTGTTTCAATTTGTGGAGTAATCAGATAAGATGTTCCCGTAGCGTTATTTCCTGCATATGACTGAACAGCTCTGTTAGTATCTCCGGCTACAATCATTCTTGGAGGTACAGGAGGAAATTCACCTGTTATAGGGGCAACGATGGCAGACCATCCAGACTGTGGAAAAGTAGTGTTCCCAATGGTAAAATTATTAAAATTTTCATTGATGTTAGACAGCTGAGCGTTGGCAGTAGCGGCTGTAAGCATCAGAGTTCCTAAAAGTAATTTTAATTTCATGAGATTATTTTTATTTAGAATTATTCCACAAAAATATACATTTATTTTTAATGAGTCTAAATAAAGTTTTATATTTGTCGAAAATTTGTATCCTTATGAAGAAGAAAGTGCTTTCCGTTCTATCATTATCCGTGGCTTTCTGGATGAATGCACAAGAAAAGGATTCTCTTAATCAAAAGAAAATTGAAGAAGTTGTTATCACAGGACAGTATATGCAGCAGTCCATCAATAAATCTATCTATAAGGTTGACGTTATTGATGCCGAGCAGATTAAAAATATGGCAGCAACCAATGTTGCCGAGGTTTTAAATCAAAGTCTTAATATACAGATTACTCCAGATTCACGCTCAGGAAATTCTACCGCCAAAATAATGGGACTTAATGGTGACTATGTAAAAATCCTTATAGACAATATTCCGGTAGTAGGAGACACAGGATTAGGAAGTAATATTGACCTTACCAAAATTGCTTTAAGCAATATAGAGAGGATTGAGATTGTAAAAGGAAGTATGGGGGTGGAGTATGGAAATGGCGCAGTAGCAGGGGTAATCAATATTATTACAAAGAAAAGCAGTACAAAAAAGATCAGTGTAAGAGGCTCATTGCAGGAGGAAACGGTAAGAGACCAGTATGATCTTAAGAAAAGAGGAAACGGTAGACATATTCAGAATTTGAATGTAGATTACAATATCAATAATGAATGGTTTGCAAGCATTAATTTCAACCATAACCAGTTTATGGGATACGAAGGAGAGAGTAAGGGGTACAAATACTTCGGGCAGGATAACCAAAGAGGATATGAATGGAACCCGAAAGATCAGTATGATGCTTCTGCATTACTGAGATATACTAAAAATAAGACGACATTCTTTTATAAACTGTCTTATCTGAATGAAAAATTCAACTTCTATAATCCGGAAGTCAACAGAAATCCTCTTAATGACGGGCTGGGTGGAGTAGCCTACGAGAGCCGGGACAGAGAGTACAATACAGACCGTTGGGTTCACCAATTTAATATTCAGACCAATCTGGGGCACATCCGCTATATGGGAGACTTCTCCTATCAGAATCAGGATAGAAAATTTTCCGATTATAATTATGATATTCCGAACAGAACTGTGAAAAGCAGACAGGAAGAAAGATCTTATTATAAAACAGATGTTATCTATTCAAGAGGGATGTTCAGTAATTTCCTGGATAGTAAAGTTTTTGACTTCCAGTTAGGATATGAATTAGACTATACGAACGGATATGCTGCACTTATTGCAGGAGACTTCTTTGGTGAAGCAGTAAAAAGAAAGATATTTACATATTCCAATTTCCTTTCTGCAGAATGGAATGTTTCAGATAAATTCTCTTTAAGACCAGGAGTAAGACTTTCTTTGAGCGAAAACTTTAATAATCAATACAACTACTCTTTATCTGCCAGGTATAAAACTTCTGAGAATTCAAACCTTAGAGCAGTCGCAGGATCGGCAAACCGTTTCCCTAAATATGAAGAGCTGTATACGTATTTTGTAAATATCAATCATGATGTGCAGGGAAATCCTGACCTAAATCCTGAAAAAGGATTCTCGGCCGGACTTTTCTGGGATCAGAATTTTGCCACTGAAAATAACTGGAGAATCGCTTACGGAGTAGATGCATTATATCTTGATGTGCGTGACAGGATTGAAATGGTGATGGTAAAAGAGCCATCCACCTACAAATACATGAATATTAATAATTATAAAAACCTATTGGTTTCTGCGAATGTAGATTTCAGAAAGGATCAGTTTGCTTTATCCTTAAGAGGGTCTGTAAGCGGTACTTCTGTATCGATGAATGATTTGAAATCTTCTTCTCCTACAGACTTCCAGTATTTGGTACAGGCAGGTGCGTCAGCAACTTACAAAATGAAAAATACCGATACCAATTTTTCTCTTTATTATAAATTCACAGGTCCGGACAGGCTGTATGTATCAGACGGAGCCAATGATTTCCGCCTTGGAAAGATAGACAGTTTTCATATGATGGATTTCATTGTGAGCCAGCCTTTCTGGAACAAGCATTTTGAAATTTCTGCCGGAGTGAAAAATATATTTGATGTAACACGACTCAACTCTACTGCAACTGCCGGGACAGCCCATACAGCAGCGAATGGTTTTGTTAATTTATACTATGGCAGAAGCTATTTTGCCAGATTAATGTTTCAATTTTAAATAATAAGTTACTATTATGAAATATTTAAAAATATTTTCTATTCTTTCTATCATGGTGGCCACACAGTCTTGTCTTTCTGCAGATGAAGATCCGGTTCCGGTTCCACCCATGACAGGGTCTGAAGTAAATGTCCAAATTGGAGGTCCTACTGAGCCTAATCAGGTTTGGATCGACTTAAGCGACTATACCAATCCTGCTTCCAACAGCAGAACAGCTTGGGATCTTGGCTTTTATAGCGGTGATGCATATAGGGTTACTATGAATGGATCTATTGCCATGACCGTCATTAAAATACCCAATGCTACAGATATCAGTAAAGTAAAAGAATCAGATGTGGCAGGTTTGAAAGAAACCGCTCAGGTGGGAACATTTGATGCCGCAAACATGAAATATGTTGACAATCCGAACGGAAATTTCTTAACTCAGACTACAGGGATTGATGCCATAAAAGAAAATGATGCTGATAATCCCGTTTATCTGATCAATCTTGGAAGAGAAATACCTTCTTCATCCAATATTGGAGCAGGTTCTGTTTCATTGTCCGGTGATGCGAGAGGATGGAAAAAAATTCAGATTCTTAGAGCTCAGAATGGATACAAAATCCGTTATGCAGACTTGAATGCAACAGGAACAGATATCAAAGAATATATCATCACCAAAGATACAGAGTACAATTTTACATTCTTCAACCTGAAAACAGGAACTCCGGTAAAGATTCAGCCTAAGAAAAAGAACTGGGATTTAGCATTCACAACATTTACCAATGAAGTATTCATGGGGCCTACAACCAGCGCAGGAAGTTATTTTTATGCTGATTTTGTGACGACAAATACCCTTAATGGTGTAGGTGCTTATCAGGTAAGTGTTACAGGAAGTTTAGACGCCGCATACAATGCATTTAAGCTGAAAGATGTAGAGCCTGCAAAATTTGTTTTCAATGACCAGAGAGCAATCGGAGATAAATGGAGAACCACTACCGGTACAGCAGCCAACCCTGTTCCTTTTGTGTATGCAGACCGTTTCTTTGTATTAAAAGATGCCGAAGGTTTCTATTTTAAATTGAGATTCAATACAATGAAAAACACAAAAGGAGACCGCGGGTACACCAATTTTGAATTTGAACCTTTATAAATAATCAAATAATAGTATATCATGAAAAAATTCATCCTTGCAGCTTCTGTTCTTGTAGCAGTATATTCTTGCAAAAAAGCAGAAGCAGGAGCAAAAGAAAATACTACAGAAGCTACTTCTGAAGCACCAAAAACCAACAATAAAATAGTAACATTAAACGGAGGAATTACTGAAATTGTAGCAGCTCTGGGCCACGAGAAAGAAATCGTTGCAACAGATGTTACAAGTACTTATCCTGTCTCTTTAAAAGCTACTGCTAAAGATTTAGGACACATGAGATCAATGACGATTGAACCAATCATGGCTGTAAACCCTACTTTGATTCTGGCTTCTGATAAAGATATCAACCCGGAATTAATGGGAAAAATCAAATCTTCAGGGATTAAAACTGAAGTTTTCAAACAAGAATACACGGTTGACGGAACCAAAAAACTGATCGAGCAGGTTGCAAAAGCTATCGGAAATACAGATTATCAGAAATTAAACGATAAAATTGACGCTGATCTGAAACAGGTACAGCCTATTGCTAAAAAACCAAAAGTATTGTTCATCTACGCAAGAGGAAATATGCTGATGGTTAGCGGTAAAAATACACCAATGGCTTCATTGATTACCCTTGCAGGCGGAGAAAATGCAGTAACAGATTTTGAAGATTTCAAACCATTGACACCGGAAGCGGTTGTAAAAGCTAATCCTGACGTACTATTCTTCTTTGAAACTGGTTTACAAGGAGCAGGAGGAAATGAAGGAGCGCTTAAGATGCCGGGAGTATCTCAAACCAATGCTGGTAAGAATAAGAAAATTATCGCAATGGACGGAGGTTTAGTATCAGGTTTTGGACCAAGAGTAGGAGAAGCAGCAGTAGGATTAAACAAACTTTTAATTGAAAGCACAAAGTAAACTATACTTTTATCTTATTATAAGTGCGGTACTGCTTGCCATTATAGCAGTACTGTCACTTAATACAGGTGTTTATGATTTTGGAGAAAAGTCTCCGTTCATGGCACTGTGGCAATTTATAAAAGGAGATTCCAGTTTATCACTCAGTGATAAATATGTGATTTGGGACGTAAGAGCAGCCAGAATTATCATGGCCATTTTAGTAGGAAGTATGCTGTCGGTTTCAGGAACGAGTCTTCAGGGACTTTTCAAGAATCCGCTGGCAACGGGAGATTTAATAGGACTTACATCGGGAGCAACTCTGCTGGCAGCAATTGCGATTGTTTTAGGAGGACATTTCAAAGAGTATCTTCCTGAAGCTGTACAATTTTCACTGGTAGGAATAGCAGCCTTTATCGGTTCTTTTTTATCAATGATGCTGGTTTACAGAATTTCAACAAGCGGAGGAAAAACAAATGTAGTCATGATGCTGCTTACCGGAGTTGCCATAACCGCTATTGGTTTTTCAATCACCGGATTTTTGATCTATATTTCAAAAGATGAGCAGCTCAGAGATCTTACTTTCTGGAATTTAGGAAGTCTGGCAGCGGCAACCTGGACGAAGAATATCATTCTGGCTATTGTAATGATCATTGCTTACATTATTTTACTCCCAAAGGGAAAAGCACTGAATGCAATGATGCTGGGAGAGAAAGATGCGCAGCATCTGGGAATCAATGTGGAAAGACTGAAAAAGCAGATCATCATCATCGTAGCTTTGATGGTAGGAAGCTGTGTGGCATTTTCAGGAACTATTGGTTTTGTAGGTCTTATTGTACCTTATATTTTAAGACTTTTATTCAAATCCAATTATGCTTTTATTCTGCCCTTATCAGCGCTGTGCGGAAGCATTTTGTTACTAACGGCAGATACCTTCAGCAGAAGTATTGTAGCACCGTCAGAACTGCCCATCGGAATTTTAACAGCCTTAATGGGAGGACCTATTTTTATCGCTATTTTGGTTAAATTTAAAAAATCACTGTAATGATCAAGGCACACCAGATCAATTATAAACATAAAGAATTCAGAATTCTAGACGGGATAGATGTCTCTCTGGAATACGGTGAATTTCTGGCCATTGTAGGACCCAACGGAGCAGGGAAGTCAAGTCTTTTGAGCGTATTGGCAGATGAAGTGAAATCCGGCAATAACAAGGTTTTGTTTAAAAATAAACCTATTAAAGAATGGAATATCAAAGAACTTTCAAAGCACAAAGCAAAGTTCTCACAGCATAACAGCAACGATATCCCACTTGAAGTAAAGGATGTGATTATGATGGGAAGGTATCCTTATTTCGATGCCCAGCCCGGAAAAGAAGATCTGGAAGCCATGAACAATATGATGTACGAAACCGATATTTTTCATCTGAAAGAAAGAGAATACAACACCCTTTCGGGAGGAGAAAAACAACGTGTACATCTATCAAGAGTAATGGCTCAGCTTGAGAATGAAATTGCGCACAAACTGGTTTTTTTGGACGAACCTTTGAATAATTTAGATATAAAACATCAGTATAAGGCATTGGAAATTATCAAAAAATTTACAAAAAAAGCTAACAGTGCCATTGTTGTTTTGCATGATCTGAACCTTGCTGCACAGTTTGCAGATAAGATTTTATTAATGAAATCAGGACAGGTTTCTGCTTATGGAACGCCACAGGAAGTTTTTACTGCAGAAAATATCAGCAATGCTTATAGTTTTCCCTGTACCATCTGCGAACACCCTATTACCAATAACCCAATGATCATTTTTGGATAACCATGGAAAAAGAAGAACTCAAAATCCTCGCACAGAATCTTGCCAATCCTCAGGGTGAAAAAGGCCTCGAGATTGGTGAAATGATGAATGCTACTAACATCAGCATGACGTTGGAAAGCATCAAAACATTGGTGATTGATGACGAGCAGCAGATCCTTGAAATAGGACACGGTAACGCCGCTCATCTGAAAAGTATAATGAGTCTTGCCAAAAACCTCAGATATACAGGAATTGATATTTCTGAGACCATGCACAATGAAGCCAAAAGGCTCAATAAAGAATTTGAAAGCGAAGCAGATTTTGTTCTGTATGAAGGTAAAAAGCTCCCTTTTCGGGATAGATCTTTTGATAAAATATTCACCGTAAACACAGTCTACTTCTGGGAAAATCCGATAGAATTTCTGAACGAGATTCACAGGGTTCTAAAAGATGACGGAACATTCGTTCTTACATTCGGACAGAGAGAATTCATGGAAAAATTGCCGTTTACAGAATATGATTTCACCTTATACAGCAACAGTGAAATGGAAGAACTCATCTCCAAAAGCCGCTTTAAAAGAATGAAAACTTCTGAAAAAGAAGAAGAAATAAAAAGTAAAACAGGAAAAGAAACTATACAAAGAATTTATACAATTTTAACCATAAAAAAGTAAAGTAATGAGCACATTAGTTAATGATTTAAAGGAAAAATGGGAAGCTCTGAAAGCAGAAAATCCACATATCAGAATAAGAAATGCAGCAGCACAGTTAGAAGTAAGTGAGGCAGAATTATTGGCAACAAGCATCGGAGAAGGTGTAACTGTCCTGAACCCGGATTTCCAGGGAATCCTTACAGAAGCTGAACAATTAGGAAAAGTAATGGCTCTTACGCGTAATGATGAGTGTGTTCATGAAAGAAAAGGAACATATCTGAACGGAGATTTCAGCAGTCCGCATGCACAGCTTTTTGTGGGTGAAGATATTGACCTTAGAATTTTTCTTAACCACTGGAAATTTGCTTTTGCAGTACTGGAAGGAGACAAGAAAAGTCTTCAGTTTTTCGGAAAAGATGGTTTGGCACTTCACAAAATTTATTTAACGAAAGACAGTAATGAAGCTGCTTTCGGTGCAATCGTAGAAAAATTCAAAGCAGAAGATCAGAATCAGGCATTGGTTTTTGAAGCAGTAGCTCCAAAACAGGCTGAAAAAGCAGATTCAGACATTGATGTGGAAGGTTTCAAAAAAGCCTGGACAGAACTGAAAGATACTCACGATTTCTTCATGATGACCAGAAAATACGGAGTAAGCAGAACTCAGGCATTAAGATTAGCACCGGAAGGATTTGCTAAGAAAATTGATAATGCTAAAGTAGTCAACATCCTTGAAGATGCTTCTGAAAAAAATACACCGATCATGGTTTTCGTTGGAAACAGAGGAATTATCCAGATCCACACAGGAAATGTGAAAAAAACACTTTGGCACCAGCAATGGTTCAACGTAATGGATCCTGACTTCAACTTACACCTTGATGTAACGAAAATTGCAGAAGCATGGATCGTTAAAAAACCAACTGAAGATGGAGAAGTAACCGCTATCGAAGTATTCAACAGTGAAGGAGACTTTATTGTTCAGTTCTTTGGAAAAAGAAAACCGGGAATTCCTGAACTTAAGGAGTGGAAGGATCTTGTAGCAGAATTAGAGAAATAATAATTAGATGATTTGAATGAGACCGTTTTGTTTATAAAATTCAAAGCGGTCTTTTTTATTGCATCGATCTGCGTGTGCCGAAATATTTGTGTAATTTGTGATTAAATATAAAATAAAAATGAAAAATATTTTCATAGCGATACTGCTTGTCGGTTTCTGTTCATTAAAGGCACAGGATTTTAAGGCGTATCAATTTTATGATAAAAAAGGAAAAGAAGTAAAGACAGAAAAGCTGGTAAAAGAACTGGCAGATTATGATGTGGTCTTTTTTGGTGAAAATCATAACAGCTCCATCAATCACTGGCTTCAGCTTAAAATTACAGAAGTGCTGTTTGCAAAAAAGAACGGTCAGCTTATTTTAGGAGCAGAAATGTTTGAAAGGGACAATCAGGCTCAGCTGGATCAGTATTTAAACGGAAAGTTTGATGCTAAAACATTGAAAGACTCAGCCCGCCTATGGAACAATTATGCAACAGATTACAAACCTTTGGTAGATTTTGCCAAAGATAAAAAACTGAATTTCATTGCAACCAATATTCCAAGAAGATATGCCTCTCAGACGGCAAAAGAAGGTCTTGAATCTTTAAATAAATTAAGCGAAAAAGAGAAGACATACATTGCACAGCTGCCTATCAAAGTTACTTTAGATACTCCGGGATATCCGGAAATGAAAAAGATGATGGGAGATCATGCAGAAGGAACCAAAGTGATGAATTTCATTTCAGCTCAGGCAACAAAAGACGCCACAATGGCTGAATCTATCCTGAAAAATTACCAGGCCGGAAAAACTTTCATCCATTACAACGGAAACTATCACAGCAAAGAATTTGGTGGAATTTATTGGTATATCAAACAGAAAAATCCTAATCTGAAAATGGCGGTTATCTCTGTTTTTGAATCAGAAGATCCCGAACTGAAAGTACCAGCCAAAGATTATATCCCTACAGATTTCAATCTGATTATTCCGGGAGATATAACGAAGACTTTTTAATCTTACAAAAATATCATTCTGACGAAGGAAGAATCTCGCTGTTAATTTATTATGAGATTCTTCACTCCATTTGCATTCCTTTCAGAATGACAAAAAATCAAACTTACATTGAATTCAATAGGGTCGGGCTTTAGCCCGGCCATTTTTAATTAAAAAATTCAACGGCTTTAGCCAAAACTTAAAATTCATGGATAAATAATCATTTTTACTCCACAATATTTACCTTTGTACAACATTCAAAAAACATGAAGAAATTACCCATACTGCTGATTTTTTTTATCGGATTGTTCAATGCACAGAAGCTTACTTCCAATGAGCTTTCAATCATTAATCAGGGAGATGTAAAAACAGCGTTACCCATCTATCAGACAACGGACGATAATCAGCATAAAACATTGCTGAGCATTTCTTCAGAAGCGGATCCTCTTGATCCGAATACAGCTGTTCTGGTAAAAAGAATGAAAGAATCTCTTCTTTCAACAGATGGTGGAGTAGGCATTGCAGCTCCTCAGGTGGGAATCAACAGAAAGATCATCTGGGTACAGCGTTTTGATAAAGAAGGAACGCCGTTGGAATACTTCATCAACCCGGTAATTGTTTGGCGTTCCGATTTGCAGAATCTTGGTCCTGAAGGCGATTTATCTATTCCCGAGTTCAGAGATCAGTTCTACAGAAGCAAAGTCATTCAATTGGAATATGTTGATCTGAAAGGACAGAAATATTCTGAAATTGTAGAAGGTTTCACCGCGGTTATTTTTCAGCATGAGATTGACCATCTTTTCGGAATTCTGATTTCCGACAAAAAAGAAAAAGAGAAAAATGATTCTTATAAAAAAGTAGACGCTTATCAGAAAAGTGACGTAAATAAAGAGAGGAGGTAATGATGAATTATAAATTATGAGTTATGAATTATAAATGATGAACGATGAATGATGAATGAAATTCTTAAGCATTATATAAAAAAAATATCCTCAATCATCTGTGCTCATATGCGAAATCTGTGGTTAAACCATATAATAAAAAAATTAAAAGGAGCTGTTTCTACTGAAACAGCTCCTTTCGTTATAACTATGCTTAAAAAAATTGGATTAATCGTTGTTGGTTACTGCAAGTTTCACCTCCATATTATTTCTGGTAGCATTAGAATAAGGGCAGATCTGATGTGCTTTTTCTGTCAATGCTTGTGCTTCTTCAATAGAAACTCCAGGGATGTTCACATCCAGTTCTGCTGCCAGTCCGAAACCGCCATTCTCAAGCTGACCTATGCTTACCTGAGCCGTTACCGTTGTTTCTCCGGTTTTCACTTTAGAAAGACTGATTACTCTGTTCAGAGCGCTGTCGAAACACGCAGAATATCCGGCTGCAAAAAGCATTTCAGGGTTGGCAAAATCGTCATTAGCTCCTCCTAAACCTTTCGGCATTCTTACATCAAGTTCCAACACTCCGTTTTCACTTTTTACATGTCCGTTTCTGCCTCCTTGAGCAGTGACTTTAGTGGTATATAACGTTTTCATTTATTTTTCTATTTTGTTTAATATTTTTAGTACTGTGTCTTTAAGGTGCAGCAGCTCTTCCGGTTGTATTCCCAGTTTTTCCTGGATTTTTCCCGGAATTTCACAAGCTTTCTGCTGAAGCTTTTTTCCAGCTTCGTCTAAAAATACCTCAACCACTCTTTCGTCCTCTTTTTTTCTTTTTCTGATGATGAATCCTTTAGACTCCAATCTTTTAAGAAGAGGGGTCAAAGTACCACTGTCCAGAAAAAGTTTTTCTCCGATGTGAGTCACCGTAAGCCCGTCACCGTCCCATAATATCATCATCACGAGATACTGCGGATACGTAATGCCCAGTTCATCAAGAAAAGGGCGGTAAAGCCCAGTAATCTCTTTGGCAATGACATACAGCGGGAAGCAAATCTGGTTTTCTAGTTTGGGTGTTTTCGGATTTTCCATAATGTTTGAGTACGAAAGATTCGATGAAGGTATTACTTTTTTATGATAAATTCATCCATTGGAATTCTGACTTTTTTCATAGAAGAAAGCCAGTCATTAGCTTCGTCACGGTATCCAAGATATAAAAGCGTTACACTTTTTAATCCCAGTTCCTTTAATCCCAGTACTTCATCCACTACAGCGTTGTTGAATCCTTCTGCCGGAGTACTGTCAATTTTAAGTTCTGCCGCCTGTGCAAGAGCAATTCCTAAGGCAATATAAGTCTGACGGGCAGTATGTGCAAAATGTTCTTCAGGAGTCTGTGCTCCATACATTTTTTTGATGGTGTCGGTATAGCTTCCAAAGCGGCCTCTTGGAAGATCTCTTACATCCGTATGATAATCGTAAACTTTGTCAATTTTTTCATTAGAATAGCTGTCCCATGCTGCAAATACCAAAACGTGAGAAGAATCTCTCATTACTTCAGGGTTTAAAGCGCCTGCCACCATTTTTTCTTTCAGTTCCTGATTTTCCACTACAATAATTCTGAACGGTTGTAGTCCGGATGAAGTTGGAGCCAGTCTTGCTGATTCTAAAATAGTATTTAGGTCTTCCTGTGAAATTTTTTTGGTTGGATCATAAGCTTTTACTGCATGTCTCCAGTTTAGATTTTCTATTAATGACATTTTTTATTGTTTTAAATTAAACTACTTGGTGATTATTAAACTTCAGTTTTTATGCTGAACTCAATTAACAGTACAAATATAAGACCAATTTAATTGTGTGCAATTTAATTTTGAAAGATTTTATTGATGGCAATTATTGATGAACTTTTAAAAGGTAAAATAGTAAAGATGTAAAAAGAGAAATGTATAGTTTCAGTTTTTGTTATTTCAGCATGATTCGGATTTTTTAAGAGCCCTTGTATTCCAATCTTTGCAGTAGAAATTTAAACTAAAAACAATGCAGAGATTTAACAACAAAACCGCTTTAATAACCGGAGGAACCAATGGAATGGGTTTCGCAGCCGCTCAGAAATTCATTGAAGAAGGAGGGAAGGTCATTATCACAGGGAGAAGCGAAGAAACGGTAAATAGTGCTTTGGAAAAGCTTGGAAAAATGGCTTTCGGAATCGTATCCAATGCCGGAGATATAAAAGATCTGATGAACCTTCAGCAGGAAGTCAGGAAATATACAGAACATATTGATCTGGTCTTTGCCAATGCAGGGTACGGAAGATTTGCACCTATTGAATACATTGATGAAAACCAGTTTGACGAGCTTTTTAATATGCTGGTAAAAGGGCCATTTTTTACAGTACAGCAGTTATTACCATTGATGAAAAGAGGAAGTTCTATTATTTTCAATACTTCAGTGGCAACGGAAATTGCAATGCACAATTTTTCAGTGTATTCTGCTGCCAAATCTGCAGTACAGTCATTCATCAAAACTTTTGCAGTAGAACTTACAGAACGTGGAATTCGTGTCAATGGAGTAAGTCCCGGACATATTAAAACCAATATTTTTAATAATACAGGCTTAACCGGACAGCAGATAGAAAGTGCCATTGAAAATATCATCCCTACAATCCCTTTTAAAAGACAGGGAGAACCGTCAGAAATAGCCAATGTAGTTCTGTTTCTCGCTTCAGAAGAAGCTTCATATATTCATGGAGCCGAGCTCAAAGTAGATGCCGGAATTTCTGTAATCAGATAATACAGATTATTTGACCTCTTTAATTTCTTTGATGATATTGGTTTTATTTTCAATGCCAATATTATAGGTCTTACTTTTTTTTAAGCTCTGAGTAGCCTTTTCCAGAAGACTTTTATAATCCGCTGATTTTTTTGAAAGATAAAAAACCTGAGCACTTATTCCAATGGAAACGCGTACAACCTCGTTCGGTTTGTCCGGATCTTCTGTGATATTTGAAATAGTGGCATTATTATACCAGGTTAAATTCTGTGAACTGGAATTACCGGAACAGGATGTAATCATAATAAAAAGTAATAGTAAATAGGACCAGGCTTTCATAGTAAAAAGTATTAATTAAAAAGCTCCTGCAATGTACCAAAATACAGGCAGGAGCTCTATATAAATTAGTTAAAATCCACAGCTTCCTACGCTAGGAGCAGGAGAAGGAGAACATCCTGAAAGGGATGAGAATATGTTCAATACACAATTGGTATTTACATAGTTGTTGTCATATAGTAAAGATCCTGATGGGCTTCTGTAGTATACATTTCCTGCTGTATTGGCAAAAGATGATACAGAAGCAGATCCACAGCTTGTATTGGTACATGCAGCTCTCCATGCAGCATCCGTTACCGGACCGCTTGAGAATAATGACGGATCTATGATTCTTTTTTCAACAATTCCGGAAGCATTTTTGAAGCTTACCAAAATTGCTACGTGATATACCCATGATACACAACATGTTCCTGTAGAAGCTCTAAGGTTACCATAAACGAATTGTTTTTCACAATCGTAACCTGCATTCAAAAGGATTTGTCTCATTTTGTGAGCTCTTGCATAGCATCCATCTACTGGATATCTGAACGTGATACATGGTGAAGATGCCGTAGAAGTTCCGCAAGACTGGTTTTTAATCTGAGTAAATAAGCTGTTCAAAGTTGCAAGATTTGGAATAACACTTACTGCTTTTTTGCTGTCGCCTCTTTCTTCTTTGTTGAAAACAGATTTGAAATAACGGATATCATCAGCAGTTGCTTTGTCTACCTTTGCGATTTCGTTAGAATTGGCTTTCAGGAAAACCTGAACTGGAGTTTCATTTTCTACAGCTTCTTTGATCATAGAAATGAATCCCGCATTTTCCTTAGTATCTTTAATATGATACGGCTGTGCTGAAACCATAAAGGAAACTTTAAATTTTCCATCCTCTTTTTCTATCCCTACCGGAACAGTCTTACCGAAATCTTTCATAGCAACTTCGTTAGACTCCTTGGCAACGAGATTAGGATCCTGATTGGCGTTTGAATCTGAACAGGCATTAAATGACAGCATTGTCACGAATACCATCATGGATAACAGAAATTTTTTCATAGTTTTTATATTTTGTGGTTAATTTTTAGTGAACTTTTTAGTGGTGATAGTTCACTATTTTGTGATATTAAAAGTAGTAAAAATTAAAATACTTGCAAGCATTTTTTCAAAAAAAATACATGATTGTGTTATATTTTTGATTTTATGATATTAAAAAAGGTATAAATCCTAGTGATTTAGATGGTGAATTAAGAAAAAACAGGAAAATTTTAAAATTGTTAAATCTGTTGTTTTTTTGCGATTTGGATTCCTACGAAATGGACAAGGTGAATGGATATTCACCCTAGTTGACAAACGTTTCTATTGTAGATATGATCTATCCATGTTTTTGTCCATTTCATAGGATCTGGGCAATGCAAGAACAGTTAAACTAAAAACCCAGTTTCAATTATTGAAACCGGGTTTATTATATTGTAAGTAAATTTGACTATTTGTAAAGCAATTCTGCCTGAAAAACTTCTGCAAAATGTTTTCTGATTTTTGCCTTAAGCTCTTCCATTTCTACAGGCGTCAGCTCTCTTTCAAGTTCTCTTTTCAAAGAAGTAACCTGTTTGTCTTTGATGCCACACGGAATAATGTATTCAAAATAACGCATATCTGTATTTACATTCAATGCAAAGCCGTGAAGAGTTACCCAACGGGAAGCTTTCACTCCCATAGCACACATTTTTCTGGCGTAAGGTTTTCCTACATCCAGCCAGACACCTGTTTCTCCTGGAGAACGTTCTCCTTTAATACCATATTCGGCAATCGTTCTGATGATCACCTCTTCCAGATTCCTCATATATAAATGAATATCCGTGAAAAAGTTTTCAAGATCCAGAATAGGGTAACCTACAACCTGCCCGTAACCATGATAGGTAATATCTCCGCCTCGGTTTACTTTTACGAAAGTCGCATCAATTTCCTTCAGCTTATCAATACCTGCAAGCATGTTTTCTTCATGTCCGCTCTTCCCCAACGTGTAAACATGAGGATGCTCTACAAAAAGAAGGTGGTTGGGAGTAGTAATATGCTGTTCTGCAGGAAGATCCCTGTTTTTTATTTTGGTATCAATGATGTTTTTCATCAGTTGTTCCTGATAATCCCAGGCTGGCTGATATTCTTTGATCCCTAAATCTTCAAATTCTACTGCTTTATTTTGATTTGTATTCATTTCAATTTTTGATATACAAATTTAGTGAATTTTACGCTTTTATGGAATGGATAAAATCTATGGCGCTTTTCTTCCAGTCTCTATCCTGAAGCAAAATATTCACAAAAGCTGTCCCGATGATACCGCCATCTGCTTTTTCCGTTACATTTTCAAAATCATCTTTCGACTTGATTCCAAATCCAATCATCACCGGATTTTTAAGTGGAAGAGATGCTATTCTGGAAAGATAGGATTCATTTTTCAAAACAGCGTTTTCATTTCCGGTGGTAGAAGAGGAGCTTACTGCGTACAGAAAACCTGAACTTAAAGAATCCAGATAGATCATCCTTTCATCGGACGTTTCCGGGGTTACCAGAAAGGTGAAATTTAGATTATATTGCTTTAAAATCTGCTGGTAATTTTTTTCAAATTCAATAGGAGGAAGGTCAGGAAGAATTAATCCTGAAACACCACTTTCCGAACACGCAGCACAAAATTTCTCAAACCCGAAACTTAAAACAGGATTGATGTACCCCATCAGGATAATCGGAATTCTGATTTCATCTTTGATAGCTTTCAGCTGAGACAATAGTTTTTCAATGGTCATTCCGTTTTGTAAAGCCAGTTCGTGAGCTTTCTGAATCACAGGTCCATCTGCCACAGGATCAGAATAGGGCATCCCGATTTCGATCATATCTGCTCCGGAGTCCTGAATCAGTTTTATAATATCAGCTGTATCTTCCAATTGCGGAATTCCTGCTGTGAAGTATATATTTAGTTTTTTCATTTTTTTATTATAGAAGTTAGAAATTAGTGATTAGAAGTTAGAAGAGAGTCTTATTTCTTGGGTAATGCTATACTAATTTCCAGCATCTAACTTCTAATTTCTTTCAGATACGTTTCCATATCCTTATCTCCACGACCGCTCAGACAGATGACAACAACATCATTTTCATTGAATTTTTTCTTGTCCAGTACAGCCAGCGCGTGAGAGCTTTCCAATGCAGGAATAATTCCTTCAAGTCTGGTGAGCTCAAAAGCACATTTTAAAGCTTCATCATCATTAATGCTAAAGAATTCAGCTCTTTTTTCTTTAAATAAATGGGCATGGAAAGGCCCTATTCCCGGATAATCCAGTCCTGCAGAAATAGAATGTGGCTCAATGACCTGTCCGTCTTCCGTCTGCATCACAAGGCTTTTGCTTCCATGAAGCACTCCAAGTGTTCCTAGAAATGTAGTCGCTGCAGATTTTCCCGAATCTACTCCTAATCCTCCGGCTTCAGCAGCAATGATTTTCACCTCTTTCTCTTCTACAAAATGATAGAAAGTTCCTGCAGCATTACTTCCTCCGCCCACACAGGCAATCACATAATCAGGATTTTCTCTTCCGATTTTCTCTTTAAGCTGTTCTTTGATTTCTTTTGAAATAATGCTTTGAAATCTGGCTACCAAATCCGGAAAAGGATGAGGTCCAACTACGCTTCCGATGACATAATGAGTGGTCACAGGATTGTTGATCCAGTCTCTTAACGCTTCATTTACCGCGTCTTTCAGCGTTTTTGAACCAGACATAGCTGCTATAACTTCTGCACCCAGCATTTTCATTCTTGCCACATTCGGGGCTTGCCTCTGGATATCAATTTCTCCCATATAGACGATACATTCCAAACCAAGCAAAGCACACGCTGTAGCGGTAGCAACACCATGCTGTCCTGCCCCGGTTTCTGCAATAATTCTTGTTTTTCCGAGACGTTTTGCCAATAAAACCTGTCCCAGTGCATTATTGATTTTATGAGCTCCGGTATGGTTGAGGTCTTCCCGTTTTAAGTATATCTGAGTCTTATATTTATCACTAAGATTTTTAGCAAAATATAGTGGTGTAGCCCGCCCAACATAGTTTTTAAGCAAATCCTGATATTCGGTCTGAAAATCTTCAGATTCTATAATTTCAAGATAGTTTCTTTGCAGCTCTTCTACATTAGGATAAAGCATTTCGGGGATAAAAGCTCCTCCAAATTCTCCATAATATCCGTTTTCATCGGGGTTTTTATAATTCATTTTTTTATTCTTTAGTAATTAAATAAGCGTTGTTTTGTGGGCTAAGCTGATTGAGCAGTTCTTTTCTTTCCTGCGTTGTATGAAAAATCAAAATATCATCATCTTCACAATTTACCCACTCGGAGCCGATGCTTTCTTTGATCATTTTGGCTTTGTCATGGAGAATTTCTACATCACATTTTTCATAAAAGGGACGAAGATCCGAATGACAAAAACCTATGGTTTCTATATTTTTCTTAATAACATTTTCTTTGAAGCGGCTGACCAAAACTGAACCATAGCCTTTATTTTTGTGAGCTGCCACGAGTCCTACGGCTTCTGCAAAAGTATAGTCTGTATCTGCTATTTTTAAGGTAAAATCAAAATTAACCCTCATAATGGCCAGTATATTTTCCTCTGCATTCATCAGGAAATGAAATTCTGAATCTTTGAAAAAAGAACGGAAATAGACCGACTTCATGGTGTTCCAGGCAGAGATGTCCCAAAGTTTCAGGATATGCTCTATCTCGGTTTCCGTTAGATCTTTCGTTTCTTTTATCTGATATTTCATGGGTTCAAACTATTAATAAATGTGAGATTATAATCGTACTGCTGCTTGGTAATCAGTTTTTTATAATATAACAATTCTATTTTATGCATTAAATCAATTAAGGTTGCTTTATCTATTTTTGACTGGTACATGGTAATGGCAATTTCCAGGTTGTCGATCAGAAAATAAGGGTCTGAGTCTTCATACAGCAGAAATATTTTAGCATAAATTTTTCCTAAATCATATTTTACCACTGATCTTACATGATTGTCTAAAAATTTATCAGAAATAATGACCAGATAATAACTGTTCCATAGGCTGATTCTCTCAAAAAAATACTGGATGTCACTTTCTTCAAAATCTTTAATAGTGCTAATGAATTTAGACAATAATCCACCCACTTCCCAATGTTCTATGTTGCTGTCATTTTGAGAAACAAAGTGATACAGGTTCTGGATTTTTTCATTTCCGAATTTAGGCGGAAATAATGTTTTATAAAATGTCTTCTTTAGCAAATGTATATTCATCATTGTGTGTCTTTTATCAGTTATCTATTTTGCTGGTATAAGATTTTAAACTCTTTTATTTTGTTTATATTTTTATTGCCGGGTTCTTTTTCAAACTTTGAATTGATGTCTAACGCAAAAGGCCGTTGTTTCAATGCTTCCATATTCCCGATGTTTTCTTCAGAAATCCCGCCGCTTAAAAAGTAGGGGAGAGGAATCTCAATTTCATTCAGAATATTCCAGTCGAATTGTTTTCCCGTTCCGCCGAAGGCTTTGCTGTCCGTATCAAATAGATAGTAGTTGACAGGTTGCAGGTTGGAGGAAAGAGTTTGTGCTATCTTCTCTTTATTATCATAATCATTGTTTCCGACTCTTATTGCTTTAATAATCCCAACTTCCGGATTTAGTTTTTGTCTTAATTCAATAATGAAATCATCACTTTCGTCACCGTGAAGCTGCACAAGATTCAATTTTGCCTGCTGCACGATCTTTAAAATAAAGTCAGTTTCTTCATTAACAAAAACGCCTACTTTTCCCTGATGATTGATGGCATAGATTTCTTCCAGACTCAAATGATTCAAAACATATCTCGGTGATTTTTCATAGAAGATAAAGCCGAGAAAATCTACATTCATAGAAATCAATTCCTGAATCTGGTCCGGTTTTGTAAGACCGCAGACTTTGATTTGAGGTGGCAGTTTGTAGGTCGTAGGTTGCAGGTTCATTATTATTGAGTTTAAATTTGAGAGGCAAATTCTTCAAAAGCTTTGGCTGGATCTGTATTTTTCATGAAGTATTCTCCCATCAGGAAACCGTCAAATCCTTTTTCCTTTAAAAATTTGAAGTCTTCAAGACTGTAAATACCGCTTTCTGCAACGGACAAAACTCCTTTCGGAACCTGGTTTTTCAACTGAACGGAATGCTGCAGATCTACTTTAAAATCTTTAAGGTTCCTGTTATTAATTCCTACAAGATCAATTTTTGAATTAAAATGCTTTAGTTCATCTTCCGTGTGAATTTCCAGCAAAACTTCCATTTTCAGTTCGTGAGCAAGTGCTGTGAATTCCTCTACCTGTGCAGGTGAAAGACATGAAGCAATCAGTAAAACAACATCCGCACCTATACTTTTGGCTTCATAGAACTGATATTCATCAATCATGAAATCTTTTCGCAGAATCGGAATGGTAATCTCATTTCTTACACTTAGAACATCATTTAAATTTCCTCCGAAGAAATCATGATCTGTCAGGATAGAAATTCCGCTGGCTCCAAAATTTTCATATGCTGAAACAACATCTAAGGGCTCTACACTATTGTTAATGATCCCTTTTGACGGGGATTGTCTTTTAAACTCAGCGATAATTCCGCTTTTATTTTTGATGGATTCTTTCAGAGAATAGGTTGGTCTTCCAAAAAAAGCCGTGTTTTTTAATCGGTCAAGAGAAATGCGTGATTTTGCTCCAGCAACTTCCTCTTTTTTTCGTTCAATAATTTTATCCAGTATGGTCATTTTTTTGTGTTTAAAATTTAATCAATGATTATTTTATTTGAACCTGTTTAAACTTTTTTCTTTTTGAAACATTAAGATTGTAGTAAGATGTTAAGATAAGCTTCACTTTAAGTTACAATCAGAATCATTAATCTTAACGATTTTTCATTACTTAAAATTTCTTAACGGTTAAAAAAATAATAAGACTAATGAATTAAAAGATTAAAACTATTCAATGCTTTTCCGCTTTGCAGACTTTCTTTAGCCAGCAGAAGACAATCTTCATACGTCCCGAATTTGTTGGTGTTATGCAGCGCTACTGAAGCATTGGCAAGAATGACAGAGTTCTGTTGTTCCGTACCTTTTCCTTCCAGAATATTCATAAATATTTTTGCTGTTTCCTGAATAGAACTTCCGGCTTTAATATCTTCCAGCATTACCGAATTGAAGCCTAAATCTTCTGCAGAATAGATTTCTTCCCCGTTTTTTGTGATGATTTTGCTGTCGTCAGTAAGGCTTATTTCATCATACCCGTCAAGACCATGTACAAGCATAAACTCGCGTTCCTCTTTTTGAAGGAGGTACTGATAAATTCTTGCAATTTCCAGATTGTAAACTCCAATCATTGAATATTTAGGTTTTGCCGGATTTACTAAAGGACCCAAAAGATTAAAGAATGTTCTTAATCCCAGAGACTTTCTCAATAATCCAACCGATTGAAGTGCGGGGTGAAAATGAGGAGCATGCAAAAAGCAGATATTGGCTCTTTCAAGATCTTCATTCAATTGTTCTGAATTGTTTTTAAACTGATATCCCAGCTCTTCAAGCACATTGGATGAACCTGTAGTAGTGGAAGCTCCGTAATTTCCATGTTTGGTTACCTTCTGTCCTGCTCCGGCTACTACAAAACTGGCCAGCGTTGAGATATTGATGGTATCTTTTCCGTCACCTCCGGTTCCTACAATGTCGATGGCATTACTGGCATCTATATCTACAGGAACGGCCATCTGTAATAAAGCTTCTCTGAAGCCTTCCAGTTCTTTCAATGTGATGCTTCGCATTAGAAAAACACTGATGAAAGCAGTCACTTCCGCAGCATTGAATTTATTCTGTGCAATTTCAATCATCATTGCCTTAGCTTCAGATTTAGACAGTGTATTATGGTTGAACAGGTATTGCAGTATTTCTTTCATTTGTGGTGTTTTTATTGTTGTTGAAGGGATTTCTAAGGTTTTCATGACAACAGAAAGTTTTTGATGATTACTTCTCCTTCCGGTGTTAAAATGCTTTCAGGGTGAAACTGTACGCCGTGTACATCATAGGTTTTGTGCTGTAAAGCCATGATCATTCCATCTTTATCTACAGCTGTAATTTCCAGTTCTTCCGGGAAACCTTCTGGGTTTACCGCCCAGCTGTGGTATCTTCCCACTTCCAATCCTGAACTTAAATCTTTGAACAATTTGGTGTTTTCTTTTACCAGTTCTGTAGTGGTTGCTACTCCGTGGAAGATCTCAGTCAGGTTGATCAGATTTCCTCCAAAAGCTTCAGCGATAGCCTGCTGGCCAAGACATACCCCAAGAATACTTTTTGTAGGAGCATATTCTTTAATAAGGTCTAATAAGATACCTGCTTCTTCAGGAATTCCGGGACCGGGAGAAAGAATGATTTTATCATATTTTCCAATCTCTTCCAGGGTAATTTCATCATTTCTTACCACATCTACTCTCTGATCCAGAATTCTTTCGATAATCTGGACAAGGTTATACGTGAAGCTGTCATAGTTATCAAAAACGAGAACTTTAAGCTGTGGCTGTTGAGTGTTTATATTGTTGTTCATTGCTTTTTTGTTAGATAGTTGCTGGTTGTTTTTTGTTGCTGGCTGATAGTTGGAAGGATTATTTTATTTTTCAACTATTTTTTCTGCTTTTTCAACTGCTTTTTTCAATGCATTCAGTTTATTATTGACTTCCTGCAATTCGCTTTCCGGGACGGATTTCGCTACAAGTCCGGCACCAGCCTGATAAAAGAGTGTATTATTTTTGCTTAAGAAAGTTCTGATCATAATGGCTTGGTTGCAGGTCCCATTTAATCCGATAATTCCTATACAGCCGCCATAATATCCACGGGAATCTTTTTCATATTGATTGATCAGCTGAAGCGCTTTATGCTTTGGTGCCCCGCTCAGTGTTCCCTGAGGGAAAGTGGCAGAAACCATTTCAAGAGGATTGATATTATCTTCAACATCTGCTGTCACTTCACTTACCATATGAATAACGTGAGAAAACAGTTGGATTTCTTTAAGTTTAGTAACGGTTACATTTTTCCCAAGTTTTCCAAGATCATTTCTTGCCAGATCCACCAGCATGGTATGTTCTGCATTTTCTTTAGGATCAGCCTTTAAAACTTCAATTGCTTCAAGATCGGCCTCAAAATTTCCTGTTCTTTTGGAAGTTCCGGCGATCGGGTGAATGATTGCTTTATTATTTTTAATGATTAGCTGACTTTCAGGACTTGACCCAAATAATTTGTAATTTCCATAATCAAAATAGAATAGGTAGGGAGAAGGATTGATATTTCTCAAAGCACGGTATACATTGAATTCATCCCCTTTGAATTTCTGTTCAAATCTTCTGCTTAGAACCAGCTGGAAAACGTCTCCACGCATACAGTGTTTCTGAGCTGTTTTGACCAGTTCCAGATACTCTTCATTGGTAATATTAGATGTTTCCTCGCTTGTTTTTTCAAAAGGATAAACCGGAGTATTCTGGTTTTTAATAAGATTCTCTAAAAGATGAAGTTCAGATTTCACCCCATCAATAAAGTTTTCAATAATATGCATTTCATCATTGAAATGATTGATAGCGATCACATATTGGTATAGTCTGTATCGCATAACAGGAATTTCAACTTCCTTGCTTTGTGCTTTAAGATTGATGTTTTCAAAAAACTGTACCGCTTCGAAGCTTGTATAGCCAAAAAGGCTCTGAGCCGTTTGCTCTATGGGATCATTCGTATCTTCACATTTAAAAATGTTTCTGAAGTTTTCAAATATATCTGTAGTCTTTTGATCATTAATCAATTGTTTTACAGGAGCAGAAGCGGGAAGTTTGATTTCATATTCATCGAGGTTTTTCACTTCAATTCCCGCAATGGCATTTACCGCGATAAAGGAAAAATTATTATCAATACTTTTTGAATCCGAGCTTTCCAGAAGAATGGTATCCCGGAATTTATCCCTGATCTTAAGGTAAATATTCATAGGAGTATGAAGGTCTCCCAGTGTTTTTTTCGAAACAGTTTTTATTTTAATTGTGTTTGTAAACATCGTGTTGTTTTTTGTAAGATTAAGGAATAAAAAAAGGCTTTAACGGTATCCGTCAAAGCCTATATATTGTTTTTTGATTATTTCTGCTGTGATTAACAACATGACAATACCTCCAGACCCGACGAAGAGTTTGAAAGCCACCACCAAATATTGTTGTTCATTTTTAACATGGGACAAATGTAGAAATTTTTTTAATACCAAGACTAAAAAATATCAAAAAAATAATAAACTTAATATAAAAATCCTCTATTTAAGCTGCTTGAGCTCTTGTTTTAATTCCTTGATTTTTTCTTTATAAGCCTCATCATTATCATGTTCTAAATAATTTTCCAATGCAGAAATGTATTCCTCAATGAATTCCTTATTTGTTTTGTCTGCTTCATACTTGGTTTTTGCAGAATTGATGGGGGCTAACTTTTCATATTGTAATAAAATTTTTCCTTCTCTGGATTGATCATAAAGGATCACTATATTCTTTTCATATCCTGGGATGTATTTTACGGGAATATCCTTGTCATCGGGTATTCTGATTGAATTACTGATAGGATAGATCGTTGCACTGGTAGTGGAGAAAAAAGTAGTAGTGTATTTTCCGTCCTGTTTTTTCACAATAGCTTCATAATCGTGAATATACATTTCATTCAGAGTGGAATTGGTTTCTACATCAGAGGTGATAATGGCTGTGCTTTCCACTCCGTATTTGTTTAAAAACCATGCGTTTAAAAACTGTCCTCCAAATCCATTGAGTATAGCCAGAGGAATGATGGGAATCAAAAACAAGGCTTTTTTGGTCAGATAGGAGAGAAGCCCAAAGAACACGAACAACAGAATCACAGTATAAAAACCATGATGACTGGTGAAAAACAGAATTTTTGAAATTAAAACCATGTTTTAAAATTACTATTATCTTTTTAAAATACAGTGAATTAAATAATAAATTGCAACAACTTATTGTACAGGTTCAGACAAAGGAATATCAGGAGTTCCGCTGTAGAAAACAATCAGAGTTACTCCTTTATCTCCTGTTTTACCTCTGTGCCCTACATTCACCATCTCGGGCAGCACCTGACCTTTACGAATCCACTGTGTTTTGCCGTCTTCTTTTCTTTCCACCTGAATTTCTCCTTTTTCTACATAAGCAGCATTAATAACAGGATGTTTATGCCAGTCTAAGGCTTTATTCGGAGGTACGGCAATTTTTAGAACTGAAATTTCCGGTTGCGTAGCAGGATAGGCCGGATATAAAGTTCCGTCCCATGATTTGGTGGTTTTTAATAAGGTCACCGATTCTATTTTATCAGAATATTCTGAATGAGGATCGTCTGATGAGCTGTTGCAAGACAAGGCAATAGAAAAGGATACTGCAACTAAAGCAGTACTTAATAAGCTTTTTTTAGTCATAAATTTCATATGAATAGATTGATTTTGATTTGGGTAATCTGTTATACAAAAATAACTAAGCTTATTTAATTTCTCCAATGTTTGAATTATTTTTTTATTGATTGGATTAAAACTCAGTCAGTAAAAAATATTTCTCAAAGAAAACATTTGTCATAAGTTTAAAACTTTATTTTTTATATTTTTGCTTCCAAATTAGAAAAAAATGAAAAAAGTATTAGCAATCGCATTTATCGGAGGTTTATTATTAGCAAGCTGTTCAAAAAAAGTAGATCACTCTTTACAGGACAGCAATACTATGCTTGAAGAGCCAGCAGCAACTACTGTTGTGGATTCTACTGCTAAAACTGCTGCTCCAGCTGCTGCAACTCCGGCTGCTCCTGCACCTGAAGCTGCTAAAACAGATTCTACAGCGAAGAAATAATGAAAAAAATACTTTTAGCAGGAACTCTTGGTCTTATGATCATTTCCTGTTCTAAAAAAGAAAATACAGCAGAAGTAGCGCCTTCTTCTGAAACTACCGCTGTTTCAGAGCCTGCTAAATCTAGTCTTTCGGGTGATCAGATCATGGAAACATTGGATTGCTCAGGGTGCCATTCTGTTAATGAGAGAATGATAGGACCTTCTTATAAGGAAATTGCAGGAAAGTATTCTGAAAAAGATACAGAATTGCTGGCTTCCAAAATTATAGAAGGCGGAAGTGGAGTATGGGGAAGTGTGCCTATGGCTGCCCATCCACAGGTGTCTAAAGAAGATGCAAAAAAAATGGTGGAATATATTTTAAGTCAGAAGAAATAAAATATGTCCGCTGAAAAATACAGTCTGCACACAAGAAATCTGCATCGTAATCCCTATGATTTTGATCAGCTTATTTCTTGTGTGCCGGAACTGAAACACTATGTTTTCGTAAATGCTTATCAGACGGTAACCATTAATTTCAGTATTCCACAAGCAGTTAAGCTGCTCAATAAAGCCTTACTCTTACATTTCTATACTGTTAAAGGCTGGGATATTCCTGATACCAACCTTTGTCCACCCATTCCCGGAAGAGCAGATTATGTACATTATATTGCCGATCTTTTAGCAGAACAATTGGATAAAATTCCTACGGGAAGTTCTGTAAAAGGGCTAGATATAGGAACAGGAGCCAATCTTGTATATCCTTTAATCAGTCACAGGTCATATGGCTGGACGATGCTGGGAACAGATATCAACCAGGATTCTTTGCGAAATGCTCAAAATATTCTGGACCAAAATGAAGATCTGACTTCTGTTATTCAGTTAAAAAATCAGCCGGAAACTGATCATATTTTTAAAAATATCATTAATACTGAAGACAGGTTTACCTTTACGATGTGTAATCCTCCTTTTCATGATTCTGAAGAATCTGCGATGAAAGGAAATATCAGGAAAACAAAAAATCTTAGTAAATCAAAGAAAATCAAGCCTCTTCTTAACTTTAGCGGACAGCAATCCGAATTGTGGTGTGAAGGAGGTGAAATAGCTTTTATCACAAAGATGATTAATGAAAGTGCATTATTTTCAACCCAGGTACTTTGGTTCACATGTCTGGTTTCCAAAAAAGAAAACCTTAATAAACTGGCTCATCTTTTAAAGAAGGTAAAAGCTGTAGAGGTAAAAACTATTGATATGGCTCAGGGGCAAAAGGTAAGCAGAATGCTGGCCTGGACATTTATTACTCAGAAGGACAGAAAAACCTGGTTGATTTAAAATTTAAAGTTTAAAGTTCAATGTTTAAGGTGTAAAGCCAATAATACAATAATTCAGATCTCGAATCCGGAATCCCGCAACACATACTCCGCAACCTTAATACCCCGCATCTCAACCACTTTTTAAAATTTCTGAAAAAAGCCATTGATGATCAGGTCAAAAATGCCTAAATTTGTACGCTTTTAGAAAAATAAGAAATGCAATTATCAGAACAAGAAATCATTAGAAGAGAAAAGCTGAATAGGCTTACTGAAATGGGGATTAATGCGTTCCCTGCGGATGAGTATACAATCACAGATACTACAGAATCTATAAAACAGGACTTTTCTGAAAATAAACAGGTGAAGATCGCTGGTAGATTGATGTCCCGCAGAATTCAAGGAAAGGCTTCTTTTGCAGAATTGCAGGATTCTAAAGGAAAAATCCAGGTTTACTTCAACAGAGACGAGATCTGTCCGGGTGAAGATAAAGAACTATATAATGAAGTATACAAGCACCTTTTAGATATTGGTGATATTATCGGTATTGAGGGAGAATTGTTTACGACTCAGGTAGGAGAGAAGACAGTTTTAGTAAAAAACTTTATCCTTCTTACGAAGGCTTTACGTCCGCTACCTCAGGCAAAAACTGATGAAAACGGTGTTGTACACGACGGGTTCACCGATCCAGAATTAAGATACAGACAGCGTTATGTAGATTTAACGGTAAATCCACAGGTAAAAGAAATTTTCGTGAAAAGAACAAAACTGTTCAATGCCATGAGAACATTCTTTAATGATGCAGGATATTTTGAAGTGGAAACACCAATTCTACAGTCTATTCCTGGTGGAGCTGCTGCAAAACCGTTTATCACGCACCACAATGCATTGGATATTCCATTATATTTAAGAATTGCCAACGAATTATATCTGAAAAGACTGATCGTAGGTGGTTTTGACGGAGTGTATGAGTTCTCTAAAAACTTCAGAAATGAAGGAATGGACAGAACGCACAACCCAGAATTTACCGCGATGGAAATCTATGTAGCTTACAAAGATTATAACTGGATGATGGATTTCACTGAGAAATTACTGGAATTCTGTGCTATCCAGGTAAACGGTACTACAACAGCAACCTTCGGAGAACATAATGTAGACTTCAAAGCTCCTTATCCAAGAGTTTCCATGACAGAAGCGATCCTGAAATTTACAGGATTCGATATCACAGGAAAAACAGAGAAGGAATTATATGATTTTGCCAAGTCTATCGGTATTGAAGTGAACGAGACGATGGGGAAAGGAAAACTGATTGATGAGATCTTCGGTGAAAAATGTGAAGGAAACTTCATCCAGCCGACTTTCATTACAGATTATCCTATCGAAATGTCTCCACTGACAAAGAAACACAGAAGCAAAGAAGGCTTAACAGAGCGTTTTGAATTAATGGTATGTGGTAAAGAAATCGCAAACGCTTATTCTGAGCTTAATGATCCTATTGATCAGAGAGAACGTTTTGAAGCACAGATGGCTTTATCTGAAAGAGGAGATGATGAAGCAATGTTCATCGATCAGGACTTCTTAAGAGCTCTTGAATATGGTATGCCGCCAACTTCAGGATTAGGAATCGGTATGGACAGATTAATTATGTTCTTAACGAATAATGCATCGATTCAGGAGGTATTATTCTTCCCTCAGATGAGACCAGAGAAAGCGGTTCCACAAATTGAACTAGGAGAGGATGAACATATTATTCTTGATATTTTGAAATCAGGTGAACAGTTTCCTCTAAGTGAAGTGAAAGAAAAGTCTAAACTTTCCGGAAAAAAATGGGATAAAGCTTCTAAAACTTTGACAAAAAATAATATTGTGAAAGTAGAGAAAATTGACGAAAATCTTTTGATGAAATTGGCTTAAGGTTTCTCAAGTAATATAAATAAAAAAGGTACAGAGCTATTCTGTACCTTTTTCTTTTTTCCATTTCCGAAGCTGTGCTCTGAAATTTTTAAATGGAGCTACGGTATTAATGTGAATCCACTTCCAGACCGGCCACTGGGCGGGTGTTGTTGCCCATTTTCTTTGTCCGGGAATGAATAATGTGTCATCATCAAGACTTTCTATCCAGTCAATAATTTCATTAACCTGATTTCGCAGAAGTTCTCTTTGCTGTTGTAAGGTATGAGAGCCATATTGATCATAAAAAGATTGATATAACCCTTTTAAATTATTCCATTTGTATTCAGATGTAGGTGTTTTAACTTCAATTTCTTTGCTTTCATCAGATTCCCATTGTAAAAGCAGATGTGTCCAGCCTAATTGATAGGAAATATTTTGTGATGGAGTTTTGTCAACTCCTGGCTTCAGAAGATTCTTTTCCTCTTCTTTTATATCATTAAACTCTTGATCATAAATCAGATATCTCTTTTTGATTTCTTCAATGAGCTCTGTTTTATCCTTATATTTCTGCATATTTTATCTATTTTCTCAATTTACTGAAAGAAGCCATCAGGTAAAATAAGAATGGAAGAATAAATAATGACCCCAGCATTAAAGCCCATCCCAATGCGGCAATAGTCTTTTCAGGAGCCATATGTTCCAGTAATGAAAGATGCTGTCCGTTTCCTAATAAAATAATATCCGGATTATGCTGATACGTTGCGGCTACCAGAATCATCACCATCTGAAATCCTGCCAAAGCACGTACCGGGAGTAATTTTTGACGATTCAAAGCTCTTAAAATGAGCAATAGAGCAACTGTAGCAAATGCAATCGCCATAATACCCAGAGGCTTGGAAAATACCCACCTCAAAAGAGGAATATCTGAAATATAAGCGGTCGCAAATACCAAAATTCCCGTAATTACTACAAAGATCATTGTCTGCTTGGATTTTCTGATCATTAACAAAAGATCAGCTTTATCACGGGTTTCTCTCAATGAAAAGATAGAAGCAAGATAAGCACAAAGCGCTACTGTAAATAAACCTACGGAAACTCCAAACCAGTTCAGCCAGCTGAATACATACAAATCCAGAAAACCAACAGCATCAGGATTGATAGAATGTGAAACGGTTGCAGCAGCTATTAATCCTAAAAAGAAAGGGGTTAAAAGACTCGCATAGTAGAAGATTTGGGTATATAAAACCTGCCAGTTATCTTTTACAGCATCATAATGTCTGAACGTAAATGCTGTTCCCCTCGCGATAATTCCCAAAAGCATCAAAACCAAAGGAATATGAAGATAAGTAGACATGGTAGTATAAATTTCAGGAAAACCTACAAAGAGAATTACAATCGCAATGATCAACCACATATGATTGGCTTCCCATACGGGAGCTATGGACTCATACATGATTTCCTGGGTCTTGTTTCTGGCTTTTTTATGAGTGAAAAGCTCTACAATTCCAGCTCCGAAATCAGCACCTCCCAGAATAATATAAAGGCATATGGATAGCCAGAGAAAACCTATTACAACGTAGATCATGATTTTTTGTTTTTATCGTTAAACTGAGAATTGGTAGGGTCATAAAGTTTTGGTACCATTTGGATCTGTCTCTTTAAAAGGAAGACAAGGATCAATGATAATGAGATGAAAATAGCCGTAAAAAAGTAGAACGAATACTGTATTCCCGGCATAGGAGTCACGGCATCTATTGTTCTCATAACGCCATAAATGATCCATGGCTGTCTTCCGACTTCTGTCACCGTCCATCCGGCTTCCAGAGCAATATATCCGAAAGGTGTTGCTATTAAGAAGGTTTTTAACAGCCAGTTTTTACTCAGCCATTCTTTTTTGAAAAAGAAAGCATATAAATAAATAGCTCCTATACCTATCATCACCACTCCAAAGAAAATCATGATCTGAAAAGCATAATGAACAACTGCAATCGGAGGCCATTCATCTCGCGGGAAATCCTTAAGACCCTTTACTTCAGAATTGAAGTCGTTACTCACCAGAAAACTTAAAACTTTTGGGATTTTCACGGCATATTTTACTTCTTCTTTTTCTTCATCAGGGATTCCTCCTATTACAAATGAAGCGCCTTTTTCAGTTTCAAAATGAGCTTCCATGGCTGCCAGTTTAATGGGCTGTCTTTCTGCTACCGATTTTGCAGCAACATCACCGCTTAAAGGAGCACCAAATGCTCCGATCAATGCAAAACCTACAGCAATTCTAAAAGCTTTGGTGTGAAATTCAATATTCCTTTTTCGCATGATCATAAAAGCATGTACCCCGGCTACAGCAAATCCCGTAGCACAAAATGCAGCAACCGTCATGTGAAGAGCCTGTGGAAACCATGCATCATTGAACATTGCTTTAATAGGATCTATATTAAGATACTGTCGGTTAATATAATCAAAACCAGTGGGGGAGTTCATCCATGAGTTGGCGGCTACCACCAGAATCCCGGAAGCCAGTCCGCTTAGTCCTACAAGAAATCCACAGAACCAGTGAAACCATTTGTTGAATCTTTCCCAACCATATAAAAAGAACCCGATCGCAATGGCTTCGATGAAAAAGGCTGTTCCTTCCAAAGAAAACGGCATCCCGAAAATAGGACCGGCATGTTTCATAAAACCAGGCCATAGAAGACCCAGCTCAAAGGAAAGCATTGTTCCGGAAACGGCTCCTGTAGCAAAAAGGATCGCTACCCCTTTGCTCCAAGCTTTTGTTAATCCTTTATATACTTCATTATTGGTCTTTAGGTATTTCCAATGGGCAAAAGCCATCAGAAAAGGCATCACCATACCCACACAGGAGAATATGATATGAAAGCCCAGAGAAAGTGCCATCTGAGCGCGTGCTGCTATAAAATCATCCATAATATCAACTTTTCAGTAAATAAATTTACGTATAAATTATTGATGTTGAATATGATTTACAACAGTTGATATTTCACCAATACATTTTAATTTTGACTCTTTTATTGACTTCCTATTCCTTATGTTTTCACTAAGAAAACTCTACATTTTTTTGACACTTTTTAACTTTCATACCTCGAAAAAAATCACGATATTTGTAAGTCTTTGCATATAGCAGGATTTTTAATATTTAATATGAGTCAAAAACAATATACAGCTAGTAGTATTCAGGCATTGGAAGGAATGGAGCACGTTCGTATGCGTCCTTCAATGTACATTGGTGATGTAGGAACGAGAGGACTTCACCACTTGGTTTATGAAGTAGTAGATAACTCTATTGACGAGGCATTGGCAGGATACTGCGACACAATCTTCGTGAGCATCAAGGAAGGAAACGGAATTGAAGTAAGTGATAATGGTAGAGGTATCCCGGTTGATTTCCACGAAAAAGAACAGAAATCTGCCCTTGAAGTTGTAATGACAAAAATTGGAGCCGGAGGTAAGTTTGATAAAGATTCTTATAAGGTTTCAGGAGGTCTTCACGGAGTAGGGGTTTCTTGTGTGAATGCACTTTCCAATGAAATGATTACTACCGTTTACAGAGATGGAAACGTTTATCAGCAGATTTATTCACGAGGAAAAGCACAAACAGGTGTTGAAGAGATCGGGAATAGTGAAAAGAGAGGAACTAAACAGTTTTTCCAACCTGATGATAGCATATTTACAGAATTAGTTTACAACTACGATACATTAGCAACCCGTTTAAGAGAGCTTTCTTATCTTAACAGAGGAATTACCATTACTCTGACTGATGAAAGAGAGACATTGGAAGATGGTTCTTTCAGAACAGAAGTTTTCCATTCTGAAGGAGGATTAAAAGAGTTTGTTGCTTATATCGATGGAAACCGTGAATCTATTATGGAACACGTAATTTTCATGGAAGGTGAAAGAGATGATATTCCTGTTGAGGTGGCAATGCGTTATAACACGTCATTCAACGAAAATCTTCACTCTTACGTTAATAATATTAATACCCACGAAGGAGGTACTCACCTTGCAGGTTTCAGAAGAGCTTTAACAAGAACTTTAAAGAAATATGCAGACGAATTGGGACTTCCTGCAAAAGAAAAAGTAGAAATTACCGGAGATGACTTCCGTGAAGGGCTAACAGCTGTAATTTCTGTAAAAGTAATGGAGCCTCAGTTTGAAGGACAGACCAAAACAAAATTAGGAAACTCTGAAGTTTCTGGTGCTGTTGATAAGATTGTAGGGGAAATGCTTACAAACTTCCTGGAAGAAAATCCTAATGAAGCTAAGATAATTGTTCAAAAAGTTGTTCTCGCTGCAAAAGCAAGACAAGCCGCAAAAAAAGCGCGTGAGATGGTTCAGAGAAAATCTCCGATGGGAGGTTCTGGACTTCCCGGAAAACTTTCTGATTGTTCATCTAAAGATCCGGCTGAATCTGAACTTTTCCTTGTAGAGGGAGATTCCGCAGGTGGAACAGCTAAACAGGGAAGAGACAGACACTTCCAGGCTATCCTTCCTTTAAGAGGTAAGATTTTGAATGTAGAGAAATCTATGCTTCATAAAGTGTATGACAATGAAGAAATCAGAAATATCTACACTGCTCTTGGAGTTTCTGTAGGTACAGAGGAAGATAGCAAAGCATTGAATATGGCTAAGCTAAGATACCACAAGATCGTTATCATGACCGATGCCGATATTGACGGATCTCACATTTCTACTCTTATCCTTACGTTCTTCTTCAGATATATGAAGGAACTTATTGAGAACGGATATATCTATATCGCTCAACCGCCTTTATATCTATTAAAGAGAGGAAATAAAAAAGTGTATGCTTATAACGAAAAAGAACGTGAAGAATTTACATTAGAAATGTCTCCGGATGGAAAAGGTGTAGAAGTACAACGTTACAAAGGTCTTGGGGAAATGAATCCTGAACAGCTTTGGGAAACAACACTTAATCCTGAACACAGAATTCTGAAGCAGGTAACTATCGATAATGCTGTAGAGGCTGATAGTGTTTTCTCAATGTTAATGGGTGATGAAGTTCCACCGAGAAGAGAGTTTATCGAGAAAAATGCGAAATATGCAAAAATTGATGCATAAACGTTTTTGAAAATATAATAAAAAAGCTTCTAATTATTTAGAAGCTTTTTTTATATTTGGATAAACCAAAAAACAAATAATATGTTAACTCTTTTACAAACAGACCCTTATAATGGGGCAGATGCGGTATCTGGTGCAGCTGCTGCCGGATTAGGGATCGGGACTATGTTCTTCGGCTTACTATGCTATATCTTTTATGGATACTGCATGTATAAAATTTTCCAGAAAGCAGGGAGACAGGATGCCTGGGCAGCCTTTATTCCAATTTATAATGTGATTGTATTGCTGGAAATCGTGAAGAAGCCAATATGGTGGATCATCCTTTTCTTTATTCCGTTGGTAAATCTCTACGCATATTGGGTAGTATACGATAGGCTTGCCAAAGGATTCTCCAAAGAAACACCCCTTTACACTATTCTGATCTTCTTCTTCGGATTTATTTTTATTCCTGTTCTGGGACTTGGAAGTGATCAGTATGATAGTAAGCTGGTTCCAAATGATTAAAAACAAAATTAAAAAAATTAAAGACTTCAGAAATGAGGTCTTTTTTTATGATAAGAAAAAGCTTAATTCAGTGAATTATTATTAAGATTCTATATATTTAAATAAAATAATAGGTAATGAGTCTTTATGCTTGATGATTTAGCTTCTATTTCTTATCATAAAAAAACAATAAATACATATCTTGAAAAAGCCATATCAATTTGTAAAAAAATTAATGAGCTTTTCTTTTACTTACTTTATCCATGTAACGTCTCTTGCAATTAAAATTCTCAACACTACTGAAACTTAATTTTCGATTAAAAGAAATGGCTTACATAATAATATTTCTGTGAGAAATGTATAGATAAATAAAGATTGTTTTCGTAAGCTAATAAATATTTTCTCTTCTGAAGATCCTAATGAATATATGAAAAATTTTCAGTAATTTAAATTTAATTTATTGTATTTCAGTTGTTTAATTGTTGTGTTGTAAATTTGTTGCAGGTCTTTTTTTGGAAATAAAATATTATTTTTTTTGCTTTGTGACACTAAAATTCACTTAGGATAAAAAAATATTAATAGTAGCAATTCTGGTAAATGTTTATATAGGGAATGTACTTTTTGATGAAAATGTATGGCAAACTTATACAAAAACGTGTTTCTTTTCCCAATTAGCAATGCTGCAAAAATGGGTAGGAAATGATTTACATTATAGACTTTTCTTGGATTTTAAATATATGCTTCACTATACATTTTATAATTCTTAATTATAAGTTCAGAATCTTACATATAGCTCGTTGAATTATGCATTGAATCAGATTATAAAATTCTATTAACATAATGATGAAAAACTATAGAATTGTTAGAATTTTTTTATCCTCTCAGCTGGAAATTTTAGCCTATTGCTTTATTCTCTCAGAATTAAAGAGTGAATATCTTGTAATAATTATCTTTTTAATATAAATACGCATAATCAAAATCTATGAATCTGAAAAATCTAAATATTGGATCACTTATTAAAGAGAGTGTTATCGAAAATGAGATAGATATAAACCGTATATGTAATTTTTTAAATTGTACAGAAAAAGAGGTACACGAAATGTATTCTTCACCGTCTTTAGATACGGAACTATTACTGCGCTGGTCTAAACTTCTTGAATATGACTTCTTTAGACTTTATTCCCAACATTTGATCTTATATGCTCCACAATCTTCTATGGAATATGTACAGAAGAAAAAAGTAGATAGTTCACTTCCTGCTTTTCGGAAAAATCTTTATACTAAAGAAATTGTAGAATTTGTATTGGAAAAAATCAAGAAGGGAGAAATGACCAAATCAGAAGTAATAACAAAATATAAGATACCTAGGAACACATTGTATAATTGGTTAGTAAAATATAATGAATAAGGAAAACAACAAATGATATGACAAAATGTATCCCGGATTATAAAAAGATCTATACAGATCTTATTAATGAAAAATACCCAGAGAAAAAAGAGGCATTTAAAATTATATTTTCTAAAAAAGACTTTTCATTACTCGATGTGATGACCTGTAGCAAGATGCTTTTGGGAAAAGAAGATGAAGATACTTTTATATTTAATCAGAAACTTCACTCCTTTGATCAGGAATCTATCCTGAAAATACTGGATTACCAAAAAAGACATAAGTGTAACAATACTGAACTTGCCCGACATTTTAAAATAAGCAGAAATACAGTTGCGAGCTGGAAAAAGAGATTTGTTTAAATGAATAGACAATGATATTAAATCCAAATACTTCATAAATGAGGTCTTTTTTATGAATGATTTTTATTGTAGAATTAATTGTACTTCTGTTTGTTATTAATTCTACAGCATTTGAATTATATGAATTACAATTTATTCTAAATTTGAAATGCAGACAATATGAAGTTTATCCCTTCATGCCACAGAATAAATATTTCCTTCTCCCAATATAGAATGAGTATAAATATTCTGTTATTAACTTTTCAGAAATTGATGATGAAAAGTTGATAATGTGTTCATAGCCTTATAAGTACATTTAGGACAGTACTTTTTTAAGTATTAGGTAAAGGCTTCACATGTTGAAGCCTTTTATATTTTTTTTAACAGTTATTAAGATTTTCTTATTTTTGCGTAATTTTAATAACTATGATGAAAATACTAGTTTTAGGGGCTTTCTCTGTCGCCTCATTATATTTCGCACAAAGCTATCCTGCTTCTGCAATTCCTGAGAATTTAAAGAAAAATGCTAACGTTGTTATACGAAAAGATTTTACGACTGCTCAAATAAACAAAGTCGATGAAATAAGATACCAATATAATACCGTTACTACAGTTTTAAATAAAGATGGTAACGAGCAGGCGGTAGCTTATATTCCTTACGATAAAGCAAGGCGTATTTCAAACATAAAAGTGACTATTTATGATGAAGCCGGGAAAAAAATTAAAAGTGTTTCGAAGTCTGATTTTCAGGATGCTGCAAACAACTCTCAGGGAGTTTTTTATTCTGATAACAGAATCCTAGTATATTCATATACACCGGCTCAGTATCCTTATACTGTTGATTTCTCTTACGAAACTAATGACGAGAATACAGTTTTTATTCCTGATTTTGTGCCTTTTACCTCTGTGAAAACTTCATTGGAAGAAGCACAGTTCAAAATTGTTAATAATTCAGGAATTGAATTGAGAACCAAAATTTATCCTTCAAAATATAACTATGCATCCGTAATAGAAAGTGGTAGTGGGAATGATAAAACTTACACATACAAAAATGTGCCTGCTATTGATGATGCTTTTATGATCCCGCAGCCTGTTAAGATTTTACCTGCAGTCGACTTTGCTCTGGCAAGATTCAGTCTGGCCGGTAAACAGGGAACTTTGAATAACTGGACAGATTTCGGAACATGGATTTATAATGACCTTTTGATACCCGTTTCAACATCTACTCCTGCGATCAAGGCTGAAGTTGCATCTTTACAACTGAAGGGATCGGTGGAAGATAAAGTGAAGAAAATTTACCAGTACATGCAGAACAAAAGCCGTTATATTGCCGTATCATTAGGGATAGGCGGCTGGCAGCCAATGATGCCGGATGAAGTACAGAAAAAAGGGTATGGAGACTGTAAGGGACTTACCAATTATATGAGAATTCTTTTGAACGAGGCAGGAATTCCATCCACTTATTGTATTATCAATTCTGGTCGTTCACAGGTTTCCTTTGATCCTGAATTCCCATCTATGGGTGGAAACCATGTTATCCTGATGGTTCCTACTGAAAAAGGAAATATCTGGCTTGAAAATACATCTCAGCAAATAGCTTTTAATCATTTAAGCTACAGTACTACGGATAGAAATGTTCTTGCTGTGACTCAAAAAGGAATAGAACTGATCAATACACCTGCTTATAAAGCTGAACAGAATAAAGAAAAGCAGACCTTGAAAATCAATCTTCATGAAGATAACAGTATCATAGGAACAGGTAATTTTTTCTATACGGGAAATCAGTATGATTATAATTTAAGATTGGCTAATCTTAATCCTAAAGAAAAAAATGATGCAGTGAAAGGGATATTTGATATTTTAAACTTTGAAAAGGTTGAAATGAAAAACTTTAATAATGACAGAGACAATGCCATTATTACCTATGATCTGGATTTTAAAACCAATAACTTTTCTAAAAAAGCAGGAAACAGCCTTCTGTTTAGATCTGTACCTATTTTTACCGATACTGTATTTAAGACTGATGACAGTAGAGAACTTCCTTTTGAGGTCAATATGTCTTACGAAGATGAATATGAAATTGTTTTTGTTCTTCCTCAGGGCTACAAAATTGATGAAACCCCTGATAACTCAAATATTACCTCAGAATTTGGATCTTATAAGCTAAGCTTCGTTAAAAGTAACGACGAGATAAAAGTAATCAGAAAAATGCAGATTAATAAAGGACTATACCCAAAAGAAAAATACAACGATTACATAAGTTTCAGAAAAAAAATTCTGAACATGGATAATTCAAAAATCTTAATAACTAAAATATAACCATGAAAAAAATAATAGTATTGGTGCTTTGCTCTGCCAATGCAATCATGTTTAATGCTCAGAAAAAGTATGAATTTCTGAATCCTCCTAAATTCAATGATGCGGATCTGTCTAAAGTGAAATCATTATTAGATGAAAATGCTCCTGCCGAGATTTTGTATAAATCAGCTTACTTTATGGTGGATGCCAATACAGGAAACCTTCACAAAAGATATTATTACAGAGTTAAAATTTACGATAAAGATAAAGCTGAAGACTGGTTGAATCTTGAAATTCCTATTTACAATGTGGGAACCAATAGAGAGTCACTCGGTAAATTCAAGGCTTTTACCTATAATCTTGAAAATGGAAATGTAGTTCCCGTAAAAGTAGAGAAGAGTTCTCAATACAAAAGTAAAGAGAATAAATATGTTACCCTGACCAAATTTGCTTTTCCAAGTGTGAAAAATGGATCCATCTTAGAGTATCAATATGAAATTATATCTCCATTCCGATTCATTATTCCGGAAGTATTAATTGAATCTGATACCCCTTCACTGAATACAGAATATGTGTTGGATGCTCCAATCAATATGTCGTATAATGTAAATTATACCGGAGAAATGACTCCTAAATATAGAGAAATGGAAGAAAGAAATCTATATGGAGCTCAGTACAGAACCTATAGATTTGCCTATGAAAATATAAAGGGTTTTAAAACTGAAAAGTTTGTAAGAAATGACAGGAATTTCAGAACGAAGATAGGGGCGGAACTGAACTCTACCAATTTTGGTGAGCTTAAGCTCTACTCATCTTCGTGGGATCAGATCGGGAAAAGGCTTTATGAAAGTGATGATTTTGGTGGAGAACTGAAAAGAACAAAACTGGCAAAAGAAAATATGTCGGCAGCCGTTTCAGGGATGAAAACCGATCTTGAAAAAGCAAATGCTATTTTTTCATATGTTCAGAAAACTTTTACATGGAATAAAGACAGAGGAGTCTACACTGAGGATGGAATTAAAAAATTAGTGGAAACGAAAATCGGAAATGCGGCAGAAATCAATCTTTTCTTGGTAATGATGCTTCGTGAAGCCGGGCTTAAAGCTGATCCTTTGGTGATTTCTACAGTAGAAAACGGGATAATTAATCTGGTGTCGCCCAATATTTCCAACATGAATTTTGTACTAGCTGCTGTTAACCTTGATAATCAGCTGCATATTTATGATGCAACCTCGAAACAGTCTTCACTGGATGAAATTCCTCTTAAAAACTGGAATCAATTTGGAATTCTGGTGACTAAAGAAAAGACCCTGCAGATTCAAATGTCTAATTTAAAATCAAGCAATACCTTCCTTACAGCCAATGCTAAAATTAATGATGACGGAAGTATTTCAGGTACTTATTCGGACAGAGATACTGGTGCTTATGCAATGTATGTGAAAGATAGTTACGATAATAACGCAGAAAAATATAAAAAACAGTACAAAGAAAACTTCTCAATGGACTTTACGGATATCAATTCAAAAGTGCTGGAAAATGGAGATTTTGAAAGCAGTATGAAATTCTCTTCCTCAAATCTTATTGATAGAGTAGGGAAGAAAATGATTATCAATCCGATGTTGTTTTTAAGTAAGAGTTCCAATGAGTTTGATCAGACTGAAGTCAGAAAATATCCTATCGACTTTGGATCACCAACCACCAAAGTTAAAAAAGTTACTCTTGAAATTCCTGAAGGCTATGTAATTGAGGAAATGCCTAAAGAAAAAAAGATTGTTACAGAAGATAAAGAAATCTCATATACCTATTCTGTAGAGCAAAAAGGAAATAAACTGGAAGTTACTACCACAACAAAAATTGGAAGTTCAGATTATCCGAAAGAATACTATCCGGCATTTAAGCAAATCTGGGGAGTAGCATCAAAATTTGAGAATCAGGTGATCAGCCTCGTTAAAAAGTAATATTTAGATGATGTAAGTAATATCTAAAAAATAATCTTAAAAGACTTCAGAAATGAAGTCTTTTTTTGTATTAAATTTTACTATTCTGTTGTTTAAGCTCTTGAATAAAAAATAACATTAACTATCTGTTTTTCAGTTGATAATTTAATGTTGTATATTTGTTGTAATGATTTTTTGTTTTAAAGTTAATTTTTTGTTGTCATTTTGCATGGCAAAATTTAAAAAACACATTTATGAACGGAAATAACTATTTTACTCTTAGCATTCTGCTATTTTTCGAGTTTTTCAGACAGGCTCATATTTCTAATCCTTCGGTACTTATAAGCAGATAAACCTTCCTGCTTGCTTTTTTTGTTAAACATTAATAATTATTTTACGATAAAACTTATTTATTGTTAATTAAATTGATTAATTTTATTATTGTTGTTTATTTGATTAATGGATGATGGGTTTATGCTTTAATAATAATTATTCAATATTGAATTGATTATGAAAAAAAAATTCCTTTTTATTGTCTTTTTTGTAATAAACCTATCCTTTTATAAATCGCAGAAATACAGTAAAGTACAATTGGATAGCATACTTACTCAAGCTCAGGATTTTTTTATGAAAACTCCTAATAATGCTGTTCCGCTGAATGAAAAAAATTATAAAATATTTCAAATAGCCGGTTATTCTAAAGGCATGATAGAAAGCCTGAACATGCTTTCTATATCACATTTAAGTGTGGGACATTATCAGACAGGTCTTTCCTATGCTCAGCAGACCGAGAAACAAGCTTCAGAAATAGATGATTACAAGAATATTTCTAATGGATTGCGATTATCAGCATTGATATATTCTTTTCTGGGATTACATTCAGATGCAAAGGAAAACTTCGCGAAAGCCTTTTCTGTCTCAGATAAAATAACTGATTCTGATGATTTTTATGAAACCAGAGGAAACTTGTATAATACCAGAATAGAGATGTCATTTTATAGTACAACAAATCCTATGGCTCTTTCTGAATATCTTGACTATGCTAAAAAAACAGCAAATGCCTTTGCAAAAATTAAAAATATCAAAATCAGAAATAATTATTTAAGCGCTGCATATTCAACCTTAGGTCAGTTTTATGCAGATAAAAAAATGTATGATTCCTCATATCATTATTTGAATAAAGCTTTAGAAATGGCGAGAATTGATGGAAATCTTCATAATGAATGTATTGCACTTCATAATCTATCATATGCATTAAGAAAGCAGGAAAAATATGAGGAAGCTATAATTTACATAGAAAAACTTATTCCTCTTTCCCAAAAAGCGAATGAAGTTAATATACTGCAGCTTTCCTATAAGAATATGCAAAGATCATACAAGGAGCTGGGGAATAAAGAAAAAGAACTGGAATATATCAATAAATATGATGTACTTACTGATAGTTTGTCAAGGAAAGATAAATCACTGAGAGAGACTTCTATCCAAAAAATAGCATTGGAAAGGGAAAAAACATTCATTGATGAAAAAGAAAAGCTTTATTTTCTCATTATAGGAGTTTGTTTATTGTCAGCTCTTGTCGGTTATTTCGGTTATAAGACATTTGTCAATTATAGACGGGAAAGAAAAAAAATAGAACATAAAGAAAACATCATTGAGGAAAAAGAATCTCAGCTTACAGAGCTTAAACAAAAGGTAAATAATGCTTTTGAAGAAGTAGTGGAGCTGGCTAAAAAAGATGATTCTTCTTTCCTCGCCAGATTTAGTGAAGTATATCCTGACTTTATTCGCAAACTAAATCTTGCATACCCGGATCTTACCCCCGGACAGCTAAAATTCTGTGCATTATTAAGGCTTAACTTTTCTACTAAAGAAATTGCATATTATAATAATATAGGGATAAGAAGTGTAGAAATAAAAAAAGGACGCCTTCGTAAGCAATTGAATATTTCATCTTCTGAAGATCTTAATAAATGGATGATGAATCTTTAAGTTGCAATTCTTCAAGTATTTGTAATCTAAATCTCTCTTTCTGATAAGGATTAAAACTTTTATAATAAATAATAAAAATTCCTCCTGCTGACTGCAATATTGAGTTGGTGGGAGGTTTTTAATTAAATACAATTAATAATGTTGTTAAGCTTGATGAATTTGTAGATTTGATAATTTTATCTGATTGTCAATTGTTTGCGTTAGTGTTGTGAATTTGTTGTAGTTGTTTTTTTGAGAATAAGATTTTTTTTTTGTCACTTTACAACATAATTACAGAATGATCATAAAGTTATGAATCTCAAAAAGCTGAATATCGGATCAGCTATCAAAGATACTGCTGATAAAAAGGGAAATAAAAATGCATTGTATCTGTGATTTTTTTAAGTACATTAAAGTAGAAGTTTTGACAGTGTATGAGTATAAATCTTTAGACGCAGATATGCTGGTACGTTAATGCGAATTTCTGGAATATGATTTTTTCAGGCTGTATTCTCAACATTACAGTTTCCAAATGAATTTTCAAAACAGACATTAAATAATCCTTCCCAGATGTTACTATTATATAATCAGATCTAGATTGCAAAATCTCCGACAACAATTAACTTTAAAATACTTATTAGAATGAAAAAAAATCTAATTTTTGGATGTTTTCTGCTTGTTTCATCATTGGCTTATTCACAAGTGGGAATCAATACAACAAGCCCTCAGGGAGTTCTGGATGTCGTAAGTACTACTGGTACATTTATCCCTCCCAGAATGACTACAGCACAAAGAAACCTTCTTGTAGCACCCCCTACAGGAGCTGTTATTTATAACACTACGACCGCTGGTTTGGAATTTAATTATGGTACCCCCGCTTCTCCAACCTGGAAATCGCCTGTTACTGCTGCTAGCGCGTCTTCAAACATTGTACTGGCAGGAGGTTCTGTAGATGCAGAAGCACCCCAAAAAATTGGTGCCGCAACAATACCCGGTAGTACGGTTGATGGACAAGGTTATTTTCAGTTTTCATTTAATTTACCTGCATCCGCAAAATGTAAAATTGACTTATATCCCACTACCTGGGCTAGTACAAACACTGGTGTGGGAACAAGGTTGTATATAGATTATGTAAGTGCCAGCAGTACACCAGTAGCTACAGTGGTTACTGCAACAACTTCTCCTGATAACCTGCACATAGTGGTGCCTTACAGTTATGTAACCCCCAGTAATCTATCTGCCGGAAATCATACTATAAGAGTGCAGGCCGGTACTACTTCCAAAATAGATAATAATGATAAAATAACTTACTCTTATCTATGTTGGAATTAATTTAGTCCCTGATTAAGCAATTATTTTTAATTAAAGAAACCGGGAGGAAAAGTGTTCCGGTTTTTTTTATTAAGACATTTTATAAAAACATATCAAAAAATCCTAACTGAAGAAAAGGAATTAATCTTTGAATGATAAATGATTTATTAGATACAATTCATTTAAATCTATAAAATTTCTTATTTTATAATTATATAACTGATTATCAATGTGTTGTATTCGAGTTGTAAATTTGTTGTAGCTCTTTTTTTTGAAGATAAAGAGGTTTTCTTTCTCTTTGCAGAAAAAAATTTAACAACACTAAGAAATGAAAAAAAAATTATTACCCTTGCTTTAATGGCAACTGCTATTTCGGCTAACGCTCAGGTGGGCTTGAATACTTCAAGTCCCGCAGCAACATTAGACGTGGTAGGAAAACCTACGGTTACCTCAGCGTTAGACGGTATCATCCCTCCAAGGATTATAGGAAATCAATTAAGAGCCAAAAATTATACTGCAGCTCAAACAGGGACTTTAGTATATGTCACAGCAGCTGATACAGCGCCAGCAGGACAAACTGTAAATGTAACAGCGGCAGGACTGTATTCTTTTAACGGAACTGTATGGAACGTGGTTACTCCACCTGCAGCCAGCGCTCCTGTTGCTACAGGATCTGTTATTTATGTGAATGGGCAACAGCAAATAGCTCAGGAAATTTCAGCAAGAATGGATGCAGACTGGAATGTTCCTGCTAGTACAGATAAAAGTATTGGAAATATAAATACTGAAATCATTGACAATTATTCTACTTTTACAGGAAGTGCTACAGGAAATAGCTTTACAGTGAATGCTGACGGAACTTATTTGGTCTTGATGAACTTTTCTTTACAGGCAGGTTCTACTAGTGCTGTAGATGGAAATTGCTATTATGGAGTATGGAGCATTACCGACAATACCTGGGTGGCAAAAAATCTTGAGACCAATGTTATCAGTATTGGAGCAGTGAAAAATTTTGCATTTTCTGTCGCTATGGAACTTCAGACTGGTAAAACATATTCGTTTTATATCAACCAGGCCAGTAATCCGGCTTTAATGAGAGGACAACTAAATAATACTCCATCTACTTTTTTCTCTGTTAAACGTTTAAAGTAAACAATATTCTTTAAAATTAGGTATAGATTATATTCAATAATAATGAAAAAAAGAACTGACAGATAGTGTGAAATCTGAATTTATTTCATAAATATTCATTTCCATTTTTCTTGAAAGTACAAAGAAATAATTGAATTTATGTACAAAATCAGCAAAAAGAATAATGGTCTGAGAGACCATTAGTTTTCATTCTTGAATTTTAATAATGTTAAATTTCATTATTAAATGTAGTGTATTTGTCTAAACCATTCAATTTTTGAATGGTTTTTGTATATCATATTTTAAAATTAGAATTATGAAAAATACCATTGCTGTTATAGCATTATCTTCTTTCTTAGCGGTTACCACCTGTAAAAAGGGCAAAACAACAGAATCAACCTCTGAAAAGACAGAAAACCAAGCTTTTGAAAGGTTTATAGTAGACTCCGTAAAAGTAAATGATTCCGTAAAGGTAACAGATTCATTACAGCTTTCTTTTACTTCCAAGCTATTGGTTTTCCCTACCTTAAAAGATAAAAAGTTATTAGACAGTATCTATTTCCAGAATGAGAAAATTACAGACTTCTCTAAAGCCGGACTTCAGGCTTATCTGAATAACGAAAAGAACAATTACTTCAATTCTGTGAAAAACGATAATAAAGATTGGGTGTCAGATGTTACTTATGCCCAAAGCTGGTATTCAAACTCACATATGAACCTGATTTCTAATACAAACGGATATCTGCACATACAATATCTGGGAAGCGGATATCAAGGAGGAGCACATGATAATTATGGTTTCTCGGAAAGAGTTTTTGATCTTAAAAACAGCAAAAAATTAGAATTAAAAGATATTACTTCAATGCCTAAAAATAAGATTGAAGCCATTCTGATGAAAAATATTGATAAAATTAACAGCGGAACGATGGACGGTGATGGTGAAGTGAAAAACTCAGAAATGTTATTGGTGGATAAGATTCCTGCATCAGATAACTTTTATTTTGATGATAAAAACCTGTATTTTCATTACAGTCCGTACGAAATTGCAGCTTTTGCTGCCGGAGATATTACAATTCCTGTTTCATGGGAGGATCTAAAAGGAACTTTAACTACAGAATTTAAAGAAAGAATGAAAATTAAGTAAATGTTCAGGAAGTATTTTGTATTTTTACGTTGATGAAAAAACAACATTTATGGTCAATTCACATTTGGCCCCAAAATTATCAGTAGTTTAAATGAGTTTAAATATAAGGTTGAAAAGAGGCTGTATCAAATGTCCCTCCTCTTTCGGACTTCTTGTCTGACAACTTTGTCATTTAGAGATTCTCAGAGTATTATTTTACCTTTTGAGGCAGTTTCTTTATCGCGATATTGAAAATTAGAATCAGAATTTATGAAAAACACCATTGCTATTTTAACATTATCCTCTTTGCTGACAGTAACTGCTTGCAAAAAAACTGAAAATAAATCTTCTGAAAAACTTGTGGCAAATTCTCTCGAATTTATAGACTCATTAAAAGTTTCCGATAAAAAGAATCATGAGAAAATACCGCTTTCTAATATTTTGGTTATTTCAGATCATGACTTGTCACAACTTTTGAAAATAAGGTTGGAAAAAACAACTATGATGAAGCAGATGAAAAAATATGATCAAAAATGCTATAAAACATTGTCTAAGTTTCAAATTTCCAAAGCGGAAAATTTTTATTTTGATAATAAAAATCTCTATTTTCACTATGATACGAAAGACATTGCAAAAGATTGTGAGCTTGGAGATGTTATCATTGCGGTTTCTTTTGATGATGTGAAAGGACAATTAACTTCAGAATTTAAAGAAAGAATGAAAATTAAGTAAATTAATGCTTCCAGTTCAGGAAGCATTTTCTATTTTTGCGTTGATGAAAAAAGTTGCATTTATTATCAATCCATTTTCAGCCAAAAAAAATTATCAGCCGTTTTTGAACGAGCTTAAAAGTAAGGTTGAAGATCCATTATATTACGTTTCAGAATCTATTCTGGGAACCGATGACTTTATTAAAGATCACTTTGATGAAGTGGATGTTTTTGTGGCCATAGGAGGAGACGGAACTATTTCCACGGTAGCAAAAAACCTTATTAATACAGATAAGATTCTGGCTATTTTTCCTGCAGGATCAGGAAACGGATTTTCCAATGAAACCCAATTCAGTAAGAATCTGGATGAACTTTTAGATAAAATAAAGGTCAAAAACTCCAGAAAGATTGACACATTCACGGTGAACGACAGGCTTTCAATCAATGTTTCAGGGACTGGATTTGACGGTAAAGTGGTCAAAGAATTTGAGAAAACAAGCCGTGGATTCAAAAACTATATTAAAGTTTCTCTGAAAACATTCTTCAATTATAAGCCAATCAAAGTGAAGTTTGTTGATGAAGAGTATCAACAGTACAACGGGCGTTACCTGATGATGAACATCGCGAATACACGCCAGTTTGGGAACAATGCCTATATTGCCCCAAAAGCAAATAAAAGTGATGGATTGGTGGATATGGTTTTGGTAAAAAAATTTCCATTGACTTATTCCGCACTGTTTGCTTTCAGAATGTTTACCAAAAGACTGAAAGATGATGAGTATGTGACGTATCTTCCGGTTTCCGAAATATCATTTAAAGTAAATACCAAAAACTGGCATCTGGATGGTGAATTCAATAAGATAAAATCACCAATCCATGTTAAAGTGCAGCCTGCGAGTTTGAATATTTTGGTTTAAGGTTTAAGGGTTCGAGTTTATTTTGTTGCGAGTTGCGGGTTGTTTTTTGTTTCTGATAACCCACAACGCTAAACCCTCAAACACTCCCATTCTCAAACTCCCTACCTACACTTCCAGTTTTTTCTCCATTTCAGCCGGATGATCCAGACAGTATTGAAGCTGTTCTTTATCAAGCTGTTTTTCCCAGTTGGCAACTACTACGGTTGCTACAGAGTTCCCGATTACGTTGGTTAGAGCCCTGCATTCGCTCATGAATTTATCAATCCCAAGAATCAAAGTCATTCCTGCAATCGGGATTTCAGGAACTACGGCTAATGTTGCAGCCAGTGTTACAAATCCGGCACCTGTAACTCCAGCAGCCCCCTTTGAACTTAACATAGCTACTAAAAGAAGCATTAGTTGTTTTTCAATCGGAAGATGAATGTTTAATGCTTGTGCAATAAAGAGAGAGGCAAGTGTCATATAAATATTAGTACCATCAAGATTGAAAGAATATCCGGTAGGAACTACAAGACCTACAATGGCTCTTGAGCAGCCTGCTTTTTCAAGTTTCTCCATGATTCCCGGCAGGGCAGATTCCGAAGAACTTGTACCCAAAACAAGAAGAAGTTCTTCTTTAAGGTAGAAAAGGAGTTTAAAAATATTAAATCCGTTATACCATGCTACCGCTCCCAAAACCAAAACAACAAAAAGAATAGACGTAATATAAAATGTAGCAACCAGAAATATAAGGTTCAGTACAGAATGGAGGCCATATTTCCCAATTGTAAATGCCATTGCTCCGAAAGCTCCTATTGGGGCCAATTTCATAAGCATATGAACAATTTTAAACACCGGAGTAGACAGATCCTGTAGAAAATCCGTGACTTTCTGGCTTTTTTCTTTTGTTAAAACCAAAGCAACTCCCATTAAAATAGCCACCAAAAGAACCTGAAGAATATTTTCACCCACCAAAGGACTGAATAAAGTTTCAGGAATGATGTTCATAATGAAGCCCGTAAGTGTTGATTCGTGAGCTTTTGCCTGGTATTGTGAAACATCACCTGAAAGGGTAGAAGGATCAATATTTAAACCATGACCCGGCTGTAAGATATTCCCAACTATTAATCCGATGATGAGAGCAAGGGTTGAAAAGGTGAAAAAATAGATCATTGCTTTGATGGCAATTCTGCCTACTTTTTTCAGATCGGTCATATGGGCGATTCCTAAAGTAAGGGTAATAAAAATTACCGGAGCGATAATCATTTTTACTAATTTGATGAATCCGTCTCCCAAAGGTTTCATTTTTTCTCCTAATTCAGGGTAAAATTTTCCAAGAAGGATACCGGCAACAATGGCTATAATCACCTGGAAATAAAGCTGATTGTGTATTTTTTTTGTTTTCAAAGAACAGTCGTTTTGTTTTTTTAAGGGCGAAAATTAAGAAAATTTATCTAAAAACATGACAAAAGTCATTGAAAAGAATCTTTTACACTGGCTTTATATGCCAAAAACTCCGGGTTGATTTTTAAAGGGATAAAACCTTTAAAAATCAACCCGGAGCTATATATAATTCTGATTAATCTTAAATGTTATTATTCCACCGCTACAGAATCATCTCCACGACCATCTGCGACAGCATGAATATTTCCTTTTTCATCAAGGACAATCATTTCTGTTTTGCCGATGTATTTGGTCTTTTCAATCACATAATTCTTGCTTTTCAGCTCGGAAATAGTACTTTCTGGGAAATTGTTTTCTACGGTAATGGTTTCCGGCAGCCACTGATGATGAAACTTTGGTGCATTGACTGAGGTATTGGCATTCAGTTTAAAATCTACCACATTTACAATAGATTGATACACGGAAGTCGGGATTGTAGTTCCTCCGGGCGTTCCTACTACCATAAAAGGTTTTCCATTTTTAAGGATAATCGTTGGAGTCATGGAAGAAAGCATTCTCTTATTAGGCTGGATAGAATTGGCTTCTCCTCCTACAGCTCCAAACATGTTCGGTACACCCGGTTTTATGGAGAAATCATCCATTTCATTATTTAAAAAGAATCCGGCTCCTGAAACTAAAACTTTACTTCCGTAATAACCATTAAGAGTTGTGGTTACAGAAGCAGCGTTTCCATCCTTATCCAATACGGAAATATGAGTAGTCTGCATAGATTCTTTAGGCTGTTCTATAATCTTACCAACTTCTGCACTTGGAGTAGCCTTGTCAAAACTGAAGCTTTTCCATCTTCCTTTCAGATAGTCATCAGAGATCAGGTAAGATGTTTTGTCCTGAATAAAATCCGGATCACCCATATATTCTGCTCTGTCTGCATAGGCCCTTCTTTCTGCTTCAGTCATAATCTGAACAGCTTTTGTAGAGTTTTGCTGGTATTTTTCAAGATTTTCAAAACTGGCCATTCTTAGCATTTGAGCAAGAAGAACCCCGCCGCTTGAGGGTAAAGGCATCGTAACGACATTGCTTCCTTTATAATCAAATTCCAGTGCTTTTCTTTCCGCAACTTTGTAATTTTTAAGATCTTCCAGCGTGATGATTCCGTTGCCTCTTTTCATTTCGGCAACCAGAAGATCAGCGGTTTTTCCTTCATAAAAACCTTTAGCACCTAATTTCTGGATAAGTTTCAGCGTTTCGGCTAAGTCTTTTTGAACCAAAAGATCTCCGGCTTTCCATGGAGCATCTTTTACAAAAAGGATAGAAGATTTATTATGTTTCTGGAATTTCTCTCGCTGGCTGTTCAGCATATCTGCTTCCTTATCGGTGATAGCAAATCCTTTTTCAGCAAGATCAATAGCAGGTTGAATAATCTTTTCCATAGGTAATTTACAATACTTCAGGGTGGCAAAAAAACCAGCTACGCTTCCGGGAATTCCTACTGCCAGTCTTCCGTTTTGAGAAAGATCCGTATCTGCTTTTCCTTTTTTATCAATATACATGTCTCTGAAGGCCTTTTTGGGAGCCGTTTCTCTATAGTCCAGTGTGAATTTTTCACCATTACTTTTCACGCCTACCAAAAATCCGCCACCTCCGATGTTTCCTGCCTGAGGATATACTACAGCAAGAGCATATTGTGTTGCGGTAACTGCGTCGTAGGCATTTCCTCCCATTTTTAAGATTTTGGCTCCTGCTTCACTGGCTAATGGATGTGCAGAAACTACAACACCTTTATTTTTTACCTGAACTTCCTTAATAATATTGATATCTGTGAACTGAGCCCAGCTGAGTTGAGCTGCCAACAGCATCGAAGCAATTAAAATCTTCTTCATATGATTGTTTTTCTTTGAAACAAAATTATTGAATTTTAAGTTAATGTCAGCTGATGATGATTGTATTTGATTATTTCTATTGTTTATGAGAATTTTGATGGGCTTTCAATACCTTTTAGCAAGGAAATATTTTAAACACACCTTTTTTATTATGGTTGACATGTTTTTTTTACTTTTGTACAATCCTAAAAAAAATGTGAAAATGGAATCCTATACGGAAAGAATACTGATTACAGGTGCCTTGGGACAAATTGGTACCGAATTGACGAACAGACTTGTTGAAATCCACGGAGCTGAAAACGTGGTTGCTTCAGGATTAGACAGATGGCAAGAAGGAATTACTTCTGCCGGACACTATGAAAGAATGGATGTTACCAATACCCAATTGGTAAGACAGGTGATTAAAGATTACGATATCACCACAGTGTATCACCTTGCTTCGCTTTTATCCGGAACTTCGGAAAAGCAGCCTATTTTTGCTTGGAAACTAAATCTTGAACCACTGCTTCATTTTTGTGAAATGGCGAAAGAAGGGCTTCTTAAAAAGATCTTCTGGCCAAGTTCTATTGCTGTATTTGGAAAAGGAATTCCAAAACATGATGTAGGACAGGATGTGGTGTTGAACCCAACAACTGTTTACGGGATCTCAAAAATGGCAGGAGAGAAGTGGTGCGAATACTATTTCGATAAATATGGTGTAGATGTAAGAAGTATCAGATATCCTGGATTGATCTCATGGAAAACTCCAGCAGGCGGTGGAACTACAGATTATGCAGTTGAGATTTTCTATAAAGCTATTGAAGATGGAAAGTATACAAGTTTCATTTCTGAGAATACAGGAATGCCGATGTTGTATATGGATGATGCCATCAATGCAACTCTGAAATTAATGGAAGCTCCTAAAGAAAGTGTAACGGTTCGTTCTTCTTATAATTTGGGTGGAATGTCATTTACTCCGAAAGAATTGTCAGATGAAATCAAGAAAGAAATTCCAGATTTTACGATTGATTATAACCCGGATTTCAGACAGGCAATTGCAGATTCATGGCCGGCTTCGATTGATGATTCGGTAGCAAAAAAAGACTGGGGTCTGACTTATGATTTCGGAATTTCTGAAATGACAAAAGATATGATCAAGAATTTGAAGGTAAAATTAGGAAAGGATTAATAATGTAAAGTATTACTTTAATTATTTATTGATTTAACATCTGATTTGTAGTATTTTATATAATTTATATAAACTTTAATTTAAATGGTATTATTAACTTTTAACATCACGTGTATTGAAGCTGAAGTAAAAAATGGTGTCCAGATTACTGCTGATGAGAGACTGAAAATTATAGAAGATAATACCAGAGCAATTCTTAGAATTTTAGATATTCATGATATCAAATCAAGTTTTTTTGTAGAGGTTTCTCTTACCGGAAAACTTCAGAATTTAATAAAAGCAATTTCATCCAAAGGGCATGAAATTGCTTTTTATAATAAAGATTCCAATCCTGAAGAAATTGAAAATGCCAAGAAGAATATTCAAGATCTTTTGGAAAAACAAATCAGAGGAATTCGGCAGAAAGATGTAAAAGTTTCGCAGGAAATTTTGAAACTGATGGAATTTAATTACGTTTCCAATATTGATAATGCCAATATACTTTTTCCTTTCAAAAGGCTCAAAAGAGATACGGAAATTACAGAAGAGGACGGGCTGAGTGTTGTTCCGGAAAGTATCTCTCCATACAGCCAGCTTCCTTATAATGATTTTGTTTTTCAGATTCTGCCGATGAAGTATTATCAGAATATGGTTCTGGAAACTCTGCAGAATGAGGAATTTGTGTTGATCTATCTGAATACATGGCAGTTTACAGACTTTAAAAAATATCGTTTTGATATCCCATTTTACCGAAGCTTATTTTCGGGCAAAAAAATGGAGGACAAATTAGATGCCCTCCTTACTTTTCTCAATGACAGGGAAATGGCTACTTCCCGTATGAAAGATTATATTTTTTAGGTGATAGGTATTAGGTTGCAGGTTTTAGGGAGTTTGAGAGTGGGAATGTCTGAGGGTTTAGTGTAGTAGGTAATCAGGAACAAAAACAACCCGCAACTCGAAACAAAATAAACTCACTACCAGCAACTCATATCTCAAACCCATAATAAAATAAACTCGCAACTAACAACCCGAACCCCGCACTTCTAGCTCAACTCAAAAAGGGTAATCTCCGGCAATACACCCACTCTTCCCGGATATCCAAGTACACCAAATCCTCTGTTTACGTACAGTAATTTTCCTTCACTTTCATATAAGTCAGCCCATTTTGGATAGCGGTATTGTACCGGTGACCATTTTACATTTTTGAGATCTAAGCCAAACTGCATCCCATGGGTGTGTCCCGAAAGGGTCAGATGAATGTTGGAAGGGTGTTTTTTTACCACATAATCAAAATGGGTAGGGTCGTGGCTCATTAAGATTTTGGTGGCAGATTCTGGTACACCATTTAAAGCATCATCTATTTTACCGAACTGAGGAAAGGGTTTTAATCCCCAGTTTTCAACTCCTAAAATGTAAAGTTTCTCGCCGTTTTTTTCAATTACTCTATGCTCATTTCTCAACATGTCGAAACCAGCCTGCTTTTCATAACCGATCAATGTTTCAAGGTTTTCTTTTTTGGCATCAGGTGATGCCCATGTTACGTAATCTCCGTAATCATGGTTTCCTAATACCGCAAATTTGCCGTCTTTAGCCTGAATTTTTGAGAATAAAGGAATAAAGGGTTTGAACTCATCCGCAACGTTATTCACCATATCTCCGGTAAATAATACCAAATCAGGCTTCTGTTCGTTGATCAGGTCAATGGCATGCTGCAGCTTGCTCGGATCAGAGAAACTTCCACTGTGGACATCGGAAATCTGAATAATTTTGTAACCTTTAAAACTTTTGGGAAGATTGGCGAAATTAACTCTTACCCGTCTTACTTTGTGTCTGTATTTTCCAAACGTAATTCCGTCAATAAAAAGAGCGGAAAGAACACCACTCATGCCAAGTCCTACAAGACTCAGGAATTTCCTTCTTTCCGGGAAGAAATTTTCCGAGGGTTTTGCAAAGCCAATAAGGTAGCCTCCGACTCTGAAGATATCATCAATTAATAAAAACAGAACCACGAAAATTTTTGGAAGGATAAAAATCAAAAATAATGAAATCATAATCTGAGCCCTTACCATACTTCGGTCTGACCTTTGGTAATGAGTGACTTCATAGGCGAAAAATCCATATACAGCTAACGAAATTACCCAATATCCGATTTTGATCCAGGAATTATCAGTAAGTGTTCTGATGGCCTGATAAATATACACTTCCAAAAAAAGGAAGATTCCAGCGATGATTAAAAGATTCTTTTGCATGTTCTGATCAAAAAAGCACAAAGAATAACTTCCCTGTGCTTTTATATTTTTTTGTTTATTAAATATTATTAAGGAAATCTGTAAACGATAGCATTGATATTCATTCCGGCACCTACCGAAGTCATCACAACGTTACCTTTTTCTTTAAACGATTGACCTGCCATTTTTCCTTTAATTATTAAATCATACATGGTAGGAATGGTTGCTACAGAAGTATTTCCAAGATCCTGAATAGTCATAGGAGAGATCGCGTGATCATATTCTTTCACATCATAAAGCCTGTGAAGTCTCTCAATCATAGCGTAATCCATTTTTGCGTTAGCCTGGTGAATTAAGATTTTATCTATATCTTCAATAGAAAGACCTGCATCTGTAATGGTGTCCTTGATAGCATCTGGTACATTTTTAAGAGCGTATTCATAAATCTTTCTTCCTAACATTCTTACATAAAGGCGCTTTTGATCTGCTTCTTTATTGATGGAAGGTTGATTTTCAAGGTAGTTTAATTCCGGTCCGTTATCACAGATCGTGTTGTGGGCAATAATTCCTACATTCTCTTCGTCTGTTGCTTTTACAACTACTGCTCCGGCACCGTCAGCAAAGATCATTCTGTTTCTGTCATATGGATCTGTTACTCTGCTTAAAGTTTCAGCGCCGATGACAAGAATGGTTTTGGCAACCTTAGCTTTAATTAAATTATCAGACAAAATCATAGCTTCTACCCATCCAGGACATCCGAAAACCATATCATACGTTACGCATTTTCTGTTTTTGATCCCCAGTTTATTCTTTACTCTAGCAGCCATTGTCGGCATAAAATCTGCATATCCGTTTTCGGTAACTTCCCCGAAATTGCTTGCATAGATAATATAATCTAATTCCTCGCCGTCTACTTTTGCATCCTCAAGGGCGATTTTTGCAGCTTCATAACCGATTTGTGAATTGGAAAGATCATCTTCAATGAATCTCCTGTTTTCGATTTCTGTAATTTCTACAAATTTCGCAATGGTCTCTTCCACAGGCTTTTCAATCTTTACTCCGTCTTCAGTATAGAACTCGGAATTCATGAAATAATCTCTACCAATAACTCTGTTCGGAATATAAGATCCAGAGCCAATAATGATCGTATTCGGCATTCGTTTATATGATTTTTTTAAAGATGCAAAGTTAATAATTAATATTAATAACGGAGAATTAAAAATATTATTAAATTTGCAAAAATTGTACTTTACAATCTATGAAAAACAACTCGTCCTTAAAAGGCTTACTTATTGCAGCTGTGGCGTTTATCGTTGCCTTTGGGATCTACTTCCTTTTTTTAGCCAAGAAGAATTATTATGTTGTAGATAATCCTACCCCGAATACGTATTATTTTAAGATCAATAACGGATCTGAAGGAATTATTTCTGCGGGGCAGTATGTGCATGTGGATTTGAATAAAGGGAAAAACTCTATTCAGGTTTTTGATCAGAACAAAAAAATGCTTTACGATTCAGCATTTGAAGTGAATAAACTTCGTGGCCTGATTAATATTACCCACCAGGATTACTATGTAAACGATCAGTATTACGGGTATAATCTTAAGAAAGATTCATTACTGTCTGCACTTGATAAGACCGTTATTGACGGAAAGGATTATTACGGAGGAGCGAAACGCTTCAATAAGCTTTACACAGAAGATTTTTACTACAATGTAGATGAAGATTATGACAAAGTGATCAAGAATATCCAGCAAGTGGAATCAAGATCTAAAATCTTCAGAAAGCAGGATTACCTAAATTATTATAAAGAATATTACAAGTTTTAAGTTTTGACAAAAGATATCACCAAAGTTACTCCCTACAATTCAGAGGCTACTAAAAAGAGCCAGGTAGAGGATATGTTCGACAATATTGCACCGAAGTATGACCTTCTGAACCATGTTTTATCCATGAAAATTGACGTTTTGTGGAGAAATAAACTGGTAAGATGGATGAAAATTGATAATCCGCAGGAAGTGCTGGATGTGGCTACAGGAACGGGAGATCTGGCAATTACTATTGAAAAAGGAACCGGTTCTAAAGTAGTTGGATTAGATTTATCACAACAAATGCTGAATGTTGGCGTTATTAAAATAAAAAAACTTAAATTAGACGGCAAAATTTCCATGCAAAAAGGGGATGCAGAAAATTTACCTTTCGAGGACAATAGATTTGATGCTGTTTCCGTTGCATTTGGAGTAAGGAATTTTGAAAACCTTACCAAAGGTTTAGCAGAGTTAAGAAGAGTAGTTAAAGATAACAAAAGTGTTTATATACTGGAGTTTTCAAAGGTTGAGGGTTTCATGGGGCCATTTTATATGTTTTATTTCAAAAATATATTGCCTGCCATTGGCAGATTGGTTTCTAAGGATAATAGGGCGTATACATACCTTCCGGATTCTGTAAATGCTTTTCCTTTCGGGGAGAAGATGAAGCAAATTCTTTTAGATACGGGATTTAAGAAAGTTGAATATAAAAAATTAAGTTTAGGTATAGCCACAATTTATAAAGCAACAAAGTAACCTATGAATAAATTTCTATTAAAAGCACTGGTTTTAACCTCAGTAAATGTTGCCGTCTTCGCAAACGCGCAATTCAGAACCCGAAACAGAATGGATAAGTTGGAAGATTTCGACGAACAGAAATTCAGTTGGGGGTTTTATTTGAACGGGAACAGACTGGATTACCGCATTGTTTTACATCCGAAGTACGGGATGAATGATAATGAAAACCTTGTCACATCCAAGGAAAGTTATAGTTTCGGTGCCGGGCTTATTGCAAAATGGAGACTGAATGACTATCTTGACGTAAGAATAGAACCAGGTTTACAGTTTGCACAAAGACAGTTGACTTTTAATACTCAATCCAATGACATTTATGCAGGCGGGTCTCTGACGAATCCTCCTTTTATGCCGTTCCCTTTACAGGAAAAGGATAGAGTAAGAGAAATTAAATCTACTTTGATTGATATTCCGGTACTTTTGGAACTTCACGGTCAAAGATGGTACAATTCAAGGCCTTACGTTGCAGCTGGGGTAAACTATGTTGTAAACCTTCAGTCTAATGCAACTTCTACAGATGATAACATGCAGGGAATCTACAGATCTACAACACACAATTTTGCATGGTCTGCAGAAATGGGAATTCAGTTCTATTTCAACAAGTTTAAACTGACTCCTGCCGTCAGAGGAACATTCTTCATGAACAATGAGAAAGTGGCGGATAACGCTACTACACCTCCTTACTGGGCTTCTGCAATTTCTACACTACAGACAAGAGCTGTAATGTTTGTTCTGAAATTTGAATAAAAAATATTTCATTGAAAAATAGACAGGAGGTGCATTAGCGCCTCCTTTTTTATTGTTATATCAAAATATAGAGTGTTTTATTTTTGTTAGTGTTATTATTTTTTTATTTTTGCTTTTAGTTAGAATATACAAACCTGAAATGCTTCAAGATTTAGAAAACAATTTTTCAGAATTAGAGAGAAAGATTTCGACTCTGCAAAAGAACTATAAAAATCTTACGGAAAATTTAAAAGAATTAAATATTGAGCATGAAGAGTTGAAGAAGAAGTATGATGAGGAAAGAAGAAAGAATCAGGTATTAGCAGAAGAACAAAAAAATATAAAACTTTATTCAGCAATATCAGGAAATCCTGAACACAATAGATTAATGAAAAACCATATCAACAGATTGGTAAAAGAAATTGATTTCTGTATTGCTCAGCTTCAAAACAGTGGATTATAATGGAGGTAAGGAGAATAACCGTCAACATTGCAGGAAGAGTATATCCGCTGAACGTACCGGCAGCAGAGGAAGAAACTTTGCGTAAAGTAGGGAAGCAGATCGAGAATATGATTAAAGATTTTGAACAGAACTTCGATGTAAGAGATAAACAGGATGCTTTGGCAATGTGTGCCCTGAAACTGGGAACCAATGCAGAAGTAGTTTCTCTGAACTACGAAAAAAATATTAATTCTACCAACGAAAGGTTAACGCAGATTAATCAGTCGTTGAATGAAATCGGGAAATAGATTTTTTTTTCCTGAAAAATTACTGCCTACAATAATTCTAACACATTAAAGGTAAACTCAACGCTAAACAATTACCGAACAAATGTCCATCGAATGGCGTGCCGGACTTCCGGATTACAGACAGTGGAAATCAGTTCAAATCGTGTTGATTAGGAGTTTACTCTCAATCTCTGGATTATTGTGGGCTTTTTTTTATTTAACAAAGGATATGAATACAATTAAAACTCAATATAAATTATGATAGAAGTTATAGTCGGTGTTGTTTGTTTAGTAATCGGGGCTTTAGTGGGAGCATTTTTCTCCAGAAGCTCTCTGAATACTAAGGCAAAATTCATCATAGATGATGCTAATAAAAACGCCGAAAACCTTATAGAAAAAGCTAATGTACAAGCTGAATCGATAAAGAAAGAAAAGAATCTTCAGGCAAAAGAAAAATTCCTGGAGCTGAAATCCCAGCATGACGCAGATATTCAGTCCCGTGAAAGGAAAATGCAGGAAGTTGAAAAGAGAACGAAAGACAAAGAGCATAAGCTTAATGATGAACTTAGCAAGACCGGAAAATTGGAAAAAGATCTGGACAAGCAGATTGCAGATTACGCTAAGAAGACCGAAATCCTTGAAAGAAAACAGCAGGAATTAGATACAGCTAACGCTAAGAAAGTAGAAATACTTGAAAAAATCTCTAATTATACAGCTGACGAAGCTAAAGCAGAATTGGTAGAAACCATGAGAGCAGAAGCAAAAACAAGAGCACAGGCACACGTTCAGAGCATCATGGAAGAAGCTCAGATGAATGCCAAAAACGAAGCGAGAAAAATCGTTATCCAAACGATTCAGAGAATCGGAACCGAGCAGGCTATCGAAAACTCAGTATCAGTTTTCAATATTGAATCTGACGAAGTAAAAGGTAGAATTATCGGTAGAGAAGGTAGAAATATCCGTGCTTTAGAAGCGGTAACAGGAGTAGAAATTATTGTTGACGATACTCCGGAAGCTATTCTTCTTTCATGTTTCGATCCGGTGAGAAGAGAGATCGCAAGATTATCACTTCACAGATTGGTAACAGACGGTAGAATTCACCCGGCAAGAATTGAAGAAGTTGTTGAAAAAACAAGAAAACAGATCGAAGAGGAAATCATTGAAGTAGGTAAGAGAACGATCATTGATTTAGGAATCCACGGATTACACCCTGAACTGATCAAAATCGTAGGTAGAATGAAATACCGTTCTTCTTACGGACAAAACTTACTACAGCACTCAAGAGAAGTAGCAAACATTGCTGCAACGATGGCTGCTGAGTTAGGATTAAACGTAAAATTAGCAAAAAGAGCAGGTCTTTTACACGATATCGGTAAAGTGCCTGAACAGGAATCAGAACTGCCGCACGCCCTTTTAGGAATGCAATGGGCTGAGAAATACGGTGAAAACCCTGAAGTGGTAAATGCCATTGGAGCTCACCACGACGAAATTGAAATGAAGTCATTATTATCTCCGATCATCCAGGTAGCCGATGCTATCTCAGGAGCAAGACCGGGAGCAAGAAGACAGGTATTGGAATCTTATATCCAGAGATTAAAAGATCTTGAATCTGCAGCATTAAGCTTTGATGGAGTATCAAGTGCTTATGCTATCCAGGCAGGTAGAGAACTGAGAGTAATGGTAGAGAGCGGAAAAGTAAATGATGAAGTAGCTTCTCAGCTTTCTTACGATATCTCTGAGAAAATTCAGAATGAACTGACCTATCCGGGACAGGTAAAAGTAACAGTAATCAGAGAAACGAGAGCTGTGAATATTGCCAGATAATAATCAGAAAAAGATATTTGATAAAAACCTTTCAAGAAATTGAAAGGTTTTTTATTTTTATCAAAACTTAAAAATGCAAGAACTGTCCCTGTCTTCAAAACTGAAGTACATTTTTTCTATTCCCGTTATTATTTCAGCCTTAGGCTATTTTGTAGATATTTATGACCTCCTTTTATTTGGAATTGTTAGAATACCCAGTTTAAAGGTATTGGGGCTTAATCCTGATGCAGATGGAACCTTTATTCTGAACTGTCAGATGGTAGGTCTTCTTATCGGAGGTGTTTTCTGGGGTATTTTTGGAGATAAAAAAGGAAGACTTTCCGTACTTTTTGGTTCTATTCTGGTATATTCCTTAGCCAATATTGCCTGTGGTTTTCTTTCTTATTTTCCAAAAGAGCATTTAATGTACCAATATGCCGGGCTAAGGTTTGTTGCTGGTATTGGGCTTGCCGGAGAGCTTGGAGCGGGAATTACGCTGGTTTCTGAAAGCCTGCCGAAGAGTTTGAGGGCAATTGGAACCTCAGTGGTTGCTGGTTTTGGATTAATGGGTGCTGTAGTGGCTCAGCTTACCGTAGAACTCGCTGGAGGTTGGAATATCTCTTACATCATCGGTGGAATAATGGGAATCTTACTCTTGCTGTTGAGAATAAGCGTATCCGAATCCGGAATTTATAAGAATATTGTGCACAAAAATGTCTCCAAGGGAAATTTTCTATCCTTTTTCACCAATAAAGACAGATTGATTAGATATTTAAAATGCATTGCAGTAGGTTTGCCTACATGGTACTGCATTGGGATTCTGGCTGTTTTGGCCAATCAGTTTGCTCCTGAATTTGGAATCAAAGAGATTACCCCCGGAAAAGCAATTATGTGGGCGTATGTAGGGATTTCTGTTGGTGATTTACTGAGCGGTTTTATTTCCCATGCCTTAAAATCACGGAAAATGGCGATCTTTTATATGCTGGTCTTTACCCTGATTGGAGTATCAATTATGCTGTTCGGTAATACCAATACGGAAACAAAATATTATCTGTTTTGCGTATGGCTTGGTTTCGGAACAGGATATTGGGCTATGTTTGTGACGCTGGCTGCAGAACAGTTCGGAACAAATATCAGAAATACAGCAACAACTACCGTTCCCAACATGGTAAGAGGGCTTGTGCCGGTGATGATTTTTGCTTTTGATTCTCTTAAAGGTCATTTCCCTGTAGTAGAAAGTGCGGCCATAGTAGGAGTGGTGGTATTCGGGCTTGCATTTTATTCCTCGCTTACTATTTCGGAAACGCATGACAGAGATCTTGAATTTACAGAGTAATTTAAATTGTTTAATAAATAATATACTGGTATTCCTTATTTTGAATATAATAATTAAGTTGTAATCAACAAATTATTAATTTTTTTAATTGTTTTTGTTGCGAGTATTTAATATTTGTTTAACTTTGGAAGGTAACTAAAACTATATTGTTTAATCAAACTAAACCACATGAACATTATGAAAAACGCTAAAAAACTGAGAAAACAAGACTTGAAAAATATTACAGGAGGAGTAAGCGGTAAGCCGGATTTATCTCTTTGCGGGTGCAGCTGCTCAGGTGCTGTGACAGGACCTGATTATTGCTCCATATATATGGGCTGTCTGCAGGTTTATACTTGCGGAGAGGTTTAAGAAATTATTTCAATTAGAAATAAACATTTCCACATTTAATATGCAGAACCCTTTTGATTTCAAAAGGGTTCTGCTCATTTTAATGAATAATGTAAAGAAGACTGCCAACACTTATGGTGACCCATAAAAGAATTGCCATAACCAAAGGTTTTAACCCAATTGATTTCAACGTCTGAATAGAAAGGGTAGAACCGATGAAGAATAAAGTCAGATTCAGTCCGGATTTTGCCAAAACAGTGATTGAAGTACTGAAACTCTCAAGAATAGGGAAATAAGTGTTCAATAGAATCGCAACAATAAAATAACCGATAAACCACGGAATCTTTATTTTAGAATCTTTACTTTTAAAAATAAACATGGTAATTAATGAAACAGGAATGATCCATAAAGCGCGGGCTAATTTCACCGTAGTTGCTATTTTCAACGCTTCATCTCCGTATTTACCGGCAGCACCAACAACAGAACTTGTATCATGAATTCCTACCGCACACCAAAGACCAAACTGCTCCTGAGACATATTCAAGAGATGTCCTATGGCGGGATAGATAAATAAAGCAATAGAATTTAGCGTAAAAACAATTGCCAATGCAAGAGAAATTTGTTTCGTACTTGGTTTAATAATAGGAGATACTGCTGCAATAGCGCTCCCACCACAAATAGCCGTTCCGGCAGACAGAAGATAAGATAAAGGTCTTTCCAGCTTAAAGACTTTTCCCAGAAAATACCCCAAGACCATTACTGTAACAATACTTACAACCGTCAACATTAACCCTGTTTTTCCGGCGTGAAGGGCTTCATCCAGTTTCAGCCCGAATCCGAGACCAACAATTGAAATTTGCAGCAACAGATGAATATAGTGATGAACATGCTTTTCGAAAGGATTTCCTATAAAAACAGCTAAAACAAATCCTAGAGTCAGGGCTATGGGTGAAGAAATAAGAGGTGTAAGGCAGAAAACTGCCAATACAATAAAAAAAACTTTCCGTGTCATTTCATTTTGAATGAAATCTTTCATAATGCGAACTTTTAAAATCTGCATCAAAATTCCGGAAAATAGTATAACAAAGTAAATCGTATTTTGTTATATCGGATAACTAAAAGTTATATATTTGCTTATTGCTTATTGCTTATTGCTTATTGCTTATTGCTTATTGCTTATTGCTTTTCATTCTGCAAATCTCAGAAAAAGCTTAATCAGTTCAGATTGGTCGCCTTTTGGCAGAATAAAATGGAAATCTCTTTCAATACTGAAGTTTTTAATATCAATAACGGTTAATATATTGTTTTTAAGTTCATTCAGAATGGTGCTGATAGAAAGAAATGCCATACATTCTGAGTGGAGAAGGTAATTTTTAATACTTTCGCTGCTTCCCAGCTGCATAACGGTAGTCAGATCATGGATACTGATTTCCTTTTCTTTAAGCCTGTTTTGAATAAACTCCAGCGTCCCGGAACCTTGTTCTCTGAAAATCAGATCCAATTGATAAAGATCTTTTAGATTTAATGTTTTATGAGCAAGAGGATGGTCTGATTTGGCTGCCAGAACAATTTCATCCGGCTTAAAAGTTTTATATTCAAAATAAGAAGACTGCGATTCTCCTTCAATAATGCCCAGATCAATCTTTTCTTCTTTTAAAAGGGTTGAAATGGTTTCCGTATTTCCCGTAAGAAGTTCAATCTTAATGTCTTTATAATAAGAATTGAATTTGGCTAAAATTTCAGGTAAAATGTATTGTGCAACAGTTGTACTTGCCCCGATAATCAGTTTTCCCTTATGCTGCTGATTGATCTGGCTGATCTCAAATTCCATGTCACGGTAGATATTTCTGATCTTCTCAGCATGTTCAAACAGAATTTTTCCGCTCTGAGTCAGTTGGATAGAAGTTCCTTTACGGTCAAATAACTTGGCTCCTACCTGGGTTTCAATCTCTTTGATGTGCTTGGTAACAGCGGGCTGGGAAATGTGAAGTTCCTCTGAAGCTTTAGTGAAGCTGAGTCGGGTAGCTACCGTATGGAAAACTTTTAATCTGTAATCGAACATGGGGTAAAATTACGAATTATAGTTGGAAATGGCGAAGAGGAGTAGGTGAGTTTGAGAGTTTAAAGTTCAGAGTTTAACGTTATGGGTAACCAGCAACTAAAATAACTTGCACCTCGTACCCCGTAACCTCTTATAAAAAATCGGAAATAGATCTGTCTTGTTGATTTTCATACCTCCTGTTCTTAGCTTCCCCGATTTTCTGTTTGGTATAAATACTGTTGTGACCGGAAAGGAGATAGGATACAACACAGGCAATAGCGACATATACCCCACATTCTGCCCCGAATAATTCAATTCCCATAAGCATACAGGCTAAAGGAGTATTGGTGGCTCCTGCAAATACTGCTACAAATCCCATTCCTGCCAATAATCCGAAAGGTAACGGAATAAAAAGAGATAAAGCACTGCCTAAAGTAGCTCCGATAAAGAACAAAGGAGTGACTTCGCCCCCTTTGAATCCTGCCGAAAGGGTAACAATGGTAAAGATCATTTTTAAAGCAAAATCATACAATGGAAGCTGTTTTTCAAAAGATTCTACGATCACAGGAACACCTAATCCGATGTAACGGGTCGTGCCCATCGCAAAAACAGCCACTGCAATAATGATTCCTCCCACAACAGGACGAAGCGGGGGATATTTGATTTTCGATTTGAAAACAGATCCCATCCAGTGAATGATTTTACTGAAAGCAGCAGTGCAGATTCCGAAAGCTATTCCTGCAAGAATGCTGTAGATAATCGGTAGAAACTCAAGTTTAGGAATGAAATCAATATGATAATGGATATGTTTTACATTCCAGAGGTTGGCAGCCCAGTCAGCCAGAATTGCAGAAGCAAATGCAGGAAAGATGGCATTATAACGAATTCTTCCAATCAGAAAAACCTCAAGACCAAAAACAGCTCCAGCCAACGGAGTTCCGAAAACAGAACCAAATCCGGCGGCAATAGCAGCAATAATCAATATTTTCCTTTCATTTCTGTCAAGCTTAAAAGGTCTGGTAAGCTGATCGGAGATAGCACCTGCCATTTGAAGAGCTGTTCCTTCACGGCCTGCAGAACCACCAAAGAAATGGGTTGCCATCGTTCCGATATAAACAAAAGGAGCCATCTTAAACGGAATGATTCCCTTCGGATCATGAATCGTATCAATCAACAGGTTGTTTCCTGCTTCCACGTCTTTCCCAAAGTAATAATAGAGAAGTCCTATAAGAAATCCTGCTGCGGGAAGCATTGCAATCAGCCAGAGATGATTTTCCCTGAAATTTGTTGCCCATTCCAACGATTGAAGAAATCCTGCAGAAGCTGTTCCTACTAAAGCCCCAATAATGATACTAATGCACAGCCATTTTAGAATATAGGGCAGAGCCGGAAACTTTCTGAAGAAAAAATGAGTATGAAAAACTGCTTTTTTAGCTAGTGTTCTTTGGCTTTTTGACATAATAATCCTGATTAGTTATTTGTTAATAATCTTTTAATCAGGCGTCATCAGCTTTTGTAAAGCGGTTGGGTAAGGAAGAACACCATTTCCTTTGATAGAACAAATATAAGAAGAAGAATCTGTTTTCAAAAAAATAAATAAAGAATCTTATACGGAACTTTAATTTGTTTTGTGCTATTTGTGAAGATATTTGTGGCTTTTGTGTTCAAATTTTATTCTTTATAATGAATAGCCTTATCAATCTCAAGCGGATTGTTGTATTTTCTTATGACTTCCTGCATGCTTTTAGTTTGAGTATTCAGCTCATCCACATTATGAATTTCTTTTCCATTGATATTAATTTTAAGATCATTGTTGGATTTGTTGAAATTGTTTCTTTCAAAAGCAAAAGGATCGTTGTAAAATTCCATGATCAGTTTATACTTCTGCTTTTCATTGATGGGAACGGCTTTATTTCCGAAATTAGATTCAAGAAAATCATTGGTAGGATAGATTTGTGTGAGTTCCTGACTTTTGATAAGATGATAAATGAAATTTTTCTTTGTATCAGACAGTTCAAAGATTAAACCGGGTAGCCCGCGGAGTTTAAACGGACCTTCATTAAAAGGAATATCTTTACAGAACCAGGCTGTCCAATTTCTTCCTCCAAATCGGGTAGTAGCCTTTTGTAACGTATAATTTTCTACTTTTTTGGTTTCATTGGAAATAATCCAGTTTATTTTATCTGTCGTTTTAAAAGAATAATATCCGTTTTTAACATTGATAAAGTTTTCATTATCAAAAGAATTGATTTTTCTTTTCACCACTTGCCCGGACATATCGGCATGGCTGGTATTCATCCCGAATTTTTTATTTAAAGAATCTGTTGTGATCAGGTTTCTTCCGTAAAATTTTACCTCTTTCGGGGTAATATCCAGTATCATATTCAATTTTTCATAAGTGGTCTCTGTAGAATCCATCTTATACTGCAGTTCATAAATAAACCGATGCGTCTGAGCCTGGCATAACGCCATCATAAGCAAAGCCATTAAAGTAAGAATACTTTTCATATAAGGTGATTAGTCATTTTTTTGTTAATGGTTACTCAAAACTTTAAACCTTGAACCTCGTAATCTCGAAACCCGCTCTTACAAAAACGGCTTCATCTCATCCTCAATCTGCGTTCTCAGTTCCATTAGGCGCTTAGCGTAAATTTCCTGCTGCTTTTCTTCCTCTGTTTCCGGGATCCATTTCGGTACAGGAAGTTTTTTACCATTTTCGTCTACCGCAACAAAAACAATAATACAGTGGGTTTTTTTCTCAAAGTTTGGCTGTTTCAGGTTTCTCGAAAAGACATTAATGGCGATATGCATGCTGGATGTTCCGGTAAAGATCACCTGAGCATCTACTTTTACCACTTCCCCGATTTTAATGGGATCATAAAAACGAATTCCACCCACATACACTGTGACAGAATAATTGCCACTCCAGGTTGTTGCGCAAGCATAACCGGCCTGGTCAATCCATTTCATCACACTTCCTCCATGTACATTTCCTCCGTAATTAACATCTGAAGGCTCCGAAATAAACTGAAAAGTAATAGGCTTGTTCTGCATCTTTATAAAATTTGAATAAAGTTATTTAATAATTTCCAAAGTTTTAGATTAAATCCTACTTTTGAAAGACGAAACTTTCAATGAAAGGGAATTTTAACCAATAACAGATTTAGAAACAGTAATGAAGAAAGTATTTTATCTCAACACCTGTGATACGTGCAGAAAAATTTTAGCCCAATTTGATCTTACAGACTGGGAACTTCGAGAAATCAAAAAAGAGCCGATTACGAAAGAAGAGCTGGCAGAAATGCATAAAAAAACAAAATCTTATGAAGCGTTATTCAGTAAAAAATCTACTCAGATTAAATTGAGGGGGTTGGATGTGAAATCTTTGACAGAGAAAGATTTTAAAGAATTACTGCTGGATCATTATACTTTCCTGAAAAGACCTGTATTTATTACAGATAAGGAGATTTTCGTAGGAAATGATAAGAAAAATGTTGAAGAACTACAGATGTTCTTTGGTGTAAATTAAGTAATAAGATTGTAAATAATCTATATATCCGGCTTAATAGTGTTTTTTCATTATTGAGCCGGATGTTTTATTTTATTATATGTTGTAAGTTGTTGATTCGTAGTATTTTTATTGTGATTTATAACTATATTTATAATCATCAAAATTAATAATATGAAAACAAACTTTTTAAAAACAAAGAATCTTAACAGATCAGCTTTAAAAAAAATTAATGGTGGAGGTACTATTCTTCCGGTTAATTGTAATAGATTATGTGGGGGTGCAGGCGGAGTGATTTCCAATACACCCGGAGTAGGCGATGTCTGCTCTCCTGATAGAAAAATATGCTGTATCTGTCTTTAAACAAAAAAGAGGCTGTGAAAATCACAGCCTCTTCTCTTTTTTACTATTTTTTCCAATTATACAAAAGGAGCTTTCACCACTTTTGCCGGAATATTTTTATTTCTTACCTGAATAAAGATTTCAGATCCTAATTTGAAATGAGGTTTGTCTACATACGCAAGACCTAAACCTACTTTCTTCATTGGAGACTGTGTTCCGGAAGTTACTTTTCCAATCACATTTCCTTCAGCATCTACTACAGGATAATCGTGTCTTGGAACTCCTTTATCAGTCAATTCGAAACCAACTAATTTTCTTGTAACTCCTTCTTCTTTCTGTTTTGCGAAAACGTCTTTAGAAACGAAGTCTTTATCAAATTTAGTAATCCATCCTAAACCAGCTTCAATAGGAGAAGTAGTATCATCGATATCATTTCCGTAAAGGCAGAATCCTTTTTCTAGTCTTAAAGTATCTCTGGCAGCCAATCCACAAGGAATAATTTCTTCATCTTTACCAGCTTCCATTACAGCATCCCAAAGTTTTTCAGCACTTTCGTTGTTGAAATAAATCTCAAAACCTCCGCTTCCTGTGTATCCTGTATTTGAAATGATCACATTATTTTCTCCGGCAACACTTCCTACAGTGAAATGGTAATAAGGAATTTCTGAAAGGTTTACTTCCGTAAGTTTTTGAAGGATTTCAGTAGCTTTTGGTCCTTGAATTGCCAATAATGACATTTCGTCAGAAGCGTTGGTCATTTTAGCCCCGAAAGTATTGTATTTTGAAATATGATTCCAGTCTTTGTCAATGTTAGAAGCATTTACTACTACAAAATATTTATCATCTTCCATTTTGTAAACGATAAGGTCATCTACAATTCCTCCATTTTCGTTAGGAAGACAAGAATACTGAGCTTTTCCGTTTTCAAGGGCATCTACATTATTCGTAGTGACAAACTGTAAAAGATCTTTTGAACCTGGTCCTTCGATGAAAAACTGTCCCATGTGGGAAACATCAAATAAACCTGCTTTTTCTCTTACTGCAAAATGTTCTTCTGTAACCCCTGAATATTGAACAGGCATTTCAAAACCTGCGAAAGGTACGATCTTCGCTCCCAAAGAAACATGTTTGTCGTACAAGGCTGTTTTCTTCATATTTAATTTTTATTTCTTTATTTTAAAACTGTTGAAAGTCTCATTGAATTGTGTCATATAATTTCCGTTCCAGAATTTCTGACCGCAGTTGATGGTAATCAGATATAGATCTTTATCTTTTTGGAATGCTTTGGTAATCCAAAACAATTTCCCTTTTTCATCAAAATATTCGTAAAAATATTCTGTATATCCCTTTTTGCTTCTGCTTTCTTTTACTTTATTTTCCGGATCAGTAGATTTATTAAGATCCAGAACAAATTTTTTCATTTGTTCTTTCGGAAGGTCCAGTCCGTGGTATTCGGAAATGGTAATGGCCCCAATTTCACTGGTAGGAAAGATATTCACAATCTCACTGTCATTGGTAGACTTCCAGCCTTCGGGAACATTAATGGAGTAGTTGGGGTTTTCGTATACTTTTGCTTTTTGGGCAAAAAACAGACCTCCTGTTATAAGAGCAGAAAAAAACAATACTTTTTTCATCATTAAAAATGGTGTTTATATTCTTCCAGGATGATTTTGAACCATTCCGTAAAGTTTTCAGGATGTTCAGCGATTTCTTTATCCAGATCTTGCGGAGTAATGAATCGTACTTCTTCCACTTCATCTTTATTCAAATTGAAATCTGCTTCATGATTTCCTACAAATACATGATCCAGCTCGTGTTCCCAAAGACCACCGCCTACATCTGCCTTGTAAATAAAATTGAATTTTTCTGAAAGTTCTGCTTCAATTCCCAACTCTTCCTTCAGTCTGCGTACCGCTCCTTCTTTATAAGTTTCCCCTTGTCTCGGGTGCGAGCATACTGCATTGGTCCATTGATTGGGAGAATGGTATTTTCCTGAAGCCCTTTTCTGAAGAAGCATTTCTCCTTTACTGTTGAACAGAAATACAGAAAAAGCACGGTGTAACAAGCCATTGATGTGAGCCTGTTGTTTTTCCATCAGTCCTAAAACTCCATCTTCAGTATTTACTAAAACGACAAATTCTTCCATTCCTACAAATGTAAGAGTAATAAATGTATTTTGGAAATTTTTAGATAAACATCATGCTTTTTATAATACCGTTAATGAGATGGAGGAAATAGCGAAGGCTTCAAAGCAAATTTGCAATTTTGTTAGTTGACTTTGTTTATATTGTCAGATTTATTTGTTTAAAGATAAAAAACAAAACGAAAAATTTTAACCAGATGTGATGAAATGATTAATAAAATATTAATATTATTCTTTAAATAATAGTTTTTATAGTAAAATATTAACATTAATAAAGATTGATAGGTCTGGTACCTGTAAAAACGCTAACTTTGTTTTTTAATATTTAGTAATGGAATTAGAATACATTGAACACATTAGTCCTATTCTAAAGGATGGAATAAAAAATTACTTAATAGATATCGACGGAACCATTACTGATGACGTTCCCAACGAAGAACCGGAAAGAATGGTTACCTGCGAACCATATCCTGATGCACTGGAAACCATTAATAAATGGTATGACGAAGGACATCAGATTTGCTTTTTTACTTCAAGAACCGAAAATCTAAAACAAATCACTATCGACTGGCTGGATAAGCATGGTTTCAAATACCACAGCGTGCTTTGCGGAAAACCGAGAGGAGGAAATTACCACTGGATAGACAACCACCTGGTAAGAGCTACAAGATATAAAGGAAGATTTACGGATTTGGTAGAAAAACAAGTGACCATTGAAGTATTCAAAGAAGACGGCGAATAAAAATATAATTCAAAGATTTAAAAATTAAATGTGAACCAGCTCTTTTAATTTTTAAATCTTTCATTTTTTAACATACTTGATATTTATGAAAGTTTTAGCAAATGACGGCCTGGATCAATCCGGAATAGATGCATTGACAGAAAAAGGCTTTGAAGTGATTACTACAAAAGTTCCGCAGGAGTTTTTGGTAGATTATATTAATGAGCACAAAATCCGCACCCTATTGGTGAGAAGTGCTACGCAGGTAAGAAAAGATATTATTGACGGCTGCCCATCCATCGACATTATTGGTAGAGGTGGTGTAGGTATGGATAATATTGATGTAGACTATGCAAGAGAAAAAGGGATTCATGTGATCAATACACCTTCAGCTTCTTCGGAATCTGTGGCTGAACTTGTTTTTGCTCATTTATTTTCCGGAGCAAGATTTCTTCAGGATTCCAACAGAAAAATGCCTTTGGTAGGAGATACTGAATTTGGAGGTCTTAAAAAAGCGTATGCTGCTGGTATTGAATTGAGAGGAAAGACCATTGGTATTGTAGGAATGGGAAGAATCGGTCAGGAAGTAGCAAGAATTGCTTTAGGACTTGGAATGAGAGTAGTAGCAGCTGATAATAATGTAGGAAAAGCAAGCATTAAAGTGAAGTTTTACAACAACCAGTTTATTAATGTTGATATCGAAACCGAGCCGTTGCAGGAAGTGCTGAAACATTCAGACTTCATTACGTTACACGTTCCTGCTCAGAAAGACGGTTATATGATAGGTCAGAATGAATTTGAAATGATGAAAGAAGGAGTAGCTATTGTCAACTGTTCCAGAGGAGGAGTAATTGATGAAGCTGCTTTAATCCAGGCTTTGGATTCTGGTAAAGTAAGATTTGCCGGATTAGATGTTTTCATTAATGAACCAACTCCATCTAAGGAAATTCTTAATCATTCTAAGATCTCTCTTACCCCTCACACAGGAGCCTCTACTCTTGAAGCTCAGGACAGAATCGGGCTTTCTCTGGCAGAGCAGATTTCAAGTATCTTACAGATTCAATAATTTGAAATGATATAATATAACAAAAGCACCTCCGCGGAGGTGCTTTTTATTTTTAAACTGTTATCAGATTATATATTCTTACTTTTTAATAAATCTCTGATCTCAGCCAGTAATTTTTGATCGTCTGTAGGTCCTGCAGGAGCTGGAGCTTCTTTTTTGTTGACTTTATTGGCAAATTTAATGATCCAGAAAAGAACCATAGCGATACAAAGGAAACTAATTACAGCTGAAATGAAGTTTCCATAGGCAACACCATTCCATGTAAGTTTGGCAATGTTTTCTGCACCGGCTGCTTTCAATGCAGGGTTGAGGATCAAAGGAGTGATTACATCTTCCACCAATGACGAAACAATTTTACCAAATGCTGCACCAATGATCACACCGACAGCCAGGTCGAGAACATTTCCTTTAAAGGCAAACTCTTTAAATTCTTTAACAAATCCCATAATTTATATTTTTTTTAATTAGTATATACACAAAAATATAATTTAAAAATGTAAAAAACACTACTTTTTATGGTTTTTTATTCCCAAAATATTGAATTTTATGAGGAATTTATAGAATTTGTTTTAATGAATATTTTAGCTTTTTACAGATACTTTATCTCATTAATGAAGTCTCTTTATTTTTATTATTGACGTGTCATCATAATGAAAAATCTTTTGTAATTTGCTTAAAAGTTTGATTTACCTATGAAAATTTTTACCACAGAACAGATACGCAGCTGGGATCAGTTTACGATTTCTCACGAGCCAATTTCTTCTATCCAGTTAATGGAAAGAGCTTCAATGGCAGTGGCACACTGGATTTCAGAACACTGTAAAAATCATAAAAAACTGGCAGTCTTTTGTGGTAACGGAAACAATGGAGGTGATGGTTTGGCGGTGGCAAGAATACTTTATCTGAAAGGGTTTGATGTAGATGTGTTTGTGAGTGATCCCAAACGAAAATTTTCGGAAGATGCCTCGGTAAATCTGAAAAGACTCCGGGATATGTCAGGAATATCGGTGAGGAAATTTGATCAGATTGAACAGTACAATTTTGATGATAAAACAATCATTATTGATGCTCTTTTTGGAACGGGGCTATCCAGACCACTGGAAGGAGAATACAAAATGCTCGTTGAGCAATTGAATACTAAAAAGAATAGTAAAATATCCATTGATGTTCCTTCGGGATTGTCTGCAGATGAAATATTTGATCAGAATACTGTCGTTCTGAAGACAGATTACACATTAACTTTCCAATGTTGGAAAAGAACTTTTCTTCATCCTGAAACCGGAAAATATACCGGAAAAGTAGAAGTGCTGGATATTGATTTAAGTAATGTCTATACTGATACAGCTGATACGAAATACTTTGTTATTGACGGAGATTTGATAGAATCTATATTCATACCCAGAAATGAATTTTCTCATAAAGGCACTTTTGGTAAGGCTGTCATCATAGGAGGGAGTTATGGAAAGATAGGGGCTGCAGTTCTGGCTACAAAATCTGCCCTAAAAACAGGAGCTGGTCTGACTTTTACACTGGCACCTGAATGTGGATACGAAATACTACAGACCTCATGTCCGGAAGCCATGTTTATAAAAGGAGGAGAGGAGTTGATCACAAATTTTGAGATTGATAATGACTTTACCTGTGGTATCGGGCCTGGGCTGGGAACGCATCCGGAAACCGAAAAAAGCCTCCTGGATTTTCTTAAAAACTATACAAAACCATTGATTCTGGATGCTGATGCATTGAATATCATTTCAAAAGATCCAAAGAATCTTAAATTGATACCCAAAGAATCTATCATTACTCCTCATCCGAAAGAATTTGAAAGGCTTTTCGGGAGTACAGAAAATTCTTTTAACAGGCTTGAGCTGGCAAGGAAAAAAGCCAAAGAACTGGATATTTATATGGTGCTTAAAGATCATCATACACAAGTTATTACTCCACAAGGAAAAGTATTCTATAATATAACCGGAAATGCAGGACTGGCGAAAGGAGGAAGCGGCGATATTCTCACCGGAATTCTGACCTCACTTCTGGCGCAGGGATATTCTCAGGAACAAACCTGTATTTTAGGCGTATGGCTTCATGGAAGAGCGGCTGATTTTACTTCAGAAAAACATTCAAAAGAATCTATGCTTCCCACGAATGTTATTGATGAATTCGGGCGTGTTTTTGAAGAACTGAACAGGAAAGCAGAGAGAAGTTTGTAACAAGAAAACTTAAAAAGGCTGAGAAGCCTGAGAGAACTTATATAATTAAAAGGCAAGTTTGTATTATCACAAACTTGCCTTTTTTATCTTAAAACCGGAGTTTTTCAATTTCCAGTTGTTTACTTAGCTTTTTCAATATATTCCGGTTTCTCATTTTCCTCTGGAGTGATCTTGAATTTCTTAGAAACAATCATGATAATAACTCCTGCAATCATAAAAGGAATAGAAAGAACCTGACCTGTGTTCAAACCACCTATCTGGATGAACTCATCTCCCTGTGGCTCTTTCAGGAACTCAACAAAGAATCTGATCGCCCAAAGAATAATAAAGAACAACCCGAATAACCAACCCTGCTGGTATTTTTTATCCGTTTTTCTATAGAGAATCCATAATAAAATGAATAGCAGAATATATCCTACAGCTTCAAACAGCTGGCTTGGATAACGAGGTACAGTAAGACCATATTCACTGCTTTGTTGTGGGAAAAGCAAGGCAAACGGAGAGTTGGGATCAGCTGGTTTACCAACGATTTCAGAGTTGAAAAAGTTTCCCATTCTTACAAATGCTCCTCCTAAAGCTACTACAATTCCTAATCTGTCATATACCCAGAAAGGATTTTTCTTGATGATTTTAAATGAATAATAAAGCGTGGTAAAGATCAAAGCGATGGTAGCACCATGGCTGGCCAATCCTGAAAACCCTGTGAATTTGAAGCCATTTTTTGTACTGATGGGTAAAAATACGCTCCAGAAATCCTCTTTGAATAATTCCGGCTGATAGAAAATAACATGCCCTAATCTTGCTCCCAGAATAGTCCCAATCAATGTCCATGTGAAAAGAGGTTCAAGATATCTCTGGTTGATATTATCAATTTTAAAGATTCTGGTCATTAAAACATATCCGAAACCAAATGCAAATACAAACATTAAACTGTAGAAATGAAGGGTAAAAGATCCGATATGAATCCCTTTTGAAGGATCCCATATTTTAAAGGAAGTTTTAAGTTCTACTTTGTCAGAATCTGTGATAGGTTTTGCCAATTTTACCGCATATTTGAAGGAGGTAACATTCTCAGGAGTAGCAGAAGCATCTATCAGTTTAAAATTTTTATCAAAAAACTGATACTTAGAATCCTTGAACCTTCCTAACGCCGAAGCTGCATAATTATAATAAGCTGGTTCAAGGCTGGATCCGTTAAGGATCACAACAAAAGAATAGCTCTTATTTGATTCTCTGTCTGGAAAAGCTGTCAGGTCTCCCATTTCTGTAGTAGAATAGATTTTTACCGGAACATTATTTCCGTTGACATCTAAAGTTCCGTCAGATAAACCTCCAGGGTATTCCTGTGCAAAAAAAAGCTGCGTTGTGAACGCAAACAGCACAAGATAAATTCTGAAAAAAATAGTATTCATTTTCTATTGATTTAATAGTTTGATTATTGACATTTATGTTTGGGTGGAACGGGATCATAACCGCTTCCTCCCCAGGGGTGACATCTTAAAATTCTTTTAAATCCCAGCCAGAAACCTTTAAAAATCCCATGAACGCGAAGTGATTCAATCATGTAATGGGAACAGGTAGGTTCATAACGGCAGTTTTTGGGAAGTAAGGGCGAGATAAACCATTGGTAGAATTTTATCAAAATTACCAGCGGAAATGTAATGATTTTATTGAATGTAAGTTTCAAAACAATGCAAAAATAGGCTAAAAAAATGAAAATTAGTTTAAATTTGTTATAAGTTTCGGTGATCAAAAATCCGGAACATTGATCTTAAAAATAGAATTACTTTGAATCAAAATATTCCATTAGCTGAAAAACTAAGACCCAAAACCCTGAATGATGTGTTGGGCCAGGAACATCTTACCGGCGACAAAGGAACGATCAGAAAAATGATCGAAAATAACAGCCTCAATTCTCTCATTCTTTGGGGGCCTCCGGGAACGGGGAAAACGACATTAGCGGAAATTATTTCAGAGCAGTCGGGAAGGAAGTTCTATAAACTTTCTGCCGTTTCTTCAGGAGTGAAAGATGTAAGGGATGTTATTGATGATGCTAAGAAACAGAATCTGTTTTCAGGAAAGTCACCCATTTTATTTATTGATGAGATTCACCGGTTCAACAAATCTCAGCAGGATTCACTGCTGCACGCTGTAGAAAAAGGCTGGATTGTTTTAATAGGAGCTACTACGGAAAATCCAAGTTTTGAAGTGGTTTCAGCCTTGCTTTCAAGAAGTCAGGTTTATATTTTAAAAGCTTTGAGCTATGAAAAACTGGAGGAATTAATTGATATTGCTTCCGAAAGATTTAATAAAGATGAAGAAACCAATTTTAAAATTCTTGAAAAAGAAGCTTTCATTCAATATTCCGGTGGTGATGCCAGGAAATTGATCAATTCTGTGGAATTGGTTTTAAATCAATATAAAAATTCCGGAACAACAGAAATCATTAATTCTGATGTACTTGAAGTTCTTCAGGAGACAATGGCTCTTTATGATAAAAACGGAGAACAGCATTATGATATTATCTCGGCTTTTATCAAATCAATGCGTGGCGGTGATCCTAACGGAGCGGTGTATTGGCTGGCGAGAATGATTGCCGGAGGAGAAGATATCAAATTTATTGCAAGGAGGATGCTTATTCTGGCTGCTGAAGACGTAGGTCTGGCGAATCCAAATGCTTTAGTGGTTGCTAACAATTGTTTTCAGGCAATTAATGTAATCGGAAATCCTGAAGCGAGGATTATATTAAGTGAAACAGCGGTATATCTTGCGGTTTCACCTAAAAGTAATTCTGCTTATATGGCGATCAATGAAGCTTTGGCTTTGGTGAAGCAAACGGGAAATCTGCCGGTGCCGCTTCATTTAAGAAATGCTCCTACAAAACTGATGAAAGATCTGGACTACGGAAAAGAATATAAGTATGCCCATTCTTATGAAGGGAACTTTGTAGAGCAGGACTTTCTTCCTGAGGAAATCAGAAGTGTAAAACTGTACGAGCCCGGTAATAACTCCACAGAAAAGAAGATTTACGAAGAGCTTAAGAAAAAGTGGAACAATAAATATTAGAATAAAAAGGATGCTGTTTTTCAGCATCCTTTTTTATATGATTCAAATTAAATTATTCGGTAGTATAAATAAACAATGTTTTCTTACCGTTGTAATCTTTTGTTTCTGCTCTTTTCTTTATTTCAGGATAAATCAGAGTGCTTGTATCCGTAAATTCATATCCTTCGATATATACAGGGTTATCTGCCGGGAGATTATATTGAGCATTCATATTGGATAGCGTCATTCTGTCAAATACGTTTTCTCCGTTTTTGAATTTATATTCAGTCACCCCTTTTATAAAAACAGAACTGTATTTTTTTAAACTTTGGGGAAGACTTGCCGGAGAATTGTATACTTTCGAAACCTGCAATACGCTCTTTCTCGCATTGAATAGATCTACTGTTCCAATAGCGTTGTCAGCAACTGCAAACTTCACAGCAGGATTTTTTTGCTGTGCAAATAAAGTAGCAGAAGACAGTATTAAAAAAGAATAGAGTAATTTTTTCATAATCAGAATATGTAACTGTTAAAAACGTGATAAATATAGTTATTTTTTATAAAATGTGAATAAAATCTTGAATTGTTTTACATTTTATTTAGAAATAAAAACTTTTAACCTGATTGTCAGTCTGTGCTTTCTTTTGTTTTGTCTTTTTTGTCAACCATATTTCTGATGATGTTTTTCAGACGCTGGAACGCAAAAGAGCTTAATAATAAGATGATTCCAAGCGCAATGAAGGCACTGATTCTTGAAATATTATCCATTTGCCATACATCGTAAGCGTAAAGTTTTAACACCATAAGGCCTATCAAAGCAAAGCCAATCTTGTTGTATTCCTGAATATCCTTTTTCAAGCCGGTATAAATAAAAATACTGGCAAGAATAGTCCATATAATAGGAAGATAAAGAATATTGAAATGTTCACTTGCTTCATAGGAATGAGGAATGTCATTTGAAACCATCAAAACATTGGAATGATGAAGTTCGCAGCTTATGCAAATGATAATTGCCAAAGACATGATCCAGTAAGAAATCTGGCGTTTATGAAACTCCGATGAAGGAACAATCCTGAAACATACATATATAAAAGGAATCCACTGAAGCAAATGCAGTAAATAAAAACTTACATGTAATCTCTTTGTTAAAATAGCTGGGACAATTGATGAAACAGAAGCCGATAAATTAAGGGTTGCCAGAATAAAAAGCAGATAGATAAGAGCCGTTTGGATGTTACTGCTGATATTTAATGTTTTTCTTAAAAGTAATAAGAAGAAAATATAATAAATGGTAAATAATAATCCTACACCAGTAATCGCTTCCCATGGCATATCTGAAATGTGGTAAATGATCTCAAGAAGAAAAGTAATATAAATAATACCATAACTTACTACCGTAATGAGATCTTCAAAAAAGTTTTTGGATTTTTCGTTTGATTCCTGTTTCGTATTTCTTAATAAATATAAATTAGCAATAATAGAAGTAATAGTAAAAGAGCTTGTGATAAACGGTGGATTGAATACAATATTAAAGTCGCTGTTTCCAAAATATTCTGTCCAGGTTACAGTCTGAGCGATCATGACCATTGGAAAAAGAATATAAAAGAAAATCCTGAAAATATTATGCCCGGTTTTTTTCCAGATGAAAAGAAGCAGCGTTGTTTCTATTGCCCAAATACTGGTGATGAGGTGGGTTTTGAATTGAATTGCTATAGCCGTTGTGATAAGGCTTGTAACCAGTCCCGCAAATACAGAATAAGGAATGCCGAAGTTTTTTTTCCCATATTCTCTAAAGAGCAGAATGGAATTTACAGCTGCAAAAATAAGAGGGAAGATGATCGGTGGTTCATAATTCAGTGTATCAAAAATATAAAGCAGTCCAAGAATGCTCGAGAAATTGGCTAAAGCAAGTATTAAAATATCAGATGTTGAAAGTATGTTTTTCCTGAAATATTCATGCAGAGCAAAAATGTAGAAAATCACATAGCTGATAAGGTAAAAAGTAATGCTTAAAAGTTCAGTACTCTCACTTGTCCAGTAAAAAAGATAGGCTGTTGTAAAAATATAAGCGGTCCATCCCACACTTTTCCAGTGTTGAAGAAAAGAAGCAGTCAGCATTCCTATATTTAAAAGAGTAAGATAAATAAAAAGGAAGGGATAATTGCTTTGTCCTGTACTGATCATCAATGGAGCAGCGAAGCCGCCTATTAATGAAAAAATAATTAAGACTTCACTTTTATAATAATAGGATAGGATGATAGAGGCTGCTGTGATAAGGACAGTGATAAAAAATGCGGTATTCTGTGTAAAAAGATGATATTCCCGGAAAGCTATGGTGGCAGTAAAATACAAAACGGCAATTCCGCCTCCCGTTATGATAGAAGCAAATGCAGTATAATTTTTTCTGAGAAAATGCCCGGTAATGATAATTCCTGCTCCCGTACAAAAACCAATAGCCGCCCTTGCTGTTTCTCCGATCCAGTTTTTATCAATAGCATATTTTACAAAATACCCGATTCCGAGAACAAGGGTAAAAATACCAATAATGGTCAGTGCATTCTGTTTTAAAAAATCAAAAACAGGAGTGAGCCAGTCTTTTTGCTCTGGTGTTGGTATTTCTTTGGCTCCTTCACCCTGTTTTACATCTTCATGATAGATCTGATGAGGTTGTATTTGCTGTGCAACAATAGTTTCTTCTGTGGAAGTTTTTTTATGGATCACTTCAGATGGAGCCTGGGTCTTATTTATTTTATAATTAAGATCAGTGATTTCCTTTTCAAGTTTTCTGATTTTAGTATTCAGATTGTTGAAAATAATGAAGATTATGATAAGGATGATGACAGCAACAAATTCATTCATTTCATTAGTTTTTATCAAATATAAAGAAATGTTTGAAAAGCTATTTAAAAAATTAACCCATCACAGTATAAGCGATGGGTTAACGGTATAGATAACTAACAATATGTTTTACTAGTTTGATACTTTGTAAATGTAGAAGGAAGTAACACTTGAGCCTAATAATCCTATACTGATATTCCCTGTGTCAACAAGCCCGAAAGAGATTTTATCACCCGCCTGAAAAGAATATAAGGAGTTGATGCTGGAGTCGGAAAATGTAATATTTATTGCTAATGCAAGGTTGATACCGCTGAATGGGCGTGTATCTATCAGAGTTGTTACTGCAGATCTGGTTCTTGCTATTGCGATACCTGGAGCACCTGACAATAATGATGCCTGTAGTCCGGTTCCGTATCTGAATGAAAACCCAACGGCATATACACCGGCAGATGGAATATTATAAGAACCATCAGCATTTGTAAATAAAGTAGCAGTTCCTATTGTTCTGTCAGCTTGTACAAAGTTTACTGGTTGGAAATCTGATGGTAAAACTCCTAAATTCAGGATATTGATACCTGTCGTTTTTTTTGCATTATACACCGTAGTATTAGTTGCTGAAGCAGCTGTTAATAGTGCTGGATCCATTGAGAATACCTGAGTAGTTCCCTGGTTAACTGCTAAAACCTGATATCCGGGTAGTGCTGTGGCTGCAGGGGTGTCTCTAACTTTCAATGTTCCGTTAACATCAAGGGTTGCAGTTGGAGAAGCTGTATTGATACCAACTTGCGAAAATAATGGTAGGGCTGTACACGCTAACATTAAGCTGTAAAGTTTAGTTTTCATGATCAAGATTTTAATTAGTTGCTTAGCAAATATACAATAAAAATTATATTCAATATTGTGTGATTTTCAATTTTAATATTAATATGATGTAATATATTCAAACATATGTTTATATTTTAATATATATTAGTTCATAATTTAATTACGAGTTATTATATTTATTTTAAAACTAATCGTCTGTTTATAAGTGTTTTAAGAAAATTAATTTTCCCTGTTGTGTGGGTTATTTTTAGTTTAGAATGAATCTTTTATGAACTAAATAATTTATTATGAAATTTTGTGTCTTTGGGGGTTTTGATAGGTATAAAAACAAAAAACACCGCATTTATGGCGGTGTTTTTTTATCATTTTTGTTGACTTTCCTTAGCTTTCCAGAAGGAATTCTTTATAATTTCCTAGAAAATCAATATTAGCTTGGATAGATTCGAGCTCTTTAAGGGCGTTTCCATGTAAGATATCTTCCCATGGTCCTTCTACATTGATAAAGAAGAAATAATTACCCAGTCCGGTCTTTAATGTTCTGGATTCAATTTTGCTGAGGTTCATTTTTCTCCACGCAAAAACAGATAAAACCTGATGCAGTCCACCGGGATGATCTTCCGGAAGAGTGATCAGCATTCCTGATTTTTCTCCTAAGGTTTCCAATTTATCATTTTGGTACTTGTTCTGTTGTTTAGAAATGATGATAAAACGGGTGTGGTTTTGTTCAAAATCCTGAATGTTACGGTTGATGATCTTCAATCCATATAAATTAGCAGCAAACTGATTGGCTACTGCAGCAATGGTAGTATCCGGATTTTCTGAAACAAATTTTGCAGCAGCGGCAGTAGAAGAGAAGTCTTGTTTTGGAATCTCTTTATAATGACTATCCAGAAAATGAAAGCTCTGTGCCAGTGCCTGCGGATGCGAATATATTCTTTCAATATTCTCAACAGAATTTGCCGGGTGAATCATCAGGTGGTGTGCAATAGGCATTACTGCTTCTGCTTCAATTTTGATAGACGGAGTTTTATATAAATAATCCAGCGTCATAGAAACGGTTCCTTCAATAGAGTTTTCCAAAGGTACTACAGCCTTTACTGCTTCTCCGCTTTCAACAGCATTAAAACAATCCAGAATACTGGCTTGTGGTAATATTTCGTCATCAGGGAAAAGCTGCGCAGTGGCAAGCTGAGTAAAACTGGCGTGAGGTCCCAAAAATGCAATCTTCATAATATAATATATAAGGGATGATTAAAATAAAGGTACAAAGGTGCGAATTAATTCATAAACAGAGTGGATATTTCAGGGATGTTTTGTTGTGGGTTTATTTTGTTTCTGGTTGCTGGTTGCTGGCTTTTTGTTGTGGTTTATTAGTTATTGGTTGTTTTTTTGTTTCTGGTTACCCACAACATTAAACCTATAACCTTAAACTCTCGAATCCTCAAACTCTCCCGCTCTAAAACTCTCAAACTTACCCCTAATCCCTGCCATCTACACCTGCAAACTATTCCTTCCAATTCTTCTCAATCATTTCCATCAGAAAATCCGGACATTTGATAACTTTGTTGGTTTTCGCGTCCAAAAAGAATAGAGTAGTGGAAGCTTCTGTTATTTTAGTATGCTCTTCATTGTAAATTTCATACTCAAATTCAATTCTTACACCCGGAATTTTTTTAACATAAGTATGGATTTCTAATTTTTGATCATACAGAGCCGGGCGGATATATTTGATTTTATAGTCTGAAACAGGGAGCCAAATTCCTTGGTTTTCAATTTCATCGTATGAAATTCCTATGCTTCTGAAGAGCTCCACTCTCCCAACTTCGAAGTACGTTGCATAGTTACCATAGTATACATATTTCATTGGGTCTGTTTCCGCGTAACGTACTCGTATTGAGTGTGTTGTGTGTATCATTTTAGGTCTTAAATTATACATACAAATATATTTTTAAATAATCAATACCTGCAATATTTTTTTTTGAAAAGAAAAAATTAGACCTTTGTCTTCCTTCTAAACACAGTACAAACAAAGAATAATCGGGGCAGAAAAAATGGATGACAATTTAATGATGATATGGCAGAAATGCCTTCAGTTCATGCGGGATAACCTGAACGCAGCTGAAGACAATTCTGACCTGAAAAAACTTGAAAAATCTTTCGATATGTTATTCGATAAGGTGCAGCCGCTTTCTTTAGTGGCAAACAACCTTACGTTGATCGTACCGAGCGATTTTTACAAGGAATATATAGAGGACAATTACTTGTCCTTACTTTCTGCTGCCCTAAAGAAAAATATTGGAAAAGGAGTGAAATTATGGTATTCTGTGATGGAAAACAGACCAAAAGGTGAAGAAAAACCTGTTACCATGAACATTAAGGGACAAAGTGTTCCAACTCCAAAAACACAGGAAACAATGCCACAAGGATTCTCTGCTAATATTGTGAACCCTTTTGTAGTTCCTGGAATTAGAAAAGTAAATATAGATTCTAACCTGAAACCAGACTATTCTTTTGATAGTTATGTAGAAGGAGAAAGTAATAAATTTGCAGCGACTGTAGCCAGATCCATTGCAAAAAGACCCGGAGCAACAGCTTTCAACCCGTTATTCTTATATGGAGGATACGGAGTTGGAAAAACCCACCTGGGACAGGCTGTTGGTCTTGAAGTAAAAAATCAGTTTCCTGATAAAGTAGTTCTTTATCTGTCTTCCGAAAAGTTTATCCAGCAGTTTATCTCTGCCGCAAAAGCTCATAAGCAGACAGAATTTGCGAATTTCTATCAAATGGTAGATGTACTGATTATTGATGATATTCAGTTCCTATCCGGAAAATCTGCTACACAGGACAGTTTCTTCCATATTTTTGATCACCTGCATCAGAACGGAAAACAGATTATCCTTACTTCAGATAAAGCGCCAGCAGATATTATGGATATTCAGGACAGAATTGTTTCCCGTTTCAAATGGGGACTTTCTGCAGAAATTAAATCTCCGGATTTATCTACAAGAAGACAAATCATTGAAGATAAGCTAAGTAGGGATGGGATCGTTCTTCCGGGAGATATGCTTGATTTCCTTGCGGTGGAAACGAAAACCAATGTAAGAGAACTTATCGGGGTTATTAACTCTGTGATTGCTTACTCTACAGTATATAAGAGAGACCTGAGTCTTGAGCTATTAAAGGAAACCATCAACAGAATTGCGGCTAACCAGAAAAAAGTAATCAATATTCCTTATATTCAGGAAGTGGTTTGTGATTATTTTGGAATCAAAAAAGAGCAGTTGCTTTCAAAAACAAGAAAAAGAGAGATTGCATTACCAAGACAGCTTGCAATGTATTTTTCCAAAGAATTTACCAATTCTACATTTACTAAAATTGGAGAGGAAATGGGAGGAAAAGATCACTCTACAGTAATGTATGCTTGTGATACCATCAAAGATGTTTCGAAAATTGATAAAGAAATCAAGAAGTACGTAAAAGACCTTACAGAAAGAATCAAACAATAAACAGTTCTGAACTGAAAATAAATTAAAATGAAGGATAGTTGTATTCTTCATTTTTTATTTAGTTTTGTCGTGACAAAACACTCTTTTTTAAATAAACAGAATATGAAAATATTAATGGTTTGTCTGGGGAATATATGCAGAAGCCCATTGGCAGAAGGAATCATGAAAGCAAAACTGACGGAACATTATATGGTAGATTCAGCCGGAACCATTTCAATGCACGAAGGTGAACATCCTGATAAAAGAGCTATTAAAACAGCTGCTAATCATCATATCGATATATCCCGTCAACGATCAAGGCCTATAACCAGAAAAGACTTTGAAACCTTTGATAGGATTTACTGTATGGATATCAGGGTGTGCGAAGATGTTATTTCTAAAGCTAAAAATGAAGAAGAACGCCAGAAAGTATCCTTGTTTTTAGAAGAACTGGGAGATTATAAAAATGTTGAGGTTCCGGATCCCTATTGGGGGGATATGGCTGATTTTGAAAAAGTTTTTCAGCTTTTGGATAAAGGTTGTGATGCTATCAAAAACCAACTATCAAAATAATAAGCATGAAAATGCAAAATATTTCCCAAACCATCACTTAACGAAAGAACTAAAAAATAATACAATGCTTTTTTTACTCCCTGCTTACTTATCAGAAAACACTTCTATCAACCACTTTTCACCTGTTTTGAAGGATTACATCATGCAAACGGATTATTTCTTCGTAGAAAATGAAAAAACGGCAAGAAAAGTTGTTAAATTTTTTGCTCCTGAAAAAAAGCAGGCTGATCTGAAGTTATTCTTGTTGGATAAATACACGGAAAATGCAGATATCAAAGAAGCTCAGGAGCTGATGCTGAAAGGGCAGGATTTCGGCTTGCTGTCTGAAGCTGGATTACCATGTATTGCAGATCCCGGAAATCTGATGGTGAAATGGTGCCATGAAAAAAATATCAGGGTAATCCCAATTTCAGGGCCTTCATCCATTATCCTCGCCTTGATTTCCAGCGGGTTTAATGGGCAGGAATTTACCTTCCATGGCTATCTTCCTATTGATAAAGGAGAAAAAAAGAAACACATAATGAATCTTGAAAGCCTTGTTCAAAAAACCGGATATTCGCAGATTTTCATGGAAACTCCTTACAGGAATAACCAACTTTTTGAAGACCTGTGTAAGTTTTTATCACCTAATACAAAACTTTGTATTGCTGCCAATATCAATGATCCGGAACATGAATTTATCAGAACAAAAACAATAAAAGACTGGCAGAAACAAAAGCCGGAACTTCATAAAATTCCTGCAGTATTTGTACTTGGGAAATAAGCTTTATTCCTTTTGATTAAATATAATTTTAAGGGTCTTTAAAATTTGCAGCTGAAAGAATGATCAATTCTTTCAGCTTTTTTTATTTAAAAATATTTTCTGGTAATTTCCTAGAAATCATTGAACTAATCTTTATTTTCAGCTTCATTTCCTTTCTTTCAGCGGTTTAATCTTAACTCAAGTTAAATTTATTTCAATAATAAGTGATTAATTTATTTAATTTTTCATACTTTTATATTTTTAAATATTATGATTATGTGTTAATGATAATATGTTATGAATAACTATTTTGTATTTTAAATTTAAATATTGGCTAATTTGTTTTGTTTAATTTTATTTTTATTAAATATTTTATAATTTAAATTGCTTTTTGACATATTTAAGGTGAATTCCTTTACATTTCTTTATTTATTTAGAATATAATAGGTTAAAAATTCATTTTTACACAACATTGATCCAATAATATCAACACCAAATATTTAATTATGATGACACGTAAATTTTTTTTTCCGGTATTGCTGATGTTGGCCATACTGGTACCTTCTTTAATTCATCTATCTGCACACGGATATGTAATGAGCCCGGCCTCACGAGGATATCAGGGAAGTCTGGATAAAGCTACTCTTGGCTATTCTGCAGCATTTAGCATCTATGGATCAATCATTAATGAACCCGGATCTCTGGAAGCTCCTAAAGGATTTCCTGCATCGGGTCCGGCAGATGGAAAGATTGCCTCTGCTAATGGAAGTATAGGCGGAGATACTACGCTGGATATCCAAAATGCCAGCCGATGGAAGAAAACCAATATCACCACCGGTGTGAATGCCTTTATCTGGAAATATCTGGCCTATCACGCCACTGCAAAATGGCATTATTATATGACAAAGCAGGGCTGGGATCCCAATAAACCTCTTACCCGTCAGGATCTTGAACTTATTGGTACAGTCGCGCATAATGGTACGCCACCGCAGGATAATGTTTCTCATCAGATTACAGTTCCTGCCAACCGTACAGGTTATCATATAATTTTAGCGGTCTGGGATGTAGCAGATACCACCAATGCATTTTATAATGTGATTGATGTTAACGTAACCTCCGGAACAGGAGTCTCAGCACCTGCCACTCCTACAGGATTGACACAGGTAGGTGTAACAAGTTCTACTGCTAAAATAAGCTGGACTCCACAATCAGATGCTGTATCCTATACTATTTTCCGCAATGGGCAAAATATTCAGCAGGTAAGTGGAGCTGCATTTGAAGACAGCGGTTTAACGGCCAATACAGTTTATACCTATGAAATACAGGCAAAAGGCGCTTCGGGGCTCACTTCAGGAAAAAGCATGCCACTCAATGTAAAAACAAACAGTGAAGGCACAATTGAGAAACCTACAGCACCATCCAACCTTCATTCAATGGCAGTTACTGAAAACTCTGTGTCACTCATGTGGATGGCTTCTACCCACTCACAGGGAATCAAAAATTATCAAATCTTTGAAAATGGAATCAAGGTAGGAGAAACTGTTCAAACAAGCTTTTTACGAACAGGATTAGCGCAGGACACAGAATATCGTTACACTGTTAAATCTGTTGCAATGAACGATCAGCTTTCTGATGCCAGTAATGAATTAAAAGTCAGAACTAAAAAAGTTACACCAGGAAATGGACAATCCTATTGCGGAGCAGAGCAGTATAATGCTGCCAATGCATATCCTACTGCCGGAGTAAAAGTTTTCTACTCTTGTAAAATCTGGAAAAATAAGTGGTATGCGAATCCGGGAGAAACACCGGGAACCAATATGGTATGGGAAGAAGTAAGTACATGCACAGAAGCGCCTGGTTGTGCATCAAGTGGTCCGGTTACTTACTGCGGCGCGCAGGAGTATAGCCCAACAAAAACTTATCCAACAGCAGGAACAAAGGTTTTCTATTCTTGCAAAATATGGGAAAACAAATGGTACGCGAATCCGGGAGAGGCACCGGGAAGTAATGCTGTGTGGAAAGTGGTAAGTGACTGTAATGAAGGGCAGGCTTGTAAAGCATCAGTTTTTGCCAGTAAAGAAAATGATCTTTCAGTGATTGTATCTGAACATTTGATCAACTTTGCACCTGAAAGCATTTATGACAAAATAAGTAGAGTAGATTTGATTACTCCTCACGGACTTCAGATTATGACTTTCATGAATCCGGGACAGAACAGTATGAATATCAGTCGACTTCAGTCTGGAATCTATTTTGTGAAAATCCTTTATAAAGATGGAAGCAGTATTACTAAAACCATCAGAAAGTAAATTTTCAATAATATTTAACAGCTGTTAACAAGACTATAGCATTGTTATTGATTTTAAACAAGTACTGGAAACAGGATAAATTGTTGATAATGCAGTAGAAATCCGGGCATCGAAGATGCCCGGATTTTTTAATAAATTAATTCTGATCTTTCTTCTTTGATTTCCATTTTCTCCAAAGAACAATAATAACAGGAATCAGCAAAAAGAATGGCCATAGAGATACCATTCCCAGAAGAAGACTTACAAAACTGTTCCAGCCTTCCGTCAGAGAATCCATAAAACGGCTTCCAAAACCAATTTTTGAAGTGGTTGAGCTTCTTACTTTCTCTTTGTATAAGTTTAAGTTCAGAGTACTGTAATTCACGCGGTCATCAATAAAACGAAGTCTGCCTTCAGCCACATCTATCTCATCTTCAAGCTCTCTGATATTTTCCTGAATTTCAAGCATATCTTTCGTGGTAGCAGCACTTTTAAGCATATCACGGTATTTTTCAAGATATATCTTTTTGTTGGCTAGCTTTATGGCGATATCGGTATATTCCTCCGTTACATCATTGGATGAAATATTTTTAGACAAAACAGTTCCTACACCATTTGAAAACGAATTGATCAGTACATCAAAGTTTTTATGAGGCACCCGGATAATCAGAGTAAGATTATCATCCATATCTGTATTTTGAAACTCTTCTTTCTGGATATAAGCATTGTTTTTTTTGATGATCTCATTGACCTGATTTTGTGTCTTTTTAATATCACCCACCTGAATCTTCATATCACCGTTTTTAATGATTTTTTTGGAGATTGTATCAGTTTTCTTTGGGGTGTAAACATCTTTGTTGGTTCCGTTCTCATCAGTAGCCAGTTTTTCAGAAACAAAAGCTGGTGGAGGTAAAGGTGCCGCTGCAGAAGAAGGTGTTTTGTCTTCGGTTATAACTTCCATCAGGTCGGCTTTCACTTCTTGTTTTTCACCACCTGATTTGCTGCAATTGATCAGGATAAGACCTGATAATAGGAAAATAATTTTTTTCATGGGTTAATTAGTTTTTTATGGTGATGATCAAAAAGTGTGCTCAAAAATGATCATTTGTAAAATGAATGAAGATTTAAAACGAAAGAATGTTAATATAAAATCAATAAATAGCTCTAAAACCGCTCTGAAAATTGCTGAGACTGATAAATTATTTTTATTTTTAATTCATGAAAAAAAGTCTTTTAGCATTTGTGTTTTCTCCATTTCTGATGTATGCACAGGAAATTCCGAAACTTACAGACGAGATGGCCATGAAACTGTCCGACAAACCTCTTCACTGTATCAATCAGGAATATCCAAATAAAACAGCTCATATCATTAATAATGCCGGGGAAGTTCCTTTGACTCCCAAAGATCTCCACCCTAGTTTTTATGGATGTTTCGACTGGCATAGCTCTGTTCATGGACATTGGATGCTGACAAGACTTTTGAAAACAAAACCTAATCTGTCAAACGCTAAAGAGATTGAAAAAATTCTGGATGAATCATTTCAAAAAGAAAAACTACAGACAGAAGCAGATTATTTTACAAAATATCAGCTGACAGGAACTTTTGAAAGAACCTACGGCTGGGCATGGATCTTAAAGCTGGATGAAGAATTGACCAATTGGGATCATCCAAAAGCTAAAATATGGCACCAAAATCTGAAACCGCTTACGGATCAGATCCTGAAATCCTGGGAAACCTATCTTCCAAAACAAACGTACCCCAACAGAACCGGAGTTCACCCTAATACTGCATTTGCTATGGCTTTTGCTATAGATTGGGCAAGAGCTAATAAGGATAAAGAATTTGAAAACCAGCTGATGGAAAAGGCTAAATACTTTTTCTTAAAAGATCAGAAAACTCCTGCTTATCTGGAGCCGGATGGGTCGGATTTCTTTTCGCCAAGTCTGGAAATTGCAGATCTGATGCGCAGAGTGCTTCCTCAAAAAGAATTTGTACAGTGGCTGAATACCTTCTATGAAAAAAGAAGTCTGGGAAATGTTGAAAAAATCCCTGTAGTAAGTGATCTGAGCGATTATCAGACCGTTCACCTTGTAGGATTGTCTTTTTCTAAAGCATGGTGTATGAAAGGAATTTCCAATGCACTTCCTGCCAATCATCCACTGAAAAAAGACTTCAGAAAAACAGCAGATGTATTTCTAAATAATGGATTGCCACTGCTTTTCCAGGGAAATTATGGCGGAGATCACTGGCTGGCAAGCTTTGCAGTATATGCTTTAGAAGATTAATATTTGATTCCTGCTTTTTTCAGAATAAAGCCTAAAAGCCAGATCGGTCCAATGAGAAGAAACTGCAGATCTTTAAGGAAAGTAGGCTTTTTTCCTTCAATTTTATGCCCTATAAACTGGAAAATCCATGTGATGATGAATACAGAAAGGTACACTATCCATGACTGTCTTCCAACACCAATATTGGTCAGATAGATGAAATGCTCCATGACCAGCATTACTAGAATCATCACAATAGCGATTAAAAAAGACAGTCTTATATAGAACAGAGTAATCAGAATAATCACAATAAGGCTTATGATACTGGCACATCCGAAATAGGAGGCACAGAAATGAGGAGAGGGAATCAGGGAGGTAAAACCAAGAATTGTCCAGAAAATTAAAGGCACACAAATCCAGTGAATGAACTTGTTGGTCGCGTTTCTATGGCTTTTACTGTATTCGGCAAATAATAGATCAACCTTTCTCATGCTGAAGGAAAATTGGATTAATGCTAAAATAATAAAATTTTGTAATCACTGGTAAGATTGCTTACATTTGTCTTATGTCTGCCCTAGAAAAATTCGGAGTTGATATTTTTACGGAACGTAATATTTTCGAGAGAATAGCTGTCGATAAACCTTTCCGTCCTGATAATCCTGCTTTTATCTTTATTAAATCAGGTACCATAAAACTTCGTCAGCACTTCAGTGATCTGGAAGTTTCTGCTAATATGTTTATGGTAACAGATCCGCAAACCATTTATGAAGTAGTATCTGTAACAGATGATTTTCAATCCAGAATGGTTTCTTATAAAAGAGAATTTATTTCGGCTTTATCATTGAAATTTAACCGTCTGATTACATATCGTTATTTCAGACAGCAGATGAATAAAGGAGTTCCTTTTCCTGAGGACGAAATGGAAGTGGTCTGGAAAAGTGTTAATTTCCTGAAATATATTCTGGATTCTGAGACTGAAATGCTCTATAAGAAAGAAATGGTGGAGCATCTTTTCTCTGTTTTCTGCTATCAGATGGCGGGCATTATTTCCAAGGAAGACAACAGCTCTATGAATCAGATGTCCCGACAGGAAGAAATCGTGTTTGTGTTTCTTACTGATATTGCAGAACATCATCTTACAGAAAGAACTGTTGAGTTTTATGCCGAACGGCAGTCAATTACAACCAGACATCTTTCTTCTGTTGTAAAGACCATCACAGGCAAGTCTGCAAGTCAGATTATTGCTTTAATTGTGATCAATGAAGCAAAAGTACTATTAAACTCTTCCAATAAACCGGTTTCAGAGGTTTCCTCTATTCTCGGATTCAGTGATCAATACTCGTTTTCTCACTTTTTTAAGAAGCATCTGGAGGTAAGTCCTACACAGTATAGGCATCAGTTCGAAAGCTAAAATCTTACATTTGAACATCTTTTTCCAAAAATCAAACATTTGATTGATTTTGTTGTTGACCTAACTTTGCATCTGTAAAACAAGGTAAAATGACAAAGAAAATAAAAACAGCACTATCTATACTGATAGCAGCTTTTCCTGCGCTGTTTTTTTCCCAACAGATTAAACAGATGACCGCAGGTGAGGTGGCGGAACTCGCTGTTCAAAATCACCAGCAGCTCAAGGTTTCCGCACAGAACATTGGTATTGCAAAACAAAATACTAATGTTGTTAAGCTTCAGAAACTTCCTACGATCACGGCTTCTACAAGCCAGTTCTATTTAGGGGACGCAGTAGCTATCGATAAAGACTTTTCAAACTCTACCAATGTTCCGATGCCGCATTACGGAAGTTCGTACGCGGTACAGGCAACACAGTTGATCTTCAAAGGAGGATTGGTGAATAAATCTATTGAAATGGCGGGACTTCGTGAACAGCTTTCCGAACTGGATTTAGAGAAAAATAAGCAGGATGTGAAATTTTTAGTGATTTCCAATTATCTGGATGTCTATAAAATTATCAATCAGGAAGAAGTATTTCAGAATAACAAAAAACTGGCTCAGGAACGTCTTAAAAACATTCAGAAATTCTACCAGCAGGGAATGGTAACCCGAAATGAAGTGATTCGTGGAGAATTGGCCATCAAAAACCTGGATCAGGGAATTCTTACCCTTGCCAACAATAAGAAAATCCTTAATTATAACCTTAATATTGCTTTAGGTTTATCTTCTGATACGGAGATTGTTCCTACAGAAAGTTTGGAGAATAAAGAATCCGGAATAGGCATGGAGTATTATACTGATCTTGCCCATGAAAGTAATCCATTACTGAAGTCAGCTCAAAAAAATATTGCGGTGGCAGATAAGAATATTGAGATTATCAAAACGGATAATGCACCTACTTTGGCCGGATTTGGCGGATATACACTGCAAAGACCAATCACGACCAAAAATCCTGTCTTGGATATGTACTCAGGAGGCTGGCAGACCGGGGTTTCTTTGAGTTATAATATAGATACTCTTTATAAAACGAAAGAAAAAGTGAAATTGGGTGAGCTGCAAAAGAATCAGGCGAATGATACCAAGACACTCGTACAGCAGAATGTGGATATGGGAGTGAATGCTGCTTATACAAAATATCAGGAAGCGATTCAGCAGGCTGATATTCTGAATGATTCCAAAAGGCTGGCAGAAGAAAACTACAAGATTACGGAAGCCAAATACCTGAACCAACTGGCTGTGCAGGCAGAAATGATTGATGCCCAGAACCAGAAACTACAGTCGGAACTTGATTATGCCAATGCTGAAATCAATGTTTTGTATCAGTATTACAACCTTTTGAAATCTACAGGAACACTTTAATTTTTAAAACTGACAATCAACACAATGGAAAACAAGGAACAAACTACTCAAAATACGACACCAACTCCTGCAGCATCTGCTGCAGAAAACAAGAAAAAGAAAAATAAAACCAATAAAATCAGAGCCATCATTTCCAACATCATTGTTTTTCTGGTGATCGGTTTCGGATTATTCTGGTTAATCCGTGAATATTTCCATATCGGAAGCAAAACGTATACAGAAGCAGCACAGGTAGAGGAATTTATTAACCCTATCAATACAAGAGTTTCTGCTTATATCAAAGAAATTAAGTTCATTGAACACCAAAATGTTAAAAAAGGAGACACTTTGGTCATCCTTGATGAACGTGAAATTCTTACACAACTGGGACAGGCAGAAGCAGCTTATCAGAATGCAATGGCTCAGAAAACAGCAACAAGTTCTTCTGTGAATACTGTTTCCAACAATATCAACGTAATGCAGTCTAATATTGCAGGAGCAAAAGCCAGATTATGGAATGCTGAGCAGAATTTAAACCGATATAAAAACCTTTTATCAGCCGAAGCGGTTACAAGACAGCAATATGATCAGGTGAAGACAGAATATGATGCGCAAAAGGCTGCTTATGAAACTCTGGTCAACCAAAAACAATCCGCCAACCTTTCTACTACGGAAGTGAAAAGCAGATTGGGAATTAATGATGCTGAAATTAAAAGAACGAAATCTGCCTTGGATATGGCCAGAATCAATCTTTCGTATACTGTTATTACAGCGCCTTACGATGGAGTAATGGGGAGAAGAACTATTTCTGAAGGTCAGTTGATCCAGCCGGGACAACAGGTTGCAACTATCGTTCTGAATGGTCAGAAATGGGTAACTGCCAACTTTCTGGAAAGCCAGATGCCAAATATTAAAGTGGGAGAAAAAATTGCTATGACAGCTGATGCTTTAGGAGGTAAAAAGTTTGAAGGAGTTGTAACAGCGGTTTCTGCAGCTACCGGATCAAGATATTCAAGTGTACCTACCGATAACTCTACCGGAAACTTCATTAAAGTACAGCAGAGAATTCCTGTAAGAATAGAATTTACAGCTTCCAACAAGAAAGAAGATCTGAATAAGCTGAGTGCGGGAATGAATATGAATGTGAATATCGGTCAGTAATTAAAAGATTTAATCATTGAAAGATTAAAAGATTGGAAATACAGAGGTTAAGCTGAAAACTTCCAGTCACTAATTTCTAGTTTCTAATCTCTAACTTCTAAATTTATCATGTACAACAAAGGATTATATAGCGATTGGGTACCCAAGCCCGTACAGCTGCTGCTGATCGTATTACTGCTTGCTGTGGTAATGCCAATCGGTGGGGTGTATACTGGAAATATCAGTTCTCTGGTAAGCGGTACCGGTGCGATGACAGAATATTTTATGTGGGCTAACTACGCCACTACTATTGGGATGGGAGCCTGTATGCCTGTTGTTCTCAGAATCAAAATGAGATTCAAAGTAAGGGATAAGATGGTTTTGCTTCTGGTACTTTTAGGATTGCTCAGTTATGTAAACGGAACTACTTTACAGCCCATGATCTTCATATTTACCTCTTTAGTGATAGGTTTTATGAAAATGATGGTCACCATAGAACTGTTCCTGCCATTGATGGTGATGATCGGAAACCGGGGTATGTTTTACGGAGCATTCTATACATTCGTTTTGGTAATGAATCAGGTGGCTACTTATTATGCCGCTGAATTTGCTCTTATCTACAACTGGCAGCAGTTTTATGTGTTTACAGCGGTTTTATGTTTTACACTTGCATTGATACACTGGATTTTTATGCATAATAAATATTTTGCTTTAAAAGTTCCCCTGCATTATATTGATTGGCTAAGTATTTTACTTTTCATTTCAACTTTTATGTTTTCGGCGTATGTGTATTCATTTGGAAGACAGCAGGACTGGTTCAATTCGAAGAATATTTTGTATGGAAGTATTGCTGCTTTTGTGAGCTTTGCATTGCTTTCTATCCGTCAGCTAACTTTGAAGCGACCTTACCTTTCATTCAAAATTTTTAAAAAGAATAATGTGCGGCACGGTTTGTTTATGCTTTTCTGGCTGGGAATGTTTTTAGGAACAGCTTCTATTCAGAATACTTTTGCAGTGGGAGTTTTGGGTTATGATCAGGTGACTAATACGAGACTGAGTCTACTAATGATTCCCGGAATTATCCTGGCCGGAGTCATTGCCATTTTCTGGTTCAAAAAAGAAAAGCCTTTGAAAATGTATATTTTTTCCGGGTTTTCTGCAATGATTGGATATGCCATTATTATGTACTTTTCTATGGTATTGGAATTCAGTTATGACAACTGGTATCTGCCTATGTTTTTAAAAGGTTACGGAATGTGTTCACTGTTTATCTCCGTATGGTTTTATACACTGGATAAGCTTGAAATGGATGAAATGCTGGCAGCCATCGGGCTTGTGTTGGTTTGGAGAACTTTTCTTGCCGTAGGAATTTTTTCAACACTCTATTCATGGTTTCAGTACCGTTTTCAGGTTACAGCAATTGGTGATCTTGCCGTTTATATGGACGGAATGACGGTTACTCCTCAGAATGTAGCAGCCAATATGAAAGCCATTCAGCTCAATGCGATCATCATAGCCACCAAAAAGATATTTGGGTATATTATTTTAGTCGGATTTGGAGTGCTGATTTATGTTGCGACCCATCATTTCGGAGCAAAGCGTTTCCAGTATTTCAGGTTTATAAGAGTGTTGGGAGGTAAATCCGTTATCGCAAGAAGAAGACTTCGTGAAAGAAGAAAATTGTTAGAAGAAATAAAAGATGCGGCAGGGCCTGCAGTATAAAAAATACCTTGTTTTTACTAGTAAAATCCTGGTCCTTCGTTGGGCTGGGATTTTACGCTTTTTAAGAAAATGTCAAATTTTAAACTTTTTGAAACATTAAGATTGTATTAAGGTTTTTAGAGTATTAAGATGAGCTTCGTTTTAAGCTTAAAAATCAGAATGATTTATCTTAACTATACTTTACTCCTTAAATTCTTCTTAATGGTTTTAATATATATCCAGATTTTGAAAACTTTTCTGTAAAAAGATGTTTACTATCATAAAATAAGGGAAAATCTCATATTCTGTTATTTTTATTCTTTCTAAATAAGAATTATCTTTGTGAGATTATAAAACTTTGAGAAGAAAGAATGAAAAAGCAGTATGCATTCATAGGTCTTTTAGTTTCGGGAGCATTATTTTCCCAGACAGCTAAAGATTCTATTGCCTCTAAAGGTATTGAAGATGTGGTAATCGTAGCCTCAAGAAAACCCACAAAAATCTCCGAAGTTCCGGGAACGGTTTGGGTCGTACAGAAAGAAAAGATTCAGGAACAGGCCAAAAGTGGAGTTCCTATTAAAGAAATGTTATCGATTCTGATTCCGTCTATGGATATTGGTCCACAGGGAAGAACCAATTACGGACAGAATATGAGAGGACGTTCAGCACTTGTAATGATCGATGGTGTTTCCCTGAACAGTATCCGTGCCATAAGCCGTCAGCTGGACGCCATTGATCCATTTAATATCGAAAGAATTGAAGTGCTTTCAGGAGCAAGCTCGATTTATGGAGGTAACGCTACCGGCGGAATTATCAATATCATTACCAAAACACCTTCCAAAAAAGGAATCAGCGGAGAAACAGAATTGGGAGTACGTACCGGATTTATGGGAAAAGATGACCATGATTTCCGTGCAGCCCAGTCTATTGCCACTAAAGGAGATAAGTTCTTCGGAAGACTGGGAGTAGCTTACCAGCAAAATGGCGGGGTGTATGGAGCAGATCAGAAACAGCTTTTTACAGACATTACACAGACTGACCTTCAGTATAACCAGTCCATTGACATATTGGCTACAGGTGGGTATCAGTTTAACAATAAACATAAAATAACAGCCTCTGTTCAGTATTACAATTCTAAATTTAACGGAGACAGAAGTTTATTTTTAGGTCAAAACCTGAGTGCATTCACGACAAAAAATGCGTCGTTATTGGAAATGAGAGATGGTTTTTCATCTGATAAAAATGTAGGAACAGAACGTTATATGGCAACCGTAGCGTATAACGGAAACGGGATTTTGGGTGGACAGGATTTATATGTACAATTGGCTACCCGTGGTGAAAAATTAGGATTCTATCCATTCCCGGGAAATGTTACTTTGCAGTCAGGAAAAATACCTTATATGTCCTCTTCACAGCAGGATACTTACTATTCAGGGATTAAAGCTTTATTATCGAAATCATGGCGAGGGCTGAATATTACCTATGGAGCAGATTTTGATTTTGAAAAATTTGAAGGGACACAATCTGTCTATGATATTGCAAAGACAATGTCCAGCGGAGGTTTAGTGAATGAAACCAAATACAGCCTGGGAAGATATCCAACCAATCATTCACAGAGCTATGCAGGATATGTTCAGGCAAAATATAATATTTTTCCAAAACTTCAATTGAATGCAGGGATCCGTTACCAGCATATCAATGTGAAAATGGATGACTTTGTCGGTTCGGAACAGCAAACACAGATTGCCATGGGATATGGAAGCTCAGCATCTGCAATTCCCGGAGGTGAAAGTTCTTATAATGTGACTTTAGCCAATGCAGGATTGTTGTACAAATTCAATGAGCAGCATCAGGTTTGGGGAACTTTTTCCCAAGGAGCAAGCTTAGCAGATCCTGCAAAATTTTACGGAATCGGACAATATAAACTGGTGGGTACAAATTGGGATGTAGTATCCAGTATCAACGTAAAAGAACAGCCCCTTCAGGCTATCAAAACGAATCAGTTTGAGGTAGGTTACCGTATCAACAGAGGAGGTTTAAGAGCTCAGATTGCCGGATTTTTAAGTAATTCAGACAAAACCTTTGCTGTAGACAAAAAGACATTCCAGATCCTTGTGAATGATTTGAAATTAAGAAACATGGGAATTGAAGCTGAGGTTTCTTATTCCTTAAACAATGGCGTTTATTTCGGGGCGACCGGTCTTTTGATCAAATCTGAGGTAGATAACAAAGGAGAATGGCAGAAACAGGAAATTTACAATGCTTCTCCTTCAAAACTGGTGACGTATATCGGATATAACATTAAAAGCTGGTCTTTCAGATTTCAGTCTTTACAGAATTTCAAACAGAAAGACGAACTTAATAATGTGGTGGAAGGCTACAATACTTCAGATTTGATGATAGGATACCGATTCCATTTTGGAAAATTCAATTTAGGAATCCAGAATCTATTCAATACAGATTATCAGACCATATGGAGCAAGCGTTCTCAGGTATTGTATTCTACTTACGGACTTCCGGAATTGTTCAATTATAAAGGAAGAGGAAGAACATTCAACCTTTCTTACACTTTTGAATTTTAAAAATACGATGAAGGTAACAATGCCTTGATCTGAAAATATATTGTATTTCAAATCCGGTTTCTGAATTAATCGGAAACCGGATTTTAACTTAAAAAAAAAATCAGTTATGGCAAAAATTTCAACAGGGCAGATCGTTGCCGAAGTAACCAGAAAAGAATACATTACTGACCATTTTATCAGGGTGTATTTATATTCACCGGAAGTTCAGGTATTCAAAAATACCATGGTGGGAGATAATAATAAAATTGCCGTTCCTCCGGCTGGACTGAATGAGATTCATTTCCCCAAACTGGACGAAAACCATCAATGGGTGTATCCACCAAAAGAAGTTGCTCCATCCATCAGAACTTATACCCACAGAGGAATTGATCTGGAGAAGAATGAATTAATCATCGACTTTGTAGATCATGGAGACGGAGGCCCCGCCTCCAAATGGGTGAGAGAAGCTGAAGCAGGCTCAAAACTAGGAGTGATGATGCGTTTGGAAGGTAGGGAGTTGTATCCTGCTGCAGATTGGTATCTGTTGGTGGGAGATGCTACGGCCATTCCGGTGATCAGTGCTATTTTGGAAACGCTTCCTGAAACAGCAAAAGGAATATGCATTATTGAAGTTCATGGAAAAGAAGATGAGCAACTGCTTGAAACGAAAGCCCGAATTGATTTTAAATGGTTACACAATACGGAGCCTCAGATCAGCAGTGAAATTTCAAATGCTGTAAAAAGTATTGAGATTCCTGAGGTTACCAAATTTGGTTACGTAGCATGTGAATTTTCAAGCGTGAAAGAAATCCGTACTTATCTGAGAAAAGAAAAAAACTGGACCTCCCAGGAATTATAAGCTTATTCTTACTGGAAAGCAGGCGTAGCAGAAAATGAATCACAGGCGGACAGACATAAGGAGAAGGATTCGATGGAGTAGGCAGTAGTTGAAAGATGCCAGTTTGCAGATATTTAAGGGTTTAAAGTTCGAGGTTTAAGGTTGTAAGTACACTGCACCTCGTACCCCGAAACCCGCACCATGCAACCGAAACATTCAACCAAAAACTTTGAACATTGAACTCCGAACTATTATCTTTGTACTATGAAAGATTTAATGGGCAGAGCGATCTGGGATTATTACCACAATGACAATCCGGAAGATCTGCAGACTGAAACGTCAATTTCTGAGCTGGATGAACTTCCGGTAGATTATTTATTCAGAGATTTTGAAGAAATGAATGATATAGAGCAGAAAGCTCTGCTGCTATCTGAAGGTAAAGTTCTGGACATCGGAGCGGGAGCAGGTTCTCATTCTTTATATCTTCAAAATGAAAAAAATCTTGAGGTGACTGTATTGGATATTTCACCAAAATCTATTGAGGTTTGCAAGCTTAGAGGTATTAAAAAAGCAGTTTGTGAAAATATGCTTGATTTCTCAGGAGAAACTTTCGATACCATTTTATTACTGATGAACGGTACCGGAGTTTTTGAAAGCCTTGCTAAAATAGATCCCTATCTTCAAAAACTGCATACTTTACTGAATGATGGCGGACAGGTTTTAATTGACAGTACAGATATTCTTTATATGTTTGACCGTGATAAAGATGGTGGAGTTTACATTCCTGCTGGCGGATATTACGGAGAACTGGAATATGTAGTTCATTATAAAGGGGAATCTGAAGAACCGATTACCTGGCTGTATCTTGATTTCAATACGCTGAAAAATGCGGCTCAAAACAACGGATTCAAAATAGAAAGAGTTTTTAAAGATGAAGATTCTTACTTAGCCAAACTGACTAAGAAATAATTATAACAAGTCATTGCGAGCTGAAAGCGAAGCAATCTCATGAATTCATATAGTGTCATTCTGTAAACCGGGATGACTTTTTTGTACCTCTTCCTAGCCCCGATAGAAACGGTTACCCCACAGCAAAGAAGAGGCCCTTCGACTACGCTCAGGGTGACAGCTGGGTGCGAGGAGTAAAAGTGGATAGCGGGAATCAGCTCCTTATTATGGTCTGAATAGATGGATGGCTCTTGCAAACGGATAGTAAGAAAACCATTCCTGGAAATAAAAATACATCAGAACAGCGGTTCCGGCACATAAAACTACAGGGAGAATATAAGATTCTGCACGGTAAGGAAGTTTTTTTGGAGTGGCTAAAACGCTGATGACAAGTAAACCCAGAGCTCCTGCTGCAATAACCCCAATTTCAGGGCTGTATCGGGAAGAGGTATTGAAATCAAAATGGGACATCAGAACGTATTTTTGAAACATAAAAAAAAGAAAACCAAATGCCAGCGCAAAGAAGCTCGCAAGGTATTTTTTTAGTTTGATTAAATTAAGAAAAAGCAAAATAGACCCCGGAATCGGAGTAAAAAAAACGGTGCTGACAACAATAGTCATTCGTGAATAAAGCTTGATCGCTCCCGGATCTTCTGTGATATGGTCTTTCCAGGTTTCTACTTCTTCTGCATGTTTGGCTTCCTCAGCTTGTTTTTTATGCTGAATCAATTGCTGAACAGCTGTTTTTTCCTGTTCGCTGAAAACACGTCCTCTTTCTTCCAAAACTTCAAAAGCTGCCTGAACAGCCTCCGGAACAAAACGGTTGCCTTCCTTTAAATAAGCCTCCAATTCATAATTAGAGAGTTTTCTTAAAACATTTTTATTGACCATACTCTATAAATAAAAGAAAGGCTGCTTCTAGTGAAACAGCCTGTTATCTTATATTGAGGTTAATTATCCGATCTCAATACCGTTTTCAACATTGCTGTCGTCCGGTGTTACGAAAGATAATTTTCCGTCTGGTTTTGTTGTTAATAATAACATTCCCTGAGACTCAATTCCTCTGATCTTTCTTGGAGCAAGGTTCAGAAGGATCATGACCTGCTTTCCGATTAATTCTTCAGGAGAGAAACTTTCTGCAATACCGGAAACAACAGTTCTTACATCTACTCCTGTATCTACAGTAAGTTTTAATAATTTATCTGCTTTTTCTACTTTTTCAGCTTCTAAAATAGTTGCTGTTCTAAGGTCTATTTTAGTAAAGTCATCAAATGTGATCTCTTCTTTCATAGGGTTTGCGTTAGGGTTTGTTTTTTTATTGTTTTGTTTTGTGTTTTCCAGCTTTTGGATCTGAGCTTCGATTACGTCATCCGAAATTTGAGAGAATAAAATTGGAGCATTAGCCATTATTGAATGACCAGCTTCAATTAATACTTTTGAATTCTCAACTTCAGACCATGTTTTTTGTTCTACATTAAAAATTTCATATAATTTTTGTGCTGTAAAAGGTAAAAATGGTTCAGCTAAATTTGCTAGTGCAACTGAAATTTGAGCTCCAATAAATAATGTGTTTTTGGTTTTCTCAATGTCATTTTTAACCGTTTTCCAAGGCTCTTCATTCTGCAAGTATTGATTTCCAAATCTTGCAAGATTCATAAATGCTGTTAATGCATTTCTGAATTCATAATTTTCAAGAGAGTTTCTGATTTCTACAGCTCTTTTGCTGATTTCTTCTAATTCTGGTGCATTTACATCTCCTTCAGGAATTTTTCCTTCAAAGTTTTTGTTAATTAATACTGCAACACGATTAATGAAGTTACCAAAAATATTAGCTAATTCAGAATTATTCTTAGTCTGGAAATCTTTCCAAGTAAAGTTGTTATCTTTTGTCTCCGGTGCAGATGAAAGAAGAGCATATCTTAAAACATCCTGCTGTCCAGGGAAATCTTCTACATATTCATGAGCCCAGACTGCCCAGTTTCTTGATGTTGAGATCTTATCGTTCTCAAGGTTCAGGAATTCAAAAGCAGGAACGTTAGCCGGCATAATATAATCTCCGTGCGCTTTCATCATCGAAGGGAAAATAATACAGTGGAATACAATATTATCCTTTCCGATAAAATGTACCAGATCACTGTCTTCACTCTGCCAATAATCTTTCCAGTCTTTTCCATTTTTCTCGGCCCATTCTTTGGTGAAAGAAATATAACCGATCGGAGCATCAAACCATACATATAATACTTTCCCTTCAGCATTTGGAAGAGGAACCGGAACTCCCCAGTTAAGGTCTCTGGTCATCGCACGAGGCTTAAGGCCGTCATTTAACCAAGATTTAACCTGTCCGTATACGTTAGGCTTCCAGTCATCTTTATGACCTTCAATGATCCATTCATTTAAAAAGTCTTCATATTCATTTAATGGAAGATACCAGTTTTTTGTTTCTTTAAGGATAGGAACATTTCCACTAAGCATTGATTTCGGATTGATCAGCTCAGAAGGAGAAAGGGTAGAACCGCATTTCTCGCACTGATCTCCATAAGCATTTTCGTTACCACAATTAGGACATGTTCCTACAATATAACGGTCAGCAAGGAATTCTCCTGCCTGCTCATCAAAATACTGCTCAGAAATTTCTTCTGTGAATTTTCCTTTTTCGTATAAAACCTTGAAGAAATCCTGACTGGTTTCATAATGGTTTTTAGACGTTGTTCTTGAATATTCATCAAATGAAATTCCCAGGTCTGAAAAAGATTTTTTAATGATCTCGTGATATTTGTCAACGATATCCTGAGGAGTTACTCCTTCTTTTTTAGCTCTTATGGTAATAGGAATCCCATGCTCATCTGAACCACAGATAAACGCTACATCTTTTCCTAATCTTCTCTGAAATCTTGCGTAAACATCCGCAGGAATATAAACACCTGCCAAATGTCCTATATGAACCGGCCCGTTTGCATAAGGCAAAGCTGCCGTAATCATCTTTCTGTTTGACATTTATAGTAAAGTTTAAATGCAAAGATAAGGAATATCTGCTGAATACCGCTATTGGTGGTATTATTATGAGGAATAAAGCAATTTTGAAAGGTTGAATATGAAATTAAGTTAAACAAACGTTTAACAAATTGTTAAATTGAAACAAATGTTATGCAAAGCATAAGATGCTGTAAAATATTGGACTATAAAAAACTAACTAAAACCTGTTTCGTAATATACATAATTTTAGATAAAATTATATTAAATTTATGATAATTCCAATTTTTTTATAAATTGCGAGTCTGGCTCGAGGCCAAAAATGACTGAAAAAAAACGAAACTATAAAAAATATGATTGTGAAGAACTTTACAACCGTTTTGAAAATTGCGCCTGCTTTTTTATTGGCTAGTACAGTAATACATGCGCAGAAAAAGGATTCCCTTCCTCAAGAGAAGAAAATTGACGAAGTGGTGTTGATCGGATATGGAAAACAGAAAAAATCTGATCTTACCGGTTCTATAACTTCGGTTACAGCAAAAGACTTTAATGGGGGAGCTACTTCAGCAGGTCAGCTGATCCAGGGTAAAACACCAGGGGTACAAATTACCAATAACAGTGGGGCACCTGGATCGGGTACAAAGATCAGGATCAGGGGGACATCTTCTTTAAGTGGAGAAAACTCGCCATTGATCGTAATCGACGGAGTGCCTCAGGATTTTGTGGGAATGAATGGTGTTTCTGACCCTTTGTCCTTAATTAACCCTAATGATATTGAAACATTTGATATCCTGAAAGATGCTTCTGCTACTGCTATCTATGGTAACAGAGCTTCTAATGGTGTTATTCTCGTTACAACTAAGAAAGGAACAGCGGGAAAATTTAAATTAAATTTCTCAACAGTTGCTTCGGTTTCTACTAAAATGGGGAAAGTAGATGTTTTAAATGCTCAGGAATTCAGAGATTTTGTTAATGGAAATCCATATGCATCTGCTAATTACAAATCCAAGCTTGGAAATGCCAATACCGACTGGCAGGATCAAATTTATCAGGCAGCATGGGGCACAGATAATAATGTAGCATTATCAGGAGGGATAAAAGGCCTTCCATACCGTTTATCATTAGGATATAATGAACAAAATGGTATTGTAAGATCAAACTCATTCAGAAGAACTTCCGTAGGTTTGAACTTAAACCCCAAATTCTTTGATAACCATTTATCTGTAAACGTGAATTTAAAGGGTACATTTACAGACAATAGATTTGTGGATGGTGAAGTAATCAAGGCAGCTACTTATTTTGATCCTACCCAACCTGTTTACTCGGGAAATTCCAATTATGGAGGTTATTATGAATGGCTGGATCCGGGATCTGCAACAGGATATAATGTAAATGGTAATAAAAACCCAGTCGGACTTATTAATGGTATCAGGGATGTATCTTCAGTAACCAGAGGATTGGGGAATATTCAGTTAGATTATAAATTTCACTTTCTTCCGGATCTTCATTTTAACGTAAATGCCGGATATGATTATACAAAAAGTGATGGTCACAAATTTAAAGATGGCAATCTAAGAGCTGGTTTTGAAGATAAAGGAAGCTCAAATTTCTATTCTATGGAAAAGAAAAATAAGCTTTTGGAGACCTACTTTAATTATGTGAAAAATATCAGCGCAATTGATACGGGTGTAGATATTACAGCTGGTTATTCTTATCAGGATTTTAATATCTTAATTCCGGGAGCTGTAACTTATAGAGGGACAAATATTAACTCTCAGGATCTGAACTTTGAAACCCGAAATACATTAATTTCTTTCTATGGAAGAGCTATTTTTACGATAGCTAATAAATATGTTATTTCAGGGTCAGTTCGTAAAGATGGTTCTTCAAGATTCTTCAACGGAACCAGAGATAATGTATGGGGTGTTTTCCCGGGAGTTTCTTTAGCCTGGAAGCTTAATGAAGAAAATTTTATCAAAAATATATCATCAATCAGTACATTAAAACTGAGAGCGGGATGGGGTAAAACAGGTCAACAGGAATTACCTGCACTTAACGGTAACAAACCTAATAACTACCCGGCTTTCGCTGCTTACAATCCTAGTTATCAAGGAGCTGGATATCAGTTCGGAAACGAATTCTACTTTATGTACAGACCTGCTAACTATAACCCAAATCTTACTTGGGAAACAACAACTACTAAGAACTTAGGATTAGATTTTGGGTTTAATAAAAACAGAATTTCAGGATCCATAGATGTCTTCAGAAAAGATACGAAAGATCTTCTTGTTTATGCTGATGAAGCTGCGGGAGGTTTAAGTAACGCAAGCTGGCAGAATGTTGGAGATATGAAAAATGAAGGGATTGAAGGAAGTATAACTGTAATTCCGGTTAAGAATCAAAATACAACCTGGGAAGTAAGTTTTAATGCCACTCATTATAAACCGGTTATTACTAAGCTTAAAGACAGAGCTGATGAATCATTTAACATGGAAGTAGGAGGTATTGAAGGAGGTTCCGGAAACAGAATTCAGGCTCATGCAGTAGGATATGCACCTAATTCATTCTGGGTATACCAACAAGTGTATGATACTAACGGTAAGCCTGTTGATGGTGCTTTTGTAGACAGAAACGGAGATGGTATAATCAATACAAAAGATATGTATTATTATAAGTCTACTACCCCAGATGCAATTTTAGGTTTCTCTACTAAAGTATCTCATAAAAACTGGGATTTTGCATTGAGTGCAAGAGCAGTATTAGGAAATTATGTGTATAATAATGCCGCATCTAACAGTTCTCTACAATCTGCATCAACCAATGAATACCTTCAAAATGTGTTTGCAACAGCACCAGAATATAGATTCGCAGTACCACAGTACAAATCTGATATCTATGTTGAAAATGCTTCATTCCTGAGACTGGATAATATCAATGTAGGATACAATTTCGGAGAAGTTTTCTCGAAAGGAAGTAATCTGAAAATATATGCGATGGCGCAGAATGTTTTTGTGATCACTAAATATTCAGGAGTAGATCCTGAAGTTTTTGGTGGTATTGATAACGGTTACTATCAAATGCCTAGGATTTATTCTTTAGGTTTTAACTTCCAATTTTAAATAAAAATGCAATGAAACTAAATAGAATTAAACTTAAAAATATAGTATTGCCTCTTTCAGCAGTATTTTTATTGACAGCAACTTCTTGTGTAAAAGATCTTGAAAGAGAACCTATCACAGATGTTACTTCAGCCAGTATTTATAAAGATTTTGGCAATTATAAAAATGTTTTGGCGAAACTTTACGGAGGGCTTGCCATGGGTGGTCAGATCAGTGGAGACGGAGATCAGCCGGATAGTGATATTAACGGTATTAATGGTGGTTTTTCCCAGTATACCAGATTAATGTACAATCTGAACGTGGTGACAACTGATGAAGCGGTCATTGGATGGAACGATGGTAACCTTCACACCCTTCACAAAATGACTTGGGATGCATCCAATGAATTTATTGCTGCTATGTACTATAGAGTATATACAGAAATTGCTTTTTGTAATGAATTTCTGAGAAATGTGACAGATGAAAAATTAGCTTCCAATAATATTACCGGGGACAATCTTACTCAGGCAAAATTAATGAGAGCAGAAGCTCGTTTCCTGAGAGCACAGTCGTATTATCATGCGATAGATATGTTTGGAAATGTTCCTTTTGTAGATGAATCATACTTACCTGGTTCTATCAATCCACCACAAAGGATAGAAAGAAAAGCATTATTTAATTACATCGAGTCTGAATTACTTGCTGTTGCAGGAGAATTAAAAGATCCTAAAACCAATGAGTACGGAAGAGCAGATAAAGCTGCTGTATGGTCATTATTAGCAAAATTATATTTAAATGCTGAAGTCTATACAGGAACTCAAAGAAATACAGACTGTATCACATACTGTAATAAAGTAATTGCAGCAGGTTATTCTTTAAAACCAAAATATGACGATTTATTCCTTGCGGATAATAATATCAATAATCCGGAGCAGATTTTAAGCGTAAATTTTGACGGAATTAATACACAAACCAATGGTGGAACTACCTTCTTGGTACATGCTGCAATAGGTGGAGATATGAAAGCTGCTGACTTTGGAGTAAATGGAGGATGGAGTGGTTTAAGAACTACAAAAGCATTTGTAGGTTTATTTCCTGCCAATGGAAGTGACAAAAGAGGAAGATTCTTTACTTCGGGACAGAATTTAGAAATTAATGATTTAGGTTCATTCACAGATGGTTATGCTTTTGTCAAATTTAAAAATGTTAAAAGCAATGGATCTGTTGGAGCTCATACTAACTGGGTTGAGGCAGATATCCCATTATACCGTTTAGCAGATATCTATTTGATGTATGCGGAGGCAGTACTTAGAGGAGGAACTGGTGGAAATCAGGCTACGGCCATCGGTTACATTAATCAGTTGAGAGAACGTGCTTATGGAAATACAAGTGGAAATGTAGCTTCTATTAATCTCAACTTTATTTTAGATGAAAGAGCAAGAGAATTATCCTGGGAAATGACCAGAAGAAGTGATCTTATCCGTTTCAACAAATTTACGACAGGAGATTATCTATGGCCATGGAAAGGAAATGTGAAAGATGGTAAAGCTGTAGAAAGCTATAGAAACCTCTTCCCAATCCCTGCTAAAGATATTGTTGCTAATCCTAATCTGGTTCAGAATCCTGGCTATTAATTAAAAACACTATTAAAATGAAAAATTTATTCAAAATATTAGCCCTGGTTTTTACCGGACTTTTAGTTTTTTCCTGTGAAAAAGACGAGGACCAGGCTGTTATTAATGAAACATCTGCAGGTAAGTTATCTGCTGATAAAAGTGCAATTGTTCTTAGTGAGCTTAATGCAAATACTGCTGTAATCACTTTTACCTGGACAAAACCAACATTTAATATTGCTGTAGTTCCTAATCAGAAAATTGAATTCGGAATCAAAGGAGATAACTTTAAAAAAAGTGCTACCGTTGACTTTTCCAACGATATGACTTCTGGTGCTGTTACTAATGCTGCTATGAACGCTGCTATGTTCAGTATTGGGGCTACACCGGATGTTGTGAATGATATTGAGGTAAGATTGAAGACCTCTGTAGGATCAGCAGCTTTCTATTCTAATGTAGTAGCTGTTAAAGTAACTCCATATACTCCAAACCCGGATTTGGTATATCCTAAGATCAATGTACCGGGAAGCTATGCAGGTGCTGCAGGGTATGCAAACTGGACTCCAGCCAACTCACCTAATTTGTTTTCTCCTGGAAAGAATGATGAGTACAGAGGATTTATCTGGATCAATACTGTTGCTGGTGCTGAAGATGGGAAATATAAATTTGCGATCAATCAGGACTGGCCAGGAAATAAAGGAGATGACGGAAGCAATTCTGGAAAACTGAAAGCAGATGGAGACAATATAAAAGCTCCAGCTTCAGGAACATACTATATTAAAGTAAACTGGGCTGCCAATACCTATTCTTCAGTTATTGCAAACTTTGGGGTGATTGGTGACGCTACTCCTACGGGATGGGGATCAGATACTGATTTTGTATATAATCCTGCAACCAGAACTTTTGTAATTAACTCTATTGCTTTGTCCAGTACAGGAGTATTTAAATTCAGAGCCAATGATGATTGGGCAATGAAATTCCAGCCAAAAGATGCAGATCAGACCTTGGTTTCCGGAACTGCCGTTCAGTCTTATTTAAGTTCAGAGAACACAGTAACAGGAGATCCTGCCTATAAAGTTTCACAAGCAGGTAATTATAAAATTGAACTGGATTTACACAATTCAGCATATTATAAGCTAACGATTACAAAATTGTAAGAATATTAAATTTATAAAGGCAAAGTGCTGCTTTATTGCAGCACTTTATCTATTTTTAAGTTAATTAAATAGTCATTATGAAGAAAATTACAGTTGGAGCACTTTTGCTCTCAATGATGTTTACAGGTGTGAAAGCCCAATCTTTAAAATCTCCGGATGGGAAGTTTGAAATGAATTTTCAGCTGAAAGAAGGAGTACCTTACTATAATCTGAAATACAATGGTGCAGTAGTAGTTGAGGATTCTAAATTGGGATTGAGATTATTTAAAGACACAGCCATAAAGTTCGCTTCTGAAATAGCCAAACCAGAAGATGCAAAATACGATCTGAACAACGGTTTTGCAAAGACAGATGAAAAAAGAGATTCCAAAAATGAAACCTGGCAACCGGTTTTAGGAGAAAAGAAAAACTATATCAATAACTACAATGAGCTGGCAGTTACCCTGAACCAGGCTTCAACAGACAGGAGTATTGTATTGAAATTCAGATTGTTTAACGATGGTCTGGGATTCAGATATGAGTTTCCACAACAAAAAAATCTTAATTATTTCGTAATCAGAGAAGAAGATTCTGAAATTGATTTTCCTACCGACATGAAGGCATGGTGGATCGTTGCAGATTATGACTCTCAGGAATATCAGTATCAGGAAACAAAAGTTTCTGAAATTCCGGCAAAATGGGATAAAGCATATGATGCCAACGCTTCACAGTCATTGGTGAAAAATGCAGTTCAGTCTCCTTTAATGCTTAAAAAAGAAGGAAAAGAACCTTTGTATATCAACGTTGCAGAAGCAGCGGTATTAGATTATCCCGCTTCACATCTTGAAGTTGATGCACAGAATTATAAGTTCAAAACGCATTTAACTGCAGACAGACAGGGAGCAAAAGGATATATTCAGACACCATCAGTAACGCCTTGGAGAACTATTATTGTAGCGCCAAAAGCAGAACAGGTGATGGATTCTAAAATGATATTCAACCTTAATGAGCCTACAAAATACACCGATACATCTTACATTCACCCTACAAAATACATGGGTGTTTGGTGGGAAATGATCATCGGAAAGTCACAATGGGCCTATTCTACAGCTGAGAATGTTCATTTAGGTAAAACTGATTTTGCCAAATTAACTCCCAACGGAAAACACGCAGCCAACAATACAAAAGTTAAAGAATATATTGACTTCGCTGCAGAAAACGGATTTAAGGGATTATTAATCGAAGGTTGGAATATCGGTTGGGAGGACTGGTTCGGGCATTCTAAAGAATTTGTTTTCGATTTCATTACTCCTTATCCGGATTTTGATATCAAAATGTTGAATGAATATGCCCATTCAAAAGGAATTAAGCTGATCATGCACCATGAAACTTCTGGCTCTGCCACGAACTATGAAAGATGGGCTGATAAAGCTTTCCAGACCATGAATAAATACGGTTATGATGCTGTGAAAACAGGATATGTAGGAGATATTATTCCTAGAGGAGAGCATCATTATTCTCAATGGATGATTAATCACTATTATAGAATTGCAGAAAAAGCAAATGACTATAAAATTATGGTCAATTCTCACGAATCTGTACGTCCTACAGGAGAAAGCCGTACCTACCCGAACTATATTTCTGCAGAAGCAGCCCGTGGAACAGAATATGAAGCATTCGGAGGAAATAAACCAGATCACCAGACCGTTCTTCCGTTTACAAGATGGATGGGAGGTTCTATGGACTATACTCCAGGAATTTTCCAAACAAAATTAGACTATTATTTCCCTGGAGATAACCGTTCTGTAAAAACAACTTTGGTAAAGCAGCTGGCTCTTTATGTAACAATGTATATGCCGCTTCAGATGGCAGCAGACCTTCCTGAGAACTACAAAAAACATATGGACGCATTCCAGTTTATCAAGGATGTGGCAGCAGATTGGGATGATACAAAAATCTTATCTGCAGAACCGGGAGATTATGTAGTTACAGCAAGAAAAGCAAAAGGTACTGAAAACTGGTTTGTAGGAGGTATTACCGATGAAAACAAGCGTGAATATACTGTAGATTTCTCTTTCTTAGACAAAGGAAAGAAATATGAAGCAACAATCTATGAAGATGGAAAAGATGCTGATTATATTGATAATCCTCAAAGCTATAATATCTATAAGAAAGAGATTACAAGCAAGTCAAAAATTAATTTTAAAATGGCAAGAAGTGGCGGTTTCGCAATTTCAATCAAACCTGTAAAATAATTTGAAGAGACACTAAGGTGCCCCGGTTCATCAAATTCTGATGTCCGGGGTATTTTTTTACAGAAAGATTATTTATCTCCTGTTGGCTGGTTTAATGATGAGTATTGGTATTCGGTATTTGCTGTTTTTTCCTTCCGAGATATTGTTTTATTTTTTATCTTTTCCTTATATTCCTTCTGATACTGCTTTACCGTTTTCCCTGTACCGTCATGCCTCCATCCCGGTGAATAAAAAAGATACTTTATACGGTTTTTAAAAGATAATCCCGGTTGTCTGATATCCTTTCCTATTCTTCTCCATTCATAGAAAAGCATGGTAGCAGGATCTTTTGACTTTATTTTTGGATAAACTCCATATTTAACAGGTACTTCAGGGTCTTCTTTTTCAAAAGTTCCGAAAATTTTATCCCAGATAATCAGTCCCATTCCCATATTGCGATCCAGATACTTGATATTACATGCATGGTGTACTCTGTGATGAGAAGGAGTTACCAGAATATACTCTAGAAATCCCATACTTTTAATAGACTGCGTGTGTACAAAAGTACCATAAATCTGTATGGCAGAGTAGGCTACCAGAATATGCCATGGATGAAACCCCATAAACGCTAACGGAGAGAAAAATAAATATCTGTACAAGGGTTGAAATACAGGACTTCTGAATCCTGTGCTGATGTTGAAATAATCAGAATTGTGATGGGTAATGTGTACAGCCCAGAAAACCCGTGAATGATGATCTACATAATGATGAACATAATAAGCAAAATCCTGAGCAAGAAATACAGCGATCCAATACCAGACTCCCTCTTGCCAGTCGAAGAGACGATGGTGGTAAAAAAACATCATAACAAACAATGAGAAACCTTTCATAATGATGTCTAACCCATAGTTAGGCAAAGCAAAAAGAACATTGGTAGCTACATCTTTTGTCTCATAAATTTTCTCTTTATTAAAGTGGCTGTAAGCCATTTCTATAAAAATAATCACAGCAAATACAGGAATGGTCCAGCTGTAAACAACATCCGGTCCTTCAGTTTTGAACATATTACTGAAATCAAACATTTCTTTTTTTTGTAAAACTAGAAATAAAAAGAATGAAAAATCAACTTTCAGGATGAATTTTTTATGAAAAGTTTAAATTTTTTCGATATATATTTATAATGGGAAGTTAAATTTTGAAACTTTACATTAATAGCGATAAAAAAAGATGCTTTACAACATATTTTTGAATGTATATATGAAAATTTAATGCTAAATTGAACACTAATATGAAGACAATATATGCCACATTAGCCCTTTCAATAGCTTCTGTCGCTTTTTCCCAAAAAACATTGGAAAGAGTAGAACCTGCTTTTTGGTGGAAGGGAATGAAAAACCCAGAACTTCAGATTCTTGTTTATGGAAAAGACATTGCCCATAACGAGATTATGCTTTCGGATGGAATTCAGATCAAAGACATCAGGAAAGTGGATAATCCGAATTATGTTTTTATTACGGTCAATAACAATGAAATAAACGTTCCGAAGTTTACCATCAATATCAAAAAAGGTAAAAAAAATATAGGTGCTTATACCTACGAACTAAAGCAGAGAGAATCCGGTTCTGCCAATCGGGAATCTTTTACTTCAAAAGATGTGATGTACCTGATTATGCCGGACCGCTTTGCTAATGGTGACGAGAAGAATGATTCAAGGCCGGAACTTACGGAAAAAGTAGACCGCAGCCTGCCTAATGGAAGACATGGAGGAGATCTTCGTGGAATCATCAATAATCTGGATTATATTCAGAATCTTGGAGCAACAGCCGTCTGGCTGACCCCTGTGAATGAAGACAACGAAAAAGTATATTCTTATCACGGCTATGCTCAAACCGATTTGTATAAAATAGATGCCCGCTACGGAACCAATGAAGAATACAAAACCTTATCCCATGATCTGAACAAAAGAAATATGAAGCTGGTGATGGATTATGTGACCAATCACTGGGGTTCTTCACACTGGATGATCAAAGATCTTCCATCAAAAGACTGGATCCATTGGTTTGATGAAGGAGAGAATGGATTTAAACGATCCAATTATAAAACCACAACACAGTTTGATATCAATGCTTCGGATATTGATAAAAAATATGCACTGGATGGTTGGTTTGATACCACCATGCCTGATATTAACCAAAAAAATCCATTGGTTTTAAAATATCTTACCCAAAATGCAATCTGGTGGATTGAATATGCAGGGCTGGGAGGTATTCGTGTAGATACTTACCCTTACAATGATAAAGAAGCCATGGCGAAATGGGCTAAAGCGATTACTGATGAATATCCAAAATTCAATATCGTAGGCGAAACATGGCTTTATACAGCCGCACAAATTGCAGCATGGCAGAAAGATTCCAAAGTTGGAGAAATAGCAGGTTACAACTCAAATTTACCATCGGTGATGGATTTTATGCTGTTTGAAAATATGCCTAAAGCCCTTAAAGAAAAAGAAAGCTGGGATAAAGGAATGATCCGTATTTACGATTCTTTTACCAGTGATTTCCTGTATCCGGATCTTAAAAATCTTTTAGTTTTCTTCGAAAATCATGATACCGAAAGATGGAATGAGATTTTTAACGCCAATCCCAATGCTTATAAAATGGCACTCGCCCTGATTTCAACGGTGAGAGGAACTCCACAGATCTATTACGGATCAGAAATAGGAATGCGTGGAGATAAAAATGCCGGAGGTGATGCAGATATCCGCAGAGATTTTCCGGGAGGCTGGAAATCTGACAAACAAAATGCTTTCCTTTCATCCGCTCAAACCCCGGAACAGAAAGAATTTTTCCAGTTTACTCAAAAATTACTGAACTGGAGAAAAGGAAAAGATGTTATCCATAGTGGGAAAACTAAAAATTTCGTTCCTCAGGACGGTGTTTTTGTTTATTTCAGATATAATGAAAAAGAAAGTGTGATGGTGGTGATCAATAATAATGAAAAAGATAAGCCGTTAGACCTGAAACGTTTTGCAGAATCTCTTAATGGATTTACAAAAGGAAAAGAGATTATTTCAGGAAAAGAAATTCCATTACAAAACAATATGAATATTCCTGCAAAAACTCCGTTGATTATTGAACTCGAAAAATAATTATTATACATGAAAAAACTAACGACAGTTTATACGCTAATCCTATTTGTACTGGGATTTTCTTTACTCACTGCACAATCGAAAAATGCATTTGAGAAGGAAAAATCAGAAATTAGTACGATGCTTGATGAGTTCAACATAGCAGCTGCAAAAGCGGATTATAATGCTTATTTTAACTTCTTTGCGGATGAATCTACCTTCATTGGAACAGATGCTACCGAAATCTGGAATAAAAAAGAATTCATGGTATGGGCAAAACCTTATTTTGACAAGAAAAAGACCTGGAATTTTAAGGCAATTAAAAGAAATATTTACTTTAGTAAAGACGGAAAACTGGCATGGTTTGACGAATTATTAGATACTCAAATGAAAATTTGCAGAGGTTCTGGCGTGGTAGAAAAAATCAACGGAAGCTGGAAGGTAAAACAATACGTTCTTTCTATGACGGTTCCTAATGAGGTCGTAGATAAAGTGGTTCCAGAAAAAGCGCCAATTGAGGATGCATTAATTCAAAAACTGAAAACAGAATGGCGGTAATGAACGGAAGATATGAAAGCGGTGCGTCTGGCAGAAAAATAAAACCAAACCTATCCATGCTGCAGATTATCAATATGAGTATGGGATTTTTGGGAATCCAGATGGCATTCGGATTACAGAATGGAAATGCAAGCCGTATTCTTGGGAATTTAGGAGCTGATGTGCACGAATTATCCTGGTTCTGGCTGGTTGCTCCCATTACAGGTTTGATTGTTCAGCCTATCATCGGACACATGGGTGATAATACATGGAGCCCGCTGGGAAGAAGAAAACCTTACTTTTTAATTGGGGCTGTTTTGTGCGCTATCGGATTGGTACTCCTTCCGAATGCTGCCACCGTTACCCAAATGTTCGCTGCCAATGCCCTTTTGTTAGCCGTAATATTCCTGGCTATGATGGATGCTTCTGTGAATATTGCAATGGAACCCTTCAGAGCTTTGGTAGGAGATATGCTCCCAAAACATCAAGGGACAATAGGATTTTCAGTACAGACAATTCTGATTGGAATTGGAGCTGTATTAGGCTCTTATCTTCCAAATTGGTTAACGAAAATGGGAATTTCAAACGAAGCCCCGGAAGGATTTGTTGCAGATAATGTGATTTACTCTTTTTACATTGGAGCAGGATTGCTTATCGTATCAATTTTATATACGATCATGACAACCAGAGAGTATTCTCCACAGGAATTTGCAGATTTTGAAGATAGAAAAGAAGGTGAAAAACACGAATCAAAATTTTCAGATATTTTCAAAGACTTTGCGGCGATTCCTGCACAGATGAAAAAGCTGGGAATTGTTCAGTTTTTCTCATGGTTTGCATTATTTACGATGTGGGTATTTACTACCAGTGCATTGGCGACTCATCATTTTGGGCTTTCTCCGGAAGATACCCATTCCAAAGCATTTAATGATGCCGGAGACTTAACTGGAAAGCTTTTCGGAATGTATAATCTATGGGCAATCCCGTTTGCTTTTTTACTGACTCCAATAGCTAAGCTGATTGGAAAAAAACAGACTCATGCTTTAGCTCTATTAAGTGGAGGTGTTGGACTCGTTTCAATGTATTTCATTAAAGACGTCAATAATCTATGGATCTCAATGATTGGATTAGGTTTTGCCTGGGCTAGTATTCTGGCAATGCCTTATGCTATGCTTATTGAGGTGATTCCACAACGGAAAATGGGAGTTTATATGGGAATATTCAACTTCTTTATTGTGATTCCGCAGATCATTAATGGTTTATTCGGAGGGCCCATTGTGAGTGGTATTTTCGGGAAACAGGCCATGGATTATGTGGTGGTAGGTGGTGTCTGCATGCTGATAGGCGCTGTAGTAACCATGATTTTTGTTAAATCAGAAGATGAAACGCCTAAGGAAATTGAAGAAGAGATCAAACAAGTGCATTTTTAATAGAAACTAGAGAAGTGAATATATTTTAAAACTTAATTGAAACTAGTATAATAACAATTCAATAGGAGCGGGCTTTAGCCCGCTTTTTCTTTAAGCATTTATCAATTGGCTTCAGCCAAAACGTTTATCCCGTAAATTTTAGGTTCACGGTTTGCATTTTCAAAATCCTTGTAGAGGTGACATTTTACCCCCTTTGTCATTTTGCCTTTGATCAATTATTTATATAATCAATTGAGATTTAATATTTTTTTAAGCTTATTCTGCTTTTTTAATCTCTAAATTAGATACACCAAATAGTAAACAATGTACGATATTATCATTATTGGAACTGGAGCAGGAGGCTCAACGATGGCCTATAAACTGGCCGACAGCGGAAAAAAAATATTGATCTTAGAAAGAGGAGGATATGTTCCGGTAGAAAAAGAAAATTGGAACTCTGAGGAAGTGTTTGAGAAAAACAGATATACAACTACAGATCTTTGGCTGGATAAAAATGGAGAGAGCTTTAGACCCGGAATGCATTATAATGTAGGAGGGAATACCAAATTCTATGGAGCTGCTTTGTTCCGGTTAAGAGAAGAAGATTTTAAGGAAATAAAGCATTATGGAGGGCTATCACCAGCATGGCCTATTCAATATGAAGATTTGAAAGAGTATTATCTGGAAGCTGAAAAACTGTTTCATGTACATGGTAAAAGAGGCTCAGATCCTACGGAACCCTTTGATGAGGAACCTTACCCTAATCCACCATTACCACATGAACCCAGGATTCAGGAGATTTTCGATGAACTGACAAATTATGGCTTACATCCTTTTGAATTGCCTGTCGGGGTAAACTTTACTCCTCATACAACAGCAAACGCTCCTTATACGCTTGATCGCTTTGATGGTTTTCCCGATGCTTCCGAAAGAAAAGGAGATGCCCATCTTTGCGCGTTATCAAAAGCACTTGAATATCCCAATGTTGAGTTGATGATCAATTCAAAAGTAATACAACTCAATACCGATAGTTCAGGACAAAAAGTTACAGAGGTGATTATAGAGCAAAATGGTGAGACTAAAACATTCACTTCCGATATTGTGATTCTTTCTGCAGGAGCGGTCAATTCAGCGGCTATTTTGCTGGAAAGTAAGAGTGAACAATTTCCTAACGGGCTTGCCAATACTTCAGATCAGGTGGGAAGAAATTATATGTTTCATCAGAATACTGCATTGATTGCACTCTACACAGAACCCAATCCTACCAAATTTGGAAAGACATTTGGAATTAATGATTTTTACCATGCAACCACTCAATATGAGTTTCCTTTAGGACACATACAGATGCTGGGAAAATCAGATGAACATCAGATTAAGGCAGATAGTCCGGTTGCTGCACCGGGATTCACTTTTGAGCTAATGGCCAGACATGCTGTTGATTTCTGGCTGACTTCAGAAGATCTGCCGGATCCTGAAAACAGAGTAACAGTAGAAAATGGACAGATTAAACTCAGCTATACGGATAATAATCAAAAAGGACATGAATTTCTTAAATCAGAATTAATTAAAGCTTTAAAAGCATCCGGAAAGTTCGAAAGCTTCCTGTTTAAAGGATATTATTTCAGTAAAGGAATGGATATTGCTTCTCCGGCTCATCAAAATGGAACAACAAAAATGGGACTTGATCCGGCAAACTCAGTAGTAGATACTTATTGTAAAGCGCATGATCTTGAAAACCTTTATATTGTAGATGGTGGTTTTTTTGTTTCCAGTGGGGCTGTAAATCCCGCACTAACTATCGTCGCAATGGCATTGAGAGTAGGAGAGCATCTTAAAAATACTCTTTTTAAAATTCAATAGAAGCGGTCTTAGCTAAAACTTAAGTCTATAATTAGTATTGTCTCCCACAGATTTCACAGATAACACAAAATGTTTATGCTTATTCATATAATCAATAGTGAAGAATATCCATTATAAAATTTTATCGAAGATAAAATCCTTGCGCCTTAAAATAGATGATAATTTAAATATTTCTTTGCGTAATCCAATCTCTCAGTGGTCTTAATCTCCCAACTTCCTTTCTTAACCTACATCAACTTTTAAAGCATCCACATCCCGTACATTTGTACTATAAATAATCACAGAAATGAAAACAGTATATCATAAAGCAGATTCAAGAGGCCATGCCAACCACGGATGGTTAAATTCTTACCATACATTCAGTTTTGCTAATTATCAAAACAGAGACAGAACAAATTTTGGTGTTTTAAGAGTATTGAACGATGACACCGTTTCTCAGGGAATGGGCTTCGGAACACATCCGCACAGGGATATGGAAATTATTTCAATCCCTTTGGAAGGCGATTTGGAACACAAAGACTCAATGGGAACTACAGCGGTTATCAAAAAAGGAGAAATACAGGTGATGAGTGCCGGAACTGGGGTAATGCACAGCGAATACAATAAAAACAAAGATGAGGAAGTAAAATTTCTTCAGATCTGGGTTTTTCCAAAAGAGCAGAATGTGGAACCAAGATATGACCAGAAAAGTATTAAAGAAGGTGAAAAAATTAACGGATTTCAGCAGATCTTATCACCCAATAAAAATGATGACGGAGTTTGGATTCATCAGGATGCATGGTTCAACTTAGCCAATTTTACAAAAGGAAATGGTAAAAATTATATGCTCAACAAAAAAGGAAACGGAGTCTATGCATTCGTATTAAAAGGAAGTGCAAAAATAGGAGACCGTGTCCTGAATGAAAGAGACGGATTGGGAATCTGGGATACTCAGAGCTTTAATATCGAAGCTGTAGAAGACACCGAAGTGTTATTAATGGAAGTCCCAATGGAACTGCCGTCTTATCTTAAATAAAAAACTAAATTTGTAATCTTAAAAATAAACCTCACATATGAAAATCTTAGCAATAGCAGGAAGCAACTCAGAAGTTTCAATGAACAAGCAGTTGGTTGCTTACGCATCAACATTATTTGAAAATGCAGAAGTAGAAGTAGTGGATCTGAATCCTTTCGAAATGCCAATCTATAAACATGAAAGAGAATTAGCAGGTGGTGTTCCTCAGGAAGCTCACGATTTTGCCTCTAAAATTGATGGTGCTAATGTATTGTTGGTAGCTTTGGCAGAACACAACGGAACGTATTCTACAGCATTTAAAAATGTGTTCGACTGGGTGTCGAGAATCAAAGACAGAACTGTTTGGAATGAAGTGCCTATGTTATTGATGTCTACGTCTCCGGGAGGTAGAGGTGGGGCAGGCGTTTTGGAAGCTGCATCAAAGCGTTTTCCTTTCCATGGAGGAAATGTGGTGGAAACTTTTTCACTTCCTTTCTTTAACGATAATTTTGATAAAGCAACTCAAAAAATATCTAATGAAGGGAAAATCAACGAGTTAAAAGAAAAAATCAAGAAGATTGCGGCTATTGAAACCATCCTTGAAAAATAGAATTTGAATATTCATTTAAAATTACTATTTTTGCAAAAAGAAAAGAGATGAAAATTCAGACCTCCTATAAACAATGTTTTTCTCATAAAGGGAAAATTGTGGGCTCTGAAATTCTGAGATAAAATAACGGCCGATAATCTGAAAAGATTGTCGGCTTTTTTGTTTTCTAAAATCAAGTATAAAAGTAATTGAAATATTAAAAGATAAGAAGACTCCAGAAGCAGTTACTAGATCATAAATAGTATGAAATCTGAAATCCGATATCTAAAAATCTAAGCAGACATGAGCAACACTTACAAATCAGCAGGAGTAGACAAAGAAGAAGGATACAAAACGGTTGACAAGATCAAAAAAGCGGTCGGTGAAACCCACAATTCCAATGTACTGAACCACTTGGGGAGTTTTGGAGCTTTTTATGAAATCGGTGGATACAAAAATCCGGTTCTTGTATCAGGAACAGATGGAGTAGGAACAAAGCTTAAAGTAGCTTTAGATACCAAAAAATATGATTCTATCGGAGTAGATTGTTTCGCAATGTGTGCCAATGATATTCTTTGCCACGGAGCAAAACCTTTATTCTTCCTTGATTATCTGGCTTGCGGAAAGCTTGATTCAGAAATCGCTGCAGAAATCGTTTTAGGAATGGTTGCCGCTTGTAAGGATAACAACTGTGCATTAATTGGTGGAGAAACTGCTGAAATGCCGGGAATGTACCAGCCGGGAGATTATGATGTTGCAGGATTCTGTGTAGGAATCGTAGAAAAAGATCAGATTATTGACGGTTCTACCATCAAAGCAGGTAACAAAATTATTGCATTGCCAAGCTCAGGATTCCACTCAAACGGATTCTCTTTAGTAAGAAAAGTATTCCCGAACTTCGAAGAAGAATTTGAAGGAAAACCTTTATATGAAACCCTTTTAGTTCCTACAAGACTATACTACAAAGATATTCACAAAGTATTGGAAGAAGTAAAAGTAAGCGGAATTGCCCACATCACAGGAGGTGGTCTTTACGAAAACGTTCCAAGAATTATTCCTGAAGGACTTTGTGCTTCTATTGACGAGTCAAAAATCAGAATTCCTAGCGTAATGCTTGAGCTTGAAAAGAGAGGTGAAGTAGCCCGTGAAGAAATGTATGGAACATTCAATATGGGTGTAGGTATGGTAATCGTTGTAGATGCTGAACATGCCGAAAAAGTATTAAATCTTCTGGATGATGCTTACGAAATCGGAGAAATCACTGAAGGAGCAGAGAAAATTAATTTAAAATTTTAGAAGCTTAATCCCGCTTTCCGCTATATCTTTTTTGCCCATGCTTTTTTACAAAGCCATTTCAAAAAAGGATGCCGCTGCAATCGGGGCTAATTAAAGAAAGTCTTTTCAAAGTTCTAAACCTTGACAAGGCTGCCAAAAAAATATGAAGAACATCGTTGTACTCGTATCCGGTTCAGGAACCAATCTGCAGAGAATCATTGATACTATTGAAGCTGGGGAAATCCAGAATGCAAAAGTAACTTTAGTTGTGGCCGACAGAGAATGTTTCGGACTGGAAAGAGCAAAGAATCACAATATAGAAAGTATACTGATTCCAAGAGGAAAGAATTTCAGCAGTGAATTGGCTAAAGTAATCCCAGAAAATACAGATCTGATTGTATTGGCAGGATTTTTATCCATCTTAAAATCTGAATTCTGTGAAAACTGGAATGGTAAAATAATCAATATTCATCCTGCTTTGCTTCCGAAATTCGGAGGAAAAGGAATGTGGGGAATGAACGTTCATAATGCAGTTATTGAAGCCAAAGAAGTAGAGAGTGGGGCGACTGTACATTTTGTGACACCAGGCATTGATGAGGGGGAAGCTATTCTTCAGAAATCTTTTGAAGTAACCGCCGATGATACTCCTGAAACCCTGGCTCAGAAAGTTCACCAGATTGAATATGAAATATTTCCGATAGCGATCAATAAGGTCCTTGGAAATAAATAATGTCAAAAATTTTTTGACAGGAAAAATAGAAAAATCTAAGTAAAATAAAAGTAAGTTCGGAGGTGAAAGACCCGGACACAGTTTGAAATAGCTGTAAAAAGTAAAAAATCGAAAGTAAAATGAGTAAAAAGAGAGTTTTAATCAGTGTTTCTGACAAAAGTGGATTAATAGAATTCGCGCAGTTTTTGGAAGCTCAGAATTATGAGTTGATCTCTACAGGAGGAACGTTCAAACATTTGAAAGACGCTGGTTTAAATCCTATTCAGATTGATGAGGTAACCAATTTCCCTGAAATGCTGGACGGAAGAGTGAAAACTTTACACCCGAAAGTTCACGGTGGATTGCTGGCTGTTCGTAACAACGAAGAGCATATGAAAACCGTTCAGGAGCACGGAATTGATCTGATTGACATGGTGATCGTAAATCTTTACCCTTTCTTTGAGAATGTAAACAAAGACATTTCTTTACATGAAAAAGTAGAGTTTATCGATATCGGAGGTCCTTCAATGCTTCGTTCTGCAGCTAAAAACTTTGATTCTGTAACAGTAATCACTGATGTAGAAGACTATGCAGCAGTGAAAATTGAAATGGAACAAAACGGCGATACTTACATCGAAACCCGTAAAAAGCTTGCAGGAAAAGTATTCAACCTTACCTCTGCGTATGATGCAGCTATTTCAAGAATGCTTTTAGATGAAGAATATCCTACTTATCTTAATGCTTCTTACAAAAAAGTGGCTGACTTAAGATACGGAGAAAATCCTCACCAGACAGCAGCTTACTATGTTTCTACTTTCGAGAATGGAGCAATGAAAGATTTTGAGCAGCTTGGAGGGAAAGAACTTTCTTTCAACAATCTTCGTGATATGGACCTTTGCTGGAAAGTAGTTACTGAGTTCAAAGAAGAAATGGCTTGTTGTGCCGTAAAACACTCTACCCCTTGTGGTGTTGCGATCGGAACTTCAGCTTTGGAAACGTACCAGAAAACATTCGAATGTGATCCGGTTTCTATCTTTGGCGGAATTGTTGCAATGAACTATAAAATAGACGCAGCAACAGCTGAAGAGCTGAATAAAACTTTCCTTGAGATTGTAATGGCTCCTGAGTTTGATGAAGAAGCCCTTGAAATTTTAAGAAAAAAGAAAAACCTGAGAATCATCAAAATCGTAAACCCGGTTTCAGACAAACAAACTTGGGTGAAAGTAGACGGCGGTATCCTTGTTCAGGATAATGACCTTCACTTCTCAGACGATATCAAAGTGGTAACTGAAGTACAGCCTACAGAAGAACAGAAAAAAGCATTACTTTTCTCTCAGAGAGTAGTAAAATATGTGAAGTCTAATGCAATCGTAGTTTCTAACGGAATTCAGGCATTCGGTATCGGTGGCGGACAGGTAAACAGAATCTGGGCGACTCAGCAGGCTATCGAAAGAGCAAAAGAAAAATTCTCCGGAGAGTTGGTATTGGCTTCAGATGCGTTTTTCCCTTTCCGTGACGTGGTAGATTTCTGCGCTCAGGAAGGTATCAAAGCGATTATTCAGCCAGGTGGAAGTGTAAAAGATCAGGATAGTGTAGAAGCTGCAAACGAACACGGTATTCCAATGATGTTTACAGGTGTTAGACACTTTTTCCACTAATTAAAATAGAATTAAAAAATAATTAGGGATTGTATTTTTAGCATTCAAAATTATATATTTGTAAAATAAGACTAGATAATAATATAAAGTATGAGAATATTAATCATAGGTGAAGGCGGTAGAGAATCTGCTTTAGCGGCAAAGCTTCAGAATGACTCAAGAATTTCTAAAATGTTTTTTGCCAACGGGAATGCTACTACCGATGTAATAGGGAAAAATGTTCATTTATCGGAAATCAAAGAACTTAGAGATTTCGCTATTAAAGAAAAGATTGATCTTACGATCGTAGGTCCGGAAGCTCCTCTTGTAGCGGGTATCAAGGACGAATTTAAAAAACACGATCTTAAAGTTTTCGGTCCTACTCAGAAAGTAGCGAGCCTTGAAGGTAGTAAAGCTTTCTCTAAGAAATTTATGCAGACCTATGATATCAAAACAGCTAAAGCTGTGGTATTTGATTCATATAACGAAGCTATAGAGTATGTGAAGACACAGCAGTATCCTTTAGTAGTTAAAGCAAGTGGTTTAGCTGGAGGAAAAGGTGTGGTAATCTGTGATACTCTGGAAGAAGCTGAAGCTACGATCCATGATTTCATGATCAGAAGAATCTATGGAGATGCTGGTATTCGTTTAGTTATTGAAGAATATTTACAAGGTTTTGAAGCATCTATCATTGCTTTCTCTAACGGAGATAAATTATTTCCATGTGTAGCAGCAAAAGACTATAAAAAAGCTGGAAACGGAGATACAGGACCTAATACAGGAGGTATGGGTTCTATAGCACCAAGCCCGGAATTTACTCAGGAGCACTATGCAGATTTCGAAAAAAATATCTTAGAACCTACTATTACAGGGCTTAAAGCAGAAGGTTTCGGATTTAAAGGAATCATTTTCTTCGGATTGATGGTTACGAAAAACGGAGCTTACCTTCTTGAATACAACATGAGATTCGGAGATCCTGAAACGCAGGTATTGATGGCGCTGATGGAAAACAACCTTTTGGATGTGATCCAGGACTGTATGGAAGGAAAAGACATTGAACTTAAATTTAAGGACGAAAAAGCAATTTGTCTTGTAATGTGTTCAGGAGGTTATCCAAGAAACATAGAAACAGGTTTCGAAATTACAGGAGAAGATAAACTGAAACATAGTAAACTTTTATATGCAGGAGCAATCAGCAAAGGAGACAAGGTAGTTTCCAACGGTGGTAGAGTTCTGAACATTGTGGCTACCGGTGCTACTTTCGAAGATGCCCGCAAAAAGGTTTACGAAGACGCAAGTCATGTACATTTCGATTACGGCTTCTACAGAGACGACATCGGAAAGTTTTAATAAAAAATCACGAAAAAAGATTTGGAGCAATTCCAAGTCTTTTTTTGTAAAACAGTTAAGTAAGCAATAAGCTTTATGCTACAGACAGTATGCTTATTGCGGTATAGAAAGCTTATAGCCTATAGCTTAAAGCTTTTAATTTAATCATCATTTATCAATTATCAACAATGAACAACGGTATTATTATTTTAGATTTCGGATCCCAGTACAACCAGCTTATCGGAAGAAGAATCCGTGAGATGGGCGTATATTCTGAGATCTTGCCTTACAATACACCATTACAAGATATTTTAGCAAAACAGCCAAAAGGAATCATCCTTTCCGGTGGACCAAGCTCTGTAAATGCAGAAAATGCCCACCTGGTTGAAAAAGCTTTATACGAACAGGGAGTTCCTGTGTTGGGAATCTGCTACGGAATGCAGATGACTGCTCACCTTTTAGGAGGTAAAGTAAACAAAGGAGAAAAAGGAGAATACGGTAAAGCAAACCTAGAGATCGTTAAAGAAAGCTCTTTACTGAAAGGGGTTACTCAGAACTCTGTAGTTTGGATGAGCCACTTTGACGAAGTAGGAGAATTACCTGCAGGTTTTGAATTAAACGCAAAATCAGGAGTAATTGCTTCTATCTCTAATGAAGAAAGTAAAATCTACTGCGTTCAGTTCCACCCGGAAGTTTCTCATACAGAAGAAGGAGGAAAAATGCTTGAAAATTTCGTTTTCGGAATCTGTAACTCAGAGAAAAACTGGAAATTGACCAATTATATTGAAAAAACAGTTGAAGAAATCCGTGAAAAAGTAGGAGACAACAAAGTAATCCTTGGTCTTTCTGGAGGGGTAGACTCTTCTGTAGCAGCTGTTTTGATTCACAAAGCAATCGGTGATCAGTTGACTTGTATATTCGTTGATACAGGATTATTGAGAAAAGATGAAGGCAAGAAAGTAATGGATCAGTATGGAGAACATTTCCATATGAACATTAAAATGGTGGATGCTCAGGATAGATTCCTTACAAAATTAGCCGGAATAGACGATCCTGAAGCGAAGAGAAAAATCATCGGTAATGAGTTTATCCATGTTTTTGATGAAGAATCTCACAAAATTGAAGGCGCTAAATTCCTTGCACAAGGTACTATTTACCCTGACGTTATTGAAAGCCAGTCTGTCAACGGACCATCTGCAGTAATCAAGTCTCACCACAATGTTGGAGGACTTCCTGAAGATATGGAATTCGAATTATTAGAGCCATTAAGAGAGCTTTTCAAAGACGAAGTAAGAAGAGTAGGAGAAGAATTAGGGATTCCTCACCATATGGTATACAGACACCCTTTCCCAGGTCCGGGACTTGGAATCAGAGTATTGGGAGCTGTAGATGCTGAGAAAGTAAGAATCCTTCAGGAAGCTGATGATATCTTCATCGAAGAATTATACAAAAATGATCTTTACGAAAAAGTATCTCAGGCATTCGTTGTTCTTCTTCCGGTGAAATCTGTAGGAGTAATGGGAGACGAAAGAACGTATGAATACACCGCTGTAGTTCGTTCTGCAAACACAATCGACTTTATGACAGCAACGTGGAGCAGACTTCCTTACGAGTTCTTGGATACTGTTTCAAGCAGAATTATCAACGAAGTAAGAGGAATCAACAGAGTAGCTTACGATATTTCAAGCAAACCACCTGCAACCATTGAGTGGGAATAATTTTTGACTTGAATTTAAAATATTAATCCTGCCCGTTTTGGGTGGGATTTTTTTGTATGGGAAATTTAGTTTCTAAAAATTGCAATGCTTCGATTCCGATTTTTGTTTTCTGTAAACAAGAACGGTGAACACCCTCATCATTAAATAAATAAAATTTATGATTCTTATCTGATGTAAATGGCGGAAATAAAACAATATCCTGTCCTTTCTCTAAAGTTTTTTTGCAAATAGGGCATTCGCTTTGATTCAGAAAAATTATTGCCATTTCGAATTGACTTTTGGTTAATGTTTTGCTTAGTAATAGCCTATTAAAACAAATTTTCACTAAATTTAAGTAAAATTACATCAAATGCAAATAGAAACAAGAAACCTGACCCTTCAGGATTATAATGAGCTGGCGGAAACGATGAAAAGGGCCTACCCACAGATGTCGGAATCCATTTGGTCCAAAAAAAGTATTGATAAGCTTACAAAAATGTTCCCTAATGGCCAGATTTGTATTACAGTAGACGGAAAACTGGCTGCTGTAGCACTTTCTATCATTGTGAATTACGATGAGTTTGGGGATGACCATACCTATAGTGATATTACGGGAAATTATACATTCAATACCCATACTTCTACGGGAAATGTTCTGTACGGAATCGAAGTTTTTGTAGATCCGGAGTTTCGTGAATTGCGCTTAGGAAGAAGGTTATATGATGCAAGAAAAGAACTTTGTGAATTGTTAAATCTTAAATCTATTGTTCTTGGTGGCAGAATCCCGAATTATCATAAATACAGCCATGAGTTTTCTCCAAGAGAATATATCCGGAAAGTAAGAGATAAAGAGATTTATGATCCGGTATTGTCTTTCCAGCTTTCCAATAATTTTCTTCCGATAAGAATCCTGAAAAAATATCTTCCTGAAGATGAGGCATCGAGAGAAAATGCCGTTCTTTTGCAATGGAACAACATCTACTACAGCAGAAAGCCAAATACGATGCAGGATAGTATTATCCGCCTTGGACTGGTGCAGTGGCAGATGAGGCACTTCAAAGATATAGATGCTTTTTATGAGCAGGTGGAGTTTTTCGTGAATGTAATGGGAGATTATAAATCCGATTTTGTTCTTTTCCCTGAACTCTTTAATACCCCTTTGCTTGCTCCTTTCAACAATCTTTCCGAAAGGGACAGTATGATAGAACTGGCAAAACTTACTGAAGAAATCAAAAAGAAAATTTCAGAGCTGGCGATCAGTTATAATGTGAATATTATTTCCGGAAGCATGCCTGTTTTTGATAATGATAATAATGATTTATATAATGTAAGCTATCTTTTGCACCGCGACGGGCGGGTGGACGAATACCGAAAAATTCATATTACCCCGAACGAGAAGAGGTATTATGGAATGAAAGGCGGAAATGAAATCAAAGTTTTTGATACCGACTGTGGTAAAATAGGTCTCGTGATCTGCTATGACGTAGAATTTCCGGAATTACCAAGGATTCTGGCTGATCAGGGGATGAAAATCTTGTTTGTTCCTTATCTGACAGATACCCAGAATGCCTACATGAGAGTACGCCACTGTGCTGCCGCAAGAGCTATAGAAAATGAATGTTATGTTGCCATTGCCGGCTGTGTAGGAAATCTTCCGAAGGTCAATAATATGGACATCCAGTTTGGTCAGGCTGCCGTATTTACCCCTTCAGATTTTGCCTTCCCATCCAATGCCGTGAAAGGAGAAGCTACGCCCAATACAGAAATGACGCTGATTGTAGACGTAGACCTGAATCTGCTAAAAGATCTCCATCACAATGGATCTGTTCAGGTGATGAAAGACCGCCGAAAAGATCTGTACGAAACCTATCTTAAATAACAAAACAGAATGCGAAAGCATTCTGTTTTTATTTTACCTAAAATTTCTTTGAGTGAATTACATGTACTCAGGACATACTACAGCAGGGCAGATCAGTCTTGGACATCTTGGTCTTCCGTCTGTAGGACAGCATTGGTTGGAGCAGTTTCCGATAATGATTCCGCTTCCTGCAATCCCTTTTAATTGCTCTCTTGAAAGTTTGTTGTTACGTAAATTTTTCATGTTCTAATACTTTTGGTTTGTTTTATTTGTACGCTGTAAATATATTAATTTTTACAATATATGATGGTTTTTTTGTTGTTATGGTGAATTTAATTCTTTAAAATGCTGATTATGTGTTATTGTTTTTAATTTTATGTGTTGGTGGTATTGTAATTATTCTTTTCATAAAGGAACAATTTTTGGAGTAAATTGCACCTACTATTGATATATTATGTTTGATAAGCAACAAAGAAAACTGAAAAGATCTGCAAAACTGATTTCCGTATTGAGTAAATATGGATTTAAAGATATGCTGGCAAGGATGAACGGAGGGAATAAGCAGGAAGAAGCTTCCAGTTCGGACGAGATCATTTCAAAAGGGACCGTTTACGAAAGAATAAGGCTGGCGCTGGAAGAGTTGGGACCAACTTTTGTGAAGCTTGGTCAATCATTCAGTAACAGAGAAGACCTTTTGCCCCCGGAACTGATTCAGGAGCTGCAGAAACTTCAGGATAAAGTGGAAACAGTAGATATGGATGTAGAAGAAGCGCTGGAGAGTGAATTCAATATTTCGGTGAAAGATTATTTTCTTGAAATTCAGAAAGAACCTTTGGCTACAGCTTCTATTGCTCAGGTATATAAAGCTGTTTTGAAAGATGGCAGTCCTGTGATTTTAAAATTGAGAAAGCCCGATGTACAGTCTGTAATTGAAGACGATTTACTGCTCATCAAAGATATTGAAAAACTGATTTCTGCTTATTCAGAAATAGGAGAAAAGCTTAATATGAAACAGGCCATTTCCACTTTTGAAAAATCATTGCTGGAAGAGGTTTCTTTGACGAATGAAAGAAATAATATTCTGCAGTTCCGTCTTAATTTTAAAAATAATAAAGAAACATACGTCCCGAAAGTCTACGAAGAATTTTCCAACAACAATATTCTTTGTATGGAATTTATTGATGGAATAAAGGTTACAGATAAATCACTTCTATTGGCCAATGGTATTGATCCTGTAAAAGTTTCTGAAACAGGATTAAGGTTGTTTGTATCACAGATTTTAGACTACGGATTCTTCCATGCTGATCCCCACGCCGGAAATATCTTAGTGAAAAAAGATGGTAAAATAGTTTTCATTGATTTTGGTGCGGTAGGAAAAATTCAACCTAATGATAAAGAAATTCTTGAAAATCTTATTGTTAGTTTTGTAGCCAAAAATTCACATAAAATTGTCCGTTATCTCAAGAAAATGGCAGTAAGCTATGAAATTCCGGATGAAAGAAGATTTGAAAATGATGTGGATGATATTCTGAATTTCGTTCACAGCTCATCATTACAGGATATCAATGTACAGGTGATCATCAACAAGATGAAGGATATTTTGAAAGACAACAGGCTTTATATGCCGGATTATTTCTATCTTTTATTCAAAGGAATAAGTCTGATAGAAGGCGTTGGACGAAATATTAATCCGGATCTGGACATTGTGAAAAGTCTTCACCCTTACACAAAGAAAATTTTTACGAAGAAAATCAGTCCTAAAAATCTTTTAAAAACCGGAATGGACAGGATGATGAATTTCACAGATAATGTGGATGAAATCCCGAAAGAACTTCGTTCTGTTCTTCAAAAACTGGATGAAAACAAGTTTACCGTCTCCAGTGAGATCAAAAATATAGAAAAAACCAACCAGCTGATTAAATCCAGCGTGGTTAATCTGATTCTTGCCATGATTTTAGGTGCGAATATCATCGCAACAGCTATTGTGTTTACTTCAGAATCCGGTCCGAGAATCGGAGAGTTGTCTTTGGTAGCGGTCTTAGGTTTTATTTTTTCAATCCTTTTAGTCATAATACTCTTACTGAGAGTTACCAGAAAATAAATATCATTTTAGAAAAACTAATTATTCATCCCAAAAAACCGCATCTCGTAACCTATATCTCGAATCCCTTACCCCATAACTTATAACTCCACAATGAAAACATTTATTATAACAGCAATCACTTTATTGAGCTCATACTGTACTGCCCAGCAAGGAAATGAAGAGAAAATTCAGGGCGATTTTGATGGAAACGGAACCAAAGAATATGCCTACACCAAAGTTAGTGATTGTGGTGACGAATGCGAAGGAAAGTGCGAAACAACTATTTATTTCAGTGATAAAAATATAAAACCTATAACGATTTCACCAGCCAATCAGGGGAGTGTGTATAATTTGGGAGATCTGAATGGAGATGGAAAAGATGAGATTGGTTTTTATCCTAACTGGTGTACGAGCTGCTGGCATCCGTTCTATGCATATACATTGAGTAAAACAGGCTGGAAACCATTATTACTTCCTATTTCCACTCATTGTAATCAGTGGGAAGAAGATAAGTTCCCGATTAAAAAAGACCCGAAAAAGAAAGGGTATGTTATTGTTACTTCCAGCAAATGGGAAGATGATGATATTAAAATTAAAGTCAATAGTGTAAAAGTAAAGTAAATAGTTGCTGGTTGTTTTTGTTGCTGGGAATCATCTCCTGGTAACTAGTTCCTGCAACCTGCTGCCTAATATCTGCTACCTCTAATTTTTAACTTCTAATTAAATACCTATCTTTGCAAAATGGAAAAACTCACTTTTGCAGATTTTGACCTTCCGGTTAAAATTCTTGATGTTTTAGCGGATTTGGAATTATTTGAACCTACACCTATCCAGGAGAAGAGCATAAAACCTATTCTTTCGGGGAGAGATGTAATGGGAATTGCACAGACAGGAACTGGGAAAACATTAGCTTACCTTTTGCCCGTTTTGAAAACATGGAAATACAGCAAGACAGGAAATCCAACTGTTTTGGTGCTTGTTCCTACAAGAGAATTGGTGGTGCAGGTAACTGAAATCCTTGAGAAACTGACAGAAAATATTACTGCAAGAGTAATCGGAATATATGGTGGAAAAAATATCAATACTCAAAAACTATTATTCAATGATGGTTGTGATATTTTGGTAGGAACACCCGGAAGAGTAATGGACCTTTCCATAGACAACGCCATTTCTCTGAAAGAAGTTCAGAAACTGATCATTGACGAATTTGATGAGATGCTTAACTTAGGTTTCAGACCACAGCTTACCCATATTTTTGAAATGATGAAAGAGAAGAGACAGAATATTCTTTTCTCAGCAACCATGACAGAAGCGGTGGATGAAATGCTGGATGTGTATTTTGCAAGTCCAATAGAAATTTCATTGGCAAAATCAGGTACACCACTTGAAAAAATTGAACAGACGGGTTACAAAGTAGAAAACTTCAATACAAAAATCAATTTATTGGAACATTTGCTGAAAAATAATGCAGATATGTCTAAAGTGTTGATTTTTAATAATAATAAAAAACACGCAGACCTGCTTTTCAATAAAATTGATGAGCTTTTCCCTGAGCAGTTTGATGTGATTCACTCCAACAAATCTCAAAACTACAGATTGAAGGCTATGAAAAGCTTTGAGAATGAAGAGATCAGAGGTTTGATTACAACGGATGTAATGGCAAGAGGTCTTGATATTTCAAATATTACACACGTTATCAACTTTGAAACGCCTGATATTCCGGAGCAGTATATCCACAGAATCGGTAGAACGGGTAGAGCAGACAAAGAAGGAAAGGCTATTACTTTTGTTACTAAAAAAGAAGAACCTTTGATCCTTGATATTGAGCTATTGATGGATAAAGACTTGAAGTTTAACGAATTCCCGGAAGAAGTTAAGATCAATCCTAAAAAGATCGCAGCTGAAGAAGATCAGATTGTGATGAAAAATCCAGCACAGGTAAAACTGAATGATGGAGGAGGCGCATTCCACGAGAAGAAGGCTAAAAATACAAAAGAAAACTGGGGGGGACCTTCCAAAAGAAAAGCACCTAAGAAGTTTGGAGCCAACAGAGCTCAGCAGAAAGCAATATCAAAATCGAAAAAAAAGAAATAAAATAAAAAACTCCCGATCCGGGAGTTTTTTTATGGTACGAGGAGTTAATTTTTATTTCAGATAAGGAGTAATCACCTTTGTCCAGATTTTATATCCTTCCGGCTTAAAATGAAGCATATCTTCTACAAAAATATCTTTTCTTACATTTCCGTTAGCATCTTCCATTGCTTTAGTAACATCAATAAATTCTGCGTTAGGTTCTTTTTTCATAAAAGCTTCAATCTTTTTGTTGGCTATTTTCATTTGAGGCCAGATTACTTCTCTGCTCGGCGAGTATTTGATCGAGATATAATCTACTTCAATATCAGGAAATCTCTCACGTATTTTTTTGTAGAAGGCTTTATATCGGTCAACAACCACTTTTGCTTTAAGCTGGTGATTATCTGCAAAATCATTTTCACCACAGTAAATAATAATCTGTTTAGGCTGATAAGGAGCTAAAAGATCATTCGCAAAATCATTAAGGTCTGTAAGCCTTGATCCCCCGAATCCTCTGTTGATGATTGTTCTGCCTGGAAAGTAATCTGCTATATCAGTCCATTTGGTGAATGATGAACTTCCCAGAAATAGAATAGCATCCTTTTGCGGCGGATTTTGCTGGTCTTGTTTTTTGAACTCCTGGATGTCCTGCCAGAACATTGGTTTATTTTCCTGAGAAAATACAATAGTAAAACACAGCAATAGAAATGCTGTTAGAATCTTCTTCATTATATTCAGTTTTAAATTTAGCTATAAAAGTAATAAAAAAACTCCCGATTAGCGGGAGTTTATGATTTATCTTTTGTAGGTAACGTAAGTGATATCAGGAATTTTATCTCCATTCATATCAAAGTTTCCTGATTGCTGAGCCAGTTTAAAATCTTTGTTTGTTAAAACATCAACTCTATAGCTTACAGAAGCTTCGTCACCAAGTTTAATTCCTATCACTTTTGAATCAGCATCGTAAGTATATCTTCCTTCAGTTTTCGGGGCTGGAGTACAGTCGGCACCTGTTCCCGTATACGCAGTGTAGCTTACATAATAATCTGTTCTTAAGAAAAGAGTATTTTTGGTTGCACATCCTGTTAAAGTTTCAGTATAAAGCACTGTTTTATTATCTTTTCCGGAAATTACTTCCCTTTTAACTTCCTTCCAATCTCCCTTCATGATGTCCATATCATAAGCTTCAAGATTGTCATCTTTGCAAGAAGTAAGCGCCAGGGCAGAAAAGGCAAATAAAAGTAGCTGTTTTTTCATTTTCACAAATTTAAGAATATGCTAAAATATAAATAAATTTGAAATATCTATAATGAAATAACGAATTTTTAAACGAATGTTTGTAAATTAAATAATTTTATAAGACTTACAATGCGGGATGTGGGTTTCGGGCTGTATATTTTGAGTTTGAAACTTACCCTTCAAACCTCATATCTCGAGCTTCTGAAATCATTAATAACTCATTTCTACAATCTTATAAGCATCCTGTGGAGACAGTTTTTTATACTCTCCAAGACCTAGCCAGTTTCTGTCTGTAAAGGCTTTTTCTACCCTTTCAGCAGTTCCGTTAAAATCTTCTGTATATTCGGAAAGTCTGGTTTTGATATGAAGGCTATGGAAGAACTCTTCCATTTTTTTGATTCCCAGTTCTGCTTTTTCTTCTACTGTTCCATCTTTGATGCCCCAAACTCTCTCAGCATACTGAGCCAGTTTTCCTTTTTTATCTTCGAAATTGTAACGGTAATGAGAAGGAGCGATAATCGCAAGCGTTCTTGCATGGTCAATACCAAAATAGGCTGTCAGTTCGTGACCCATAGCGTGTACTGCCCAGTCTGTAATCACCCCTTTCTGGATCAATCCGTTCAGAGCCATTGTACAGCACCACATAAAGTTTCCGGCAGCATCATAGTTGAAATCATCAGCCAATACTTTAGGGGCGGTTTCCTGAAGACTGATCAGAATGCTTTCTGCAATTCTTTCCTGCAGGTCAGCAGAAGAAGGAGCCGTCATATATTGTTCCAAAACATGGGTATAGGCATCTGTAATTCCGTTCACGATTTGATTTTTTGGAATAGATCTGATCACTTCCGGATCCAGTACAGAAAACTGCGGGAAAAGTCCTGGTCCTCCCGAAGACAACTTTTCATTGGTTTCTCTTCTTGAGATTACATAACCTGAGTTCATTTCCGAACCGGTTGCGGGCAGTGTTAAAATACTTCCGAAAGGCATTCCCTGTCCTTCAAATGTTCTTACCGATTTTCTCAGAATCTCCCACGGTTCACCATCATAATTGGCTGCTGCGGAAAGGAATTTTGTTCCGTCAATCACAGATCCTCCACCTACAGCAAGAAGATAAGTAATATTTTTTTCTTTAATAAAGCTTAAGGCATTGATTAAAATTTCGTATTCAGGATTGGCTGGAACTCCTCCAAATTCATATACTTCATGATCTTTCAAAGCCTCTTTTACCTGGTCGTAGACACCATTATTTTTGATGCTTCCGCCACCGTAAATCATTAATATTTTTGCGTCTTTAGGAATTTCGTTGGAAATTTTAGCGATTTCGCCTTTCCCGAAAAGTATTTTTGTTGGGTTTTTAAACTCGAAATTAAGCATTGTTCTAAATTTATTTTAAGTCAAATTTACGGAATGAAAAAGGAAAAGTGAGTTAATGAAATTTTAAAATTGCTATTATTCAATTTTATGAAAACTATTGCTGCGAGCTGTTCTGAAACAATGGGCAATATTCCTCAAAGGATTTCTGTCTCAAATAGATTACACCTCAGAGGAAAGATACGCCTTGGCTCTTTGTATAAAATCTTCCTTGTCCTTTTTAATTTCTTCCAACAGTTTTTTCCGGTCATCAGGAATAGTCAGATATCGATCTCCCCAAAGATTGATTTCTACAATAACAGGAATAAGATCAATCCCTTTCTGAGTAAGAAAATAAAGAATTTTCAGCTTACTGTCCGGATGGTCTTTTTTATCAATGATTCTATTGTCCAAAAGGTTTTGAAGCCTTGCAGCCAGAATGTTGGTCGCTATTTTTTCATCTGCCTTGAGGAATTCACCATACGTACATTCCTTTTTCAGCATAAGATCTCTTATGATTAGCAGAGACCATTTGTCACCCCACATTTCCAGTGAACAGCTGATCGGGCAGTCTGATCTTTTTTTGCTCATTTTGTTAATTTTAAAATAATACTTGCAAATTGAAAGCGTTTGTTTTAATTTTGCTTTTATTTTGCAAGTAAATTTAATCATAAAAAATTAATAAATCAAATGGATCATTATGATATTGCCGTAATTGGCTCAGGACCCGGAGGATATGTGGCTGCCATAAGAAGTGCTCAGCTGGGGTATAAAACAGTGATTATAGAAAAGTATGATACATTGGGAGGGACATGTACCAATGTGGGCTGCATTCCGACTAAAGCTTTATTAGACAGTACCCACCATTATGCAGAAGCACAGCATAAATTCAAGGAACATGGGATTAAGCTGGATACTGTAGAACTGGATTTTCCCCAAATGTACAGGAGAAAAGCAGATGTGGTTTCAAAAAATACCGGAGGTCTGGATTTTTTAATGAATAAAAATAACATTACAAAGTTAAAAGGAACAGCAAGCTTTGTCAATAATTCTACGATAAGAATTGTCAACGAATCTGAGATGAAAGAGATTGCTGCTCAACATTATATCATTGCAACAGGCTCAAAACCATCAACTATTCCGGGAGTGGAGATTGATAAAAAAAGAATTATTACTTCCACAGAAGCATTGTCTTTGCAGGAAAAACCGGAATCTATGGTGATTATCGGCGGTGGAGTGATAGGGGTGGAAATGGCTTCTATTTTCAATCGTATGGGAACGAAGGTAAGCATATTGGAATATGCCGATCACCTGATTGCGAATATGGATCATGAACTAGGAAAAAACCTTCAGAAAATTCTTAAAAAAGAGGGGATTGATATCCGTCTTAATCAGGCTGTTTATAAAACCAAGAATGAAGACTCTGCAGCTAAAGTTTTCTTTAAAGATAAAAACGGAAAAGAAGAAGAACTGGAAGCTGATTATATTTTGGTTGCGGTAGGAAGAAGTCCTTACGTAAAAGGTCTCGGTCTTGAAAATACAGATGTACAGGTTGATGAGAGAGGTTTTATTAAAGTGAATGAAAACAATCAGACTTCAGCATCCAATATCTATGCAATCGGAGATGTTATTGGTGGAGCAATGCTGGCTCACAAAGCTGAAGAAGAGGGCGTTTTTGTGGTAGAAACTATTAATGGACAAAAACGTCATATTCATTATAACCGTATTCCTTCAGTGGTGTATACGTGGCCGGAAGTAGCATCAGTAGGGTATACGGAAGAATCTCTGAAACAAAATAATATTGCATATAATGTAGGAAAATTCCCGTTTTCTGCCAGCGCAAGAGCCCGAGCTTCAATGGATATGGATGGGTTTGCCAAAGTATTGGTAGATCCGAAATATGGGGAAGTTCTGGGTGTTCACATCATTGGTGCCAGAGCAGCTGATTTGATTGCTCAAGGGGTTATTGCTCAGGAATATGAGGTGACCGCGGAAGATATGTTCCGTATTTCTTATGCTCATCCCACCTATTCTGAAACCTTGAAAGAAGCTTATCTGATTGCATCCGGACAGGGAGCAATTAATATTTAAAAACTAATTTATTAAAAATTAAACCATTAAGTTTAATGAACATAATAAAGGTAGTTAAGATGCATATTTAATGGAAGTATGAAGTGCATCGCTAAAAAATAGCCTCAGCTATTTCCCTTAACTAATCTTTTCACCTTAAAAAAACTTAATGGTTTAAAATATAAGATTTTCAATTGTAGTATTTTTCAAGGATCATTTACAAAGATGAACAGTTTTCATCCTTCGAATAAATACCATTACTTTTCGCTTCCAGTTTTCCGGTTTTTCTGTTGATTTTAATGAAAAAAGACCCTTTCACAGCCGGACAGCCCTTAGACTGCATCAAATACATGGAAATATGACGGTCTTCAATTTTATACGCTCCCGTAAAGCGGTTGCTTGTGTCAACAGAATATCCATAAGTTTTTGCCAGCAGAATAGCCTCTGGAAGATTATCAACAGTTCCAATAAAATCTCTTAATTGCTGTTCATTGGAAAAATAGACAGATCTTTCGTTTTTACAAGCCAGAATGTATGAAAAGCAGTTGTTACCAATACATTTCTGGAAAAACCCCTTTTCAGGAACAGGTTCATTGATCGTCATAAATTCAGGAGCCTGACTTTCGTAGATCACTGCTTTTTCATAATCTGAATCATTACTGAGAACACGCCAGTAAGCATACTCTTTATTAGGCACAATGAAAGGATAGAGATAATCGACAGTATCGAGGATATCAGGGATTTTTTTATAATCATCAGGAACTTTGATCTGGCAGTAAAGCAGATTGGAAAGAATAAGGGAAAATGCGATGATTACTTTCATAGAGAATGTGTTTCCAGTGCAAATTTAAGAAAGAGAATTATTGCAATACAATTTTATAATACCCTTTTTCATCAGTTACATCAATCCCTATGCCTGTAAATGTTAATTTATTGATTTGATAGCCATCACAAGCTCCTTTAAATTCTGATGATTGTATGGAAAAATCCAGATCTTTAATATTAGAAAAGAATTTATACTTTTTTGTTCCATTATAGGCACCTACGTTTTCTAAAAGAACTCTGTTATCGGATGTTTTGGATAATTGTACACCAACATTATTTTCATCCTGAATTGAATAGGTAGTTAATGTCCCGTTGGTAATAAGATTTTCATTGTTGGAATTTACAAACTCAAAAATAATGGGTAATGGTGCATTGTAGCAATCTTTTTCACAAGAAATGAACAGAAGCGTTGCTAGGAGGAATAGGGATGTTTTTTTCATGGATTATGGATGGTGTGAAGAGTAAAATTAGTTATTAATGTTTTGTAATCAAAATTATAGTAAAACTGAATTATTAAAACGGACTCTAAATATTTTCAAAACCTGTGCAAGCTGATAATCTGTAATATTAAAATCATCAATGTTGATTTCTATTTTTTCGTTGTTGTGAAAAAAGTATAAATAATTTACTTCAGGTTTGTAATCATGTTTAGATTCACGGCTTACTAAACGTTTTACAATAATCTTTTCAAGTTGAATTTCATTCCACAAATACCTCGAATTATTTTTTATTCGAATTCCTTTTCCATTGATGGAGATGATAATTTGTGACAATTTTTTGACTTCTGAAATTATTTTAAAAATAAAATAACCAGTAGATCCAAGGAGTATTAATAAAACAAATATTGCGGTTCCATTGAATTTGAACTTAAGTCCCAAAAGAAAAAATAGCCCCAGAATTACAAATATGCTATAAGTAGCAATAGCGATAATTCTCCCCGATTGCGAATACTTGACTATAATTTCATCAGGAACTGAATTATCAGTATATTCAATTTTATCATTTTTATGAAGAGAATATTCTTTATGAATAAAAACTACATTGATAAATGCACCAATGAAAAAAATAATAGAAAGAAGAATAAAATACTGAAGTAAATAAATACCTATGAATAAAGCTAAGATTCCTAAAATAGCATAAAAAATAATTCCGAATTTCATCTTTTGTTAAATTTTTGGCGAAGATACATTTTAAACTTAATTTACAGGAGATTCATAAAAAAAATTCCGTTCCAATGATATTCAGAATTTCGCCAAATAGTATCTTTCAAACCAATGATAATAGTTTGAATTAAAAATATCAAAGAGAGAATGGTATGAAATGAGTCACTTTTTTTCTAAAAATTAAAGTGAAGATTAAGTGGATTATTGTTGTTAAGTATAAAATAGCATATCCTATTAGATCTCCCAAACCCCAACCAAATGAAATGTGGTTGTAAAATGTTCCTAATAAAGAAATTAAAATTTAAAAAAGAATCATTAAATTGAATCTTTTCCAAAAATGGTTCATCGTTAACTTATGTGTTTATTCTGCAAAAGTATTTATAAAATTAATATTATTTTTTTTGCATTTCTACCTCAATTTTTGTCATTTGTCAATCCAACTCATTTTAAAATCTCTTACATTTGTTAGTATGATACATGACCAACGCGCAGAAAAATTCAGGCAGATTGTGGAAAATAAGTTCCAGATCTACAATTCATTATTTATGAGCCTGCCTTATGATAAAATGACGAATATCGGAATGCTGCTTCCGTTTCTTTATGAAGAAAGCAGAACCGGTTATGAATCAGGAAAAACACCTGAAGATATCGTCGAAGAATTTTTTAAAAACCATACCTATCTCCAGAACGAAGAGCAGAAATTGGAACTGCTTTTCAAGATCATTCAGTATATAGAAAGACAGGTAGTTTTATTTGACAGTATTGAAGATGCTGCATTTCCCAACCTCCATTCTGAAAGTGATAATGGTACAGTAACGAATCTCTTTGAACGTTCTTTTCAGGATCATAAGATTGAAAAAGTCCGCGAAAAGCTAAAAGATTTTAGCGTAAAGGTTGTATTTACGGCTCACCCCACTCAGTTTTATCCAAGTTCTGTACAGAGAATTATTCAGGATTTGAGAGGGGCTATTACCGGGGATTCGGTAACGCAGATTGATATGCTTCTGCAGCAGTTGGGAAAGACTCCTTTTGTCAATAAAGAAAAACCTACTCCTATAGATGAAGCGTTGAGTATTATTTCTTATCTGAGGTATGTCTATTATGATACCATTGGTGAACTGTTTACGAAGATCAAAAAGACTTTCGGGAACGGGCATTTTCACCTTCATGAAGATATTATCCAGCTTGGCTTCTGGCCAGGCGGTGACAGAGATGGAAATCCTTTTGTAACAGCAGAGGTAACAAAAAGAGTAGCGGAGGAACTTCGTTCAGCTATTCTGAAATCCTATTACAGTCATTTGAAATTCATCAGAAGAAGATTGAGTTTCAGAGGTGTTTCTGAAGTGTTAACGGAATTAAGTGAAGAGCTGTATGCTGCAATTTTTGATGGGAAAAGTATTAAAGCGGAGGATATTTTAAAGAAAGCAGCTGAAGCGGAAAAAATATTAATCAACGAACATAACTCTTTATTTCTGGATCTTTTGGTCAATTTCAGAGATCGTGTGATGATCTTTGGAACTCATTTTGCAACCCTGGATATTCGTCAGGACAGTAGAATTCATCAGAAAGTTATTGATGAGGTATATGCAAAGGTGTATGGAAATGGTGATGCTGATTATGATCAGAAATTCAACAAACTAATTGAGGTTTCAGAGAAAATAAATGCCGATGATTTTGAAGATATTGTAAAAGATACTTTGTTAACGGTTTCACAGATTACAGATATTCAGAATCTGAACGGGCTGAGAGGAATGAACAGATATATTATTTCGAATTCCGACGCAGTAAAAGATGTTATGAATGTATATGCGTTCTTTAAAGTCTGCGGTTATAAAGAAGAAGATATCAACATGGATATTGTTCCGCTTTTTGAAACCATGGAAGGTCTTGCCAATGCAGAGAATGTAATGAATGAGCTTTATCACAATCCTGTCTATAAAAAGCACCTTGAAAAAAGAGGAAATCAGCAGACCATTATGCTTGGATTCTCTGATGGAACTAAAGATGGAGGATATTTAAAAGCCAACTGGGAAATTTATAAAGCAAAAGAAGTACTCACTCAACTTTCCGAGCAGAATAATATTAAAGTCGTATTCTTCGACGGTAGAGGAGGACCGCCAGCCAGAGGAGGAGGTAAAACCCATGACTTCTATGCTTCTCAGGGGAAAACAATTGCCAATAATAAGATAGAACTAACAATCCAGGGACAGACAATTACCAGTATTTTTGGAAATAAAGAACAGGCGAAATACAACTTTGAACAGCTTCTGACAGCCGGAGTTGAAAATGATGTATTCAAAAATGCCAAAAAAGAACTTACCGAAAAAGAGCGAGCTCTGATTATTGAATTGGCAGATATCAGCTACCAAAAATATTCAGATTTAAAAGCGCACCCCATGTTTGTTCCTTATCTTCAGGAAATGAGTACACTTGAATATTATGGGAAAACCAATATCGGAAGCCGTCCTTCAAAAAGAGGAAATGGGAATGAACTGAAATTTGAAGACCTTAGAGCGATTCCATTTGTGGGATCTTGGTCACAGCTGAAGCAGAATGTACCAGGTTTCTTTGGTTTTGGATATGCTATGCAAAAGATGAAAGAGCAGGGAAGATTTGAAGAAGTAAGAGAACTGTATAAAGGTTCAGATTTCTTTAAAACTTTAGTTCTGAACTCGATGATGAGTATGAACAAGTCTTATTTCCCTTTGACCTATTACATTAAAAGCAATCCGAAGTTCGGAGCATTCTGGAATGTTCTTTTCGATGAATATGAACTTTCAAGAGATATTATGCTGGAACTGACAGGATTTAAAATGCTTCAGGAAGAAGATCCGCTATCCAGAAAATCTGTGAAGATCCGTGAGAAAATTGTGCTTCCATTGTTGAGTATACAACAGTATGCATTGATGAAAATTCAGAAAGGAGAAGGAAACAAAGAAGCGTATGAAAAGCTGGTGACCCGTTCTTTATTCGGGAATATCAATGCGAGCAGAAACTCGGCATAAGCTATTTTTAAAATAAGAATGACTATAACGAAATGATAATCAACAATAGAAACGGGCTTTAGCTCGTTTTTTTTATTATAAACCGTTCAAGGAGCTTTAGCTCAAATTTGTTTTTATGTTGTAATACAACCAAAAATAGTAATATATCTCCCACAGATTGCACAGATGTTTATGTTGTAATCAATCTGCACAATCTGAGGGAAATAAAAAATTATTCTTTTAAGAATTTTTCATACAAAACTTTATCCTTCGTCTGAATTTTCAGATAATAGGTCCCTTTTGCAAAATCTTCTACTTTTATAGATTTTTGGTTGTTGCTTTTTCTGATTAATCTTCCCAGATTATCATAGATTTCTAAGGATTGAACTTCCTGTTCCGATGCTACATTCAGGATGTTTTTAGCAGGATTTGGGAATATAGAAAATTTTTCTTTTTTTACAATTTCAGAAGTATTCAGAACGAGATTATATAAACTTCCGAAATTAAGAATTCCATAGCCTATCTGATCCGAATGGGCAGGGTAAAGTGAAGCGGTTTGTCTTAGCCTTGTTCTCATCTGTTCTCTGTTCATCGTTGGAAATGCCTGAATAAGACATGCTACACCTCCTGCAGCAATAGGAGTAGAAATAGAAGTTCCGTTTACGATAACGGTTGCATTATCATAAACAGTTGTTGTGCCGGTTCCCTGGGTACTTCCGTCTGGCTTTACCACCCCAAGTGAGTTGGGCCCGAAAGAAGAAAATCCGGATGCATTTCCGGAAGAATCTACGGATCCGATAGAAAATACTTTAGCATTATCAGATGGAGTCATAAGATAATGCCATGGCTGCTGTCCTGAGTTACCGGCAGCGGCAAGAACAAAAATACCTTTTTCAGCAGCGATACCTGCTCCGCGGGCAATGAAAGAAGTATTTCCGTTCATATCAGCGTAAGTATAATTGTAACGACTGTCATCAAAAACGTTATACCCCAATGATGAGGTAATGATTTCCACCCCTTTTCTGTCTGCTTCCTCGGCCGCTTCAATCCAGTACAGTTCTTCTTCAGGAACTTCTACAGCTGCATTCTCACTCCGGTAAAGATAGAAATCGGCATCAGGAGCAGCTCCCACAAAAGTATCTTCCAGATAACCGCCGATAGCTCCTAAGACAACAGTACCGTGAGTACTCAGAGCCGTATTGTAAATATCTGCGTTTTTGGTAACAAAATCATAGGACGCTTTGATATGATTGCCCGTCCATAATCTTGAAAAAGCAGTTCCTGTATTCACTGTTGGAAATCCAGCGTCAATTACTGCTATGGAAATTCCTGTTCCGGTATAACCCGCAAGATGAAGGGGACGTATGTTAACCTGATCAATCTGTCCTGCACCGGAACCATAGTTAAAGGTAGTAAATGTTTTATTGATACTAGCGTTGTCTTTCCATTTTCCGGGTGTCATTTTTACAGTAGTTGAACTGTTTCTTGCAAAACTTTCTATGGATAAAACAAAAGGCTGTGTCTGCAGCAACGTTTTTTGAGCCGGAGTGGCATTTACCGCTGCTCCGTTCAACCATTTTGAATAATCTGTAACGGTAAATCCTAAATTTTGAAGATTCTGGAGATAAGCCTGTTCAATAGGAGCATCCTGATCATTAAGCGGAATTCCCAGCGTGGTACGTCTGTTGAGCGATTTTTGGCTGAGTTCTGACGGCGGATTTGCATAAAATGAAGCCTTATTAGGCTTATCTGTAAAGTAAACAAAAACCAGTTCTGTTTGGGCAGATACATTAAGGTAACCCGTTAGGAAACAAAAGAGTAAAAATTTTTTCATAAGATTATTTTGTATAAAGATAAAAACAAAATCAATAAAATTTTTGATCGGATATTAAATTCCTTATTTTTACAGAAATATTTATTATATGAAAAAAATTCAGATGGTTGACTTGCAAAGTCAGTATTACAAAATAAAGAATGATGTAGACAATGCGGTTTTGAATGTAATGGATTCTGCGGCATTTATTAACGGTCCTGAAGTAAAGTCTTTCCAGAATGAATTGGAGTCTTATTTAGAAGTAAAACATGTGATTCCATGTGCCAACGGTACAGATGCATTACAGATTGCCCTGATGGCTTTAGATCTGAAAGAAGGAGACGAAATTATTACAGCTGATTTTACTTTTGCAGCAACAGTGGAAGTAATTCACCTGCTTAAACTAAAATCTGTATTGGTAGATGTGGATTACGATACATTCACTATTTCTACGGAACAGATTAAAAAGGCAATTACACCAAGAACAAAAGCAATTATTCCGGTACATATTTTCGGACAGTGTGCCAATATGGAAGAGATTTTGAAAATTGCTGAAGAGCACAATTTATATGTTATTGAAGATAATGCTCAGGCAATCGGTTCAGAGTATACATTTTCTGACGGAACAGTAAAGCAGGCAGGAACAATGTCTACGGTAGGAACAACATCTTTCTTCCCTTCCAAAAACCTTGGATGTTACGGAGATGGAGGGGCTATCTTTACCAATAATGATGAATTAGCACACCGTTTAAGAGGAATTGTAAACCACGGAATGTATGAAAGATATTACCATGATGAGGTTGGGGTAAACTCCCGTTTGGACAGCATCCAGGCTGCCGTTTTGAGAAAAAAACTTCCTCATCTTGATTCTTACAACGAAGCAAGAGGAAGAGCAGCAGACTTTTATGATGAAGCGTTTGAAGGAAACCCGAATATCCTGACTCCAAAAAGAGCTGAGAACTCTACCCATGTATTCCACCAGTATACTTTAAGAATTCTGAATGGAAAACGTAACGAACTTCAGAAGTTTTTAACAGAGAAAGAAATCCCTGCAATGATTTATTATCCGGTAGCATTGAGAAAGCAAAAAGCTTACTTTCAGGAAAGTAATGCTGCAGACTTTGTAAATACCGATAAGCTTTTGGATCAGGTAATTTCTTTGCCAATGCATACAGAATTAGACGAAGAGCAGCTGAAGTATATTACGGATGCAGTGCTTGAGTTTATGGGGTAAAAATAAGTATGAAGGAATTTTTTTTAAAAGGGAGAAAATATAAATTCTTTTTAGGATTTCACCTTTTTATAGTAGGACTCTATTCAATATATATAATAAATACATTGAATTCTTACAATTCCTCATCTTACTCAACATATTATAAAGAGAGTATTTTTGAAAACATTGCAAAATACTCTTTTTATATTGTTATAAATTTAATTTCAGGATTAATTATTTATTTCAAAATAAAACATACAAAGGTTATTCTCAATTTTTTTGCTGTAATGATCTTTATTTTGGTTTGTTATGCCGAATATACCCTGATTAAAACTTATGTTAATAACTCATATTATAACTTTGTAATTACTTTTAATACAGGAGTTATTGGTTTTATCATTTTTTATATCTTTTATCTTAATAAGATTAATGAAAAAGAAGACATAGAAATAAATGAAATAGAAAGTATAGGAAAACACAAAGATTAAGAAAAACACAACGAATTAAAATAGAAAGAATGACAATACTTGTTACCGGAGGGCTTGGATATATTGGTTCTCATACTGTTGTAGAACTTATCAATAATGGCTTCGAAGTTGTTATTGTAGATGATTTGTCCAATTCAGAAAGATTTATCTTAAAGAATATTGAGGAAATTACGGGTAAGAAACCTGCTTTTTATCCTTTTGATTTGAGGAGAAAAGAACTTCTTACTCAGGTTTTTGATGCCCATCAGATTGATGGCTGTATCAATTTTGCAGCTTCAAAAGCAGTAGGAGAGAGTCAGCTGAAACCTGTAGATTATTATGAGAATAATTTGTTTTCGTTGATTAATATTCTTCAGGAGTTTAAAGCAAGAGGAATCTCCAACTTTATTTTCAGCTCATCATGTACCGTGTACGGGCAAGCTGATGTAATGCCGATAGATGAAAATGCACCATTGAAAATGCCTGAAAGCGTTTATGGAAAGACAAAACAAATGGGTGAGCAGGTTCTGATTGATTTTGCAAAAGCTTATCACCGTAAAATTTCGGTATTAAGATATTTTAATCCAATCGGTGCCCATCCATCTGCAAAATTGGGTGAGTTACCCATCGGGGTTCCTGATAATCTGGTGCCTTATGTAATGCAGACTGCTGCAGGAATACGAGAGAAACTGAACATTTGGGGAGACGATTATCCAACGGTGGACGGAACAGCTGTTCGTGATTATATCTATATTGTTGACCTGGCAAAGGCCCATGTTGCAGCATTAAAGAAACTGATAGGAGATTCTTCATCTGAGGCAGTGATAGATATTTACAATTTGGGAACAGGAAAAGGTTCGTCGGTATTGGAAGTGGTAAAAGCATTTGAAAAAGCTAATAATGTAGAAGTGCCGTATCAGATCTCTGCCAGAAGAGATGGAGATATTACGATTGCTTATGCCAACCCTGAAAAAGCGGAGAAAGAGCTCAATTGGAAATCTGAAACGTCTCTTGAGGAGTCTTTAAGAACCGTTTGGGAATGGCAGCAGTATCTAAATACAAGGAATTCATAATTTTAGTGATTGTGAAATTTTCCTTACCTTATGAAAGAAAAATTTTTAAATAATTATAAAAAATTACAAAACATTTTCACTGAACATCTTGCTTTTTACCCTCAAAAACAAGTGTATTGTCAGCGAAGCTTTAAATTACAATTAATATGAAGACACAAAGAATAGGTATTACATTTTCCTCATTTGACTTATTGCATGCAGGGCACATCAAAATGCTTGAAGAAGCTAAAACGGTATGTGACTATTTAATCGTAGGACTTCAGATCGACCCGTCTCACGATCGTCCCAACAAAAATAAGCCAAGCCAGACTATTGTTGAAAGATATATTCAACTGAAAGCAGTGAACGCTGTTGATGAGATCGTTCCTTATTATACAGAAGAAGATCTGTTGGACATTTTAAAATCATTTGTGATTGATGTAAGAATTATCGGGGATGATTATATGGACAGAGATTTTACAGGTAAAAAATATTGTGAAGAAAAAGGAATTGAGCTCTTTTATAACAAAAGAGATCATAGGTTTTCCACCAGCGACCTGAGAAGAAGAATCTACGAAGCTGAAAAAGAAAAAGATTCAAAACCAGAACCTGTAAAATAACAATCATAAAAAATAAAATCCCGAAAAGTAATTTTCGGGATTTTTATTGTATTACATTGGACCACCTTGCTGGTCATCACCTGCTGCATTGGAATTGATATCCTTTTTCTTTTTAGGTTGATCTACTTTTTCTCCTTGCTTGAATCTATAAGTCAACGATATAGAAAACTGTCTTGGCTGCCACTGCATATAGTTTCTTCGTGTATAATCTTCATTGAAACTGAATACTTCTCTACTTCTTGTATTAAAGATATCCTGAATATTGAAAGAAATTGTTCCATCTCCTTTCCAGATAGTCTTGGATGCACCAAGGTTTAGCGCATACATATCCTGAGTATTTTGATTGGCAGATTTCTGAGCTCCTCTATAGAATCCCTGAAGTTGTACGCTTAGCGTTTTATCTAGCTTGAATGTTGTATTAAGACGTGCTCTGGTAGAGAAACCACTTCCTGTAAAATCCATGAAACGGGTCTGCTTCTGCTTATCACGGTCTATTGCATCATAATACTGAATTCCTGTTGTTTTATATCCGAACATATCAAGGCTACCCATGATTTTTAACCATGCAAATGGATCATAAGTAAAGTTCAGATCCAATCCATAACGGTCATCACTTCCTAAATTAACAGGCTTCGTATAGAATACTCCAAGACTTTCATCAGGTCTGTATACCAGCATTTTAGTATCATCAGTTGCATGTCTGTAGTACAAAGTAGGGTTAACCGTGAACTTTTTTCTTGTAATATTATATCCTACTTCAAATGAATCTACATAGGATGGGTTCAAATCTATATTTCCTTCAAAAATATTCTGGCTGTTGCTGTAATTTGGGAAAGGAACCATAAAGAAAGATCTCGGTCTGTCTATTCTACGGGAATAATTAACTAAAATCTGGTTGTTCTTAGATATATCATAGCTTAAGAATACACTTGGAAATAAATTATTGTAGTTTTTAGTTTTATTAAGTGCCGGATCATTAGGGTTTTGATTGATGTAATTGATCTTAACATTTGAAAGCTCATCTCTCAATCCTACCTGATAGGCAAATTTTTCTCCAATTTTACTCTTAAACTGTAAATAAAAAGCATTGAATATTTCTCTGTAATCCGTGTTATTATTATAGTTCGGGATATAAGGGTTATTGGAAGTACTGCTTACGAAGTTATCATAAGTATTATCATTAACATCCAATCTATATCCTGCTTCAAGTTTAGATTTTTCTCCTAATGGTAATTCATAGTCTGCTTTCCCGATAATCGTTTTGCTTACAGAATGTCTTCTTGTTATATCTTGTACATCCGGAAGAAGATCGTTAGTTTCAAGAATATTCGCATTGTTATTGCTTCTGTTTCTCTGCAAACTTAATGAAACAGATAAATTCTGACCATTATCATCAAATTTGTGATCTATTCCTAAATCTCCTTGAAATGCAAGGTTGTTAAATACAGATTTAGAATCCCTTTGTCCATAAGGATTTAATAATTGCCATGTTCCGGCTGTTCCGCTCGGATTTGCTGGATCTTTGAAGAATCTGTGAAAACTCTCATAAGTCTCCAGAAGCTCATCTCCGTCTCCTTCAAAAGTTCTTACCAATCCTGTTAGATTGATTGAAGTTTTATCAGATAGATCATACACAAAACCCGCACTTACATTATAGTTTTTGTTATACGTCTTATTGGTGGAGTTTTGCAGCTGATGCTCAAGAACATCATTAGGCTGTTTATTAGCAAGTATTTCCGGAAAAATAATATTGTGATAAGTAGTTTCCGAATTATTTTTGGTTTTGTTTTCTGTGTAGCCGCCACCGCCATTCACAAACCAGGTCCAGTTGTTCTTTCTCCAGCTCAGATTGGTGTTAAGTGAAGTTCTTGGGAAGTATCCAAGAGATCCTACCACACTACCATTAAAGCCAACTTTCTTACTTTTTTTAAGAATAATATTCAAAATACCGGAAGTTCCGCTTGCTTCAAATTTGGAAGAAGGATTGGTAATTACCTCAATTCTTTCGATCTGATCGGCAGGAATACTCTGCAATGCATTGGCACCATCATCTATTCCAAGAAGGGCAGAAGGCTTTCCGTTGATCAGAAACTTTACATTGGTACTTCCTCTCATAGAAACCGTTCCGTCTGTATCTACAGAAACTGAAGGAACATTGGTTAAAACATCCTGAAGACTTCCTCCTTTGCTCACGATATCCTGTGAAGGATCATATGTTTTCTTATCAAGTTCTACTTTATAGGGTTTGGTTGCAGCAGCAGTGATGACAACTCCTTGTATTTCATTTGTCTTGCCGCCAACTGTAGAGGTAGACTCTGCTTCAATAGATAAGGCCCCGATATTACCTGCAGCTGCAATATTTTTACTGACTACGCTTTTTTTGTAATCAATTGCTTCTACTGTAATATCATAATTTCCCGGCATCAGCTGTAGCTTGTACTGTCCCTTTTCATCAGTCAATACAGCATCACTTAATGTTTTGTTGGTTTTATTGCTGAAGGTTACAGAAGCATAAGGAACCGGTTGGTTTTTTTTGTTGACAATAGTCCCGGAAACTCCTGCTTTTTCCTGTGCAAAAGCCAGTGCCGCCGCTGAAAGTACTAGCGTAAGTCCTAAAGTTTTTCTTGTGAAAATATTGACAATTTCTGTCTTATTCTTCATAGGTTATTTTTTTGTATAAAATCGTGAAAGAATAACCCTTAATATTTTGAATATCCATATCAATCTGATTGTCAAAATATTATGGTCGTTTATTGTTTTTCTAACTGTATAAGTTTCAGGTGCTTTCTAAGCTTATTTTATATTCTTGGAGTTGAGCCAGTCCTGATAAGCCTTTGCATTCACTGCATGTTCTTCAGCGCTTGCTGTAAACTTATGGTATCCAAACCTTGCGGGATCAGCACACATAAATATAAAATTGTTGTTTTCAGCATTTAAAACAGCATCTATTGAGTTCTTATCCACTACACAAATAGGTCCCGGAGGAATACCTGCATTGGCGTAAGTGTTATAAGGTGATGGTGTAGACAAATGCTTATATAATACCCTTTTTATAGATTCTTTAAAATTAGTTTGTTTATTGATTGCATAGATTACCGTAGGGTCAGACTGAAGTTTCATTCCTTTTCTGTAACGGTTTAAATACAATCCTGCAATCGTTTTCATTTCATCTTTTTTTCCTCCGGATTCTTTATAAACAATAGAAGCCAGTGCATAAATCTGATCTCTTGTAAGACCGGACTGCTGTTCTTTACTTTTTCTTTCACTCGTCCAGAAATCATTATACTGATTTTCAAACTTTGAGAAAAATTCTCTCGGGCTTACTGTCCAGAAGAACTTATAAGTATCAATGAAAAAATATTTTTTTAAATCTTCAACATTTTTATAGCCTTTCTCCTGTGCAACTGCATCCAGATCATTTACAAAATGTAAAGAATCAATTTCCGTTTTTTTGGCAACCTTACCGATCATCTGATACATATCTCCAAAATCTCCGATTCTGTATGAATTTGCTGTCTGATTACCAGCTTTAATCATATTGACAAGATTTTTGTTTCCTGTTCCGCTTTCGATGTGATAACGTCCTGCCTTAAAATTGGTCTCAAGACCTTTCTCTTTAGCCACCGCTTCAAAAGATTCTTTGTCTTTAATATAAGGAGCAATAGAATCCATGATCTGTTTAAAACCTGCTCTATGAGGAATCAAAACATAACCATCCTTTTCTACGTTATTTCCTAAATATTTATTATAAAATCTAAAACCAAAAAATCCTGCGACTACAAAAATCAGCAGAATGATAATGAGAATAGCTTTTTTCATTCTTATAAATGTTGATTAAAAGTTTTTTGTTTTTAAAGAAGATCTGTTTTACCTCTAAAAACTTGCTTTGCAGGACCTTCCAGCCAAATATTCTGAAATGCATCACCGCTTTTTTCAGCATACACCTTAAGGTTTCCGCCTAAAGTTTTAACTTTTACAGAGGTTAGATTATGTTTTTGAAGAAAAGTTAAAGCAGAAGCTGTAACTCCTGTTCCACAGCTGTAAGTTTCGTCCTCAACGCCTCGTTCATAGGTTCTTACAAAAATTTCATCATCAGAAATTTTTTCTACAAAGTTCACATTGATTCCTTTTTCTTTATATGTTTCTGAATTTCTGACTCCGTATCCTTCGTCATACACGTGATAATCTTTCAAATTATCTACGTACTTTACATAGTGAGGAGATCCGGTGTTCAGAACAAAGTCATTTCCGTCATGGGAAACAGTGTCCACATTGATCATTTTTAATTTAATGATTCCATTATGGATTTCAGCTTCATGTTCTCCGTCTGTTGCAATGAATTTGCATCTGTCTTCAAAAATGTCAAGGAAAAAAGCAAAAGCTACAAGACATCTTCCTCCGTTTCCGCACATGGTACTTTCTCCGCCGTCAGAATTGTAGTAAACCATCTTGAAATCATAGCTCGGATCGTTTTCCAATAGAATAAGGCCATCAGCTCCTATCCCAAAACGTCTGTCACATAGTTTTTCAATACTGTTTTTATCTTTATTAAACTGCAGATCGCGATTGTCTACCATTACAAAATCATTCCCTGTTCCCTGATATTTATAAAATTCCATATTTTTTTGTTAAATGAAGAAGCAAAATTAATATATTTAAAATGAAAAACGAACAGTGTTAGCTGTTCGTTTTGTTATTTATAATCGTTTTATCTAAAGCCGCCTCCGCTGCTCTGTTGTCTGCTTGAACTAGTGCTTTGGCTGCCACTTGAACTGTTTCTGAATCCGCCGCCGGAAGATTCTGATCGGCTGCTTTCAGTATTCCTGAATCCGCCGCTGCTTTGATTTCTGAATCCGCCGTTGTTTTGGGTACCCTGGCTTCCCTGAGTATTCTGATAACCATTGTTTTGGTTTCTGAATCCACCACTGTTCTGATTCCCCTGGTTGTTCTGATAACCGCTGTTTTGGTTTCTGAATCCACTGTTACTATTGGAGTTTCTGTTATTGAATCCTCCATTGTTATTGTATGAACCATTATTCGTAGTGGTACGTGTATTCTGGAATCCGTTCTGAGGTCTTGAAGAACTGGTTGATCTCCTTTCTACATATACTTTTCTTCTGGAATTGTTGTAAGTGTCGTAATAATAAGGCACGCCACTATCATAGTAGTAATTAACGTTATTTCTGTAATAATAGCCGTCATTACCATAATATCCTCCGCTTCCGTAATATCCTGAAGGAGCATAGTAATATCCATTATTATAGTAAGGATCTCCGTAGCCATAACCTCCGCTATTGCTTCCGTATCCATCGGTATATGCTAAACAAGACGTTAAACTGGTAATAGCAAAAATACTGACTGCTATTTTAAATAAATTTTTCATGACTTTATTGTACTTTTTTTTCTTTAAAACTTTTTTTCCAATTGACGTATCCTAAGATAGCCATTATAGTAAATACCAAATATTGAACCGAAGTGATTCCAAGTCCCTTAAAAATCATCATTGGTATGCAAATAAGATCACCAATAATCCAGAAAATCCAGCTCTCAATGCGCTGTTTGGCCATAAACCACATTCCTGCTAAAAATATTGAAGTAGTAAAAACATCCATCCAATTTGCCCAGTCCAGATGATATAATCCTAAACTGGTTCCTTCCATAGAGAACTTATTATCAATATAGGGTTTGTAATAATAAATAAAAGTTACAAATGCCAAACTCAGCACAAAAAGAATACTTGCATGTATCCATTCTTTTCGGGTAGCCCATGTAACTTCTACATGAACATGATCTTCAGAATTTCTTGCCCATAAAATCCAGCCATAAATACTCATGACAGTATAATAGACGTTAATCATACAGTCTCCCAGCAGCCCGGCATTGAAAAGAAGATATACATAGATCAGCGTTGAAATAATACCGGTAGGGTAGACCCATATATTTTTCTTTATGGAAAAAAATACGCTCAGTATTCCGAAAATTGCACCTGATGCTTCCAACGTAATTTGTAAAGAATCATAGCTTTCATAGGGTTTTACAAAAAGATCATATAAATTCATGCAATCAAAAATAAGCAAAAATATGGACTTTTTAAAATGGATTATATAATGTGTTGTCTAGGTTTTAAAAGTTTTAATGTAAAATAAATGATGAAAGTTTAACGATTAAAGTGAAAGTATCTAAATTTTTTATACTTTCGTAAATTCTTAAAATAAAAATTATATGTCGAAAATTTGGGTTAAGAAGCCACTAAGTGCCTATGAGGCAGATATGAAGAAAAGTGAGCTGAAGAAAGTCCTGGGAAAATGGAGTTTAACAGCAATTGGAGTAGGTGCTATCATTGGTGGTGGAATCTTCGTTCTTACCGGAACGGGAGCCTATTATCATGCAGGACCAGCGCTTGCAATTTCTTTTATCATAGCAGGGATCGCTTGTGTTTTTGCTGCGCTATGCTATGCTGAGTTTGCATCCATTATTCCTGTGGAAGGGTCTGCTTATGCTTATGCATACGGAACAGTAGGAGAAATTTTTGCATGGGCCATGGGTTGGTGTCTCATCCTCGAGTATGCAATGGCAAGTATGGCGGTCTCCGTGAGCTGGTCCGGATATTTTAACAAATTTTTGAAAATTTTTAATATTCATTTACCTGCTTATCTTACATCAGATCCGGCAAGTTATACAGGGGACGGTTTTTCAATGAACCTGCCTGCATTTATTCTTGTTCTTTTGATTACCGCGCTATTGGTAAAAGGAACGAAAGAAGCAGCAGGAGCTAATAACCTGATCGTTTTGATGAAAACTTCTGCCGTTATCTTTGTAATTATTGCAGGAGTATATATCATTTTCTCTAATACTGATCTATATAATGCTGTAGACGGCGTTAAAAACTGGAAACCTTTTATTCCGGATCAGGTTCAGATTAAAAATTCTGAGGGAGATATGGTCTCAGCTTACGGTATTAAAGGAATTATTTCCGGAGCAGCAGCTATTTTCTTTGCCTATATTGGTTTTGATGCTGTTTCTACACAGGCTGGAGAAGCTATTAATCCTAAAAAAGATGTGCCTTTCGCAATTATTGCTTCATTATTGGTTTGTACCGCTTTATATATTTGTGTATCTCTTGTATTAACAGGGATGATGCATTATACAGATTTTAATCCGGAAGGTAAATATCCTGATGCCATTAAAGCCCCTGTAGCGTATGCTTTTGAAATTGCAGGAAAACATTGGGCTAGTAATATAGTAACAATTGCTGCTACTGTAGGATTAATTTCCGTAGTAATGGTAATGATGATGGGACAGTCAAGAATCTTCATCGGAATGGCAAAAGACGGATTGATTCCTAAATTCTTCGGTGATCTTCATCCAAAAACAAAAACACCTTACAAAGGAATCATTTTATTAGGAATTGTGGTTGCATTAATTGCTGCATTTACTCCAATTTCAACATTAGCAGATATGACAAGTTTCGGAACCCTGTTTGCATTTACACTGGTTTGTATTGCCGTTTGGGTAATGAGAAAAAAAGAACCTAATTTGATCAGACCTTTCAAAGTTCCTGCTTACAAAATAGTGGTAGCACTGGGGGTATTTATCAATATTTATTTGATATTTAACTTAAGTGCTCATGCATTGGAGCTTTCAGCTGTATGGTTATTCTTAGGTGGTTTAGTCTATTTCCTTTATGGAAAATCAAATAGTAAACTTAATAATCCTGAAAAATACCAGAACCAAGATTAATAATAATATAAACCGCTTCGGCGGTTTTTTTTGTCTTACAATATGTATATGAAAAAGATTTTCTCCATTTTATTGGTGTCCCTAGGACTTACAGCATTTTCTCAACAGGTAGAAAGCATTGAAACAATTCTTAACGATAAGATCAGTATCAGAGCCATTGAACTGTATGATTATAGAGTCTGGTACAGTGGCACAGATTCCAAATTTGGGTTTGTAGATCTTAAAGACTATAAAAACCAGAAACAGATCAGGCTATCCGAAGACAAACTTCAGTTTAGAACATTAGCTCAGGACAAAACTTCTTTTTATGCTATCAATATTGAAAGTCCAGCACGTTTTTTCAAGATTGATAAAAAAGATCTGAAAACACAGATAGTATTTAAAGATACTGCAAAAACTGCTTTTTATGATGCTTTACATTTTGTAAATGATAAACTTGCTTATACCTTTTGTGATTCTGACAAAGATCATCTTCTGAAGCTGGCTGTCTACAAAAATGGGAAATGGAGCATGTTTAAAAATAATGTATCATTAAATGATGGTGAAGCTGCCTTTGCTGCCAGTAATACCAATATTTCATCAACAAAAAAGTATTTGTGGATTGCGACCGGAGGAAAAGCTTCAAGAATCTTAAGAATGAATCTGAAAGAGGAAAGAATTGAAATTTTCAATACCCCCATTATACAGGGCGAATCTTCACAAGGAATGTATTCGATAGATTTTTTTGAAGACCGCTTCGGGATTGCTGTAGGAGGAGATTATACAAAGCAGGATGCTAATGTCAATAATATTGCAACTACAAATGATGGTGGTGAAACCTGGCAGATTCAGGCTTCCGGACAGAATACGGGATATACAACCTGTGTGAAAATCAAACCGGGATCAAAAGGAAAAGAGATTATTGCGGTAGGGGACAAGCACATCAGCTATTCTTCAGATTTTGGGAAAACATGGAAGAAAATTTCCGATGAAAAAGGCTTCTTTGTTTGCCAGTGGATTGATGGTAACAGTGTGGTTCTTGCAGGAAATAACAGAATTGCTGTCATGAAATTAAAATTTTAAATATAAGATATAGAATTTATCACTATTTGTCAAAAGCCTGATCATACGTATTTAGACTCATTATAAAATAGAACCTAATATAATTCATAGGTTAAAATTCATAACTAATGGTTAATTTTGTAAGGTGAAATTTTGGTTATGTTAAATTTCATACCCTTATAAAATTTTAATTTTCAAGATGAACTCTTTAATAGATAAGTACAATATTCCCGGACCGCGTTACACTTCTTATCCTACCGTTCCGTATTGGGATGAATCAACATTTTCACCGGAAAGATGGAAGGAAACTGTGATCAGATCTTTTCATGAGAGCAATGCAGAGGAGGGGATTTCTATTTATATCCATTTACCTTTCTGTGAGGCACTGTGTACATTCTGTGCATGCCATAAGCGTATTACCAAACAGCACAGTGTGGAAATACCTTATCTGGAAAGTGTTTTAAAAGAGTGGAAACTTTATCTAGATCTTTTCAACGAAAAACCTAAACTAAAAGAATTACACCTTGGAGGGGGTACTCCTACATTTTTCTCTCCTGAGAACTTAAGAACATTATTAGAAGGTATTTTTTCAACTGTAGAGATTGCAGAACACCCGGAATTTTCTTTTGAAGGGCACCCAAATAATACTACGAAAGAGCATCTTCAGACTTTATACGACCTCGGTTTCAGAAGAGTAAGCTTTGGAGTTCAGGATTATGATCCAAAAGTTCAGAAAGCCATCAACAGAATCCAGCCTTTTGAAAACGTAAAAAACGTTACAGAATGGGCTAAGGAAATTGGTTACAGAGGAATCAGCCATGATCTTGTTTTCGGATTGCCTCACCAGAATTGGGATGCAATGGAGCACACGATCAGAAAAACTATGGAGCTGAAGCCGGACAGACTGGCATTCTACTCTTATGCACACGTTCCATGGGTAAAAGGTGTTGGGCAGAGAGGTTTCGATGAAAATGATCTTCCGAGTGGAGAAGAAAAACGCCGTTTGTATGAAGACGGTAAAAGACTGCTTCAGGATTTGGGGTATATTGAAGTAGGGATGGATCATTTCTCTCTTGAACATGATGATTTGTATCAGTCTCTGATTCATAAAAAACTTCACAGAAACTTTATGGGCTATACTTCAAGTAATACCCAGCTGATGGTTGGCCTTGGAATGTCTGCGATTTCAGATTCGTGGTATGCTTTTGCTCAGAATGTAAAAACGGTAGAAGAATATCAGAAAATGGTTGAAGAAGGAGAAATTCCTGTGGTAAAAGGACATGTTCTGAATAAAGAAGATCTTATTGTAAGAAGACATATTCTGAACCTGATGTGTCAGCTTGAAACCACCTTTGATGTCAACAACTCTTTCCCTGAACTTGAAAATGCATTGGAAATGCTGAAAGAAATGGAAAATGACGGCTTAGTTAAAATCAATGGAACCGAAATTAAAATTACAGAAGAAGGAAGAGCGTTTACACGAAACGTAGCAATGGTTTTCGATCTGAGAATGATGAGAAATAAACCGGAAACGAGAATTTTCTCAATGACAATATAACACAAAAGCGGTTCAGTTCTGAACCGCTTTTTTTATTTAAAGTATTTTGTTTACGCCCACAGCTTGTATGAAGTCATCGTTTATGCTGAGCATACACTGAAAGTTTACGAACCTAGTTCACGAAGCATGCTGTGTTAAAGAATAATTTTATTTAATAATTAATTTCTGGCTATAAGATTTCAATACTCCGGATTTTAGATTGATAAAATAAACCCCGGCAGGAATTCCTGAAATATTAATGCTTTTGCCATTAATGATCTGATCGGTTTCCAATACTTTTATTCCTTCCGCACTGATGATTTCCAAAGTTGCTTTTTTATCTTTAATACCATCAATGAAAATCTCTTTTGAAGCAGGATTAGGATAAACCTTGATACTGCCTAAAGCATTTTCCTGAGTGCCTAAAGTACCTGTTGATATTTTAAAAATCTTTCCGCTGGTGACGGCTGCTACATACAATCCTTTTTGATAATCTTCTCCAAAAGTAGAAAAGTTGTTTCCGGAAGAGGGAGGCATCCAGGTGATAGCATTATTGCTATCCAAAACTCCAATTTGGGCAGAACAGTAATCTGCGAAGAAGTATTTTCCCTGAAGCGACGGATATTGAGTTCCTCTGTATACATAACCGCCTGTGATAGAACATTTGCCTCCGGAATGATCATATACGGCAATAGGAAACGTCATCGTAGACTGTGCTGCACACCCTGTGGTATTATAAGCGTTGTTTCCTTCATAACAGCGCCAGCCGTAGTTTATACCAGCTTGTGTAATAGGTATTTTGTTGATTTCTTCAATAGCTCCTTGTCCTACATCAGCAATCATAGCATTTCCCGTGGTCAGGTCAAAAGAAAATTTCCAGCCATTTCTGAGGCCATAAGCCCAGATTTCATCTAATCCGTCTACACCAGCTCCTGCAAAAGGATTATCAGGGGGGATATTGTAAGGGCCAGTGGCATCAACATCTATTCTCAGCATTTTTCCAAGCAAAGAATTTTTGTTTTGTGCATTATTATTGGGGTCTCCACCACTTCCTCCGTCTCCGGTGATGATCCAGAGTTTTCCGTCAGGGGCGAAATGAATACTTCCTCCGTTGTGATTGTCGAAGGGTTTGGGAATGTTCAACAGGATTTTTTCGGAATTAGGATCGGCCACATTGGGATCTGTTGAGCTTACGCTGTATCTGGCAACGATAATATTTCCTGCAGGATTGTTATAATACACAAAAAAATACCCATTAGTAGAGTATTGTGGATGAAATGCAAGTCCCAAAAGACCTCTTTCGCCGCCAAAAATAATTTTTGAAGTGATGGTTAGAAAATTTGTTGCGTTAATTGTCCCGTTGGGTTGAATAATTTTAATGATACCGTTCTGCTGAACAACAAAAAGCCGGCTGTCATTGGCGTTCGTAATCTCTACCGGACTGGTAAGTCCTGTCACAAATTCTTCCAAATTAATGCTTTGAGAATTAACAATTAAGGAAGAAAAAATACTGATGCTAAAAAGTAGTTTTTTCATAATATTGTGAGAGTTAGTGTGTTGAATGATTGAATGAAAATTTTATACCAATCATATTTTGAAGACTTCACTATGATAGCATGAAAAAATTGTTAAATCTTAAATAGAAATCAGAATACCAATATATCTGAAAATAAACCATTTCTGTTGTTAAAAATTCATAAAATACAAGAAAATCATTATATTTGCCGACTTAATTTAACGTAGTTATAACAAAATGCAAGGAAAAGGACTTATTACAATTGTCGCTATTGTACTAGGGTTGATTTGCTTAAACGAGCTATTACCAACATGGTACGCCAGCAAAATTGAAAAGCAGGCGACTGCTATTGCAGGAGACAATCCGGAGAAGTATCAAAAAGAAATCGCAAGACTTTCTAAGGATACTTTGAATTTAGGATTCACAAAACTTTATTACACTAAAGCCAAAGACAAGGAAATGAAACTTGGTCTTGACCTGAAAGGAGGGATCAACGTTCTTTTGGAGATCAACCAAAGAGATCTTGTGAATGATTTAACCAATTATTCTACAAACCCAGTTCTTATCGAGGCTTTAAACAAAACTGATGAAGCACAGAAGAATTCTACAAGACCTTACATCGACAATTTCTTTGAACAGTTCGATGTAGTTAACAAAGCCAAAGGAACAAACCTTAAGTTGGCAGATCCGGAAATTTTCGGAAATACAACACTTACTGAGGTGAAGTACAATACACCTGATGAGCAGGTAAAAAGCATTGTTAAAAGAAAAATTGATGCGTCTGTAGGAACAGCTTTCGAGGTGATCAGAACGAGAATTGACAAGCTTGGAGCTATCCAGCCAAACGTTCAGAGAGTACCTGGTACAGCTAGAATTTCTGTGGAAATGCCTGGTATGAAGGACATCGATAAAGTGAAGAAAATGCTTCAGACTTCTGCAAAACTTCAGTTCTGGGAAGTACAGCAGGTTCCTGAAATTGCACCTTATTTCCAAACTTTGACAACTATGGTTGCTGCGAAAGGAGATTCTATGGGAGTAGCAAAGAATGTGAACTTCATGAACCTTTTACAACTTGACAAATTAAGAACGAATGGTGTTGCCAACGTAAAATTATCTGATACTGCAGTTGTAAACAAGATTTTGAACAGCAAAGTAGGTCAGTCTTTACGTCCATCCAACATTAAATATACACAGTTCATGTGGGGTTACAAACCTGAAGCTACAGATGCTGAAAGTTTAGTATTGTACGCCATCAGAGGTAACATCAACCAAAAAGCTCCGGTAGACGGTGCTGTAGAAACTGCAAATATCAGCTATGATGAACTAAGCAGAGTAGTGGTAGACATGCAGATGGACTCTAAGGGAGCTAAAGAATGGAAAACATTAACGGAGAAAAACGTTGGAAAACCAGTTGCTGTAACTCTTGATAACAGAGTATACACGGCTCCGAACGTTGTAAATGCTATCCCTAACGGTAGAACTCAGATCTCTGGTAACTTCTCTCAGGAGGAAGCTAAAGAATTGGTAGACGTGTTAGGTGCTGGTAAATTGCCTGCAGGTGCAAAAGTAGTTCAGGCTACGGTTGTAGGTCCATCTTTAGGACAGGAGGCTATTGACTCTGGTTTAATGTCGTTCATTATTGCATTCGCTATTATTATTGTTTATATCATTTTCTACTATGGTGGAGCTGGTGTATATGCAGTAATTGCAATGGTGATCAACTTATTCTATATTTTCGGTATCATGGATTCGGGAGACTTTACGCTTACGCTTCCAGGTATCGCGGGTATCGTTCTTACGATGGCAGTGGCGGTCGATACGAACGTTATCATTTATGAAAGAACTAAAGAAGAATTATTCGCTGGGAAAAGTATTCTTGAAGCTTACAAAGATGGTTTCAAACATGCATTGAATGCGATTATTGACGGTCACACTACGACTTTCCTAACGGCAGTTGTATTGTTCTTCTTCGGAACAGGACCTATTAAAGGTTTTGCATTGACGTTGATGATCGGTATTTTAATGACATTATTTACCTCAGTATTGCTTTCCAGAGTAATGATTTTCTCAAGGTTGAATAAAGGAAAAGGTCTTTCTGTTTGGACTCCGGCTACGAAGAACCTATTCAGAAATACATGGATCGATTTCATTGGAAAGAGAAAATATGCATATATAGTTTCTGCTGTTCTTACAGTTATTTGTGTTATTTCAATTGCAACTCACGGTTTCAAATACGGTATCGACTTTACCGGTGGTAGAAACTATGTGGTAAGATTTGATAAAGATGTAAAAGCTGAAGATGTTGAAGAAAAATTAGTAGCATTATTCAAAACTGAAGACGGTAAAAACTCTTCTGTTGAAGCTAAAACTTTCGGAAACAACAGACAATTAAAGATTTCTACAGATTATCTTATCGAAGATGAATCTTTAAAGGCTGACCAGATTATCGAACAAAAATTATTTGAAGGTTTAAAAACCAACTTACCGGCAGGAACTACATTGAAAGATTTCAAATCTGCTGATAAAGACCACGCTGGAATCATTTCTTCTGAGAAAGTAGGACCTTCTGTAGCTGATGATATCCAGACTCACGGTATCTATGCGGTATTAGCTGCATTAGCAATGATCTTTGTTTATATCTTGGTAAGATTTAGAAAATGGCAGTTCTCTCTTGGAGCGGTTGCTGCTCTATTCCACGATGCGGTAATTATTTTAGGAGCATATTCATTGCTTCACAAGTATATGCCGTTCAACATGGAGATCAACCAGGATTTTATCGCTGCGATCCTTACAGTATTAGGATACTCAATCAACGATACGGTAATTATCTTCGACAGAATTAGAGAATACCTGAGAGAGAAAAAATCTTTAACATTAGCAGGCCTGTTTGATGACTCTATTTCAAGTACATTGGGTAGAACATTCAACACCTCATTCACTACGATTTTGGTTATCCTTGCGATCTTCATTTTCGGAGGTGATAACTTAAGAGGATTCATGTTTGCGATGTTAATCGGTATTGGATTCGGTACTTATTCATCCATCTTTATTGCGTCTGCAATTGCTTATGACTTCCTTAAAACAGGGAAAGAAGAAGAGGTACATGGAAAATCCACTTCTGCTAAAGAAGAACTTGCTTCAAAGTAATACATACTACAATAAATTAGTAAAGACCGTTTCGAAAGAAACGGTCTTTTTTTATCTCCTTATATGCTTTTGCTTATTTTGATTAATTCGTATGTTTTGTATAATTCTGTTTTTGGTTAAAGTTAGTTTTGAAAATAGTAAGATGATAGAATTATGTTTAATAACTTCGATGGATTTGGTTGATTTTTTATTTGTAATACGCTGTTAGTAAGGTGTTTATGTATTTTATTTTTATTTATAAATAATAATTTATGCAGTAGATTATTTTATATTTACACCAAACAAAACAAAGATGAAAATCGAAAAATTATTCATTGCTGTGGCATTATGTGCTGGTGGTTCTCTCTTTTCGCAGATCGGAATAGGAGTACCAAACCCTGATATAAGTTCTGCATTAGATGTTACCAATACTAATAAAGGGGTTTTGATCCCCAGAATTTTAGATCTGTCAACAATTGCTACTCCGGCTAATGGTTTGCTGGTATATGATCTCAAAAGGCAGGCCTTAACTCAAAATATCGGAACACCAGCAAGTCCCAACTGGGTTCCAATCAGTGGTAATATTGTTAAATTTTTCTATATGCCTTCTATTAGTATTGATACTTCTACTTTAGGCACAGGAAGAACAAAAGATTTATTCCAGCTTTATAAAACTCAGTTTTCTACCCCGAAAGTTTCCAGTCCGGGATCACCGGCGGCAATTCCTTTTTTTACTAATGCTTCGGATTTGTATTATTATATAACTGATTTTGACAATACGGTTTTAAGTAATGTAAGCATTGATGCTAACGGAATATTGAGTTACGATGTGATTGGTTCGGCCACTGCATGCTCTTTTGTTAATATTGTATTTGTAATCAAATAGTTTTAAATGAAATACTGTCATTGTGATCATCCTTACTCGGGGATGGGTGTGCTCTTGTATACAATTAACTTTTAAAATTATTGATGATGAAAATAAATTCAATAGTACAATGTATCCTTACGTTGGTATGCCTTGCTGTATCAGGAAAATTGATATCTCAGGAAATGGTATCCTTACCCGGTGGTGGGTGTGGAAGATTATTGGATACCAATACTTCAAGCTCAAGTGATGGAGGTCTTCTTTGTGTCAGGCTGGGCAAAGAGGCTGTTAATCCTAATAATATGACGGATACGGATGTGAACTCCTATGCATCTCTTAAACCTGGAACAGGTGCTGGAGTGTTTTGTAGTATGTCTTTAGGGGTAGGAACTTCGGGAGCCGATTTTCAGGCCAGTAAACCTGTTTATATTGACTTTGCCTCTGATGGTTTTAATTTGTATCTCAGTTTTAATGCCGGAAACTTTGTTTTCTACAATAACGGTCAGGAAGTTTATCGCACAGGAATTAATGAACATCTTTTGTTAGACCTTGGAGATAATCAGGGACGCAGGATCATTAAAGTGACTCCTCCGGCAGCATGGGATGAAGTAAGACTGGTTTTTAATGAGGCTTTAGGTGCTGGTCTTGTATTCAGCCAAATAAAGGTGTATAATATCCTTTCTGAATATTATCTTGCTCCAATGACCTATCTGTCCCAGCCTTCGGATCAAACAGCAGCTGTTGGCGGATCTGCATCAATGACTGCTGTGATCAATAATACTCCTACAGATGAAACTCCGGATAATATTGCGTACCAATGGCAGGTTCTTAACGGAAGTACATGGACTAATCTCACGAATGATATTAATTATAGCAATGTTACTTCATCAACACTTATTATCAACAATGTTCCTGCAGGTTTTAATAATAACCAGTATAGAGTAGTTGCCAACTCCAGTTTTTATACCTGTTCCTTTCAGGAGATTTCCAATGTAGGAAATCTGTATGTGAACCTGGTTAAAGGTATCATTACCAATAGAATGATTTATACGAAGCCGAAAAACAATTAACAAAGTGATTTCTAATTAATAATAAGCCTGTTTCAATAAGTTGTTTGAAGCAGGTTTTTTTACTATTCTTTTAGTAACTCAAGGGTTCAAATATACTATCGACTTTACTAGAGACAGAAACCAAGCTGTAGATTTGATGAACCTGTATTTCTAAGGGTAAATTTTAGATCTATCTGCATGTTTTTACATGGTTTTGATTGGAATAAGTATGTTTTTATTTAATTTATGATTATTTTATATGTTTTATACATGTAATTATTTATTGATATTCTTAATAATATTTTTTTCAATATTTTTTTGTGAATTATTCTTTTTCACAATTGCATTAAATTAGAATTATGTATAATAAGTCTAATTTTGGAGAATAATTTATTTATTTGTAATGGTCGAATAATAAAGGATTTTTGTGACTTTTTAATAAAATATTTGATTTGATTGAAAAATATTAAAAAATAAGAGTTTTATGTAATAAATTATTTTATATTTACATAAAACAAAACAAAAATGAAAGCCGAAAAATTATTCATTCCTGTAGCATTAATTGCTGGCAGTTTCCTGTTTGGACAGGTTGGGATTGGAATTCCTAATCCTGATAAAAGTGCTGCATTGGATGTTACCAACACTAATAAAGGGGTATTGATTCCCAGGATTCTTGATCTGTCAACAATTCCTACTCCAGCGAACGGTTTGTTGGTCTATGATCTTAAAAGACAGGCATTAGCTCAAAATATCGGAACATCCGCCAGTCCGAACTGGGTTCCGATTAGTGGTAATATTGTTAAATTCTTTTATATGCCTTCCATTAGTATTGATACTTCTACTACCGGTACAGCAAGAACAAAAGATTTATTTCAGCTTTATAAAGCTCAGTTTTCTACCCCGAAAGTCTCGAGTACCGGAGCTCCGGGTGCAATTCCTTTCTTTACCAATGCAACAGATCTGTATTATTATGTGACAGATTTTGATAATACAGTTCTTAGTAATGTAAGCATTGATGCCAACGGAATCCTGCGCTATGATGTAGTGGGAACAGCTACTGCCTGCTCTTTCGTTAATATTGTATTTGTAATCAAATAATTTGAAGTGACATACCGTCATTATGAGCATCCTCACCCTGGGATGAATATCCTTCCATGATAACTAACTTTAAAAATTATTGATGATGAAAACAAATTCAATAGTAAACTATTTGCTTATAGCAGTATTTCTTTTTGTAACAAACAAAATGATGGCTCAGGAAATGGTAGCTCTGCCCAATGGCGGATGTGGAAGATTACTGGATACTAATACTTCAAGTTCAAGCGATGGTGGTTTTCTTTGTTTCAGATTGGGAAAAGAAGCTGCCAATCCTAATAATATGACAGATACGGATGTCAACTCATTTGCCTCTCTGAAGCCTGGTACTGGTGCGGGGCTTTTTTGCAGTATGTACATAGGAGTAGGAACCACCGGAGCCGATTTTCAGGCAAATAAACCAGTCTATATTGATTTTGCTTCAGATGGGTTTAATTTTAATCCCAGTTTTAATGGTGGAAACTTTGTTTTCTATAATAATGGGCAGGAAGTGTATCGTACGGGGATCAATGGGCATTTTTTCTTTGATTTCGGAGATAATCAGGAGCGCAGGATCATTAAAGTGATTTCTACTGCAGCCTGGGATGAAGTACAGCTTGCTTTTGGAGAAGCTATTGGTATTGGGTTTTCATTCAGCCAGATGAGGGTGTATAATATTCTTTCCGAGTATTATCTTGCTCCTATGACCTATTTGTCTCAGCCTACTGATAAAACTGTGGCTGCAGGTGGTTCTACAACAATGACTGCCGTTATCAATAATACAACTACAGATGAAACTCCTGATAATATTACGTATCAATGGCAGGTTCTTAACGGCAGTACATGGACTAATCTCACGAATGATACCAATTACAGCAATGTTACTTCATCAACACTTACTATCAGCAATGTTCCTGTAGGGTTTAATAATAATCAGTATCGAGTGGTGGCCAACTCCAGCTTTCATACCTGTTCCTTCCAGGCAATTTCTACTATTGGACGGCTTTTTGTAAATTCGGTAAACAGCCCGGGAACTATTGCTGCAGACCAGACGGTATGTATGGATATCAGTAATGATCCTGCTGCATTTAGCCAAACTGCAGCAGTGCAGATAAGCGGTTCTGCGGAATATCAGTGGCAGAGCTCTCCGGATAATGTAACATTTACGAACATTACTAATGCTACATCTTCTACTTATGATGCTCCGCCAGTTACACAGACAACTTATTACCGTAGAGGGGTAAGGTCTGTATTGAATGGGAATACAACGGCTTATCAATACAGCAACGTGGTTAAAGTAACCTTAAAGCAAAGCTGTCTGATCAAATGTATCATCACCAACAGGGTGCTCTATACAAAGCTCAACAGTAATTAACAAAATGATTTCTAATTAATATTAAGGCCTGTTTCAACAATGAGTTTGATGCAGGTTTTTGTTTTTGCTGAACGGCTTAGTTTACTAATTCATATTATACTTCTTTAATACCATACAATTTAGAATCATTATTTTCCAGATTTGATTAATTTTGCATCATCATGGAAAATTCAAAGAAAAAAGCGGCTATAGGCTTCATATTTATTACTTTACTGATAGATATTACAGGATGGGGAATCATCATTCCTGTGGTTCCTAAATTGATTGAGGAACTCATTCATGCAGATATCAGCGAAGCTGCAAAATATGGCGGCTGGCTGGGATTTGCCTATGCATTTACACAATTTATATTCTCTCCGCTTGTTGGAAATCTGAGTGACAAATACGGAAGAAGACCAATTATTCTTATTTCTCTTTTTGGATTTGCGGTAGATTATATCTTCCTTGCATTGGCTCCCACCATCTGGTGGCTGTTTTTGGGAAGAGTAATTGCGGGAATTACGGGCGCCAGTGTCACCACGGCCAGTGCCTACATTGCAGATATTTCCACGGATGAAGATCGGGCAAAGAATTTTGGACTGATTGGAGCGGCCTTTGGACTAGGTTTTATTATAGGACCTGTTCTGGGTGGAGTTTTGGGACATTATGGTGCTAGAGTTCCTTTCTATGCGGCCGCAGGTTTATGTTTGCTTAATTTCTTGTATGGATATTTTATTCTTCCAGAAAGTTTGGATAAAGATAAAAGAAGAGAATTCGACTGGAAACGCGCCAATCCTATAGGTTCATTTAAATTTTTAGGTAAACATCCCGAAATTTCCGGATTGATCGCTTCGTTGATCTTAATCTATATTGCAGGTCATGCTGTACAGAGTAACTGGAGCTTCTTTACGATGTATAAGTTCAGCTGGACGGAAAGAATGGTAGGAATTTCATTAGGAGTTGTAGGTTTATTAGTAGGCCTTGTACAGGGAGGTCTTATCAGGTATACGACACCAAGGCTGGGAGAACAGAAAAGTATTTATTACGGATTGGCTTTCTATGCTGTAGGAATGCTGTTGTTTGCTTTTGCTTCTGAAGGCTGGATGATGTTCGTGTTTTTGGTACCTTACTGTTTAGGAGGGATTTGTGGTCCGGCCTTGCAGTCTGTTATTACGAAAAGTGTCCCTTCTAATGAACAGGGGGAACTTCAGGGAGCATTGACGAGTTTGATGAGTGCTACATCTATTATTGGGCCTCCGATGATGACGAATCTGTTTTACTATTTCACGCATGATGAAGCACCGTTCAAGTTTTCCGGAGCACCTTTCTTTTTAGCATTTATTTTAATGGCGATCAGTGTGGTGATTACCTATTCTGCTTTTAAGAAAAAAGGGAAGGATATAGTGGATGTAACATCGAAAAAAGATCTTTTATAAACAATAGATTTGTTCTATTCTGAATATATATGCTGTTCCGGGTTCAATCTATTCAATAATTTTACAAGAGTAGTTTTTACTCACTTTTGAAACCATAAAAAACAAATTATGAATACATCAGACCTGGAAAAGTATTTCGAACGAATTCATTTCTCCGGAACTCCGGAGTTGAATATGGAGACCTTGAAAAAAATACATCAGCTTCATCCCAAATATATTCCTTTTGAGAATATTGATTCTTATACAGGAACAGTTCCTTCTCTGAATTTGGATGATATATTCAAAAAGCTGGTTATAGAATCCAGGGGAGGATATTGTTACGAACAGAATCTGCTTTTAAGTGAAGTTTTAAAAACATTAGGATTCAACGTAAAACTCCAGCTCGGAAGGGTAGTGTGGGGCAGACAGGAGGATAGCATTGCTGCACAAACCCATCTTTTGCTTATTGTTGATTTTGAAGGAAAAAAATATGTGGCAGACTGCGGTTTTGGAACAGCTACACTTACTACACCCATTCTTTTAAATGAAGAAGATCAGCAGCAAACCCCCAACGGAATATTTAAAATTTCCCATAAAGAAGAAACATATACGCTCTGGATGTGGAAGGAGCAGTGGCTTCCGGTATACCGCTTTATACCTGAGCATGTAGAACCTATTGATCTTGATATTTCCAACTGGTATTTGTCTACTCATCCTGATTCTCATTTTAAGAACAGGCTGATTCTTTCAAAAGTAGATGAGAATGCCCGCTATACCTATATTATGGATCATGTTATGAATATTCGGTCTGATAATGGAGCAAAAGAATCCATCTCTATAGAAAATGAAATACAATTGCATGAAATACTGGTTAATACTTTTGGGTTAAAAGAAAATGCAATAGAAGCCCTGAAATCGAAAGTTGAGGCTTGGTAGAAATTCAGAAATATAATCTTTAACAATAAAAAACGGGAAGCTCAGCGAGCTTCCCGTTTCTCTTAAAATCTGATTTTTATGAAAAATAACTATGGATAAAGGGATTTTGTCCCGTTACTTACAATATTGCTGCCCAATCCTGAGAATGACACCGAGAAATTGCTGGAATTGAAACTTAAAGAACCTGTAGGAGTACAAAGCCCTAAAGCATAACGACATTGTCCGTAAGCACCTGAACTCTTTGTAATCTTGCTCTCACTTTTTGCCTTTCCTAAACTGATATATCCCCAGTCGCTTACATCTGCATTGGAAACTGTAGAGCCGGAATAATAAATAGTAATCTGATATCCTGCTTCCCCTCTTTTAGAACCCCAAAGCCAGTTGGCTGTCCACCATTGTTTATACCATGTAGAAACCACTTTTGCTGCCTGCTTGTTGTTGAAGGCTTCGGAATTTCCGCGGGTATCCATCATAATAAGACCTCCGAAGATATTGTCCCAGATAATTCCTGAATCATTGTAAAAACATACAGTGGTGAATTTTCCGTTTTTGCTGTCCCAGGTTACTTCCATTACATTAGTGCCGGATTTTACTTCTTCAGTGATAGCTTCTTTAAGTCCCTGCTGTGCTGTTGTAAGATCATCACTGCTATAGAGATCACCAATCTTTCCGATTTTTACAGAAGATGGATCCATAATGTTCCCGGATGCAATGTATTGGTCTTTATCAGCAATCAGGCTTTTAGAAAGCTCAATACCTTTTTGGGTTGAAATTTGCCCTAATACAGTCACTTTGGAAATCTGTAAGTCATTTTTGAGATACGTTTCAAGGTTTTTTCCGGATTCATTCAATTGAAGCTGTACAGCATCCGGAACAATCTGTGATGGGAGAGGTGTAATTTCTTTTTTCAGATCATCTGCGGTTACCTTAGCCTGAGCTGTTTCCTGTTGGTTTATTTCGTTGTCTTCGTTACGGCAGCTGTGGAGTGCCAATACCGATAATACAGCGAAAACTTTAAAAGTAGTCACTAATTTTTTCATAATAAATATTTATTGAGTTGTGTATCATAAATATACAGAATTATTACATAATTCTCATTGTTTTGAATTAAGTATTTGTTAATTAATAGGTAGCAGATGGTAGGTAGCAGGAATTAGGTAATAGGTAACAGGGATTAGGGGTGAGAGTTTAAAGTTTAAAGTTTAAAGTTTAAAGTTGTGGGTAACCAGCAACAAAAAGAACCCGTAACAAAAAAACTCGCAACCCGAAACACTGAACTTTTATAAAATCTTAAAATTTGTTTAAATTTTGAGTTTACAGTCCGTAAATGCAATAATCTTTTGTAATTTTACCAAATGGAATTAAGCATTGGAGAAATGGCACTCATTGCCATTGCAATCGTTGTATTATTCGGTCCGGATAAACTGCCTCAGATTGCGCGTGACTTAGGTGCAGGCGTTAGAAAAATGCGTGGAGCAGTAGAAGATATCAAAACTGAAATCATGAAGGAAACAGATAATCCTGTTTCTGAGATCAAGCGCGAAATTGAAAAAGTGAAAGATGCTGCAAAAGATTTCAATCCGATGAATGATATCAAGAAAGATATTCTTACGGAGCCTTCTTCAGTCGCTTCTAATGAGCCTCCAAAACCGAAGCCGGCAGATGATGATACTTACGAAGGACCTGTAAGCAGATAATCATGGAAGAGATTATTCAGGAAGATAAAGCGGTATTTCTTTACCTTAACAATTTGGGGGATTCATCTTTTGATCAGTTTTGGATGCTGATTTCAAGTACCTGGATCTGGGTGCCTCTTTATATTATATTTCTTTATTTTTTATACAAAAATTATAAACTAAGATCTTTAGTTTTTATCCTTATATTTTTGGCTATTGGCGCAACAGTTTCTGACCAGTTGGCCAGTGTTTTCAAATACGGTGTGGCGAGGCTGAGACCCTGCCATGATCCTACTCTGGAACATCATATGAGAATCGTGAAATGCGGTGGACAGTTTGGGTTTTATTCTGCCCATGCTTCCAATACGTTCTTTTTGGCTTCTTTTTTAAGTATTTTATTGAAAAATAAACTTAAATGGTTTCCATATGCTATATTTGTATGGGCTCTGGTGGTTTCCTACAGCCGTATATATTTAGGAGTGCATTTCCCGATAGATATTTTGGTGGGGGCGTTTGTTGGATCTTTATTGGGAGTGATATTTGGTGCACTCGCCAAGAAAGTGATCAATAAACAATCTATAACCTCATGAAAAAAATTGTATTACTAGTAACTTCCCTCTGTGTTTCCCTTAATTTCTATGCCCAGGATAAAAAACTGGCTGAAGAATGTTTTAATAAAGCCGATTATAAATGTGCCGAAGAGCAATATTTAAAACTGGCAGAGAAAGAACAGATCCAAAAATTCCAGTCGGAATATTACGATTATCTGGGTACAGCTCAGAGAAGACTTGGGAAGACGACTCAGGCTTTTAAATCCTATGAATCTGCTTTGAAAGCAAATCCGTTGTCGGTTTCTGTTTATGCCAATCTTTCTTCACTGTACAGCCAGAAGGGAAATAAAGTGAAAGCACTGGAATATATTGAAAAAGGACTTCAGGTGAATACTGAAACTCCGGATTTATATCTTACACGTTCCAAAATTTATGACAGCCAGGGAAAAAAAGACCTTGCAATAAAAGACCTTAATCAGATTCTGACTTTTGCTCCTGATAACCTTTTTGCAAAGACCGGGCTGGCCAATCTTAAAAAGAATAATGGTGACCTTGATGGAGCTTTAAAAGATTATAATCAACTTCTTGCAGAAAAACCGGAATCACTGCTTTACAACGGCCGGGCAGATGTTTATTTTAAAATGAAAAAATATAAGGAAGCACTGATTGACGCGAATAAAGCGATTTCCATAGATCCGAAATTTGCACAGTCTTATGTGAGCAAAGCTATGATTCTGTTCGATACTTCCAAACCTAAGGAAGCCTGTGAAAATTTAAATAAAGCAGTAGCATTAGGGTATGAAAAAGCTGTACTGACAGATGTTTACGCTAAATGTGTAAAGAAATAAATTGAAAAATCTGATCCAAATCATTTAAATAAATCCATACTAAAAAACGAATAAAGCGATAGAGAGATGTTGAATATTGTTCTTGTAGAACCCGAAATACCTAATAATACAGGAAATATCGGAAGATTGTGTGTAGGAACCGAAAGCCGATTACACCTGATTCATCCATTTGGATTTATAATTAATGATAAAAACCTGAAACGTTCCGGACTGGACTATTGGGTGCATCTCGATGTTACTGAATATGCAGATGTAGAAGAATGGATTAGCAATATTCCTGACCTGTCACGCGTTTTTTTAATGAGCTCACATGCTGAAAAATCATACCTTGAAACCGATTTTCAGGACGGAGACTGGCTGGTTTTCGGAAAGGAGAGTGTAGGATTGAGCAAAGAAGTTCTGGACCGTTTTGAAAATCATTTAACCATTCCTATGTCGAAGCTTATCAGAAGCTTTAATATTGCCAATTCCGTTGCTTTTGTGGTGGGTGAAGCAAAGAGACAGATCAGTCTGAAATAATCAATTTCAATCAATGAAAGGCATCAAAGCCTAAAGAAATAAAAAACCCTTCTGGATCCAGAAGGGTTTTGTTTTAATCGTTATGATAAGGTTTTCCCTGCAGAATCTGATCAGAACGGTAAAGCTGTTCCACAATAAAAAGGCGGATCATCTGATGGGTAAAAGTCATTTTAGATAAAGACATTTTTTCATTCGCTCTGCTGTAGATTTCTTCAGAAAAACCATAGGCTCCTCCAATCAGAATATGTACTTTTTTCACAGAAGAATTCATCCAGGTATCAATTTTTTGAGAAAATTCACGACTGGTAAACTGTTTTCCTTTTTCATCAAGAATGATTACCAGATCGTTTTTGTCAATCTGATTTAAGAATAACTTGGCTTCCTCTTTCTTGAGAAGGTCAGAAGACAGGTTTTTGGCATTTTTAACATCCGGTATTTCAGTAATTTCAAAATTCCAGTGTTTGGGTAAACGGTTGAGATAATAATTGATTAAAGATGTAATTTCCTTATCATCTGTTTTACCGATACAAAGTAAACTGATTCGCATTGTAAGAAGTTTCAGACCGCAAAGATAGGGTTTCGCGGTGAATTTGTTGCTGGTTTCGGGTTACGAGTTGCGAGGTTCTTTTGTTGCTGGTTTATTTTGTTGTTGGTTTTTTTTAGGGTGCGAGTTACTCACAATGTTAAACTCAAACTACACCCTCAAACTCTCTAATCCCTGCAACCTAACACCTAATTCCTGCCACCTATCACCCCAATCTTTTCCCTATTTAATTTAATTCCCCTACATTTGTATAAAGACAAACAGATCGATGAGTGTAAAGGTTCCTAAATTTATTTTGAAGATTCAAGAGTTTTTTGACAGCATCCATATTCCTGTTTTGGGAATATCGCTTTGGCAGATGTTTCAGATCTATATTTCGGGGATTTTCAAAGGGAAAATAGGAAGAAAAGCGGCCGCTATTTCCTGGAGTTTTACCATAAGTTTGTTTCCGTTTATCCTTTTTTTGCTTTCCGTTTTGCCTTATATGCCGCATTATGACAAGCTGCAGTTCTATATTTTTGATGTACTGATGCATAATGTTTTTCCCTCGAATATGGAAGGCGACGTAAGAGGATATATAGAAAGCAATATTATCCCGAATATGAGAGGGATCAGTAATTTGACAATCGTTCTGGCACTTGTTTTTGCTACCAATGGTACGTTTTCCCTGATAAATGGTTTTAATGAAAATTCGGATGAAAAGCTAAGTGATGTAAAAGAGTTTATTCTTTCATTTTTTATCACCATAGGCTTTATCACCATTGTTTTTTTAGCGCTTTTCGGGGTCTATTATGTGGAGGTCGTAATGAAACTCTTTACTCCTGCTTACGATATTACCTGGCTTGTAGATAATCTTTCCAGTATTATTGGGTTTGTTTCTTTTCCTCTTTTTTATTTTATACTACTGACTTTATTTTACTGGCTGGGAACTGTGAAAATTACAAGATTCCGTCAGGCAGTTCCCGGTGCTATTTTAACGACTGTTCTGTTTGTGGTGACTACTTATATCTTTGCCATTTATGTAAAGGATATTGCACGATATAATGTACTTTACGGGTCCATTGGAAGTATGATTCTGCTGATGGTTTGGGTGAATGTGAATGTATATCTGCTTTTATTCGGGAACGAACTGAATATGGCCATCAGAAAGCTCAGAATAGAGAAACTGCTGTCTGATGAAATTCAGAAAGAAACTATACATTATCGTACTGCAATTACAGAACCTGATTTTGACAGTGATGAAGAACATAAGAGAAAACTGGAAAACCGGAAGAAAGATTAATTCTCTTCCAGTTCGGGATTTTCTTTTGAACTGATACTTAATATAGTAAATCCAGCAACGGCAGCTATAAAGGAAGCAATTAAAATAGCAAATTTCGCTTCATCCTGAATCTCAATTTCACCTTTAAAGGAAAGCAATGCAATGAAAATGGACATGGTAAATCCGATTCCGGCCAATAAACCCACCCCAATCATCTGAAGCCAGTTGCTGTTTTGGGGCAGAGCACTAAGCTTAAATTTGATAGCGATCAGTGAGAACAGATTGATCCCGATCAGTTTCCCCAATACCAGACCGCAAATAATACCTAATCCTAATGTACTGGTAACACCGGCCACCATTTCACTGGAAAAAGTGATATTGGTATTGGTTAAAGCAAAGATAGGCATGATCAGAAAACTTACCGGAATATGAAGCTGATGCTCCAGTTTTTCCAGTGGTGAAATTTCTACATTCGAAGCGTTGGTAGGAATTGAAAAGGCCAATAAAACGCCAGCTATCGTAGCGTGAATTCCGGAATGATGAAGGAAATACCATAGAAAAAGACCTGGAATGATATAAAATATCGTTTTGGTTACTTTTAAAAAATTCAAAACAAATAGAAGAGCAGTCACCCCAAAAGATAACAAAAGATAGCTCCAGTGAATCTGTTCAGTGTAGAAAACAGCAATCACAAGGATAGCTCCCAGATCATCTACAATAGCCAATGCAGCTAAGAATATTTTGATAGAATTAGGAATTTTCTTACCCAGCATTGAAATAATAGCCAGAGAGAAAGCAATATCTGTAGCCATTGGAATCCCCCAGCCGTTACTGTATTCTGTTCCTGTGTTGAAAATGCTGTAGATAACAGCTGGCACAAGCATTCCGCCTACTGCAGCAAAAATGGGAAGGGAAGCATTTTTAAAAGATGAAAGCTCACCTTCTACAAGTTCACGTTTTATTTCAAGACCTACCAAAAGAAAGAATATCGCCATTAATCCGTCATTGATCCAGATGCTGACAGGATATTCCAATCCAAAAAGATGAGTGCCCACTTCCTGGTCTAAAAAATGCTGAAAATTCTCTGCAGCAGATGAATTGGCAATAAGCAATGAAATAAGCACACAGAAAATAAGAATAATTCCTGAGGACTGACTGTTGTTGAAAAATTTTTTAAAATATAGAGATAAATTCATGTTTACGATTGTAGTCGTCTCACTCTTGAAACACCATTAATACTTTTAAGTTTTTTAAAGGTCTCTTCCAGCTGGCCTTTATTTTTGACTTCGAGATTGATATTTCCTGTGAAAACACCATTGTTGGATTCAATAGACATACTCTTCATATCCATTCCCATACTTCCACTGATGACAGTTGTGATATCATTGATCATACCCATTCTGTCAAGCCCTTCAATCTCAATTTTCACTCTGTTTTTGAAGCTTTCTGCATTCACCCATTTGGCCGGGATGACACGGTAATCATACTGTGCTCTCAGATTGATGGCATTCGGACAGGTGTCACTGTGAACCTTAATTCCGTCTGAGATGGTGATGAATCCGAAAATTTTGTCTCCCGGAATCACTGTACAGCATTTTGCATAGCTGTAGTTCAGTTTTTCTTCATCTTTTCCAAAGACAATCATGTCAAGGTTCTCCTCTTTATGTTCCTCGAAATGCTGGCTCTTATTAGGTGATTTTCTGAATCTTGAAAGTAAATTATTGAATACGTTTTTACTTTCAATGTATTTTCTTAAGCTGCTTACGTCCAGTTCATTACTTTGGAATTTAAGAAAGAGTTCCTGTGAAGATTTTAAATTAAAAAACTTTTGAAGTTTATTAATTTCCTCATCATTAAAATTGATTTTCGCATGACGAAGTTTTCTCTGCAGAATTTCTTTTCCTTCCTCTACCAATTGGTTTTTCTGAGAATTCAGATAACTTTTGATCTTGGATTTGGCTTTCGAAGTCACTACGAATTCCAGCCAGTCGGATTTTGGTTTCTGATTCTGTGAGGAAAGAATATCGATCTGATCACCGTTTTGTAGGATATAGGAAATAGGAACCAGTTTTCCGTTGATTTTGGCTCCCAAACACTTCATTCCAAGATCGGAGTGTACGGAGAATGCAAAATCCAGTGCGGTAGCATTGGTTGGGAGAATTTTAATTTCCCCTTTTGGCGTAAAGACAAATACTTCTTTCGAATATAAGTTCAGTTTAATATTATCCAAAAGCTCCGAAGTGGAAAGATTCTGCTGCTGTTCCAGTACTTCACGGATCTCAGTTACCCATTTTTCAAAGTTCCTGTCATCAGAACTCTGTTTGTAACCTTCTTTGTATTTATAGTGAGCGGCAACCCCTTTTTCAGCAATTTCATCCATTCTTTCTGAACGGATCTGTACTTCAATCCATTTTCTGTCCGGTCCTAAAACCGTTAAGTGTAAACTTTCATATCCTGTAGAACGGGGCTGGGTAATCCAGTCACGCATTCTTGAAGGGTTGCTGTGATATACATCCGTAACGATAGAGTAAATCTTCCAGGCCAGGAATTTTTCATTTTTTGCATCCGATTTATAAATAATCCTGATGGCATAGTTATCAAAAACTTCTTCAAAGGAAACTCCCTGTTTCAGCATCTTTCTGTAAATGGAAGAGATGGCTTTTGCACGCCCTTTGATCTTAAAGTTTAAGCCTTCTTCACCAAGTCTTGCTGATACTTCTTTGGTAAATTCGTTAATATATCGCTCACGGTTTTCTTTGGCAAGTTCCAATTTTTCCGTGATCTCATTATATACTTCGGGGCTGTTATATTTTAAGGAAAGATCTTCAAGCTCAGATTTGATGTTGTACAATCCGAGACGGTGAGCCATCGGGGCATAGATATAAACCGTTTCAGAAGCGATTTTTTTCTGCTTGTCCGGAGCCATGCTTTCCAGCGTTCTCATATTATGAAGGCGGTCTGCAATTTTGATCAGAATAACCCTGAAATCCTCGGATAATGTTAATAATAGTTTCCTGTAATTTTCAGACTGTACAGAGATGTTCTGATGATTCATGATGGATATTTTTGTTAATCCATTCACGATACTGGCAATCTTTTCGCCGAAGATTTTTTTCAGATCTTCGTAGGTATAATCGGAGTCTTCAATCACATCGTGCAAAAGCGCGCAGGCAATAGAAGTTGCACCCAGACCAATCTCTGTGGCTACAATTTTAGCAACAGCAATAGGGTGGTAGATGTAAGGCTCTCCGGATTTTCTCCTTTGATCCTTGTGGGCATCCAGAGCAATGTCGAATGCCTTTCGGATGAGCTTATTATTTTCCTCATCCAACGTTCTGTATGTGTTAGAAATCAGATCCTTATACCTTGCAAGGATCTCCTTATTCTCTTGTTCTAAATCGTAACTCATTTGTGCGCATGCCTATAATAAGACGAAAATACGAAATTTTTTAGTTTTTTCAAAGATAAAAGATCCGCAGTATGCACTGCGGATCTCCGGCTATTAGATTTTATATCGATTAGAATTTCACTTCAGAATTCATACCGTCGCTTGACGTTTTGATTTTAATATCAGGGCTGTTCTGAATTTCAGCTCTGTTTCTTGCATCAATATACTTTTTAATAGTATCATAATTCGTTTCATTGATGTTCATATTTTCAAATAAATATGATTTCAATGCTGCATTCTGAATAAATGCATTCCGGGCAAGATCAATCTGATTGATATCATTTACGGTAACACTTGCCAGATATTGGGAATTATTAGAACCATTATTAAGGTATACAATGTAATCTGAATTTTCAAATCCTGAATTCTCCAGATCATTTTCCAGTTTTTTGTAGTCGCTGTGATGATCAAATAGTCCAGCTAATATATGTGACATAGTTAATTGGTTTTAAAGTTATGACTAAAGTTAGTAATAATTTTCCGATTATTATTATGTTTAAGGTAATATAATTTGTTAATTAATATTCTGTTTTCAATAGAAAATGATAATATGTAAGAATAATTGTTGAACATGTGTTTAATTTTAACAATTGAACAATCTGAGGTTTTTAAAATTGATATTTCAATATGTTGCTGATTCTGGGAAAAGTAGAGAAGTTTAAGGGTGTATAACTCTAATTTATCTTTGATGCTTCAAGGGTTTGATTCGAAATAAAATGGGTGACTTTAAAACAATAAAAAAAGCCCTGAAAATGACTTCCAGGGCTTCTATTGGTTAAAAAATTGATTAAATTTTAGATTCTTTCGTTTTTGATTTCCTCTACAATTTCAGGGTTTAAAAGAGTACTGATGTCTCCAAAATTACTGAAGTCACCTTCTGCAATTTTTCTAAGAATTCTACGCATGATCTTTCCAGAACGTGTTTTTGGAAGTCCGGAAACAAACTGTATCTTATCCAGTTTGGCAATCGGCCCGATCTGATCTGAAATCAGCTGGTTGATTTCTTTCTTCAGATTTTCCTTATCACGTCCTTCTCCGGTTTCTTTAAGTGTTACATAACCGTACAATGCATTTCCTTTGATATCATGAGGATAACCCACAATAGCAGATTCTGCAACAGCAGGGTGCTGGTTGATGCTGTCTTCGATAGGTGCAGTTCCCAGATTATGTCCGGAAACAATGATCACATCATCTACACGACCGGTAATTCTGTAATAACCAACCTCGTCTCTCAAAGCGCCATCACCTGTAAAATATTTTCCGGGGAAAGCTGTGAAATAAGTCTCCTTATATCTTTGGTGGTCACCCCAGATGGTTCTTGCAATTCCCGGCCATGGAAACCGGATGCAAAGATTTCCGGTCACCTGGTTTCCTGTAATTTCATTTCGTTTATCATCCATCAGAACTGGTTGTACACCTGGAAGTGGAAGAGTAGCATAAGTAGGTTTGGTTGGAGTTACAAAAGGAAGCGGTGAAATCATAATTCCTCCTGTTTCAGTCTGCCACCATGTATCTACAATCGGGCATTTTTTCTTTCCAACATGATCATTGAACCAATGCCATGCTTCATCATTGATAGGTTCACCTACAGAACCAATAACTTTCAAAGAGCTAAGATCATGTTTATCTACCCATTCTGTACTTTCTTTTGCTAAAGAACGGATGGCGGTAGGAGCGGTATAAAACTGAGTGATTTTATGTTTTTCAATCACTTCCCAGAAACGGTCTGGTTCAGGATAAGTAGGAACTCCTTCAAAAATTACAGTGGTAGCCCCATTCAATAAAGGTCCGTAAAGAATGTAAGAATGTCCTGTGATCCACCCGATATCTGCTGTACACCAGTAAATATCATTTTCCTTATAATTAAAGACATTTTTGAAGGTGTAAGCGGTATACACCATATAGCCAGCGCAGGTATGAAGCATTCCTTTAGGCTTTCCTGTAGATCCGGAAGTATATAAAATGAAAAGCGGATCTTCAGAATCCATAATGACAGTAACGAAATCAGGGGAAGCTTTCTCATACAGATCAGCCATCCAGTAATCTCGCCCTTCTTTCATGGTAATTTCGTTGTGGGTTCTCTTTACGACAAGAACTTTCTCAACAGTCGGCGTTTTTTCCAGTGCATCATCTACAATCGTTTTCAGGTCAAGAACTTTATTTCCCCGGTAGCTCCCGTCCGATGTGATAACCATTTTTGCCTCACAGTCATTCACTCTTGAAGCAACTGCAGAAGCAGAGAATCCAGCGAAAATGACAGAATGCACGGCTCCCAGTTTTGCACAGGCAAGCATGGTAATAGCTAGCTCAGGAATCATAGGAAGATAAATACAGACTCTATCTCCTTTTTCAATACCCATATCACGTAAAACATTAGCTGTTTTATTAACGCGTGTATAGAGTTCATTGTAAGAAATATGCTGTGCTTCTTCCTTAGGATCATTGGGTTCCCAGATGATCGCTGTTTTTTCTCCTCTTATGGTAAGGTGCCTGTCGATGCAGTTTTTGGTAATATTGAGTTTAGCATTTTTGAACCAGGTGATCTTCGCTTCATTCATATCGTACTTAACAACCTTGCTCCATCTTTGATACCACACGAAATTTTGATCTGCTACCTTATCCCAGAATTTTTTAGGATTTTTGATAGACTTTTTATAATCTTCAAAATACTGTGGTAAATCTTCTATTAAGTAATTTCTCATATCCCTTTCGTTTTTTGAAATTTGAATTTATTTTATTTTAAATTTATGTTTAATTTCTGGCTTAAGCCTTGTATTCCTTTATTTTTTCCTGAATTTCATCAATGATTTTCTCATCATCAATCGTAGATGGAATTTGGAAATCCTTCCCGTCAAGAAGCGTTCTGATCAGTTTTCTTAAAATCTTTCCGGATCTTGTTTTGGGTAAGCGTTTGACAACCATAACGTTTTTCAGAAATGCTACTGCTCCGATTTTATTGCGGACCATCTGAATAATATCTTTTTCAATCTCTTCTTCAGAAATAGTTGAACCGTTCTTTAAAACAACCGTGGCAAAAGGAACCTGTCCTTTCAAATCATCGTCAATACCTACCACAGCGCATTCTGCAACATCAGGATGTGAAGAAACAATTTCTTCCATTTCAGAGGTGGAGAGTCTGTGCCCTGCCACGTTGATCACATCATCCACTCTTCCTGTAATGAAAATATAGCCGTCTTCATCCTGAATGGCACCGTCTCCTGAAAAATAATAGCCTTTATATTGGGATAGATAGCTGTTTTCAAAGCGTTCATAGTCCTTCCAAATTCCAAGCATGGCACCCGGAGGGAGAGGAAGTTTGATCACGAGATAACCTTCATGATGAGGATCTAGTTCTAATCCGTTTTCATCAAAAATTTTAATATCATATCCCGGAACGGGTTTTCCTGCGGAAGCTCTTTTGATCTGATAGTTTTTATCATGAGTCAGCAGCCCAAGCATTGGCCAGCCGGATTCTGTCTGCCACCAGTGGTCTATGGCCGGAACACCGATGTGTTCTGCAAACCAGTCCAGAGTTGCAACATCACATCTTTCACCAGCCAGAAACTGCTTTTTGAAATGTGATAAATCGTATCTTTTTACCAGTTCTCCATTAGGATCTTCTTTTTTAATCGCCCTGATCGCAGTAGGTGCTGTAAACATCACCGAAACTTTATATTCTGAAATAATTCTCCAGAAAGTACCTGCGTCAGGAGTCATGATCGGTTTTCCTTCGAAAATTATCGTTGTATTTCTGTTGATTAATGGTCCGTACACGGAAAAACTATGTCCTACAGCCCATCCGAAGTCTGAAGCTGCCCAATATGTTTCTCCCGGTTCTACACCATAAAAATGGGTCATGGAGAATTGTAATGCAGTGGCATAGCCTCCGGTATCACGAACGATACCTTTAGGTTTTCCTGTTGTTCCTGATGTGTAAAGCAAATAAAGCGGATGGGTAGATTCTACAGAAATGCAGTCTGCCAGAGCGGATTTTTCTACCAATTCTTCATAATCAATCAACCCATCGAACATTTCATCCTGATTATCGACCAGTTTTCTGTTGTATACAATGATATTATCTACTTTATCCTGCGCCAGTTCAATCGCTTTTTCTACCAGTGGCAGATAAGGAATTCTTTTGGCAATTTCCACACCGGCTGTAGCAGTAATTAAAACTTTCGGCTTGCAGTCGTCAATTCTCACGACAAGCTCATGAGGCGCAAAACCTCCGAAAACCACATTATGAATAACCCCGATTCTTGCGCAGGCAAGCATAGCAAAAAGCGTCTGTGGAATCATTGGCATATAAATAACGGCCGTGTCTCCTTTATTTAATCCCAGAGAAACCAATCCTCCTGCCAGTTTGGCAACTTCCTCTTTCGCCTGATGGAAAGTATAAGTTTTCTTCTGATTGGTTACAGGGGAATCATAAACGATCGCCACCTGATCTCCGAAACCGTCTTCAATATGTTTGTCAATACACAAATAGCACATATTAAGCTTTCCGTCGGAAAACCATTGTGGGTAATTATTTTCGTCTTTAGAAAGGATTTGCTTGGGGAAATCAAACCACTTTATTCGTCCGGCCTGTTCTTTCCAGAAATCTTCCTTGCTTTCTATGCTTTGTTTAAATAATGTATCTGTTTCCATATCAAGGTTAATAGTAGTGTTTTAGTATTTGCACATGTCATTGCGAGCCGAAGGCGAAGCAATCTCTTTATGAATCTTAATGGTTTATTTTACATGTTAAAACATTTCCTCAATCTGCTGCATCAGCTTCTTGATAGAGTAGGGTTTTGTGATGTAGGCATCTGCTCCCATTTCCAATCCTTTTTCAATATCTCTGGGATTGTTTTTGGCACTCAGAAAAATAACTTTGGTGTCTTTCAGTTTTTCATCCTGTTTAATGAGGTCTAAAGTACTGTATCCATCAAGATTAGGCATCATAATATCGAGAAGGATTACGTCCGGAACCATTGTTTTCAGGAATTCAAGGACTTCTGTTCCGTCTCGGGCAATATAGACATCGTATCCGTTTTTCTTAAAACTGTATTCTAACGACATTAATATTTTATGTTCGTCATCCGCAATAATTATCTTTCTCATAAGAAGGTTTTAATGGTATTCAACTTCATTTGTAATCTCTTTTTTAGTTTTTCCGGGAATGCTTATGGTGAAAGTTACACCCAGTCCGCTGTTTTCTGCTTTTATATTTCCTCCGTGCGCCTGTACTATCTTTTTGGAAATGGCCAGTCCCAGTCCGCTTCCTGTAGGCTTTAAAATATTTTGATTTTTCGATTGATAAAATTTGTCGAAAATCATTTCCAGATCCTCTTCCGGAATATGTTTCCCGGTGTTGAAAATAGTGATGGTGAGCTGTCCGTCTTTTTCAAATAACTTGGTCTGGATTGTTCCCTGTTCTTCTGTGAATTTTAAGGCATTTCCCCAGATATTCTGAAACAGCTGAATCATTCTCGCTTCATCATATTCAAATATAAAATGATTCAGGAGATTAACTTCACTTAAATGAATATTTTTCTGCTGTATCAGATGAAGAAGCGGGTTTAGTGCTTTTTTATAAGTTTCAATAATAGTATTTTCCTGAATGTGTAAGGAGATTTCACCGTGTTGTAATTTGTCCAGATAAAGAATGTCATTGATAATTTCGCTCAATCTGTCAGATTCTGTAATGATGTTGTTTAAAAATTCCTGTTTGATGTCGAAAGGAATATCGTCATCATCGGCTAAAATTTCTCCGGCAGAGCGTATAGCAGTGATAGGGGTTCTCAGTTCGTGGGCAACAGAGTCAAGGAAGTCGTCTTTTTGACGATCTTTGACAATGAGGCTTTCGTTGGCGGTTCTTAAGTCATCAGAAAGTTTCTGCAGTTCCTCAGACTGTTCGGTAAGTTGCTTATTTAAGCTGATATTTTCCTGTGATTCTTCGAGGATATTCAAAACCTCCTTTAAAGATATTTTATCTTCTTTGGTGACACCTTCAATCAAAATTTTTGCTGAAGCGGTGCCGATTCTTCCTGCCAAAAGGTTCTCTGAAAATTTAATAAATCTTGAGTCTGCAGTTTCCGTTTTGGAGTCGATGTTATATTTTAAATTAAAAATTCGGAGTGCCTGCTCTGTTTTTTTTTTGCCTAAAAAACGTTCCAGAATATTCTGAATATCCGAAATGTAGGCTGTTCCGCGCCAGATGAAAGCATTTTCATGATTTTGAATATACTTGTCTATATCTACATACAGCTCAGCAAAGTTTCTTTCACGGTAATTGCCTTTAGAACTTACGGAAACAATAGTAAACAGGCTTGTATTTACGAGCATCGACCAGAAAAAGATCTGAGGAATTCTTTCCAGATAAGGGATGGTAAAAAAGCCGAAAGCGTCATACATTTCCCTGATTACTCCTTTAAACTCCTGATTGTATGAAAAATAGTACTGTGGAATAATCAGTCCGAAATAACAGATTACTAATCCAGCTAAAAGTCCTGTAACAGCGCCTTTATAACTTCCTCTTCTCCAAAATAAGGCACCGAAAAATGCAGGGGCCAATTGTGCAATCACCACAAATGAAATTAATCCTACAGAATCCAGTGAGGTTTTCAGAATGAAATATTTATAAAAGGCAAAAGCCATGATGATCAGAGCAAAAATGCTGAATTTTCTGATATTGGTAATACTTCTTGTATTTTTTTCTTCACTTTCAGATTTCAATTTTCCAAGCAATCCATATGGGATGATCAGGTTGTTGGAAAGCATGATAGATAAAGTGATTGCAGAAATAATAATCATGGAAATACATGAGCTTAATCCTCCAAGAAAAACAAGCACAGTGATCAAAGTATTATCAAAATGCTGTGGAATAAGGATAGAGTAGAACTCAGGATTTACTTTCTGTCCGTCAAAAATCAGCCTTCCTCCCCATGCAATCGGGAAAATAAAAATAGTAAAGATTAAAAGATAAAGCGGGAAAAACCATATGGCTGTTCTGATGTGTTTTTCTTGCCTGTTCTCAACAATTGCGGTGTGAAACTGTCTCGGTAAAATGCAGATCGCCGTAGCGGAAATCATGCAGAGAATCATCCAGTTCATAGCACCTTCAATCCCGTTGAATGTATTTTTTTCTTTAAAATCTTCAAACTTGCTGGCTTTCTCATAAATATCTGAGAATCCATCAAAGGCATAATAGATCACGAAAAGTCCGAGAATAATAATAAAGAATAGTTTTAAAAAGCTTTCCAGTGCAATGGCAGAAATAATACCCAAACGTTTTTCAGAAGCGTCCACATATCGGGTGCCATAATAAGAAGAAAATAAGGCGATTAAAACGACTACGAAAGTCGCATTATCAGTCAGAATATCTTTGGACATCGGTGTTTCCGTTACCAGGTGAAAGGTTTCGGAAATGGCTTTGATCTGCAGCCCAATATATGGAACGATTGCCAGAAGGCAGACTATGGTGATGATAGCACTCAGACTTCTGCTGTTACCATATCTCAATGAAATAAAATCGGCAAGGCTGCTTATTTTGTTAACTCTTGAAATCCTTACAATCCTGGTATTAATGTAAATCCATGCCGGAATAATCATAATAGGGCCAATGTAAATCGGAAGATAGTTTAGTCCGCTTGTCGCTGCCACACCAATGCTTCCATAGTATGTCCATGCTGTACAATATACTGCAAGAGACAAAGCATAAATGTAAGGATTGTTGATCCATAGTTTACTCCTTTTCTTCTCTGCCAGATGAGCAACTAAGAAAAGAAGAGCAAGGTAAAACAGAACAACAAAAAATAATGCGAAACTACTCATCATGTCTTTTTACAATTACAAAAGAAATCACAATGGAAATCATCCAGACCGCGAACAGGTAGATCAGAATCGTAGGATAGCCCAAAGCTTCCTTGTCACTGTTGAAAAGCAGTGAAATAGGAATGCTGAAAGCGATCATAAGACCTATGCTCAGTATAATAAGCTTTTGTTCGTGTCTTTTTTTCATAAATGATTTTTGATAAAAGATAATTGATGAATGACAGCATTCATCAATTATCCATATTGCTTTTAAATTTTATCGTCGGAATATTCTCCTTTTAAAGCATAATAACCGAAAATGGCCATTCCGCCTGAGATAATCGGCATCAGTACAAAAAGAATGATGATGCCAAAAACCAGATCTTCCTGTTTTCCGGAAGTGATTTTTGGGATTCCCAATACGGTAATTCCGAAATATCCTACAATCACCGCGATAGCGATCCAGAGAATGCCTAATATTTTTTTTAGTCCGTTCATTTTAGTTGTTTTAAAATTAATAAAAATTTGAGTGATTCAGTGCCTAATCGTGAAGATTATTGTTCTTATTTTTAAGATAAAATAATCCGATGATCAAACATACTGTGGCAACTCCAATCGGATACCACAGTCCTTCCAGATACCATGTCGCATGTCCCGCTTCTTTTCCGGTAGTTACCAGATAAGTTGCCACTGCCGGAAGAAGTCCTCCAAATACCCCATTTCCGATGTGATAAGGCAATGACATTGAGGTGTATCGGATTCTCACAGGGAACATTTCAACAAGGAACGCTGCGATAGGTCCGTATACCATCGTTACAAATATCACCTGAATGAATACAAGGAAGACCAGATACCATTTGGTGTTATCGCTTAATTTTAAACTTTGAGAAACTTTGGCTTCCTCAGCTTTTCCGTCTTTCATGACAACTCCTGCAGGCGACCAATGAACGATACTGTCTTTTTTGATTAAAGTTCCATCTGTATAAAGTGTTTCTTTGTGAAAAGTAACCAGGCTGTCTGTAGCAATCTCACTGTGGATTTTTGCAGTTCTTTTTTCTGTAATTCCATTGGGTGCAACCGTTTTATTTTCGAGGTTTACACTTTTGAACATACTGTCGTAAATAGGTCTGTAAGCTAAAATTGCAACCAGCATTCCCGTCATCATCACCGCTTTTCGCCCGATTTTATCAGACAGCCATCCGAAAAATACAAAGAAAGGAGTTCCTAAAAATAAAGCGGTAGCCATTAATGAATCCACCTGTGCAGATTCTACATTCATTACCTTTTGAAGAAAACTCATAGCATAGAACTGCCCTGTATACCAGATGACTCCTTGTCCCATCGCAGCCCCGAATAAAGCCAGTAAGACAAACTTAAAGTTGTATTTATTCCCAAAGCTTTCTTTTAAGGGGTTTTTGGATGTTTTCCCCTCACTTTTAGCTTTCGCAAAAAGAGGCGACTCCTTCATATTCTTTCTGATAATGTAAGATACAGCCACCATTAAAATAGAAATCCAGAAAGGAACTCTCCATCCCCAATTGTCAAATTCTTCTGCAGAAAGTGTTGTCTTGGTAATTAAAATAACGATTAATGAAATGAACAGGCCGGCTGTTGCGGTAGTCTGGATCCATGAAGTCCAGTATCCACGGCGATGAGGTTGGGCATATTCAGCTACATAAGTGGCAGCACCTCCGTATTCACCTCCTAAAGCAAGTCCCTGAAGTAGTCTCAAGATTAAAACTAAAACCGGAGCCATAAATCCAATGGTTTTATAACTTGGAATACATCCGATCAGGAAAGTAGAAAATCCCATGATCAGTAACGTAACAAGGAAAGTGTATTTTCTCCCGATAATATCTCCGAGTCTTCCGAAAAATAATGCTCCGAAAGGTCTTACAACAAATCCGGCAGCAAATGTTGCTAATGTAGATAAGAATGCTGCAGTAGGATTATCAGCAGGGAAAAACTTGGTTGCTAAAACAACGGCTAAACTTCCAAAAATATAGAAGTCATACCATTCTATCAATGTTCCGAGAGATGAGGCAGTGATCACGCTCCAGATGGTGCGGTTTTTCTGCCTGTCGGTCATATTTTCGTAGGTTTCGTGATGATTTTCGCTCATATAGATTAGTTTTTGATGTTATTGGAATAGGATTTTAATTTGATTTTTTTTGAACCATTAAGGACTTTATGATTAAGTTCAATGCTTTGGGGTTATTTCAAAAGTGTCATTCTGAATGAAATGAAATGTAATGAAGAATCTCATGTGTGTCTGGCTGTTAGTAAGATTCTTCCTTCGTCAGAAATCAAAGATTCGACGTAGTCAATGACAAGAGTCAAATTATTTGAATTTTGGGAACGTATCCTTAATTCATCTTACAATCTTTACTCTTCTTAATGGTTTAAACTTTACAAATAGATTTGAAACTGCACAATAAACTCCCCTTTAGAAGAAGGACTTTCCGTAGGACTTGTATAAACAGGTCTTGTTGAATATTGTGTTGTGATTTTAGCATGATGCCCATCTATGAACCAATTGGCTCCTACATCAAACTGTGAGGATGATTTATCAAAAGCCTCAAAACTTTTGTGGGTATAGGCTGCAAAAGGCTGTATTCTGATTTTTGGTTTTTCTGCCTGGCTGGGTAATAGTAAACCGGCCTGTGCGTAGATAATATTACCTGTTCCGATAGTAGGTTGCAGATTTCCTGCTCCTGCGATGGCTTTATTGCCGATAAAATTAGGATCAGATGCTCCAATGTTCATAGTTCCCAGATTTCTTACATAATTAGGTCCAAAGTTGTAGTTGTAATATCCGGCATATGCTGAAACGGCCATTTTGTTTTTTGCCTCACCCAAAGGAATATCGGCGAAAGCATCTACTGCAAAAAGAGTAATGTCGTGCTTTTCAATGTTGGAGTTCACAGAAGTTCTTGTTCCGTCTGCCTGGTGATAAAAACCGGCACCTACATTGAAAACTTTTTTCGTTCCAAGATAAGATCCCACTTTGAAAGGAAGTGTGTTGGATTCTTCGTCAAGGAACTGATATTCAATATATCCTGCTTTTGAGAAACTTGGATTTCCATTGTTGTCTACTGCTGCAGCTTTCGAAGGATCTGTTACGTTCACCGGGGTAAGATCCGTTGCGAAAGGCTTATTCAAGCTGAAACGATATTCTAGTTTACCATATTTTCCTTTTGCAAACATTCCCAGCTGTCTTGCAAACTGGTCTGAATTGTCAATTAACGGCCATGAGAAAACGGGAGAATCTAATGTTAGGAAATTAAGCGTAGAAGCCATAGTCATACGGGAAAGCCCCATGTAGTAATGAAGACCTGCTCCTAAAGTTAAACTGAATTTTCCTGCTTCTCCAGGTAAAATAACTGCATATTCATTCCAGGCATCATGGAAAAATAATTGGGTTTTCTTTCCGTTTCCATATCCTCCTGTTCCCGAAGTACCTGAGGCACCGCCATTGATGAAAGTCTGATTGTTAATTCCGAAATGGAGGAGGATCATGTATCTTTTAGAGATCTGTGCGTAAGTAAGAGCACGTAACCGTCTGTTTCCTAAGCTCCAGGAGTTGTCAGTAGGTTCGCCACCTACCATCGTTCCGGGGTTCATGGAAGTGTTTCTTAACCAAAACTGGTCCCACAAAATAAATCTGACGAATTTATCACCATTTTGATTGAGGTTTATCTTTAAGCCATTGCCATAATCAGGAGAGCCTTGTGAGTATACGGAACTGCTGATTAAAGCTAATCCAATGAATGTGAGTAATTTCTTCATAAATTATCAATTTTTGGCGTTGTTTTTTGTGAATGCCAAATTGTAATTAATAATTTATTTATGAAAATTTAATATATATTGGTGGTAATAGTATATTTTATATACAAATGAGATGTCAAATATATTATTTATCAGTCTGTTATATATTAATCTGCTATCTTCATTCCTTACTTATTTCTTAAACCTTTCCCATTTAATTAACATGTATTTATCAGCAAACTGAGTGATGATAATCCCGGAGTTTTTAATGTTTTCTTCCTGAGCGATATACTCAATGAGTTCACTCTGCTTTAATATTTTATAGACAGGATGGAATTCAGAATGAGGAGGTCTGGTGATATTGTATTTTTTGATCCATGAACTTATGGTAACGTGTGAAACGCCGATAATTCTTTCAATTTCACGGTAGCTTAGACCCTCCAGGTAAAGCTGAAGTGCTTTGGTGACATAGTAATCATCAATTTGTTTTCCAAGTTTCTTAACGGTAAAATAATAATTGCAGTCTTTGCAGTGGAAGCGCTGTTTCTCATTGATAATACCGCTTTTTACCACTTTGGTACTCTTGCATTTAGGACAAGTGTTTTCCATAACTATATTATTTTAGCAAATATATAATAAATTAGCAAATATATATTTTGTTGTAAAGATAATTTTACCTGTTTAAAATTTTAAAACAAAAAAAATATCTTTTTTATTTGGATTTAAAAGAAATTATATTTTAAATTTGCCAAAAAATTTAGATAAATAAATGGAAATAGAAATTTCCTCATGCGAACATCTAATGTATGTGAGTGAAATACAGCAGGAAATGTACGATTCTGCACAGCGTAGAGGAACGGGTATCGCAAAACGTTCTATAGAATATTTGAGTAAGAAGATTTCAGAAGGCAATGCTGTGGTAGCCACTGAAAACGGTGAATGGGTAGGTTTCTGTTATATAGAGACCTGGTCACATGGAAAGTTTGTGGCCAATTCGGGGCTGATTGTGTCACCGAAATTCAGGAACGGGGGAGTAGCAACTCAGATCAAGCAGAAAGTTTTCCAATTATCTAGAGATAAGTATCCGGATGCGAAAGTATTTGGATTAACAACAGGTTTGGCAGTGATGAAAATCAATAGCGATTTAGGCTATAAACCGGTAATCTATTCTGAACTGACTCAGGATGAGGAATTCTGGAATGGATGCAAGAACTGTGTAAACTATGAAATTTTAATGATGAAGGAACGCAAGAACTGCCTGTGTACAGCCATGTTATTTGTTCCTGAAAATGATAAAAAAAAAGATGAGGTAGTAGATAATCTACCTGAAACTAAATATAATGAAATGAGCCAAACCGATTTTGGGTATTCTGCGCAAAATTCCGTTGGTGAGTTCCATTTGACAATTAATAAAAATAAAAGAAGTCCAGATGAAAAAGAAAGTCATCTTAGCGTTTAGCGGAGGTTTAGATACTTCCTACTGTGCTAAATATCTTAGTGAAACACTAGGATATGATGTATATGCAGTTACTGTAAATACCGGAGGTTTTTCAAAAGAAGAAGAAAAAGAGTTGGAGAGAAAAGCTTTAAACCTTGGGGTAAAAGAATACAGGTGTGTAGACGCTCAGGAAGATTATTATAATTCATGTGTGAAATACTTGATTTTCGGAAATGTACTGAAAAATAATACGTATCCTCTTTCTGTAAGTGCTGAACGTACTATTCAGGCGCAGGAAATTGCAAAATATGCGATTGAAGTAAAAGCAGATGCTATTGCTCACGGAAGTACAGGGGCTGGAAACGATCAGGTTCGTTTTGACTTGATTTTCCAGGTGATGTGTCCGAATATTGAAATCATTACACCAATTCGCGATATGGCTTTATCCCGTGAAGAGGAAATTGAGTTTTTGAAAGATCACGGTTATGAAATGGAATTCCAGAAAGCTCAATATTCCGTAAATAAAGGACTTTGGGGGACTTCAGTAGGAGGAAAAGAAACTTTAACTTCAAGAAATTATCTTCCTGAAGAAGCTTTTCCGTCTCAAATCAAAGAAACTCAGCCTTCAGAACTGGAGATCGAGTTTAAAAACGGAGAAGTTGTAGGAGTAAACGGAGAAAGCTTTGAACATTCAGTAAATGCCATTCAAAAAATAGAAGAATTAGCTTCAGCATACGGAATCGGCCGTGATATCCACGTAGGAGACACCATTGTTGGGATTAAAGGAAGAGTAGGATTTGAAGCGGCAGCCGCATCAGTGATCATCAAAGCACACCATTTATTGGAAAAGCATACCCTTTCAAAATATCAGCAAATGATGAAGTCTCAGTTGTCCGACTGGTATGGAAACTGGCTTCATGAGGCACTTTTCTTAGATCCTGTTATGAGAAATATTGAGTCTTTCCTGACAGATTCTCAGAAAACAGTAAGTGGAAAAGTATTTGTAACCCTTCATCCATACAGATTTATTTTGAATGGAATTGAATCTGCTCATGATCTGATGTCTGATAAATTCGGAAGCTATGGAGAAGCCAACAGAGCTTGGACAGGTGATGATGTAAAGGGATACACAAAGATTGTAAGCAATTCTTTAAATATATACCACCAGATTAACCAAAATATCAACTAGTTCCGAAAGGACGATGTAATGAAAGACAGAACAAAACGCTGTCAGAATCAAAATGAAGAAAACAGTAGGAATAATTGGTGCCAACGGTTATACAGGAAGTGAGCTGATACGCTTACTGGCTTTTCATCCCCATGTGACATTGAGTTTTTTATATAGTCGTTCAAATTCGGGAACAAGAATTTCGGATCTGTACCCGGATTTAACGACAGTTTGCGAAATGGTTTTGACTGATAAACCTGAAAACGTAGATATTCTTTTTCTGTGTCTTCCTCATAAAGAAAGTCAAAACTGGTTAACTCAGAATCCTGTTAAAGATGAAACGCTGGTTATAGATCTTGGAAACGACTTCCGTTTAAAAGGAAATTTCGAAAACAGAGATTTTATCTATGGATTACCGGAAATCAATAAAAAACAACTGGCAGGTGCAAAAAGCATTGCCAACCCGGGATGTTTTGCAACAGCCATTCAATTGGCTTTATTGCCATTAGCGGAAAAAGGAGCATTAAGTGAAGTTTTTACTACAGGGATTACAGGTTCTACGGGAGCCGGACAGTCTTTGCAGGCTACCACTCATTTTACCTGGAGAAATGATAATGTATCAGCCTATAAAACATTAACTCATCAGCATGTAGATGAGATTTTGCAGCAACTGGTTTCATTTAATAATAAAGAAGTAAACCTGAATTTTGTTCCATGGAGAGGAGATTTTGCAAGAGGGATTTTTACAAGTTCCACCATGAAGATAGATTTGACGTTGGAGGAAATAGAACAATTATATCAGGATTTCTATGCGGAGGAGCCTTTTGTTACGGTAAGTAGCAGGGCAGTTGATTTAAAGCAGGTTGTCAATACCAATCGCTGTGTGATTCAGATCGAAAAGAGTGGAAATGTTGTCGTTATTCACTCAGCGATTGACAATTTGTTAAAAGGTGCTTCGGGACAGGCAGTTCAAAATATGAATCTGGCCATGAACTGGGAAGAAAATGAAGGACTGAGCCTGAAGCCAATAGCATTCTAATTTATTAATAAGGTAGAAGGTTGCAGATGATAGGTTGCAGTAGTGCGAAGAATAACTTTTAGACCTGCAAACTTTCAACGATCAACCATCAAACTAACAACTAGCAACAAAAATGAATTTATTCAACGTATATCCATTATTCAACATAAATCCAGTTAAAGCTCAGGGGTCTTTTCTTTGGGATGATAAAGGAGAACAATATCTTGATTTTTACGGAGGTCATGCTGTCATTTCCATTGGGCATAACCATCCTTATTATCAAAACAAATTAAAGGATCAGCTGGAAAAAATTTCTTTCTATTCCAATTCCGTTCAGAATGAATTGCAGACAGAATTAGCTGAAAAATTAGGGAAACTTTCAGGATATGAAGATTATAACCTTTTCTTATGTAATTCCGGAGCAGAAGCGAATGAAAATGCATTGAAGCTTGCTTCTTTTCATAATGGAAAAAGCAAAGTGCTTTATTTTTCAGGTTCGTTCCATGGTAGAACTTCTGCTGCAGTTTCTGTGACTGATAATCCGAAGATTGTTGCTCCGGTTAACTTTTCCGAAAGATTTATCAAATCAGAATGGAATGATGTACAGCAGCTTGAAGATACCTTTGAAAAATTTGGAAATGAAATTTCATCGGTAATCATCGAAGGAATTCAGGGAGTAGGAGGAATTATGATTCCAACACCGGAATTTTTATCTAAAATCAAAGAACTGTGCGGAAAATATGATGCTGTTCTTATTCTGGATGAAGTGCAGTCCGGATATGGAAGAAGCGGATATTTCTTTGCTCATCAGGAATTTGGTGTAGAGGCAGATATTATTACTACAGCAAAAGGAATGGGGAACGGATTTCCAGTGGGTGGAGTTCTGATTCATCCTAAGTTTCAGGCAAGCAACGGTTTGCTGGGAACTACATTTGGAGGAAATCATCTCGCTTGTGCAGCTTCTATTGCTGTTCTGGATGTCATCAAAGATGAAAATCTTCTCGAAAATGCTCAGAAAATGGGCGAATATATTGAAAATGAAATTAAAGATTTACCACATATTAAATCCATCCGAAGGAAAGGATTGATGATTGGAATAGAACTCGATAGAGACTGTTCAGAAATAAGAAAAAGCTTATTGTTCGATCATCATATTTTCACAGGGAACTCTAATGATAAAACAGTACTAAGGATTCTTCCGGCACTGAATATCAAAAAAGAGGAAACAGATCTTTTCATCAATGCTTTGAAAGTGGTATTAGAAAATATCTAAGAGACTGAAAAACAAAATGAAAGAAGTTTAGTGGAGTATTTGTTGTTCTGACGAAGGAAGAATCTCTTTGTTGTTTATTATAGATTCTTCATTCCACTGAGTTTCATTCAGAATGACAAAAATGTGTAAACACAATCTTTAAAATCAATTTAAAATGAAAAAATTTACCACTGTAAGTGATGTAGAAAACTTACAGGAAATCATAAAAAAAGCTTTAGAAATAAAAGCAGCCCCCCTTACTGAAACAGAAAAAGGAAAGGGAAAAACAATCGGACTTGTATTTTTAAATTCAAGCCTGAGAACCCGTCTGAGCAGTCAGATTGCAGCACAAAATCTTGGTTTAAATGTTTTGACGTTAAACGCTGCGCAGGAAGCCTGGAATCTTGAATTTGCTGACGGAGCTGTCATGAACGGTGATACAGTGGAGCATATCAAAGATGCGATTGAGGTTTTAAACCAATATTGTGATATCATTGCGGTACGTTGTTTTGCGGGAATGAAGAGTAAGGAAGACGATGTAAATGAAAGTATCTTAAGTCAGTTTGAAAAACATGCAAAAGTACCTGTAATCTCTCTGGAATCTGCAACCCGTCACCCGTTGCAAAGTCTGGCAGACTGTATTACCATTACAGAAAACTGGAAAAAAGACCACAAGCCAAAAGTGGTATTGACCTGGGCACCGCATATCAAGCCTATTGCTCATGCAGTTGGAAATTCTTTCGCAGAATGGATGCAGGAAATGGATGTGGAATTGGTAATTGCTAATCCCGAAGGGTATGATCTGGATAAAAACTTTACAAAAGATGTGACAGTATTCCATGATCAGGATGAAGCTTTGAAGGATGCAGATTTTATTTATGTTAAAAACTGGTCTTCTTTTGATGACTATGCTGCAATGCCTGAAGTAAAAGGTGATTGGATGCTTACCAACGATAAGCTAGCCAATACCAATGATGCAAAAGTGATGCACTGTCTTCCGGTTCGCCGTAATGTGGAATTGAGCGATGAAGTAATGGATGGAGATCATTCTATTATCTACCAGCAGGCAAAAAACCGTATTTTCTCTGCACAAGCTGTGTTCAGTGAAATTTTAGATGAATTAAAAGCCAAATAATTATCCTTATCAAGGTTCAAAATCTTGACAAGGATAGAAGAGGCAAGGATCTCAAAAAGTTGACAAATGAAAGAAAAATTATACATCATAAAAATTGGCGGAGCTTTAATTGATGATGAGGAATTATTAACCCAATTCTTAGAACAATTTTCTGAAATTCAGGAAAGGAAGATCCTTGTACATGGTGGAGGCAAATTAGCGACAACGCTGGCTGATAAACTGGGCATCGAGCAGAAAATGATCAACGGAAGGAGGATTACGGATAAAGAGACATTGGATATTGTAACGATGGTGTATGCAGGAGGAATCAATAAAAATATTGTTGAGAAACTGCAGCATAAAAAATGCAATGCTATAGGCTTTTCCGGGGCTGACGGTAACTTAATTAAGGCCAAAAAAAGAGTACATCCTGAAATCGATTTTGGATTTGTTGGAGATATCAATAAGAAAAGTGTGAACAGGAAGCTGGTTTCAAAATTAATCAAGCTGGATCTTGTTCCTGTATTTTCAGCAATCACTCACGATAGAAAAGGAAATCTTTTCAATACCAATGCAGATACCATTGCTTCTGTAATGGCGCAGGCTCTTTCAGAAAAATATGAAGTTGAATTGTTGTATTGTTTTGATAAAGAAGGCGTTTTAGAAGATGTGAACGATCCTGAATCAGTGATCAAAAGTGTTACTGAAGAAGATTTTACCACACTAAAAGAAGAAGGAAAGCTTCACAAAGGGATTTTACCCAAACTTGAAAATGCTCTCGGAGCCATAAAAAATAATGTAGATAAAGTGTTTCTGATCAAAGAAACAGAATTGAAAAACCATATAGAAAATCATCATGCAGGAACTGAAATCTGTTTATAATAAAGAAGAGCTATTGAATAATGCGGTCGGATTGCTTAAAAATTTGATTGAGATTCCTTCATTCAGTAAAGATGAGTTTAATACATCGGTAGAAATTGAAAATTTTTTCAAAAAACACCAGATTCCTACCAAACGTTTTAAAAACAATATCTGGGCGGTGAATAAACATTTTGATGTTTTTAAACCTTCCGTTTTGCTGAATACCCATCATGATACGGTAAAACCCAATAAAGCTTATACGCTGGACCCGTTTATTCCTATTGAAAAAGAGGGTAAACTGTTTGGGTTGGGAAGTAATGATGCCGGAGCTTCTTTGGTTTCTATGGCGCAGGTTTTTGTACATTTTTATGATAAAGAAGATTTAAAATATAATTTAGTTATTGCTTTGACGGCAGAGGAGGAGATCTCAGGATTTGATGGAATTGAAGCACTGTTTCCGCAGCTACCTAACGTAGAACTCGCCATTGTAGGAGAACCCACGCAGATGAATCTGGCGATTGCAGAAAAAGGACTTCTTGTGATTGATGGAGAAATGAAAGGTACTCCTTCTCATGCCGCTCATCCTAATCATGATAACTCGATTATAAAATGTATGCAGGATCTGCAGAATATTTTAGAATTTAAATTCCCAAAGGTTTCAGAATATCTGGGAGAAGTTAAAGTTACTTTATCAGGAATTCATGCAGGTGTGCAGCATAATGTTGTTCCGGAGTCTTGTAATTTCACACTGGATGTAAGGGTGACAGACGAATATTCTAATCAGGAAGCATTTGAAATCATCCAGTCTCAGATGAAATCTATTTTAACAGCGAGATCGTTCAGACTGAATTCTTCAAAAATCGAGATGGATCACCCGTTTGTAAAAGCAGGAATTGAAATTGGAAGGACAACCTACGGTTCACCTACCTCTTCAGATCAGGCGATTATTCCATGTACATCAGTAAAACTGGGACCTGGAGACAGTAGGCGCTCTCATACTGCGGATGAATTTATCTATATCCAGGAAATAGAAGAAGGAATAGAAATCTACATCAGAATTTTAGAAAAAGTGTTATAAAAATGGAAGATGGATGTAGGAAGAGGGAAGTTATTACGGTATGTTACCAGCTTTCAGCCTCCAGCTTCAGGCTTCCAGCTCAATATATGTTTTGACTTCGCCCGGCAGGCATTGAAGTTTAGTTTTTAATAAGATTTATGCAAAAAAGAAAATTAGAAATGAAAGCTTTACATAAGGAAATGTTTTTTTATAGTTAATAGTAATAAGGATTGCCTTGCCGGGCATGTCAAAATCAACAAATATTTTAAATCAAATTATATCATGAAAAAAATATGGCAGAAGGATGACCTTGCCACCAATATATTAGTCAATCAATTTACAGTCGGGAAAGATCTTGACTTTGACGAACGTTTAGCCAAATATGACGTGAAAGGTTCTATGGCACATTGCAAAATGCTGGCAGAAACCGGAATTATCACTCAGGAAGAATCAGAACAGATGTTGTTTGTTTTGAATACTATTTTAAGTAAAATTGAAGATGGTAGTTTTGAAATTGATAAAGATGCTGAGGATATCCATTCTCAGGTAGAAGCTATTCTCATTGAAGAATTAGGCGATACAGGAAAGAAAATCCATACGGCAAGATCTAGAAATGATCAGGTTTTACTGGATATAAAGTTGTACTTACTGGATGAGATCCGTGAAATAACAGCGCTTACAGACGAGTTTTTCCAGATTTTAATTCAATTGGCAGATCAGCATAAAAATGTTCTGCTTCCGGGATATACCCATTTGCAGATTGCAATGCCTTCATCATTCGGATTGTGGTTCGGAGCTTATGCAGAAGCGCTTTTGGATGATGTAGAAATGTTGTTTTCTGTAAAGAATATCATTAATAAAAACCCACTGGGATCAGCAGCTGGTTATGGTTCATCTTTCCCGATCAATCGTGAAAGTACCACTTATAATCTGGGCTTCCAGTCGATGAATTATAACTCGGTATATGCTCAGATGACCCGTGGAAAGTCGGAGAAAATGTTATCAATGGCAATGGCTACTTTAGCTGGAACACTTGGGAAGTTTGCTTATGATGTTTGCTTGTATCTGAGTCAGAATTTTGACTTTATCAGCTTTCCAAAGGAATTTACTACAGGAAGCAGTATTATGCCTCATAAAAAGAATCCGGATATCTTTGAGCTGGTTCGTGCACGATGCAACAGAATCCAGTCACTTCCGAACGAACTGATTCTTCTGACAAACAATCTGCCTTCAGGATATCACAGAGATGTACAGCTGACCAAGGAAATTCTTTTCCCTGCAATAGATTCTCTAAAAGAATGTCTGGAAATCTTAAGCTATACTTTACCCAATATTCAGGTAAAAGATGGAATTCTGGAAGATGAAAAGTACAAATATCTTTTCAGTGTAGAAAAGATCAATGAAGAAGTGAAAAACGGAAGCTCATTCCGTGATGCCTATGTGAAAGTAGGGCAGGAGATTGAAAACAACGCGTTTGAATTTGAACAGGGAAATCTTGAACATACCCATCAGGGAAGTATTGGAAATCTTTGTCTGGATAAAATAGAATATCAGTTCAATAAACTGAAAAATAAATTATTGGGTTAGAATCTAAGCCATTGAGGTCATTAAAACTTAGGCAGTATCAGTAGAATTCTAAAAATTATTTTTAGCCTGCTGTCTTTTCGTTGTGAACCTTAATCTTTAATAAATCTTAACTGCTTAAGTGATCTTAATGGCTGGATTGTAATTCCGCTCTTTGAATTTGATGATTGATAAACTGAATCATTAAGGTAGATGAAGACTGTAAGGTAAGTTAAGAAAATCTGCGATTTTTTAGCTGTATAGTTTTAAAATTCGCTTGCGAATTCCTTAATTATCCTTCACCTCTTAAAAGCTCTTAATGGTTTAATTAAAAGAATTTATTCCAGATCAATTTTAAACTTAGTAGATTTTTTTACCTCATGAAGTACGATGGAACTGTGATATTGCCCTATATTAGGAATATTTGAAATAACATTAACGGCAAACTCGTTATAAGAATTGATGTCTTTGGCGATAATCTTCAACATATAGTCATACTCTCCGGAAAGACTGATGATCTCCTGTACTTCATCATAGTTTCCAATATGTTCCTCAAAGGTTTCCAATACTTTCTTGGATTGTTCCTTAAGACGAACATTACAGTAGACTACAATATTTAAACCCAGTTTTTCACGGTTTAAAAGGCCAACATATTTCTGAATGATCCCCTGTTTCTCCAATTGTTTGATTCGCTCATACGTAGGAGTAAAGGTAAGACCTATCTTTTCGGAAATTTCCTTAACCGATAATGTAGAGTCTTCCTGAATAATACTGAGAATCATTTTGTCTTTTAAATCCATAAACTGAGTTGAGTTTTAACAAAAATATTAATTTTAAATGAGAATAAGGAAAGACTGAAGTTTTTAATTTATTTTAAACATAATTTTTGTAGGTTCATAAAATTGTTATATCTTTGCACCTAATGAATAAAAAAGCATTTATATCATTAGATTTACCGGGCGAAAGCGCCCTTTACGATATTTATTGTTATTAAGCGAAGATTGTTGTCTTCGCTTTTTTTATGCCCAAAAATAAGAATTATGTTTACGATTACAGAACTAAGCACCGAGAGAATCAACAGTATACTGACAGAAGCAATGGCTTTTGCAAATGGGAAAACTGCTAAAATTGAAGGAGAAGTTTTTTGCTCAAACCTTTTCTTCGAAGACAGTACGAGAACGAAAACAAGTTTTGATCTTGCAGAAAGAAAACTGGGACTTCAGGTAGTTCCTTTTGATGCATCACACAGTTCGGTAAACAAAGGAGAGAGCCTTTATGATACAGTAAAGACCATTGAAAGTATAGGAGTGAACCTTGTAGTGATCCGCGATAAGAAAGACCGATACTTTGAGGAATTAAAGAATATTAAGATCCCTGTAATCAACGGAGGAGATGGTACAGGAAACCATCCTTCACAATGTATGCTGGATTTGCTGACGATCTATCAGGAATTTGGAAAGTTTGAAGGATTAAAGGTAGGAATTGTAGGAGATGTAAAACACAGCCGTGTTGCCAACTCCAATGCAGAGGCTTTAAGAAGATTAGGCGCTAAAGTATACTTCTCAGGACCTGAACAATGGTTTGACGAAGGAGCCCTGATCAACGGAACTTATATGTCAGTAGACGAACTGATTGCTGAAGTAGATGTTCTGATGTTGTTAAGAATACAACACGAAAGACATGATGATGCAATGAGCTTCACAGCTTCAGAATATCACAGAAGATACGGTTTGACCAAAGAAAGAGAACAGGCCATGAAAAAAGAAGCAATCATCATGCATCCGGCTCCAATCAACAGAGGAGTGGAAATAGATTCAGATCTTGTAGAATGTGAAAGGTCAAGAGTCTTCAAACAAATGCAGAACGGAGTTTTTGCGAGAATGGCCATTTTGAAAGAAGCGTTGGAAAGTAAAGGATATACCTTTAAGTAAGAACAAGGGTAAAAGAACCAAGTTAAAAGTAAGAAGCTAAAAGTTAAAGAGCCTCGGAGGGGCGGCCTGTTAATAATATATAATAAAATAATAAGAGATAAAAGTTTAAAATGAAGAAAAAATTAATACTGGAGTCCGGTGAAGTGTTTCATGGAGAAGGTTTCGGAGCAGAATTGGAAACTGCAGGGGAAGTAGTTTTCAATACCGGAATGACAGGGTATCAGGAATTGATTTCTGACCCATCGTATTGCGGTCAGATAGTTTGTATGACCTATCCGCTTATCGGAAATTATGGTATTAACCGTGATGATTATGAAAGTATTGAGCCGGCAATCAAAGGGCTTATCGTAAAAGAACTTTGCGATCTTCCTTCCAATTTCCGTACTCAGATTACTTTAGATGAATTATTTAAAAAGAAAAATCTTTCAGGAATTTCAGGAATCGACACAAGAAGACTGACAAGAATTCTTCGTAACTCCGGAGTTGTTAAAGGAAAAATTGTAAACGCTGATGCTGACGAAGCTGCAGTAGCTTCTGAATTGAAATCAACAAGTTTCCCAACTAATCAGGTAGAAGAAGTTTCCACAAAAACACCTTATGCTAACCCAAACAGAGGTTTCAAAGTAGTATTGGTAGACTTCGGTGCAAAACTGGGAATTATCAGAGAACTGTCTCAAAGAAACTGTGATATCATTGTGGTTTCTCATGATACAACGGCAGAAGAAATCCTATTGATGAATCCGGACGGAATCATGCTTTCAAATGGTCCTGGTGACCCGGAAGATGTACCACACGCGTTAGATATGATCAGAGGATTATTAGGAAAAGTTCCCATCTTCGGAATCTGTTTAGGACACCAATTAATCGGTCTTGCTTGTGGAGCAAAAACTTTCAAACTGAAATTCGGACACAGAGGAGGAAACCACCCGGTATTGGATCTGGAGAAAAATACAGTAGCCATTACTTCTCAAAACCATGGATATGCTGTAGATCAGGAAAGCTTAAAAGGAACAGACCTTATCGAAACGCACATCGCTTTGAACGACAGAACAAACGAAGGATTAAAACACAAAATCCACCCTTGTTTCTCAGTTCAGTATCACCCTGAAGCGAGCCCAGGCCCTGAAGATGCAAACTACCTGTTTGACGAGTTCATTCAAATGATGGAGGACTTTAAAAAGTAAAAATAAAATAAGGAGCCAAGAACCAAGAGTCAAGACTTAAGACGGAAAAAACATACAGATGCACAACTTTGAAAAACTACTTTTCTGGCAAAAATCTATTGCGTTGGCAAAAAATATTTATATTATTTGTAAAGAGATAAGTAGTGATGAAAAGTATGGTTTAATTTCTCAAATTAAAAGATGTGTCATTTCTATTCCTTCTAATATTGCTGAAGGTTCTGGGAGAAATAGCAGTAAAGAATTTAATCATTTTCTTGCTATTGCTTTAGGCTCTGCATTTGAATTGCAAACTCAATTGATTTTGGTGAAAGAGTTGAATCTTTTAACTGAAGACAAAGTAAATGCTTTATTAAATGAAGTTTCTGAAATTCAAAGAATGATTTACTCATTCAAAAATAATTTAAAATAAAGTCTGGAAATATTGGCTCTTGGCTCTAGATTCTTGACTCTAATAAAAAAAGAAAAATGGCAAAACGTACAGATATAAAAACAATTTTAGTAATCGGTTCAGGACCTATCATCATCGGTCAGGCAGCTGAATTTGATTACGCAGGAACGCAGGCTTGTCTGTCTTTGAAGGAAGAAGGCTACAAAGTAATTTTGATCAACTCAAACCCTGCAACGATCATGACGGATGTGGAAATCGCTGATAAAGTATATATCGAGCCGATTTCATTACAGTTTGTAAGCCACATTATCAGAAAAGAACGTCCGGATGCATTATTACCAACATTGGGAGGTCAGACAGGACTGAACATGGCGGTAGAATTGGAAAAATCAGGAATTCTTGAAGAATGCAAAGTGGAAGTATTAGGAACTAAGCTTTCTGCCATCAACAGAGCAGAAGACAGAGACCTTTTCCGTGAATTGATGAGAGAACTGAACGAACCGGTACCGGAATCTGATATCGTAAATACGGTAGAAGGAGCACTTGCTTTCGCTAATGAGATCGGTTATCCTGTAATTGTTCGTCCTGCCTTTACAATGGGAGGTACCGGAGGAGGTATCGCTTCCACAGAACCTGAATTGAAAGAGATTGCCGAATTGGGACTAAAACACAGTCCGGTTACTCAGTGTCTTATTGAAAAATCAATCGCTGGTTTCAAAGAAATTGAATATGAAGTAATGCGTGATGCAAACGACAATGCCATTGTGGTTTGTAACATGGAAAATATAGACCCGGTAGGAGTTCACACAGGAGATTCTATCGTAGTGGCACCTTCTCAGACGCTTTCAGACAGAGAGTATCAGTTATTGAGAAATGCTTCTCTGAAAATCATCAGAGCTTTAGGAATTGAAGGTGGATGTAACGTACAGTTAGCTTTAGATCCACATTCATTTGAATATTATATCATCGAGGTAAACCCTAGAGTTTCCCGTTCATCAGCACTGGCAAGTAAGGCAACAGGATACCCGATTGCAAAGATTGCAGCGAAAATTGCTGTAGGATTGACTCTGGATGAAATCATGAACCCGGTAACAGGAAAAACATATGCATGTTTTGAGCCGGCTCTTGACTATGTAGTAACAAAATTCCCAAGATTCCCATTCGATAAATTCGAAACTGCAGACAGAAGACTTTCTACTCAGATGAAAGCAACTGGTGAAGTAATGGCGATCGGAAGAAACCTGGAAGAATCTTTACAGAAGGCAATCCGTTCATTAGAAACAGGAATCAAACACTTAGGATTAAAAACAAAACAAGCTGAGGCACTTACTGCTGAAGAAATCGAAAGAAGAATCAGAGTATGTGATGATGAGAGATTATTCATCATCGGAGATGCTTTAAGAAGAGGATACGACTGGGAACAGATCGTAGAATGGAGCAAAATCGACAAGTTCTTTATCTGGAAACTGAAAAAGTTAGTTGATTTTGAAAAAGTAATCGCTGCCAACAAATTTGATAAAGAAACATTAATTGAAGCTAAGAAATTAGGGTTTGCAGACATCAATATTGCAGTGCTTTGGGATGTAAAAGAACGTGAGATTTTCAACTTCAGAAAAGAAAACGGAATCATGCCGGTTTACAAAATGGTAGACACTTGTGCGGCTGAATTTGAAAGTGAAACCCCTTATTTCTACGGAACTTACGAAGAAGAGAACGAAAGTGTTGTTTCAGACAAAGAAAAAATCATTGTACTGGGTTCTGGACCTATCAGAATCGGACAGGGAGTCGAGTTTGACTACGCTACGGTTCACTCAGTATGGGCAATCAAAGAAATGGGTTATGAAGCGATTATCATCAACAACAACCCTGAAACAGTTTCTACAGACTTCTCAATCTCTGACAAACTATATTTCGAGCCGCTTACAGAAGAAGATGTAATGAACATCATCGAACTTGAAAAACCAAAAGGAGTTGTAGTACAGTTCGGAGGACAAACTGCGATCAACCTTGCAGATAAATTAGCCTCTCACGGAGTACAGATTCTAGGAACTTCACTGGAAGATCTTGACAGAGCTGAAAACAGAGATAAATTCGAAAAAGCACTTCAGGAATTGGGAATTCCTCAGCCAAAAGGAAGAACTTCAACTTCGAAAGAAGAAGCTATAGAAATCGCTAATGAAATCGGATATCCGGTATTGGTGCGTCCAAGCTACGTTCTTGGAGGTAGAGCGATGGAAATTGTATATGCAGAAGCAGAATTGGCTCACTACATGGAAAATGCAGTAGAAGCAAGCCCTGAGCACCCTGTATTGGTAGACAAGTACATGGTAGGAAAGGAAATTGAAGTAGATGCCATCTGTGACGGTGAAACTGTAGTGATTCCGGGAATTATGGAGCACATCGAAAGAGCAGGAGTTCACTCCGGAGACTCTATCGCAGTATATCCGCCGCAAAATATCTCTCAGAGCGAGATTGACACTTTGGTAGACTATACACAAAGACTGGCAAAAGGATTAAAAGTTATCGGATTAATGAACATCCAGTACGTCCTTTTTGAAGGAAACGTATATGTAATCGAAGTAAACCCTCGTTCATCAAGAACAGTTCCTTTCTTATCCAAAATCACAGAAGTTCCAATGGCGAACCTTGCAACAAAGGCAATTCTGGGACAAAAACTGAAAGATTTAGGTTACAAAAACGGATTGGTTCCAAACAAAGAAGGAGTATTTGTAAAAGTACCGGTATTCTCTTTCTCTAAACTAACGAAAGTTGACATCTCTTTAGGCCCAGAAATGAAGTCTACAGGAGAAGTTATGGGGAAAGATACCACGCTTGAAAAAGCACTTTACAAAGGATTGGTAGCAGCTGGAAGAAAAGTTCCTATGCACGGTTCTATCCTTTTCACAGTAGCTGATAAGCACAAAGAGGAAGCAGCAGCACTTGCAGCAAGATTCCATGAAGTTGGATTCAGAATCTGGGCTACGGAAGGTACTGCTAAGTTCTTCGGAGAAAAAGGAATTCCTTGCAAAATCGGATACAAAATCGGAGAAGAAAGCGTAAATCTTATCGACCTGATCCAGAAAGGAAAAGTTCAGTATGTTGTGAATACCACTACAAAAGGTAAACAGGCTGAAAGAGACGGATTCCAGATCAGAAGAATGAGCGTGGAAAACGGTGTTCCTTGTTTAACTTCAATGGATACAGTAGAAGCCATCTTAAAAGTAATCGAAAGCATGAGCTTCAAAATGGAGACGATGTAATTTCGAAAAATAAATATTCAAAAACCCACAAGTTTTCTTGTGGGTTTTTTTATCAATTAATCTAGAAAAAATAAGAGATTCTGTTTATTTTTACAAAACCATTTAAACTTAAGTACATGAGTATAAAATCAATTACAATAGGACTCTTAAGTCTTATTTTCATAACAATATTTTCAGGATGTTCTTGGTTAACTGATTTTTATATTCAAAACCTGGCTGGCTCCAAAAAAATAATAAAGATCAATTACAGTTATCCCATTTCAAAATCAATTGATAATGAATCCGGCAGTTTTGGGTTTAATTATGAGAATGGAATACTGTCACCCCGGGCTTTTTATAAAATCAAGAATCCAAAGTCTCTTGAAAAAATAGAAGTGAGAGATTCTTCCATTGTTCTTGAGCTTTATCCAAATTCAACAACAAAAATTTACAAAAGCTATAATGGCAGCTGGAGATATAGGATTAAAAGTGTTGAGATTGATGGAACAATTTTTTATCCTGCGGACCTGAAGGATAAAAGCAGGCTTATCACGAACGATTATGTTTATAAAATAAATTAGAACTTTAAAATTTCATTTTACAAAGATTGAATAAAATTGATCTGCAAAAGATTTAACCTTATAGATTTCTGAAAGCTATGAGGTTTTTTATGGCAAAAGAATCTGCTGATTATTGTCTTTAATGAAAATTTACAAGCAATTGACCCAATAAAGGAAGATTAATATAATTAATTATCAATCATTTTTATCACACCAGCTTAAAAATTACATTATGTTTACCGAATTATTTATAAATTAGAGCGTTAAAATTCAAGCTGTTATTATTTTTTAAAAACTAATAAAAATTCCACCAAATTATAATATAACCATGGCAGAATATTACGCAAAATCAAGCAATTCTTTATCTTTTGAAGTCACAAGAGAAGAAAAATTAATTGGAAAACTTACTTATACAAGTTGGTTCAAATTTAATGCTGTCATTGAAATTGCAGATGGTCGCACCTATCAGGTGGAGCCAAAAGGTTTTTGGGGAACCACTATTGAGCTGAAAGATCATGAAAGAGTACTTCTGAAATTCAGAATGAACTGGAATGGGGAAATTGTAGTGCAGACCTATTTTGATGGGATTAAAAATGGCTATCTTTTTAAACACAGAGGCATTTTTAAAGAATCATTTGTCCTCACAGATCAGGATGGCGTAGAGCTGATGGTGATAAAACCCCATCTGAAATGGACTTCCATGAATTATGAATACCAGATTACTACATCTGATGCTTTTGAAACCTTTCCGGAAAAAGAAATTGTTTTAATCAACGCACTCCATTGTGCCAATTATTATATGTCGATGATGGCAGCTGCCGTGATATAGAAAAGGTAATTTTAGGTTTAATAAAAATTATTACCTATCATTATCTCAAAAGTCGAATCATTCGACTTTTGTCATTCTGACACAGAATGAAGTTCTGCGAACATTGTTCAAAGAATCTCATTTAAGTAGTCCTTAACTATTTTTCCAGAGCCTTTGAAACAGCCAAACTATCTTCCAGCAGTCTGTAGCGAGTAATTTTATTATTCTGAATACGCATCTGAATACAGAATAAAGACTCTACAATATGGCCTGTTTCAAGCATTTTCGTTACAAATTCTCCAGTGATCACAACATTTTCATCATCGTTGAAAATATGATCAATTTTTGCAGAAATGGGTTCTGTATTTTTCCATAACAGTTCAAAAAAGGCGGAGACTTCCTGCTTATTATTTCTTATTCCCAGCCATGGCGCTTTTTGTTCATCACCAGGGATATACCAGTCTACAGTATCAGAAAAAAGATCAGTTAATTCTGTTAGATTTCTTTCCGACATAAACTGTAGAAATTGCTGAATGGTTTCTTGGATATAGTTGCTCATTTTTAAAAATTATAATCAATCATTAGCTTTACTTGAGTCATGAAGATAAGAAAAATTTAAATTCTAATTGTTGTTTATTTTCATAAAATCCTTTATTGAAGGGCTGTTTCATGAAGGAAGTTTTATGATTTGTATCATGTTTTTATTTAGAATTAATAAAAATAAGATAATTTTGCAGAACTAACTTAATTATAAACATGAAAAAAACGATTATTTCTGCAGCTCTATTAGCAGTAACGATGCTGAGTGCCCAGGAAACGGATACCATTAAAGTGGCCGAAATTCAGTCCGTATCACTTCAGGGAACTCATAATTACAGAACCAAAAAATCTGAATCCATCGCAAGACTTCCTCTGGAAAACCTTGAAAACCCTACAGTTTACAACCTTGTTCCCAAAGAAATCATCAGTGAAATGGGCGCAATGGACTTCAATACAGCCATGGCTTCTGCTCCCGGTGTAGTCGTAAGCAACAGTGTTAATGACAGCGGAAACGATATTTTCATGAGAGGATTTAGTTCAAACGCCAGTTTTAGAAACGGATTGACTCAAAACCCAAGAGTACAGTCGGAGATCGCTAATATCGAGAGAGTAGAAGTAATTAAAGGGCCATCCGGAACCTTATTCGGAGGAACACTAGCCAACTATGGCGGAGTGGTAAATATTGTGACTAAAAAGCCACAGGAAAATTTCGGAGGAATTATCAATTATACTACCGGAAGCTGGGGAATGAACAGAATCACAGCAGATGTGAATACCCCTTTAAATAAAGAAAAAACAGCATTGGCAAGATTCAATGTCGCTGCGTATTCTCAGGATTCTTTTCAGGATGCAGGCTATAACAAAGGTCTGTTCTTCTCAGGAAGTGTTTTATATAAAGTAAGTGACAAAACCACAGTAATACTTGATACTGAGTTTCATGCACCGGACAAAACATTGAATGCGTATGTAAGAAACTCAGAAAAACTGACTTTACATTCGATGAAAGATCTGGAAGTAGCCTATAAAAGAGCATTTACAAGTAATGATATCGGTTCCAAAAGAACCAATTTTGTAACGATGGCTGAGGTGACTCATAAATTCAATGATCAATGGACGTCTCGAACATCTTACCAAAGAGGAGAAGCCAATGAAAATGAATCTATCTTTTTAGTTCTTAGATATTTGAATAACAATCAGGTAGAAAGAATGATCCGTCCTTTTGACAGTTTTAAAGTAACCACAGACAATATTCAGCAGAATTTCACTGGAGATTTTAAAATAGGAAATCTAAGAAACCGTCTGGTAGTGGGAATAGATTACTTCCAGCAAAGAACAAAATATCAGTTCCCTTACTACGAAGCCAACGGATACAGCAATGTTTTCATGCCTTATGATAAAGTAAATCTGGACAGTTCTTCAGCATGGGATCCTATCTCAAGAAACAAATTCATGAATAAGGAAAGAAAATCTACAGAATCGGATATTACAACATTCAGAACAATCAGCGGTTATATCTCTGATGTTTTGAATATCACAGATAACTTATTGGTAATGGCAAGTTTGAGAGTAGACAGTTATAAAAATGACGATACAGTAGTAAACGGTGTAGAAATCTCTACCAAAAACGGATATCCCGAAAATAAAGTTACAGGGTACAGCCAGACCCAGTTTTCACCAAAGTTCGGATTGGTGTATGAGATAGTAAAAGATCAGATTTCATTCTTTGCCAATTACGTGAATGGATTTAAAAACTATGCCCCATCATTGAATGAAACCGGTGTTTTGACAAAATGGGATCCTGAGCAGGGAAATCAGATTGAAACAGGTTTTAAAGTAGATCTTTTTCATAAAAAATTACTGACAACCGTAAGTTATTATAATATTAATGTTAAAAACAGACTGGTTGCAGATCCTGGTGGAATAGGAAGTATTCAGGATGGGAATATCAAAAGTCAGGGACTGGAAATAGGTATCATTGCGAACCCCTTCAAAGGATGGAATATCGTTGCAGGATATGGTTATAATGATAATAAATATGACGACCGAAGCAAAGACAGTGGAAAAAGAATCGCCTGGACACCAAAACATGTAGCCAACCTATGGACAAGCTACAAAATTATGGATGGTGCTTATGAAGGACTTGGTTTCGGAGCCGGATTTAATTTTGTAGATCAAACGTACATCAACATTGTTAATCATTTTCTAGCTCCTTCTTACACTACTGTAGGGGCTACTATTTTCTATGACAAGAAAAAATACAGAATCGGTCTGAAAATGAATAATGCGTTGAATGAAAGCTACTGGAACTTCTACGGACAGCCGCAGAAGCCGAGAGAAATCCTTGCCAATTTTGCCTTCAAATTTTAATCATAAAAAGAACAAAAAATAATCTCAAAGAAAATATAAGGATGAAAACCGCAAAGGTGCAATGCTTTGATTTATAATACAATCTATTTCTGAAGCCTTCAAATATGCTAAAGTAAAATGGCAGTAGAAATAACTCTTTTCACTTTACAAACACGCCATTATAAATTCTATTGCGCCTTTGCATTTTCTACACCTACATTTTCAAGTGGATGAAAACAGATATGGAGAACAAAAAAACGAATCCTAAAAAAAAGCAGGGAAAATCTCTTACCAAAAGGATCACCGGCTGGCTGCACCTCTGGCTCGGGCTGGTTTCCGGGATCATTGTGCTTACAGTTACTCTTTCGGGGACTGTATTTGTCTTCTGTGACGAAATCATAGATCTATGCGGAGGAAGTGCTAAATACGTTCAAGTACCAGTCAATGCTAAAAAAATGGCACCTGAAGAGTTGCTTGCACAGTTTCATCAACAGGTTCCGGACAGAAAAGCATTCTATTTTGATACCTACAAAGAAGCAGACAGAAGTTTCAGAGTAGCCTCAGCAACTCAACCGCCTAAAGATAAAACTACAGGTAAAGCAGAAAAACCAAAGAAGAAAGGGAGAGGTCCAAGAGGTGTATTTGCTTATCATTATCTTGATCCTTACACCGGAAAACTCATTGGTTCTACAAAAAGCTATGAGTTTTTCTATGTTGTAGCCCATATTCACGCCCAGTTGTTGGCTGGGAAATTCGGGAAAACAGTGGTTGGAATTGCCTCAATCATCTTCTTTATTCAGCTCATCGGTGGATTAATTCTCTGGTGGCCTAAAAAATGGAACAAAACAACAAGAACAACCGCTTTTAAAATCAAATCCGGAACAAAATGGCGCAGAAAAAACTATGATTTTCACAATGTTTTTGGATTTTACTCATTGTTTCCGGCAGTGTTTATTACCATTACAGGACTGATTATGGCTTATGAAGTTTTAACCAATCTTACTCAGAAGACTTTCGGTGGAGCTGTGGATGTCCATACCATTGCAGAAAAATATGAACCTAAGTTTGATCCGGAGAAAAAAGCATTGTCCTATACTGATTTTATAGACAGAAAATTTAAGGAGTTTCCCGATGCAAAACAATTCAGAATGAGTATTCCGAGAAATGATTCCGCAACGGTATATCATGTGGGAGTAGCTCAGTTTATTGGGTTGAAAAGCCTTGTCAACGGAAAAAGTATGGAAACCAACAAATACACCGGAAAAGAGATTGATTATCCTAAAGAAGTTCAGATGCATGAGGTAATAGAACATATGAATTTTGATCTTCATGTGGGCTATTGGGGCGGAATGTTCGGTAAAATATTCACGTTCATTATCGGAATTATATGTACAAGTCTCCCAATTACCGGATTCCTGATCTGGTGGGGCAGAAGAAACAAATCACCCAAAAAGAATAACGAAATTAAAAATATTCATCAACATAGAAAAGACTCACACCATGAACAACTGGTTTAAAATAATTTACCTTCCCTTATTTTTATTGTTTTCCTTGGGAAAAGCCCAGGAAAAACTGACGATAGGAGAGAAGCAGAACTTATTTTCAAAAGTTTTAAACGAAAACAGAGAAATCTGGATTCATCTGCCTAAAACGTATAACGACAATACCATCAATCCCGCAAAATATCCGGTCATCTATCTTTTAGACGGAGAAATCAATTTTGAATATTATACAGGATTAACGGATTTCATTGCCAGAACACCGTATGCCGATATCCCGGAATGTATTGTTGTCGGAATTAAAAACACAGAAAGAACTAGAGATCTTACCCCGACAAAATCTGAAAAGAAAAGTCCGGTAAATCCTGCTCTTACTCTTTTTGCAGACAGCGGAGGAGGTGAAAAATTTGTAAAATTTATGCAGGAAGAGCTGAAACCTTTTATCAGCAAAAACTACAGAACTCAGAATTATTCTGTGTTGGTAGGACATTCTTTCGGAGGACTGTTTGCCATCAATACCTTCCTTTTACATCCTGATTATTTTAATGCTTATGTTGCGAATGATCCCAGTTTATGGTGGGATAATAAAGTGACCATTGCAAGAACGAAAGATTATCTGGAAAAGAATAAGAACTTTCCTGAAAAAAAATCATTGTATGTTTCTCAGGCAGATAATGAAGAACAGCAGAAAAACTGGAATTCTGATATGACACAGGCTATTGAAGAATTTAAAGGAATTATAGAAAAGAACGGAACTCTAAACTATAAACATAGTTTTTTTGCAGGAGAAACCCACGGAACCGTTTCCTATCCCGGAAATTATGAAGCTTTAAAGTTTATATTTAAAGGGTTCAGAACCGATATAAAACAGTTGGCAAAAAATCCCAAACTGCTGGAAGAAGATTATCAAAAGTTTTCCGAAAAAATGGGTACAGACTTTACTCCATCAGAAGCTTATCTGAATGTAGTGATCAAATTCATGAAGAGCAATGGTTTTACAGAATCCGAAACCTATTTTATGAGTCTGAAAGACAAATATTATCCTAAGAAATAGTAACAAAAAAAAGCAAATCTGTTCATCAACAGATTTGCTTTTTTATTTATTATAATTCTAAAATGAAGTTTTGCTAATGCAGATTTATTCTAAAAGACTATCCGCACAGTTTGTCATTCCGTAGGAATCCAGGCAAACCTTTTCCAAAAGTTAATGTCTGTTATCACAATTAATCGGAAAATCCTTCTCTTTTTGATCTAAAAAACTAACAGAAGGACAGCCAAAAGATTGCGCAATGAATCCGAAAATAACAGGAGGTTTTCCTTTGAAAAGATGACCTGTATATTGAAAAACATTGGCTTCATCGGCATCTATTCCATAAAGAGGAAGAAATTCTCCACCATCACTTCCTGCAAGACTAAATGTTTTCTCAGCAATCTTTTCCTTACGATCATTGATGACTGCAAGTTTACGCTCCACAGTATTTCCCTCTTCAAGATAATCCTGCAGATAATAGGTCATATTTTCATATTGTGACTGATAAGTTTTTCCCTGAGCCAGTTTTGAGTGAGAAAAGTATTTTTTTGAAATATCAGCTCCGGCTTTTTGCCATTTCACAGCCTTCATTTTATTTTCTACAAAAGGATTTTTATTTCCAAAATAAGCAATGGCATTATTGTATCGGTCGTAGTCTGTTGTTTTTTGGTGAGTGGCTACCTGAAATCCCATCATATAAGACTCCGGGTCTACTTCTTCACTATCTGAATAGGGACTTAAATAGGCTACAGCTTTTAATTGGCTGACTGGCATTCTTTGAAGTTTGTTAGAGCCATGCTCATAAATATACAGAGAATCCTTTTCTGTAAGGCGAATCCCGCTGAGCAGTTTTTTTCTGCTGGAGGCATCCAGTTCAAAATGTTGTAGTTCTTCATAAGTCATCTGCTTCTGATTTTTAATAATATCTGCAGGAATAGGTTGTGCTCCTTCATAAATATCCGAAACAGAAATAAAAATATCCATATCAGAATCCTTTTCTGCTGATGAGATGATAGACAGACTGAAAATATTAAAGTTGCTGTAATCTATTTTCTCTTCAGTTTTTACTGTTTTTATAGTATCATTCGTGATTTTTGATTCTGTAGTTACTACTTTTTTCTCTTCTTTCTGGCAACTAACAATAACCAATTGAAAAAGTAAAAGGACTGCGATAGTTTTAAGCTTCATCATCTTTCTTAATAATTTATAGTATTCTAATTCATTTTATAATAAGGCTCCGAAAAATATTTGCTGGGTTTGATGTAAGCCATTTTTCTCTCAGCATCAAAAATCCAAATGAACCGGCGGAGCATATCGGCCCCGAGATAACTTACATTTTGTGTTTTAAGTTCGCCTGAGAAAAATCCTACGGAAATATCTTTAAATGTATTATTTCCCAACTTAAAAAAAGGAAGAATGGCCTGTTTAGTCGTTAAAGTTTTGCCTTCAGAGTTTTTCAGGGTTTTCTCTCCGGTTATCTTCAGTTTTTTGTCCAGATGTTTTGCCTCTGCAAACTCGTTGCTGTACAGAATAGCTCCTGAAAATCCTGATTGCAGTACAAAATAGGCTTCCTGCTGTTGGTCATCAATGATATTATCTCCGGCAAGGTAAAACCCGTCATGGTCTAAAATGATATTGATCGGCTGATACCCTTTCAGATCTGGAATTTTATCGTATATCACAAACCGGTTGTTGTCATAATCAATTTGAAATGCTTTCCCGCCAAAAATTCCTGTTCCTATTTTTCCGTCAGCTTCATGTCCTGTTAACTGATTATCAAAAAAACGCACATTTTTCTGGGTAATTTTTCCGATTTGAACGGTATTGTGGTCACTTATTTCTTCTTTGTTGAAAATAATATGATCGGCTTTCCGTTTTCGTTCGGGAGAAATTGAGTAATCTTTCATGGCGATCTGAAACATCAGATCGAGTGAATCCTTTTTGTTGACAAGGGTTTTGACAATAATATTATTGTGCTTTGTGATCCGGAAGGGAATGGTCTGTTGTGCTTTCATACCATAAAATCCGGCAGAAAGCAGTATGAAAAGTACTGTTCTTTTGAGCATTATCAGTGATTAGTGTTTTAAAACTTTAAAATTACCTATTATCTTTGGAAAAGCAAATAATAAAATGAAATGGTTGAAAAATTGCTTCAGAGCGGAATCTATTGGGAAAAGAAAGAATTCAGGAGAAATGAGTTTCTCAAAATTTCGGGCAGTACGGATACTAGCATTTATTATATTGAAAGCGGAAGTGTCCGGATTTTTATGATGGATGAAAATGAGGAAAGGATTATTCGTTTCGGGTATACCGGAAATATTATTGTCAGTCTGGATTCTTTTTTATCGGGAAAATCATCAGATCTTTATATTCAGGCGATTAAGAAAGCAACAGTAAAAATAGCTTCAAAAAAGGATTTTTATGAGTTTGTACAATCAGATGAGGAACATATGAAATTCTGGATAAATGTTCTGGAAGATCTGGTATTGCAGCAGCTTGAAAGAGAAAAAGACCTGCTGATCAATGCTCCTGGCGAACGTTTCGAGAGGGTTTTAAAACGAAGCCCGAAGCTTTTTCAGGAAGTTCCTAATAAATATATTGCCAATTATCTGAGAATGTCGCCGGAAACGTTGTCGAGACTTAAAAAATCTTGAGTTCAGTCAAGATTTAAGAAAAATCAGATCAGGATATTTGCATAAAAAAAGTAATGAAAATTTCAGCTTCAGCATTATTAAATGAATTAAAGGAAAGAACATACCAGCATTTAGAATATGTGCGGACACTCACACTAAAAACAGAAGAAGAGCTGAACTTCAGAGCCTCAGCAGACAGCTGGAGTACATTGGAATGTCTGGAGCATCTTAACCGCTACGGAAATTTTTATATTCCTGAAATCAATCGTAATATTTCCTCCGCAGGAAAATCTACCCAATCTTATTTTAAGCCAGGAATTCTCGGGAATTATTTTGCTAAAAGCATGCTTCCCAAAGAGAAACCGAATAAGATGAAAACGCTTAAAACAATGAACCCCATCCACAGCCAACTGAATAAAGATGTAATAGATACATTCATAAAACAGCAGGAAAAAATGCTTGAATTACTGGAAAAAGCCCAAGATATTGATTTGGAAAAAATAAAAACAAGTATAAGTATTTCAACGCTGATCAAACTGAAGCTGGGGGATACCTTCCGGTTTGTAATTTATCATAACGAAAGACATATTGAGCAGATAAAAAGAATTTTAATGCATTAAAAAGAAGATATGATTTCCGAAAAAAGCTTAATTTTAAATTAATGGAAATTATACACCAAAAAAACATATCAACCCCATTGGGAGAAATGATTGCCTGTGCCGTAGATCAAGGAATCTGCCTGCTTGAGTTCATAGACCGGAAAAATATTGAAAAACAGCTGAAGGCTTTGTCAAAGATTCTGAAAGCAGAGATTGTAGAAAAAGAACATCCTCATTTCATGCAGCTGGAAGATGAACTAAAAGAATATTTTGAAGGAAAAAGAAGTCATTTTGAAGTTCCGTTGTTTATTACTGGAACCGAGTTTCAGGAAAAAGTTTGGCAGTTGCTTCGTGAAATTCCGATGGGAGAAATAAGAACCTATAAACAGCAGTCAGAAATACTGGGAAATCCCAAGGCGATACGTGCCGTAGGAACAGCCAACGGAATCAATAAAATTGCCATTTTAATTCCCTGCCATCGTGTGATAGGCTCAAACGGTGAATTGGTTGGCTATGCAGGGGGTATCTGGAGAAAACAAAAACTACTGGAGCTGGAAAAGGCTATTTTGTTTTAGAAATAGTAAAAACATTTTTATTCCTATCTTTCTCCACTTAAATTAAGTTTTTTCCATCTTTTTATGAAATCGAAAATCCCGTCCATTTTAATTTTTTCCAGACTGATTATCGGATTTATCATCATTTCTTTAAGTCTTCTGAAAATCGAAAACTATCAGATAATTACAGTTATTTTGTTATCAATCGGATTATTGACGGATATTTTTGATGGAATTATCGCCCGGCATCTGAATGTTTCCACACAAAAACTCAGACGTCTGGATTCTACTGTTGATCAGATTTTCTTTGTCTCAGTAGGGATTGCAGCTTATATTCAGTGTCCTGAGTTTTTCAAAATAAATGCCTACAAAATAATAATTCTTGCAGGAGCTGAAGCTCTTATTTATCTGGTAAGCTTTTTAAAATTCAGAAAAGAGGTAGCTACACATTCTATCGGTGCCAAGATCTGGACTTTATTGCTTTTTGGAACACTGGTCCAGGTAATTTTACAATGTCAGTCTGTTGTTTTATTTACCCTTTGTTTTTGGGTTGGATTGTTGACAAGAGCAGAGATTATCGCTATTCTTTTCATATTGAAAACCTGGACGAATGATGTTCCTTCTGTTTTTCATTCAATACAACTTAGAAAAGGGAAAGCTATTAAGAAAAGTAAAATATTCAATAGTTAATAATTTACTTTTTATAAGGATTTGGTTAAAAAATACCTTCGTAGAAAAATATCGGTAAAACAAAAATTAACGAAGTTTGTGAAAGCTATTTTGTTTTGATTTTTGTAATTTTAAGCAAAAATTTACACGTGAAAAATTTAATAATAGCAGTTTGCATTTCAGTGTCAGCATTCAGTTTTGCTCAGGATTATTCTGTGCCGGCAGCAAGCCCGCGTCAGAAGGTTGAGCAGCAGTTTTCAATGTCTAAGATCTCCATCGATTATGGAAGACCGGGGGTGAAAGGACGTAAGATCTTCGGAGAATTGGTTCCTTACGGTCAGGTTTGGAGAGCAGGCGCTAACTCGTCTACAAAAATTACTTTCGGACAGGCCGTTAATTTCGGTGGAAAAACAGTTCCGGCAGGAACATACGGATTATTCATTGTTCCTACAGAAAAAGAATGGAAAGTAATCCTGAATAAGGACTTCCAACAATGGGGAGCATATACTTACGACCCTAAGCAGGATGTAGTAGATGTTACGGTACCGGTTAATACATTGACAGACAAACAGGAATGGTTTGAAATCACTTTGAATCCTACAGATGAAAATACAGGGAATTTGGTGATCAAGTGGGATATGGCTCAGGCTGAAGTTCCTTTGAAACCATCAAAATTAGATACCGTAATCAAGATTTCCGATAAGTTGAAAGAAATCAAGAAAATAGAATCAGATTCTACTAAAAAGAGCTAAAGAATGAATTTTTCTGTTCAGCCTGTTTTAGAGAATGAAGAATTTCAATTAATCCCCTTACAGCAAGGGGATTTTGAATCTTTATATGAAGTAGCTTCCGATCCTAAAGTCTGGGAACAACACCCCAATAAAGATCGTTATAAGAGAGAGGTTTTTGAAAACTTTTTTAGAGGAGCTATAGAGAGTAATGGTGCTTTCAAAATTATTGATAAAGCTACCGGAGATGTATTGGGAAGCAGCCGTTATTATGATTTTGATGAAGATGATAATCATATTTTCATTGGATATACCTTCTATGGAACAAAATCGTGGGGGAAAGGAATCAATCCTAAAGTTAAAAAGCTGATGCTGGATTATATCTTCCAGTTTGTAGATAAAGTTCACTTCCATATCGGAAAAGAAAATTTCCGTTCGCAGACCGCTTTGGAAAGATTGGGAGGACAAAAAATTGCTGAAGAAGAAGTGGCTTATTTTGCAGAACCTTCAAGAACCAATTTCGTTTATGAAATCAAAAAAGAAGACTGGGCATGAAAAAATATAAAATTCAGCAATCCCCATTTGTAGTGCCTACTACAGACGGAAAACTAATCGAAGAACATTGGGGAAATTCTACAGGAAATTCTACTATTTCGATTGCTCATATGGTAGCACCTCCGGACTGGAGCGAGCCTCACCAGACGCCAGAATTTGATGAATTTACCTATATCATTTCAGGAAAAAAGCAATTTGAAATTGATGGTGAAATTGTTGTTCTGGAAAAAGGACAGAGCATTCTTATTGAAAAAGGAGCAAGAATCCGTTACAGCAACCCGTTTTCAGAACCTTGCGAATACCTTGCAATCTGTCTGCCTGCTTTCTCTATGGAGCTGGTAAACAGAGAAGAATAAGGAGTAGATTAATAAAATCAAAACATACAAAGGCAAATTGGCGAATCAGCGAATTTGCCTTTTTCTATTATTTTAATCTCTTAATAATCCGGAGAAACTCATCTTTTTTCCTCTGAGATACCTGTAAAGAAGTTTCATCGCTCATAATAATATAACCACCCCGTCCCCGGATGTATTTTTCGACATGCTGAAGATTGATGAGGTGCTGATGATGAATACGGACAAAGCCCTGGTCTTTTAATGTATCTTCAAAATAAGCCAGTGTATGGGATATCATCATTTTTTTTCCTCCTTTGAAAAAGATGGACGTATAATTATCATCTGCCTGAAGACGTACAATATCCATGGTATGTACATAAACAAGTCCTTCCATGGTTGGCAGTGCAATTTTGCTCTGTTCTACAGGGTTTTTAATATGCTGAAGCAGGGCAGATAATTGTTGTATTTTATTTTTATCTTCTAAAAGTTTGGCAACCCTGTTTACTGTAATGATCAGTTCATGAATCACAATGGGCTTTAGAAGATAATCTACCGCATGATGTTTAAATGCCTGTACAGCATACTGATCATAAGCTGTAACGAATACGGTATAAAAATGAATGTCCGATATCTTTTCAAACAGCTTGAAACCATTTTCTACAGGCATATTGACATCCAGAAATACCAGTTCCGGAGATGTTTCTCTAATGACTTCCAGAGCCTGATTCACAGAATCTGCTTCCCCGATTATTTCAACGTCCGGGCAATATTTCGATAAGAAACGAAGAAGGGTTTCGCGTGATTCCTGTTCGTCATCTACAACGATAGATTTTATTTTGCTCATAGAAAAGGAGTGTTTTTGATGGTTATTTTGACAATGGTTCCCTGTACATCCGGATTTGTAGTATTCTTATCCATAATCTCTGTAGAAATAGAGGTTCCATACAGCTCATTAATGGCGGAAATTCTGCCGGCAGTAATTTTCAGTCCCATAGATTTATAATCATCTGGCCTGCTGTCAAATTCACGGGCTTTTTCAAATCCTACACCGTTATCTTCTACGATGCATATGATAGAATCATCACTTTGGCTGCAGGAAATCCTTAGAATTCCTCCGGTTTTTAAATGTCTCAATCCATGACTGATGGAATTTTCTGTATAAGTTTGAAGAAGCATGGTAGGAATTTTGATCTGCTCCAATCCCGGTTCTACAGAAATATCATAGATGAAATGATTTTTAAAACGCATCTGCTCCAGCTCGATATATGTTTTCAGCATAGCCATTTCTTTCTCAATCGTATTCCAATGTTCTTTGGAATGGGTGAGGGTTTTGCGTATCAGGTCCGAAAAGGCAGCCATATAATAATTGGCGTTCAATTCATCTTCTTTACCATAATAATTCTGAATGGCATTCAGAACATTGAAGATAAAATGAGGGTTGATCTGGGCACGGAGCGCCTGCATTTCCAGCTCGGCAATCATCTTTTTTCTTTCCGTTTTCTCAGCCTCTTTTTTGCGGATAATATTGACACGGTGTCTGTAAATGACGATCATTAAGATCAGTAGTAACAGAAATATTCCTCCCATAAACCATAGTTCTTCCCAAAAGGGAGGGTTTACAACAATGGCAAGTACTGCAGGTGTTGTATTCCAGATATTATTTTTTCCGGAAGCCCAGATGTTGAGATGATAGCTGCCGGGCTTTAAAGCTCCCAGATTTAAGGTACTTTCTTCTGTGATTACCGTATCATTTTCTGCTCCGGACAGAAGATATTTATACTTAATATCCTTCTCATCCAGATAAGAAATAGCGGTATAGGAGATTTGAGCATTATTCTGATTGTATTTAAGGCTGATCTTTTTAGGGTAATAAACAAGACTGTCTTTAAAAGAGGCTTTCAGGAAATATACTTTGTAAGGCTGGCTTTTACTAACCTGATCCTGATTGATCACAATAATCCCATTTGACGTAGCAAGAAAGGCTTTTCCTTCCCCGAATGTAATGTTATTAATCATGTGGCTTGGAACTCCATCGGCTGCCGAAAAGTGGTAAATAGAGTAGTGCATGTGATCGTCAAAAGTGACTCTGGATAATCCTTTGTCTGTATTAATCCACAGCCTTTCTTTCTCATCTATATAAGCTTTTTCGCAGATATTACTGATGAGCCCATTGGTCTTATTTATCTTAATTACTTTCTGCCCATCACGAATAAAAATACCATCAGAATGAGTACTGATAACAAGTCTGCCTTTCAGAAAATTCAGCGACGTTATCCGGTTTCTGCCTAAAGCAGGATCCTGGATGAATTTTTTTAAAGCCGGATGATAATAAAATAATCCATGTATTGTTCCGAGCCAGTAGATTCCTTTTGCATCAATGGCCGCTGCCGGGGCGGCTATATTGGTACTCAATGCTGGCAACAGTCTAAATTTTCCTTCTTTAAGGTCATAAATAAGATGATTCTTTTTTTCTGTACTGGTATAGCTTATCAGTACGGTATTATTTCTGATGAAGGCTGATTTTTGAGAAAATTCCAGAAGTTTTGTGTATTGATTTCCGGTCAGACTGCATTGGTATAAACCTCTGTCTGTTCCGACAAAAAATGCATCTTTATCAATAGGTAAAAAATACCGTAGTCTGTTCCATTGTCCGTCACCCAGTGTATATAAAGGTCTGAAGCTGTTTTTATCTCTGATCATAATAGCACTGTTGCTATATCCTGCAAGAAGTTTTCCTCCCGGCAAATATTTTACAGCTAAAACATTATTATCTATAAGCCCATCAGCCGTGGTATATATAAAGGTTTTATTGGCCGGCTGCATATAGACCCCTTCATTGGTTGGATACCAGCAATTACCCTGTTTATCTATAAAGCTGCTGTAGCTTACAATGTCTTTCATGGCAATATAATATGGATTTTGACCTGCTGGCCGATCAGGATCGTATTCCAGAATTCCACTTGTGGTACAGCACCATATTTTATTGTTTTTACCTATTGTAAGGTCGATAATATTGCTGGGTAATTCAATTTTTTTAATCAGAGGTGTAGTTCCTTTAAATACAATATCATATAATGTTTTTAAATTTCTTACATACAGATGGCCATTCAGATAAAAACTGGCTCTTACAGCTTTTTCCTTAAATGTGTAAATGGTTGTCAATCCCGGATTATCTTTCCTTATAATCTTTTTCAAAGTAATGTAATAATTATTGCCCTGATCAGAAAAATGCAGATGGGGAGATTGTGCTGTGCTGTCTTTGGGATTGGAAATGCTGTTTTTACCTATAATATATTTCTTATGCTGATCAGAATAAAGATCCCATCTTGGAGCAATGTCGTAAAAATCGATTCCTCTTTTTTCCATGAGGCGGCATAGCTTATCATTCTGTACAGAATATACTTTTCCATTATATATATAAGTTGGGCTTCCGTTATAGGTGCTTACCCATAATCGCTGCCAGGAATCTTCCCATGCCTGAAAGGTTTCATTGTCCGGAAGTCCGTGATTACTGGTAATGGTCTCAAAATGATGCCCGTCAAATCTGGAAATTCCCCAGCTTGTACAAAACCAGATAAACCCTTTGCTGTCCTGATAGACAGAGTATACCGTATTGCTGGGTAATCCGTCACTTAAGCTATAGTGACGAAGTTGCGGCTTCTGACTGTACATCAGGAGGCTATGAAACAGAAGGAATAATATGAGACGGTAATGATACATAGTTTTCAGGCTAATATAGAAAAATCTCCAGAATGAGAAATACCCGAATGTGTCATATTTACAGCTCTTTTTCTCATTGAAACCATCAAAATACTCACCTGGGTTTTTATCCTGCTCACTTGCTCATTAGTTCTTTTTTTTTCCTTAAAAAAGAGACAACTTGTACCTGTTTATCGGTAACGGCATCCCGTGATAATCAAAGAATGCCATCACAAAAATATTATCTTATGAAAAAAACTTTAACTAAGATCTTTCGATCATCAAACTCGCTTTTAAAAGGAAGAAAAGCTGGTTTTCTTCTTTTTGCTGCTTTATTTTGCAGTACGGCTTTAAGTGCTCAGATAACAGTAATTACGGATCCTGGTGTTCCATCTGTTCCAGTTTCCGGTACAAAAGTAAATGTAACCAGACAGTTTGTTGGAGCTAACGTGCCTGGATTTGTACCTTCTCCTGTATCATTGGAAATCAAGTCGGGTTCAACACCAGAAACCAAAGTTTTTACAACAACCCAAACTGCCCCTCATATCTATACGTTTCCATTACTTTTTTCACTTCCGGGCTATCCACCGTCAATCCGGACTTTCAAAGTTTATTTTCCTAATCCCGGGCTGACAAGTAAATACTATCCGGTTCCAACAGCCATTGGAGGTTCTACTACGATTATTCCAGGTTGCTGGTCACCTGATATGGATCGCGGATTATACTATGATATTGGTCCCACTAACAGTTATGGATACGGAGTAACTCTTACCCGTACCGCATCTACAGAATATCTTCTTCAATGTACTAAATTTCTTTGTAATGTATGTCAGCCATGTCCTCCTGTGATTTCAACGATGAGTAAATCAAATACAGCTGAACAGAATAAAGCGAAACTTTATCCAAACCCAAGCAACGGATTATCAGAACTATTATATACTGCTTCAGGAAGAGAAACCATTACTGTAATGGTTGCAGATATTGCAGGCAGAACAGTATACGGATATAAGACGGATATTGAAGCCGGAGCTGCTAAACTGCCTATTGATATTCAAACCTCATTATCAGGAACCTATTATGTCAACTGGAGTTCCAGTAACGGAAGTTCAGGTTCATTGCCATTGATAAAAAAATAAATATGTACCGGTAAAAACTAATATTGATGAGAAGGCGCACTTTGGTGCGCTTTTGTGATTTATAAACTTGAAAACCTGATGGATACTGTGTTTTGTGAAAGATTTACTCCAATTAGTAGCAGTTGTTTTTGAATTATTTTGTAAGTTCGCGGACTTAAAAAAATGAACTAATTAAAATCTATGAAAAACAAATTATCAATTGTACTCATGCTGGGAATCACGCTTTCTACCACTTCATGTGCTAGTATTTTTACCGGAACTCAGGATTCAATCGCTTTTTCTTCAAATCCTGAAGGAGCAAAAGTGTTTCACAAAGGAATAGAAAAATGTACAACACCTTGTACTACTAAGATTCCAAGAGGTTTAGGTAAGCAGATGATTGCATTTGAAAAAGAGGGATTTGAGAAGAAAGAAGTAAAACTGACAAAAACTTTTAATGCCGTAACGTTACTGAACATTATTCTGGGAGGAGCAATAGGAGTGGGAATTGATGCTGCTACAGGATCTTTAACCAAATATTCTCCAAAGAAATATGATGTGGAGCTGCAGGCTAAACCAGAGTAAGCTTAAAAATATAAAAGTAAAAAGGCAAATTCAGAAGTATTGAATTTGCCTTTTTTATGTTTATTTTAAAAGTTCTTTCAGGAACAACAGCGTATGATTCCAGGCTCTTTTGGCCATTGTTGGATTATAATCCGGTGATTTCGGATCGGTGAATGTATGTTTAGAATGAGCATATGTGATAATCTGCCAGTCGGCATTTCCTTCGTTCATTTCTTTGATGAGGTTGTTGTAATCATCAGGAGTAACGCTTTTATCATCTGCGGGATTTTCAACCAGGATTTTAGCACTTAAAGCTTCATTTTTTCGGCTCTGATCTCTCGCAAGGCTGCCATGGATAGAAACCACTCCTGCAACAGGCAGATGCCCTCTTGCTGATTCTAATGCACCAGTACCACCGAAACAGTAGCCAATAACAGCTACTTTGTCAGAAATTGCTCCATTTTTTTTCAGCTGTTCCAATGCCAGCGAAATTCTTTTCTGATATTCCTGATAATTCTGTTTGTAATATCCCGAAGTTTTAGCAGCAGATTCATTGTCAGCCGGAATCTTTCCTTCACCGTAAATATCTGCGATAAAGGCAATATAACCTTGCTTTTCAAGTTCAATGGCAGCTGTTTTAGCTTCTTCATCAATACCTTTCCAGGCTGGAAGAATCAAGACTCCCGGAAGTTTTTTTCCTGCATTGGAGGTAATGAGACCATTCAGTTTCTGTGCGCCGTCCTGGTAGGATACGGTTTTTAGTTTTTGACTGAAAAGGGTTCCTGAAGCCATAATCATTGTGGTTAATAAGATGGAACGTATCATAATTAATTGTTTGTGAATTGTAAGACCGTATTAAAGGTAAGGAAATATTTAAAAAGCGCTAAACTTCAACTCCGAATTTCTTTAATTCTTGTGTTAAATCTGTATCCGGAGAAACCTGAATGGTAGTAAATCCCAGCGATTTTGCCATTTCAATATTCTTCGTATTATCATCAATAAAAACCGATTCCTCAGCCTTGATGTTATATCTTTCCAGAAGCACATGCCAGATTTTAGGATCAGGTTTAATTAGTTTCTCTGTTCCTGAAACGACAATTTTGCCTTCGAAGATCTGGAAAAAATCATAGTTTTCTAATGCGTAAGGAAAGGTTTCTTCCGACCAGTTAGTCAGTCCGAATAGGTTATAGTCTGTATTTTTAAGCTTTCTGAGAACCTCTACATTTTGTGGAATATCGCTTTTCAGCATTACCGTCCAGTTGTCATAGAAAGCGCGGATTTCTTTTTCCCATTCCGGGAATTTTTTCACCTGAATTTCTGTTCCTTCGGCAAGACTTCTTCCTCTGTCCTGTTCAATATTCCATTCATCCTGAGCAATATGTTCAAGGAAATATTCCATTTTTTCATTATCCTTAAAATAATCTTTGAAATAATATCTCGGATTCCAGTCCATAAGTACACCTCCGAAATCGAATATGATGTTTTTTATTTTCATAATTAATATTGTTGTGAATTACTGCTGAGAGTGATTTTACATTTAATTTCTGCTTTTATTTATTCCGGTCTGTAAAACTGATACTGCCCATTCTGATAATAGGCATTGATATGCTGAAGACCGTTTGTCAGGATGATTTCCCTTGCTCCGATGATGGAGTTGTATCTGGCGGTCTGCTCGAATGTTTTTTCTGTTAATTTGATCTGAGGAGCTTTACATTCAATGAGAATTACGGGTTCTGTTTTTTCTGTAACCAGAAGGTCAATACGTTTGGTAAGACCGTTCAGGACAATCTTTTTTTCGGTGATCAAGGCTGATGTAGAATAGGATTTTACAGTAAGATAATAATGTATCCAGTGCTGCCTTACCCATTCCTCAGGAGTGAGCAGAAGATAAGTTTTACGAACCAAATCATAAATAAAAAACTTATCTTTGTCTTTCTTGAATTTAAAATCAAAAGTTTCCTGAAAATTCAGTTTTGGAAGTTCCATTAATAAGATGAAAGAATTAGATTTAATCCTCAAAAATATTAAAAATAAAGAAGTTTTACCTATTTATTTTTTCCACGGAGAAGAAGCCTACTTTATTGATGTTGCTGTAAAAGCCCTTGAACATAACTTTTTGGAAGAAGATGAAAAAGCTTTCAACCAAACGGTTACCTACGGAAAAGATACGTCTTATCAGGAAGTTCTTTCTTTGGCAAGACAGTTTCCGATGATGGGAGACAAGCAGGTGATTATCGTGAAAGAAGCTCAGGATTTAAGACTCAATGAAGAGGAAAACAGAATTCTGGAATCTTATGTAGAAAACCCTGTGCCTTCTACGGTTTTGGTTTTTGCTCATAAGCACAAGAAACTGGACAGCAGAAAAAAGGCTGCCAAAGCTTTGGATAAAGCTAAAGCCCTTTTTTTGAGCGAATCTGTAAAGGAAAGTAATCTTCCTAAATGGATTTCTGATGAATGTGCAAAGCTTAAAATCAATACAGCCCCCAATATTTCTCATCTTCTGGCAGAATATCTGGGTAACGATTTGTCAAGAATTGCGAATGAGCTCAACAAATTAAAAATCATCCTTAAAGAAGGGGATGTTCTTGATGGAACAATCGTTGAAAACCACATCGGTATCAGTAAGGAGTACAATATTTTTGAACTTCAAAAAGCTTTAGGAACTAAAAATGCCAATGCAGCTTTTAAGATTGCTCATTTTATGGGTAAGAATCCAAAGAACAACCCTTTTGTCATGATGCTGGCAAGTCTTTACAATTATTTTTCAAACGTTATTATCTATCAGACTATGGCGGGGCAGTCTCCACAGGCTATTGCGTCACAGATGGGAGTAAATCCTTATTTCATCAAAGACTATGCGGAAAGTGCAAGGCTTTATCCTTTAAAACATGCGACGAGAGTCATTTCTATTCTACGCGAATTCGATATGAAAGGAAAAGGGCTTGGAGCTGTCAATATGGGTGAAGCAGAACTGATCAGGGAGTTGGTATACAAAATTATCAATGTAGATAAGATTAAGATGAAGGTGTAAGGCGTGGTGCCGAGTTGCGAGGTAAGGAGATTCGAGATAGCAAGATATGTGATTCGAGGGGTTAAAGGATAAAGTTTTAATTTTTTATACCGAACCAAATCTCAGAACCCAACAATAACCACCATCGAAATTCAACATATCAGATATTGACAAGTATCATTAAAATAACTTTAAGGAGAAATTAAAAATTCCGAAATTAGCAGTCTTAATTCAAATTAAATCTTTTCGAACAAAGTAAATTATGGAGCAAAACATTTTAGATTGTGTGATCGTTGGATCTGGGCCTTCTGGCTTCACCGCTGCTATCTATGCAGCAAGAGCAGACTTGAAACCTGAATTGTATACAGGTCTGGAGCCGGGCGGACAATTAACAACTACTACTGAAGTTGACAACTTCCCAGGGTATCCAGCCGGGATTACAGGTCCTGAAATGATGATGGATCTGCAAAAACAGGCAGAAAGATTTGAAACCAAAGTTCATTACGAAATGATCACTAAAGCTGAGTTCTCTAAGGAAGTTGGCGGTGTTCACAAATTATATGCAGGAAACAAAGAAATCCTTGCCAAAACAGTTATTATCTCTACAGGAGCTACTGCAAAATATTTAGGTCTTGATGACGAGAAAAAATATGCAGGAGGTGGTGTTTCAGCTTGTGCTACATGTGACGGATTCTTCTACAGAGGAAAAGACGTGGTAGTAGTAGGAGCAGGAGATACGGCAGCAGAAGAGGCTACTTACCTTGCAAAACTTTGTAAAAAAGTAACTTTATTGGTAAGAAAAGACGTTTTCAGAGCTTCAAAAGCAATGGTTCACAGAGTGGAAAGCACTCCGAATATTGAAGTGAAATTCCACCATGAATTAATCGGAATTGAAGGAGAAAACAGTCTGGTAGAAAGAGCTGTAATCATCAATAACCAGACTCAGGAAAAATCTACTGTGGATGTAGAAGGGATCTTCATTGCAATCGGCCACAAACCGAATACAGATATCTTCGTTGGTCAGGTAGATCTTGATGAAAACGGATATATCGTTACTGAAAAAGGTTCTTCAAGAACAAATCTTCCAGGAGTATTTGCTGCCGGGGATGTTCAGGATCATATCTACAGACAGGCTATTACAGCTGCAGGAAGCGGATGTATGTCTGCAATGGATGCAGAAAAATATTTAGCTGAATTACACTAATTATATTCAGTTTTTACAATACAAAGCGTGCCTGATGGGTGCGCTTTTTTTGTATTGTTTTTTGAACCATTAAGTTCATTGAAGTTGAAGGAAAGTTAAGAAAACATCAAAGATGTTGTAGAAAGCGTTACGTTTCATCTTACTATTCTTAATCATTTAATTTCTCTTAATGGTTTAAGTTTATATAAGGTTTAAAATATACAGTTATCAATTTTATCGGAGATAAAATCCTGGCACCTTAAAATATACCGCTTAAAAAACAACTCGCGCTTTTGTGTTTTCCAACCAATCCATACGGAGATTCCTACGGAATGACAAACTGTACGGATAAACTAAGCGTCGTATTTGTCATTCCGCAGGAATCCAACCTGATAATTTTCTAGCTATCATGTAACAGGAATCCATTTTATCGGAGATAAAATCCTAGCGCCTTACAACAGCATGTTTTATATATTCTTAGCGCCCTTGCGTTTTGCCAAAAATTTAGAACAAAAAATCAAAGAAAATCATCAAACAAGTAACAAAAACATTGATATATTTGTGAAATTGCAAAACGATTTGAATTTGCACATAAGAAACTATCAACTGAATAAAAACGAATAAAAATGAAAAGAGTAACCGCTATCGGAGGAATCTTCTTTAAGTGTAAAGACCCGGAACAAGTAAATGAATGGTATAAAACCCATCTTGGATTACCAACCAGCCCATATGGCGCCAAATTCGACTGGAAAGATGAAGAGTCTGATAAAAAAGGATATACACTGTGGAGCCCTTTTAAGGAATCTACCCAATATTTTGAACCTTCTACCAAAGAGTTTATGATCAATTATCATGTGGAGAACATTGAAGCATTGGTAGAAGAGCTAAAAAAAGAAGGCGTTACGGTACTGGATGAGGTTGCTACGTATGAATACGGAAAGTTTGTACACATCCTGGATCCGGAAGGAAACAAGATCGAATTGTTCGAACCGGCAGGAGAGTAGCAAGCTTGATTTTTACCAGAAAACTTCTGAAACCCGTATTACTACATATATCAGAACTGAAGACGTAATCATTCCCCTCCTTTGGAGGGGTGGCGAAAATTCAAAGAATTTTTGACGGGGTGGTTTTCGAAAATTCTCATCTAAAATCACTTCCAGCCAGTTTGGAACGGTCTCCAGGTAGTTATGAAACCCTCTCCAGACCCTTATAGAACCCCCTCCAGGGGGTTCATGTACGGTCTCTACCCCCTTCGGAACGGGGTATCCCCCCCTTAGTGAAGGGTCTCTACCCCCTTGGGTAAGGGGGTAGAGGGGGTTAAGCAAGGGGCTATAGAGGCTTTGGAAGGGGGTAAACGGAATTTTTGAGATAGACAATAAAAAAACGACCTCCACTGGAAGCCGTTTTTTATTCTTATATAGAAGAGATTATCTCTTTTTCAATTTTTCATTTTCTTCTTTTAAAGCCTTAATCTGCTCTTTCAGAAGATTAATGTATTCCTGCTGATTTTCCAAAAGATAATTGGGTACATTGCAAAAAAGATTATAATTAATGCTTGCATTATCATTAAGACTTGAGCTGTCATTAAGGATAGCATTTTGAGTCTGCGCTTGAGAAACTCTTTCCTCTTTAATATCTTCCACAGAAACATTTAAAGCTCTTGCAAGTTTTTCCCATTCATCGTCAAATATTCTAACGTCTCCACTTTCTTTTCTGCTGTAGTTGGAGACATCGGTTGCCAGAATATCAGCAATCTGCTGCTGAGTATAACCTTTCTGCTTTCTTATAGTTCTTAGTTTCTCCATTGTCATAGGGTAGCTGTGTTTTTACAAATGTAGTGAAAAATGTGTGTGTTTGTAAATAGAGGTGTAAGTTTTGTCGTACAAACGCCTTTCTATAATAGGATTCCCCCAAAACAAAGGCGTTTTAGATTTTTATATTAAAACTTTAGTGAAAGAGTGAAAAATAATTCCCTTGATTTCTAGTCTATTATTAAGTTTTGTTAAAATTTGTGATGGAAAAGTTTTGCAGAAAATAAAAATCGTTCTATATTTGCACCACTGAAAACAACGGTATAGCCGGAGTTTAGGGAGAGTTGGCAGAGTGGTCGATTGCGGCAGTCTTGAAAACTGTTGACTGTAACAGGTCCGGGGGTTCGAATCCCTCACTCTCCGCAAAAAAAGCCTTGAATCATTTGATTCAAGGCTTTTTTATTGTACTTTTTTCTTTATTCCTATTTGGAAACATTCCCAAACCAGAAATATTTTATTTTCCAGATCATACAGGTAAATCCTATTTGTACATATTACTTGTACACACGACAAGTTTTGTCGCATTGAGAATGCACATTTGTATTGTTATACAAGATATGGTTTCCCGTAATGTGTAATTGAATGATTGTTATAATTTTAAGCCAAGAAAACTAAAACTTAAAATTAACACAAATAATGAAAAACAAATTTATTTCGAGGTTACTTTCCTCAGTAGCCATCATGGTCTTGTTGTATTCCTGTAGGAATGAACTTTCACCAGAGCAAGAGACTTACAGTAACAGCAGTCAATTCAGACCAACATCCAAAACAATTCGTTTAGAAGAGAGTAAACACAAATTAGTTCTTAAAAATGAATTGCAAAAAGCACAAGAGAATCTGACAGAAATCACAACTAATACATCAGGCAAATCGGTTGATTATGCAAATGGAGTTTCGATTGATACTGACAATGTAACTTATATTGAGGTTGGACCTACTTTCCACACCTACACATTTAATTTGGTAAGAGAAAATGCACCTGAAAATGCGCCTCTAGAAAATTTGGTATTATCTTCGCTTCCTGACGGAACTTATAAAGAACTTTTAGTAACTTACAATTTTACACCACAGGAAAAAAAGGATTTACTTGCAGGAAAAGGAGTGAAAACTAAAGGAAAGGCTACAGCCATGGAACTTGCAAAAGGAACCTATGGAGGGGGAGTTTTTAATAGTATGGGAACTGTAGAATCTTGTTCTTATCAAACGGTAGATATGTACTTCGCTTGTTATACGGGAGAACATGATGCAGATAATGAAAGTGAATGGGGAGGCTGTAAATGGAAAAGTGAAGGAGGATATCCGGCTCAACACATTACTACAGTTGCATTAGTCTGCACAGCAACTACAGCCTTGGGAGATGATGGTTCACCAGGAGGTGGTGAATTGGGACCTACTACAGGCTTAGGAAGTGGACCGAATGAAGGAACTCCTACAACACCGACCTTTGTACATCCAAAATATACACCTTGTGGAAAAATAAAAACTCAAAGAAGCAACGTTGACTTTTATGCTAGAATGAGCTTGTTGGAATCTAATACAGGACTAAAAATGGAAACAGGGTTTATTCAGAGAAATAATAATGATTATGAATATAAAGACAATGCCACAGCCACCGAGACAAATAACTCTTTAGGCCTTCCTAATGCTAATTTGCCCGAAAACAAAAATATAAAAGGGTATATGCATACTCATGTCAATGACTTTACATATTATGATACTACAGAAGGAGCAGATGCCACAAGGTTAGGTATAAAGATATTTTCTCCTGCTGATGTACGATACTTTATGGATATGATAAAGAATGCAAAAGATAATTTTAATGATTTAGGAGAAGTTTATGCTATAATGGTTTCGAGTTCTGTAAATTATCAAATCCGTTTTACTGGAACCGAATATCAAATTAAAACTTTTACAGATGCTCAAGTTGAAGCTTTTAGAGACGTTTACACGGATTTCATGAAAGATAGAATTGGAAATCAGAAAAGTTTAGAAATTGGTTTTCTTAAATTTATTAATGACAATATGAGTGCAAGAGGAGTAAGTTTGTATAGAATGAATACAGACGGAACAAACACAGAAATTAGACTCAATGATGATAAGACAGATACAACAGAAACAAATTGTCCAAACTAAAAAAAATATTATGAAATACTTATTTTTTGCACTAACACTTTTTACTGCTTCATGTAGCGCACAGACAGTATCATTGGAAACAGCTGCTCAATGTAGAGCAACATCAAATTGTCCAAACTTCACATATATAAAAGACAGTAGTAACTCTCTTGATAAATATGCAGGAACATGGAAGGGAAATTATAACGGAAAAATATATGAATTTAATTTTATAAAGAAATTAAATCTTGGTGAGGATATAAAAAAAGATAAATTAATTGGAAGGATGAAAGTAACTGATTCTAATGGGAATATTATCTATAATACTTTTAATGAAACCGATGATACAAAAACTAAATTCAGAGGTGATAATTTTCAACCTGACTTAAAAGCATATATGATGAATTTTATTGGCAACAGTGAATTTGCTTGTGGTGAACAAGGTATTGTTTATTTAAGAATTAAACCAGAAACTCCTAATAAAATGAGTGTTCTCATGTTACAAGATGCAGATATTACATGGGGAGAATGTCCACCTAATTATCAACCTACTATACCTTATAAAAAATCAATATCTTTAGTAAAACAATAGACTAAAGTTTTTAAAACATTAAAAAATGATTGATATTACCACAATATCAATCATTTTTATCCTAAAACTATTTGTAGACGGGCAACATTAATTATTACGAATTTTACTCCTACTCAAATGATCTTACACTTTCAATATTTACCTAGTTTTTATGATGACACCTGTCAACAAAATGCTTATGTAGAGCAGAATAATGACTTTCCAATGAACTTTCCTAAAGATATAGCATTGATAAAGCAATAGTTATGATTAATAAAATTTTATCTACAGCAAAATTACTATATATCTTCACTTTTTTTTTGTTGACTTCATGTACTTCACAAAAAAATAACAATGAATATATACAACTCAACCATGAAAATGTAATGTTTGTAAAAGGTGATAAATTGACAATTACCTTGCTTCCTGCAGATAGTAAAAGAAAGAAACCTGTTATAGTAAAAATTTTAAAAAATGATCAACAATATAATAATAAAAGAATAACACTTGTTGAGTATCAGAAAATTTATGAATTGATTATAAAAACTAATCAAAAAGATATAGAACTACCACGAAACCCTAATGTAATGATATCTATAACTGACGGTGGTAATAATTCAATAATTTTAAAGAAAGATACTCTTACAAAAAAATTATATAGTTACGGTATTTCAAAAGAATATCATGGCAAATTTTATGAATCTATAGAATTAATTTTAAAGGTAGCAGGACTCAATATTCGAGAAATAAATTGAAATATTGTTATATTAATCGGGTAAAGCCAATCATTTTAATTTTAAGCCACTTGTAAACAATTGCAATCCTTAACCATGTTTCGTTTAAAACTTAATAAAAACACCCCGGGAATAGCTCAAGAATAGTTCCTGAACCATAAATTCCAGAACAGGAAACCAACTCTGTTTAGTATAGAATATAACCACATTTACTCATCATGAAAAAATGATGTGGTTTTTAGCAATTGCAAGTTATTTATAAATTTATAACATTATGGAACAAACGATTAGTGAATTTAGTTTTAGTTTATTTGTAATACAAATTTTGATTTTAGTTTTCATAGTATTACTGGGTTATTTTGTATATAAAATTTACAAGAAAATAAAATAATTCAAGAATAAATGTGTAATAGGATTACAGTATCATTAGGTAATAAGGTTTAGTGTTTTTAAGTTTGATAAATAACTTGAATTAGCCACACTTGTTCTGATGATTTAATGATTGGTTTTATCACAATATCAAAAAGGTAAAGCCAATCATTGTTATTTTGAGACTCTAAAAAATGTGTTATTTTTTGGTTTTTACAATAAATAAATATGAAAAAATTAGCAATAATAATTACAGGATGTTTTCTACTTTCATGTACGGTTAATAAAAGTAATTTTAAAGAAGAGTTAACAGTACAAAATTTTAAAGATAGAACTTTACAAAAATGTCTATTGAAAGGTTATGGGAATAAAGATCTTGTTAATAGAATATATGATATAGATAAAACGCTCTATGACCCTGTTGCAACAGCTTTATTTGATGATGAAATAGACTCTTTTTTGACTCCTAAAATAAATAAAATGAAAAAAGACTCATTGGAATCAATCGGTAAGGTTTCTGAAGCGAAAGCAGGGAAAATTGTATTTGGAAATTGCTGGTATGTTTATAAAAGTAAAGAACTGGATAAGTTTGCTACGAAGCATATTAATAAATATAAAAAAGTCAAAGATTTAGACTCGTTGATTCTTTCAAAAAATCCAGCTTTTTAATTTATTTAAGATGCATTAGCTGTAAGCTAATGGTAGCTGTATTAATGGATGTTATTTAATATATAGATGTTAGGATATTACAATAAATATTTATAAAAAATAATAACGAAATATTTAAAATTTATGACTAAAATAAAGTTAATTATATCCATCATTTCCTTTTTATTAATTTATTCATGTTCAATCAATGAAAGACCACAATTCAGATATCGAAGTGATAGAAAACAAAAAAACAATGAAAAGGAATTTTATTTATTTTCATAAAAATTTTAATCGCTTTATTGAATTGGTTCTCATTTAAAAAATGGATTAAAATAACTTAAAATAATGTTTAAAAAATTATTTATAATTTTTGTTCTATCTTCAGTTTGGCAATCATTATTCTGTCAAACCTTAGAAAATAATTGTCCTAAAAGCTTAACATATTTTGCTTATACACTTCCTATTGATGGAAATAAATGGTATACGCCTATTAAATATGAGATTCAAAATGATTTAATTGAATTAAAGATTCTAAATAAAGAAAAAGATGAGCTATTTATTAGATTCAAGATAGTTGAAAACTTAATTTGTGATTTTAAAAATACTGATAATTGTAATCTCAAATATAAAATTTTGACTTATGATGAAGAAACTGATTCTTACGAACAAAGAGTATCTGAAATAGAATTCAAATTTTCTGATGGAAAAGGTAAGATTTATATTCAACATCCTAATTTCCCTCTAATTACTAGTGATGCGACATCCATAGATAAAGCTCAAAAGTCAATTCAATAGCAGGAACATGGGAACTATCAATAGAATTTTTTAATCCAATTTAAAATGAAAACATAATTACAGGAATCATCCCAGCAATATAAATAAAAAAGCCTTGAATCAAATGATTCAAGGCTTTTTTATTGTATTATATTTGCACTATTATCACAAGAGCTACTGATCTCTTTTTACTCAATCCAGAAATACCCCATAGAATACGTTTTGGCTTTCCCGGCCACAATTACTCTTTCATTTTTGTTTTCACAATAGAGCTGTCCGCCTCTTTCAGATATCTGACGGGCAAAAAGCTGATCTTTTCCTAATCTTGATGACCAGAAGGGGATGAGTGAGCAGTGCGCAGAACCGGTTACAGGATCTTCAAGAATAGAGGATTGCGAGGTAAAATACCTTGAAACAAAATCACAGTCAGTGCCTGCCGCAGTTACAACCACACCACCCGGATCAAGATTGATAAGATCAAATATGGATCTTTCAATTTTGATATTTTGTATATCCTCTTCAGAATCGTAGACCAGAACATAATCTCTCGCTTTGAAGACCTCTTTAGGCTGTATATTAAGCGATCTGGATATGCTGTCCGGAAGGGTAGAGGGTACAGGCATTCTTGATGGAAAATCCATATAATAAATTCCATCTTTAGCTTCAACTGTCAACTCACCACTTTTCGTTTCAAAAATGATTCTATCACTTTGATAATTTAAGATTGAGATTAAGCAATGAGCTGTGGCAAGGGTAGCATGTCCGCATAAATCCATCTCTATTTCAGGGGTAAACCATCTAAGATGAACACTATTGCCATTGTCTATAAAGAAAGCGGTTTCTGCTACTGCATTTTCTCGGGCTATTTTTAAGAGAATTTCATCGGGTAACCAATTTTTTAATGGAACAACACACGCCGGATTTCCATGGAAAATAGATTCTGTAAAAGCATCTATTTGATATAATTCTAACTTCATAGGTTGTAAAAAATTTGTAATACATAAAGATACTCCATTTCCGATAAGTAAACGTCTGGTATTTCAGAGAAAATCATTTTTAGAAATAGCTTTGGTTTTTTAACATTGTAAATGGTTGATATTCTGTGTTGTAAATATGAGTTATGTTAAAATTCAGTAAGTAATTATTTGATAATCAGCATATTGAACATTGTTTAGTTATATTGTGTTTTTTATGTAAAATGTAATATAATTAATTGTATATTTAGTATATAATTAATGATTGTATCTTGCTGTTAATGAGTTAGGTATATTGTTTTAAATGTGTTTTTCAGCGTTTTGTGAGGCTGGATATATTCAATAAAATAATATATGGGTGAAAAAACTATAACTATTAAAACATACAATCATGAGTAATGAAAAATTTAATCCCCTTGAACTTCTCCAGAATAAGTTCAGGTATCCATTCCCAACTCTAAAAAATCCACATGCTGAACAGCTCCAGGAGATTACTGAAAATCAATGGATTGATGGAGAATATTTGTGGCTCTACGAAAACAATCCTAATGTGCGTAAAAAGTACAAAAAAACGAAGACTGCACATATCGCAGCACAGTGGTTTCCAACTGCTTCTGCTGACCGGTTCAAGCCAATCTGCAGGCTGATGCTATGGACCTTATACAATGATGATTTGTATGAGGAAAGCGATCCTGAAGAGATAGATACTATACATGCCAAGTCTATTGCCATACTGTATGGTGAGATCAGTGCAGTCCAGTCCGGAATACCTCTCGGTTCTATGCTTGCTTCGTTAAGAGAGGAATTGCTTCAGTTTATTCCACAAGAATCAATGCATCGTTTTACACAGATGATCAGCAGGTATTTTAGTGGTCTTAAAAAAGAACAGGAATACAAGAAGAATAAGATATTTCCTACAACAGCAGAATGCATTGTCCTAAGGGAAGATTCCATTTGTCTGTATCCTTTCCTGCAGCTCACCGAAGTTGAAACAGGCATCACTCTGCCTCCTGAAATTCATAATCATCCTGTGATCCGCCGCCTGCAGGCACTTGCCTGTCATCTGGTAACTTTTTTCAATGAAGTTCAATCTGTAGTAAAAGATGAAGCAACAGGCAGCATTTACTATAATATCGTGAAGGTGATCCAGAATGAACGCAGGGTCTCATTAGAGGAAGCCTGCCTGGAAGATCTTCGGCTTCATAATGAAGATCTGAAGGAATTTGTAACCCTGCAGGCCTCACTTCCAGACTTTGGTGTATGGCACGAGGCTGTGGTCAATTGGGTACATTATATGAGTATGGTACTGAGCGGCTGGAAAAATATATCTACCAAGCTTGACCGTTACAACAGGACTGAATTTCCTAGTGCTTCCGAATTAAAAGAAACCTTAGGACAGAACCAATTTCAATAAAATATGAATGATTACCGCAGTGTTTGAAAAGACATTAACCTCGTGGCGATTATACATTGAGTACCTGCCAGATGTGCAGAACAGATTGATGGATATACCCATATGTGAATGCATGATCTATGAAATATAAAGCGGTATTATAGCAACAATCAATATGCTAAATAAATCACAACTGGATTTTTTTAGCATAAAACTTAAGTACAAATAATTTTAAAATATAAATAAAAATGACACCAGAACAATTTAATAGTGCAGATTATTTACCACGGGGATGTTACCCATGGCCTGATCTTATTAATCCACATGCTGAACAAATGGGAAAAGATATGGATGATTGGATTGATAATGATTATACTTTTTTGACTGAAAAACAACGCAAAATTTATAAAAAAATGGAGCTGCATAGGTGTACTGCACGTATGTGGCCACACCTAACCTATGAGCAGGCCATTCCATGCAATAGGTTCATGCTTCAGTATGTTGCTCTCGATGATCAGGTGGAACATTCGTCTCTTGAGGAAATTCAGGAGTTACGGATTCGTTGTACCGATATTCTCAAGGGTGCTCAACCCTTGCCGGAGGAAAATGCACTCTGTCATCATATGGCAATGATCCGGGATGAATTTCGTGCTTTTATGCCAGATCTATGGTTTGAGCGGTTTGTTTACTATTTTTATCAATCCTTCAGATATGGAATAGAACTGGAGTATCCTTACAAAATAGCACACCGCCCGCCGTCACTGAATCTTTATAAAACTATTCGTGAATATTCGGTTCTCATGCGTCCTTATCTGATTTTTGGCGAGATTGAATCAGGTCTTGTCCTGCCGGAACATATCTTTGAGCATATCGTGGTACAAAAAATGATTTCCCATATGACTCTGGTTGTCGCCTGGCAAAATGATCTTCATTCTCTGCCTAAAGAAATGGCTAAAGGAACAGAAGTTTTTAATTTGGTTTTCGTATTACAGCAGGAATATAACCTCTCATTGGAAGATGCTTGTGCAGAGGCTTTGCGTATTCATAATGAAGAACTGGCAAGTTTGATGGGTTTACATAAAGAGTATCGGGAGTTTGGTGAATATCAGGAATACATCGATAAATTTGTTTACTATGCAGGTGTTGGGCTTCAGGGTGTGAACACATTTTATCTGGAAACAAACAGATATAAACATGGAGGAATTGGTTTTGCCTGGCCTGAAGATAATCATACATCAAATAAGAGTCTGTAATTACTATAGCAGTTAAATTTTAAAGATGAAACAACAGGATGTTTCTATTTTACAATACCCATGGCCCTATGAAATAGGGCCTTTTTTCCAATCATTCTATGAAGAACAGAGCGATTGGATTGATACTGATTATCTGTTTTTGTCTGAAGCTGCAAGAACTAAATATAAAAAGCATAGCCTGATGGAAGCAGCATCCTATTGAAGCACCCGATAATTCAACGATTGAAAATGCTTATGTGCCGTATTATGACCATTCTCTTCTCCACAGAAATTTAATATTTTTATCCGGCAGGTGTGATTCATGTATCTTTATTTAAATATATTTGAATATAAAAAACTTATACATCCAAGTTTATATGACCCAACCGCTATTGTTCTTCTCGACCGGATACTTTATCTATCTTGGACACGCCGTTGATACTGTAGTTCATGAGCATCATGCAATCCAGATTGCTATAAGTCTTGAGAACGAAATAGAAGTGATTTCATCAGGCTCTGTTATGAAATATAGAGCTGTTATTATCAATTCTGATGAACCTCACGAATGCAGAACCCGCGACAATACTTTTTTACTGATCAATATTGATCCGGAAAGTAAAATAGGAACGAGGCTTAAGAAAGTTTACTTATCTGAGAAAAAAATAGCAGCACTACCGGAATCTGTAGTGGAAGAACTTTTGACGGATATGAAACCCTTATTGATTAATAATACAACTGCTGATCCTATTTTTAATACAGTACTTCAATTTCTTCAGGAACTGTCAGACACAAATGAAAGTGAGAATATGGATGACAGGATTATTAAAATTCTGGAAGTTCTTAAGCAGCCACAAAATGGGACTCTGAAAATTGAAAGCCTGTCGGCTTTGGTTCATTTATCTCCAGGCAGGCTTATTCATTTATTTACAGAGCAGGTAGGTATTCCGGTGAGAAAATATATTCTTTGGGCAAGACTTTTGATAGCCTTGCAATATATTTTCGATGGGCAGAATATCACAGAAGCTGCTCTGGAAGCGGGATTTTCAGATGCTCCTCACTTCAACCGGACTTTCAAAAGGATGTTCGGTCAGTCTCCATCAATTTTATTGCAGAATAGCCAAATCATACAAGCGTATGTAAAATAGCTGGCGCATCTTTGCATATATAAATATGATATTATGTATGCTATTAATCACGCTGCTACAGCTTTACTCATTAAAAAAAATAATCCAAAACTTCCATTGTTTCCACTTTTGATTTCTGTACAACTTGTAGAAGTGTTATGGGTATTTTTTAACTATTTGGGTTGGGAACATTTTTCAATCTCCGGAGGTAGGGTACATCTCGATTTCCTGCCGTATTCACATTCAGTTTTTTCAGGAGTTGCTGCGGCAGTACTTTCGTTTTGTGTGATCAACTGGGGGTATAAAAACAGAAAATTGGCGCTGGCTTTTGCCATTGGAGTTTTATCTCATGTCATGATTGATGTTATTTTTCATGAGAAGGATATTCAGCTGTCACCATTCTCTGCCAAACCGGTTTTTGGATTGGGTATTCTTGATTATCCCATTCTGAATTTTATCATTGAATTTGTTTATGGACTATTTTGCTGGTGGTATTTTAAAGGAAGCAAGGCTTTGCTTTGGACAATTATTATCTTTAATTTCCTTGATTTACCTATGATGCTGGCACACGGAGATTCATTAAATATATTTGTGCATTATCCTTTTATTCTGCCCACTGTAATTTTGTTTCAGATTGTTATTACCTGGTATTTTGTTTACCGTTATGCCGATTCGAAAGGTGATAAGAATAGACCTGTGATTGATGAGATTTAATTTTTTTGTATTTAAAATAGATAAAAATATTCCACATATCTTAGTTATTGCCGAATAAAATATTTCTGTAATTATGATCTTTAGTAATTCATTATATTCGTAACCAGAATAATATCTGATATAGATGTTAATACTTACATTTCCATAGTAGATACAGCTTAATAATAATGAAACTAACCATGAGACAGATTATTTTTACCGCTTTATTTTTATTGTCAGTTTTCAGTATAAAGGCGCAAAAGCAAGATAGTATTGCTGTTTATTTTAATGAACTAAAAACAGCCTCAAAGAAAAATATCCAACTTTGGAATAAAGATTTATATGGCCCTGTCATTTTAATTGACCCGAAAACCAGAGAATTATATACCAATGAGCCGGATCCAGAAGGAATTCTGAAGCACAATGGAAATATGTATTCCGGAATTCTGCCTGCGAAGATTAATATTGCCAATACTGCGATCAATTGGGCCGGCAAAAGATGGGCAATGATCATGCTTCCCCTTACTTCCGATAGAAATAACAGAATCAATCTGCTGGCGCATGAATCATTTCACAGGATTCAACCTTCATTGGGGTTTACGCTTAATAATGTAGAAAATAATCACCTTGATCAGAAAGAGGGCAGGGCTTATCTCCGGCTGGAACTTGAAGCACTGAAAAAGGCTGTCCGGTCAACTTCAGAAAAAGAATTACAGAAACATCTGGCCAATGCGCTTACTTTCAGAAAATATAGAAATATACTTTATAAAGATTCGGGGAACACAGAAAACTTATTGGAGCTGAATGAAGGAATGGCTGAGTTTACGGGAATCATTGTGAGTGGAAGAAATAATGAACAGACAAAATCATTTCTTTTGAGCGGGATAGAGGATTTTATGAAGAATCCCACATTTGTACGTTCATTCGCTTATCATACAACTCCTGTTTACGGATATCTGCTCTATCAGAGAGACCCAAGCTGGAACAAAAAAATCAATGCAAAAACTGATCTGACAGATTATTTCATTAAAAGTTTTGACATCAGGATTCCGGCTGTTCTGCAAAAGACAGTTGAAAAATTATCCGGAGCATATAATGGTAAGGCAATTATGAAAGAAGAAGCCGAGAGGGAAGAAAAAACTAAAAAACTGATTGCTGAATACAAATTGAAATTCATTCAACAGCCTCATTTTGAAATCAAATTTGAAAAAATGAATGTTTCGTTTGATCCAAGAAATATTGTACCATTGGAAGATAAGGGCACTGTATATCCTAATATTAGGGTAACGGATTTATGGGGCATTCTGACTGTTGAAAATGGAGCCTTAATGAGTCCTAATTGGGATAAAATTTCAATATCAAGTCCTGTGAAAACAGAGAATAAAAAGATATCGGGAGATGGCTGGACCCTTGAATTAGCTGACGGATATAATATAGTAAAGGATGAGAGCAATGGAAATTATAAATTAATTAAAAACTGATATCATCCAGATAAAAAAGCATCACTGTTTCGGTGATGCTTTTTTTAGCGGTTATCAGATTATTGATGATACCATTTTCTTTTCAATAATAAACTTGCTTTTACCAGAAGTATTAATACCGGAACTTCTACCAAAGGACCAATCACGCCTACAAATGCTTGTGGTGAATGTATACCAAAGACTGAGATCGCAACAGCAATAGCCAGCTCAAAATTATTTCCGGTAGCTGTAAAGGTAATAGATGCATTTTTATCATATGGAATTTTTAATGCTTTATTGATTGTGAAACTTACGAAAAACATCAAAACAAAATAGATAATTAAAGGGATTGCTACCTTAATGACATCCATTGGCAATTCCAGTATTTTGGAGCCCTTTAAGCTAAACATCAGAACGATTGTAAATAATAAAGCATACAACGTAACAGGGGATATCTGAGGTATAAATTTTCTGTTGTACCATTCCGAACCTTTTGATTTTATAAGAAAATAACGGCTTAGAAATCCTGCCAGAAAAGGGATTCCCAGATAGATCAGTACACTTTCTGTAATGTCTTTCATGGAAACATTTACATTAAAACTTGCAAGCCCCAGTTGGTTGGGAAGTACATTGATGAACAGCCAAACCATAAAGCTATAAGTAAATACCTGAAAGATACTGTTCAAAGCAATCAGCAAAGCTGCATATTCTCTGTTGCCCTTGGCAAGGTCATTCCAGACGATGACCATAGCAATACATCTGGCCAGCCCGATAAGGATCAAACCAGCCATGTAATCAGGTTCATGCCTTAAAAAGAGTATAGCAAGACCGAACATCAGAAGCGGACCGATGATCCAGTTGAGAAATAAAGAGACACTAATTGCTTTTTTATCTTTAAATACCAATGGCAGAAGAGAGTAGTCAACCTTTGCCAATGGAGGATACATCATAAGAATAAGCCCGATTGCCAGGGGAATATTAGTGGTTCCTACCGACTGCGAGTTAATAATAGTAGGAATAACCGGAAAAAAATATCCCAAGGCAATCCCTATACCCATGGCGAGAAATATCCATAAAGTAAGATAACGGTCAAGAAATTTTAATCTGGGCTGCATAATTATTTTGTGATTTTTGAAAAGACATAGAACATTTCTTCTGCAATTTGCAAGCTTCTTTCAGCATATACTGATGCCTGTTCCGGAGTATTATCTGAAACTTTAGGATCCTCAAACGTAATAGAAATCCTTTTCTCTGCTCCTGGAATGAACGGACATCCACCATCTGCCTGTGAGCATGTCATGATCGCTGCAAATTCTGATACTGGATTGAACGGACTGTCATATTTTTTTGAAAAGCCAATAACTGGATGGCTGTTGTCGTCATATTTGATAGCATAGACCGGATTTTCTGTATCCGCAATACTGAAAACTGTAAAGCCATGCATAGCTAAAGTCTCCGCTATTTTTGGGAATAATGCCGTTGTTTCCGTACCTCCGGAATAGCAGTGAACTTTCGGAATAGTAAAGAAAGAAGCAGCTGCCTGTGCCCAAACCTGAGCCAAATGACTTCGGCGGGAATTGTGGGTGCAGATAAAATTCAGATTGATTTCTTTGCTATCGTTAACTTTTTGTTGGATAAAGCTGATCAAAGGTTCCAGAACCTCTTTTCTATCGGTATCTATTGCCTTCCATTGTAAAGACTTAATTGTGTTTAATAATTCTTGATACATAATTTTTATTAGGATTAATTAGCAGCAGCCTGATTCCGGATTGCACGCTGACGTTGGGGTTACAGGTAATTCAGACAGATTTTTCTTTTGTTTTTCAGAAGGAATTCCGCAGGCTTCCTGAGCAAGACAGGCGGTTGTTTTGTTTTTCAGAATGAAGTTTTTCCCGTTAAATTCCAGATCATATTTGCCAATAGTTTCACCCTGATATTCTACTTCAATTTCTGAATCTTCTATTCCCAGTTGTTCTTGAGAAAGTTGAATGATGTGAAGCAGTTTTCCCGGTTTCAGACGGTGTTGATAATCATCGGCATCCCAAAGCTGGAAGTTGATCACTTTCTCATTTCGGATTACCCCTCCGCAATCGATGAAGTTTTTTACAATTTGTCCTATTTCCGTTACATGGAAATGTTCTGGGACAAAGCTTCCGTTTTCTAATTGAAATTCTACATTTTCCAGTGTAGGTAGAATTTCTTTAATTTTTGATAGTCTCATAATAGATTAAAATTTATTCAGTGTTATATTGCAATATTACGATGTGTTTATTCAAAAAAAATGCCTTAGCAGCATTGTTTTATAGTTACATCCTGATTAAAAAACAGGTTGAATTCGTTTTGAAATTGCTTCCAGGTACTTTCATTAATACAGTAACATACAGATTTTCCTTCAATAGAACCCTTGATGATTCCGATATTCTTCAACTCTTTTAAGTGTTGAGAAATGGTAGCCTGAGCCAGTCCAAGTTCCTCAACAAGATCGTTACAGATACATGCTTTTTGATTAATAATGTACTGTAAAATGGCTATTCTTGCGGGATGCGCCAAAACTTTAAGAAGAGAAGCAAGCTTATTTTGTTCTTCAGTATAAATTTCTGTTTTAGTAACTCCCATTGTTTTAATTTTATATTGCAATATTACGATGATAAATTAATTAAACAATGAAAAAATCTACTAATTTTAATAAATTGGATTTAAGTTGTTGTATTTCATTGTTTTAAAATTTTCTATTGTAGATGAGAATATCCAAAATAAAAAAGATGAAGCTTGTTTTTGCTTCATCTTTTAATGTTTTGTTATGGTAAACTAATCTTTTTGCCTTGTTCAGGGAAGATGTAATTTACTTTCAGAGGATTATTTTTCAATAGCTCTTTTTTGATAAGTTCGGGATTATCACCAGTCGGTTTTCTATGAGTAACTACGATGTTGAGTCCCTCAAGGCTGTTTTGTCCGGTTTTCTCTTTTAATTTACTTAATTCTTCAATCAGCAGGTTAGGAGTAAGATGTCCGAACAGCAAATGTTCAGGCTGGCTGTTAGGAAAAGAAACTTCAATTAATATCGTGTTTAACTGTCTTTTTTTAACAAGCGGAGCTATCGTGTTCCAAAGATGATCCAGACGGTCAGACTTTTCGATGCGGTCTGCTCCAGTGTCTCCCAGGTACAGCAGATAATGATTGTCTTTTCTTACCAGTGCAGCACTGCTTTTATAAGGATTTACATGACTCAGTTCATAACCAGTAATAAAAAACGGAGTTTTAGGTGCAGGAATTTCACTTCCTTCCTGAAGCTCATTATAATGGTATTTTCCAAGAATAGGTTTTTGTCCCTGATCAGCAAAATTGATCCAGGTATCTGTGATAAAGTAATGATTCTGCAAAATCTGAATTACAGGTGCAATAGCAAAAATATCTTTCTTGGAATCTGCCGGAGAATTAATGATAAGTCCTGATAAATGATCCAGGTGGCCATGTGATACAAAATATCCTTTTATCTGATCTTTAAGAACTGATTCTGCTGATCCTTCAAGACTTTTCAATTCAATCCCTTTTCGGATTCCTGCATTTACAGTACCGGCATCAAGACAAAGAAATGCATTGTCTTTAGGAGCGCCTACCAGATAAGCTGATAAATTGTCTTCCTGCTCACCACCATATATCCCCAGGGGAATTACATCAAAATTTTGTGCCTTACAAACAATATTCAAAAGAACGAATAAAGAAAGTGCTGTTTTTTTCATAATACTTACAATAGAAAACCATCTCTTACAAAGATGGGCAGAGCAAATTTACGCTATTTTTGGCGACTGGCATTCTCTATCATTAAAGCCTGCTAAAAAATGAGCAGGCTTTATTTTTAAGATTATTTATTGAGGTTGTTGCTGAGTTACACAGTGTACCATTCCGCCATTGGCAAATAAATTACGGCAGTCTATTCCAACCACCTGTTTGCCAGGGTAGAGCTGTTGGATGATATTATTGGCTACCGCATCATTCGGGTCATTATAATTAGGAACCAATACACGGTTATTCGCAATATAATAATTGATGTAAGAAGCACGGCCTACATTTTTTCCGTAAGTGGTGATCACGTCATTTCTGGTTAAAGGAACTTTTACAAACTCATAGGCAGCTCCGCTTTTGGTGGTTGCATCATACAGTTTATCAATATCATCATTAGGAACCTGCCAGTAATTAAGGTCATCCGGATTCATTGTGATAATGGTAGATGAATTGGCAAATCGGGCAAACCCGTCAATGTGCATGTCTGTGATATCGAGACCTGCTTTTCCATTCAGCCAGATAAATTTCGTTACTCCTAAATTTTTAGTAAATATCGCTTCTGCCTCTTGCTGAGTCATTCCCGGGTTTCTGTTATTATTAAGAATGGAACTTTTACAGGCCATTAACACTCCGTTTCCATCAATTTCCACACTACCGCCTTCATTGATCATCACTGAATTGAGATTGATTTTTGGAATATTGGTTTCTGCCGCTATTTTGGATGGAATCACATTACATTTGCTATATTCGGCTTTGTTTCCCCAACCGTTAAATCCCCAATCCTGAATAAATAACTGGCCATTTTGGTCTTTCACATAGATCGGCCCGTTATCTCTTACCCAGAAATCATCGGTCTGATAAAGTTTGAAATTAATGTTGGTAAGCGGAACTCCGGCACTGTTTAATAGTCCTGTAATACGGTTCTTTTCTACACTGTCATAGGCAATGATGTGAACTTTTTCACTTTGTACCAGCTCTTTGGTCATTGCTACCCAGGTTGCATCCAGACGGTTTCGGTAGGTTGTTCCATATTGATACTGGTGTGGCCACTGAAGCCAGGTTCCTTCGTGTGTTGCAGATTCTTCCGGCATTTTGTAAACAGGAGTAACAGGGGTTGTAGTACCTGGAAGTTCCGGTGTATCTGTCTGTGAACACGAAAGTAAAAGAGCAGGGAGTAGCGTAAATAAAATTTTCTTTTTTTGCATAATTGATCTATTTTTTAATAATGCAAAATTAGATCTGCAAAAATTTTTAAAGTTGTCCCAAATTGACAATTTACTTCAAGGGCAATAAAATATAAGTCAGCTGTTTGTGCTGATCATCTTCATGTTTAGCATGTCTTTCATACTTTTCTATGATAGGAGTGTGCGAAAATTCAAGCCCTGAATTAAAAATCCAGCGTGAATAAATTTTAGTATAGGTTTCGTCTATTGTTTCATAGCTTCCTGCATGCGTAAAACGGGCATATTTTCCTCCAAAAATTGTTTTTGAAGGCAGTTTTTTGTTGGCAGATTGAATGGAAGCACATGAATCATACCTACAGTTGATTTCAGTTTTAATTAAAGGTTCGTCTGCTATTACCCCAAAATATTCTGTTACGGAATCAGGAAACTCATTTTCCATGAATTTTTCCCAGAGTACTTCAATTTCTTCATTGTTATAATAGGTTTTAATGCTTTGGTAGTACACCTGTAGTGGTTGAATATATATAATTTCCGGCTCCAGCAGTTCGTCAGAAGTTACAGGAATTATCTCATCTTCACACAGAAGTTTTTCTTTACTTAATCTTGCTGCTTTTGGGGAAATCCCAAAATGTTGTTTGAAAGCTTTGGAAAAAGAAGCGATATTGGCGAAACCTACTTCAATGGCAATGGAGGTAAGGTTTTCCTGGGTGTAAAGAATTCGTTTATAAGCATTTTCTACCTTTAATCTTTGTTGAAAAGCTCCGATTGTTTCTCCGCAGCTGTACTTAAAAATACGCTGGATATTCCGGTAAGAATAATGGGAAATATCTTCCAGTTCCTTTACAGAAACAGGCTGATCGTAATTCTTTTCCATGAAATTGATAACTCTGTAAATGCAATTCAGGTTGTCTTCCATAAGCTTTGAAATTTTTCCGAAATAAGCGATGTAAATAAATTACAAATAAAAGAAATAAAAAAATGTCTCAGCAATATTGTATTTTAGCTTTCAGGAAAAATGAATTTCGAAATAATATATTTTACCCTCTTAAAAACAAAAACAACCAGAAACTTATACTAAACCATGGAAAAAGAATTGTCAGAATTAACCGATCAGGAGCTCTTAGAGAAGAAAAGAACAATTGAAGCCCGAAATATTGTCAATGCAATAATTCTGGGAGTATTGGCTGGTATTGCTATTTATAGTACGATAAGTAAAGGCCTGGGTTTAATGACTTTTTTACCTATAATTTTTGCTTTTTTTGTCGCCAATAGCTGGAATAAAGACAAGAGAGCATTGAAAAGGGAAATAGAATCCCGAAATCTGAAATAATGAATGATTTTAACAGAAAAACAGAAGTGGGTGCCGTAGCCTATTTCCGTAATTGTATAAAAAACGGAGATACCAAAGGAGCATTAAGTTGCTTTCACCCTGAAGCAGTCTACATAGACAGAGATGGGAGAGAGCTGAGAGGACTTGATCAGATAGGACTTGCAATGAGTGAGATTTGCAGACTAAAACTGGATATACAAGGCGAAACTCCATATATCACTGTTGTGAATGATCTTGCGATGTGGATTGATCAGTGGGAAATGACAGGAATTGCTCCTGACGGACATTCTATACACATGACAGGTCATACTTCCTGTATTATGAAAAGAAATGAAGAGGGAGAATGGCTATGGCTTGTAGATAATCCTTTTGGTGCAGCCGTACTTAAAAGCGGCAATATGGTGTAAAACTGATCTTATTTCTTAAAAACATAAAAACCTTCAGCTGATCTGAAGGTTTTGTCTTTATATTATCACAGTGATTTTAGTTACGTAAGAATTGCCCAATACCAGGTGAGTCAAAAGTAAAGGCATTCTGATTCTCAGATTTATCAATTTTATTACTGATGGTTAAAGCCCATAGAATAAGTTCTTTGCAGAAATTCTGGTCTTCCGGACTTAAATCAGAAGCATTTTCTTCCACTATGGTTGTCAGAGGAGCTATCTTATCAAGTTTAGCGTAGAATTCTTCATCCGTATCATTGTAATTAAGCTCCAGATGATTTTTGTTAAACCATCTGATGAGGTCGGTATAAGGGGTTTTGATTCCTTCTTTTTCCAGTTTGGAAATACGCGGGAATATACTTTCAAATTGCGCCATTACTGCTTTGTCAATTAAGATTTTAGCTACATAATCTGCACCTTCCTGTTCTCCTTCATATACCAGTTCAATTTTTCCTGTGATCGATGGAATGATCGACATGAAATCAAGCAGGCGGATGGTTGTTTTCTCAGTATCGGACTCAATCAAACGTAATTTAGCTGCTGCCACTAAGTTTTCCATAGCACTGATAGTAAGGCGGGCGCTGACACCGCTTTTCGCATCCACATACTCACTGATACGGGCTGCAAAAGCAACTTCTTCCAAAAGATTTTTCGCCAGATCAGGAATCTGTATCTGTGTTTTATCTTCGGCGGAAATCTGTGCTTCCTGTTCTGTAATCTGTCTTGCAAGCGCAATTGTTTTTGGATAATGGGTGAAAATCTGCGACCCGATTCTATCCTTAAGCGGCGTTACAATACTTCCTCTGTTGGTATAATCCTCAGGATTCGCTGTGAAAACGAACTGAATATCAAGAGGCATTCTCAGCTGGAATCCGCGGATCTGAATGTCTCCTTCCTGTAAAATATTAAACAGGGAAACCTGAATTCTTGCCTGTAGATCCGGTAATTCATTTAAAACAAAAATAGAACGGTTGGCACGCGGAATCATTCCGTAATGTAAAACACGCTCGTCGGAATAAGGCAATTTTAGGGTAGCTGCTTTGATGGGGTCTATATCTCCAATTAAGTCAGCCACATTCACATCCGGAGTTGCTAACTTTTCATAGAAACGGTGAGAACGGTGTACCCATGAAATAGGTGTTTCATCACCTAATTCAGCAATAAGATCTTTGGCAAATTTTGAAATGGGTTCAAATGGGCTGTCATTGATCTCAGAGCCTTTTACGATAGGCATATATTCATCAAGCAGATTAACCATACTTCTTGCAATTCTTGTTTTTGCCTGTCCGCGCAAGCCCAGCAGATTGATGTGGTGTCCGGCAAGAATCGCTTTTTTCAATTGCGGAACAACCGTGTCTTCATAACCCCAAAGCCCTTCGAATACGGGTTCTTTAGCTTTAATTCGGGCAATTAAATTAGCCTGAATTTCCTCATTAATCGTTTTATGGGTATAACCGGAGTCTTTTAATTCTTTGAATGTAATATCGTTTTTCATTTTCTTGTAATACTAATTATCTGATAAGATTTTTTTAATGCTTTAAAGGTTGAAACCTGAATTTTATATTCTTCTTATTCTGTTTTTTTCGTAATCTTCAAAAATCATTTGTCCTAAACCTGAAAGTCCTGTTAGGAAAGCTTTTCCTTTGTTCTGAGCTGTAAATTCTTCTACAAACTGGCGGAGATAAGGGTCCTGTGCAATCATAAAAGTAGTAATTGGAATTTTCAGTTTTCTGGCCTGTGCAGCTCTGTTGAGGCATTGGTTAACAATTTTTTCATCCAAACCAAAACTGTTCATGTAAAACTCACCGCTGGGCAGCTGAATACAGCTCGGTTTTCCATCGGTGATCATGAAAATCTGTTTGTTGGTATTTCTTTTTCTGCGGAGAATATCCATGGCAAGCTCGAGCCCTGCCACTGTATTGGTGTGATAAGGCCCAACTTTTAAATAGGGAAGATCCTTGATTTTGATAGGCCATGCTTCGTTTCCAAAAACAATAATATCTATTGAATCTTTAGGATATTTCCGTTTAATCATTTCCACGAGTGCCATAGCCACTTTTTTGGCTGGGGTAATGCGGTCTTCACCATATAGAATCATAGAGTGGCTGATGTCGATCATCAGGACAGTGCTCATCTGTGCCTTATGTTTGGTTTCCTCTACAATAAGGTCTTCCTCGGTCAGGCGCAAGTCTGAAATTCCGTTGTTGATCTGTGCATTTTTCAGGCTTTCCGTCATGTTTACGGCCGCAAGATCATCTCCATATTGAAAGGAGCGGTTTTCACCATCGCGTTCATCTCCGATTCCTGTTTTATTGGTACGGTGATTTCCTGCTCCGTTTTTTTTCAGCTTTCCAAAAATCTGATCCAGGGCATACTCACGAAGAGCGGCCTCCAATTTGGGAGTTAATATATTTTTGCCTTTTCCACCTCCTGTATTGCCTTCTTCAGGATCTTCTTCTTTGATATAACCTCTTTTTTTCAAGTCTTCTTCAAAATCCTGTAAGGTATATTCATCATTGAAAATATCATATTCTTTATCAAGCATATCCAGCCACTCGAAGGCTTCTTCAATATCTCCGGAGGTGTGGGTAAGCAAATCTTTGAAGACATCAAAGACCCGTTCAAAATGTGATAATTCCTCTGGTACATGTTTACTGAATGTGTAACCTTTCTGAGGATTAAAATTTTTATCTGTCATAAGATGATGAATCTGTTTTGCTTGTTGTTTTCCATTTAAATATTTCAGATAACACAATGAATTATCCGATGCATTTTTTATTTTGTTTCAAACTGAAAAGTTAGGAAAATATAGTTTCAGGATTCCATTAGAAAAATAGAAAATACTAATGATTGCGATATGGAATTAGTATATAACAGCTCATATTTTGACAGCGCTTAGAAGGATAGATATTAGTTTTTATATTAAAGAATGCACAAATAAAAAATTTGTGCATTTGTAGTTACCAGCATTTAATAATCAGGTGTTATTTTGGGGTAAATCTTCCACGTTGCCTGTGTTTATTCGTGAAATTTTAATCCGTCTAAAGCTTTATCTACCTTTTTATTGTCACCGTACACGATGATACCAACCAGGTCCAGGTTATCTGCAGTATGTTTTGCTATTTCAAGAACATTCTCTTCACCGGACCGGGTGTCAAAAAGCTGGTGGGTATAGATCCCGATTGCGAGATCCCGGTCTTTTGAGCGGCGAAATGCCCTTTGAAGTTTTTCTGTATTATCTGCTTTATAAATAAGCGTAGGGTGCTTTATGAAAGGGAGAAATTCTTCCTGGTCTGCAGTTACAAATTTTTCACCGTGAGTTTCCGGGAACTCAATAGCGATGCTTCCGGCCAAAAAAGAAACAACATTAAGCTTCTGCCATGGCAGCAGATCATCTTTAATGACGATGGCTACTTTTTTATCGTACATATTTTAATCTTTTATATTTAATTCCATTTGAATATTACAGCGCTGATAAGGGGTTGAGCGTCCGGTTACTTTCTGGAAGCCTAGTTTGTAATACAGGCTGATGGCGGGTTTCAGAATGGTATTGCTTTCAAGGTATATTTTTGATGCTCCGGATTCTTTGGCTTTGCTGATGATGGATCTTCCCAGCAGCCAGCCAATATTTTTTCCCTGTGCTTTGGGAGAAACAGCCATTTTTGCCAGTTCAAAATCATAATCAGGATCATCCATTTTAATTAGAGCACAGACTCCAAGCGGTTCTTCATTGTATAGAGCGACAAGGATTTTTCCGCCTTTCTTTAAAATATATTCTTCAGGATTATCCAATGCTTTATAATCGGCGTCTTCCATTTCAAAATAAGTCGAGATCCACTCTTCATTGAATGCTTTGAATGCAGATTGGTATTTTGGATGATAATCAACTATTTTTACATTTTTACTTTCACGTATTTTTTTCTGTTCTTTTACTCTTGCGAGCAAAGATTTTTGCTCAAACAGATTTTCCCATTCTGCTAGGGCTTCCCAAAGATTGTTTGCCGCTTCACTAATCATTTCATCTATGGCATGATCAATATCTGTGCACTGAATTTTTATTTTGGCAGAGAGTTCTATTCCCTTTTCCGTAAGTCCCGCAATATTTCTCCTTTTATCTTCTGATTTTTGATTATCCTTTACCAAGCCTGCTGAGATCATTTCTTTGATAATCTTTGTCACCGATGGCTGAGAATGTCCTATTTCTTCAGCAATTTCGGTAATGGTTTTAGAACCTTCTTCAGAAAGAACAAAAAATACCGGAAACCATTTTGGTGAAAAATCCACATCATACAGCTCATAAATTTTCGCAGCTTCATCCGTAATATTTGAGGCCATAAACCGCAGTCTGCTGCCTAATGCAATTTTTCCTGTTTTTTCAAATAATTCCATAAAGTATAATTGATTATATAACTAGTTATGCAAATGTAATAAATTAATTGATAACACAATGGATCTCTTAGATAAAAATTAAAAACAATAAAGCTTCGGAACAATCCGAAGCTTTATTTATACATCATCTTACTATGTATTTAGGATTACCATCCTAGATAATACTTGGTGTCCAGCCAGTATGGCCAGTCTAATTTAAAATGGGTCTGAAGCATTTTCTCAGCTTCACAGAAAGCTCCTTCCACCCATCCCTGCTGATCAGAATAAGCTTCTCCGATAATATGAATCTGTTCATCCATCAATGGTTTTCTCATATAAGGCATCACATCTTTTACGGAGAAACCTGCTTTCCATGCGTGATATCCGGCACCATAAGGATCATCTGTCCAGTCTCTGAAATAAGTTACATAAGGCTCAGGGATATCTACACCGTGTAATTCTCTCAACTGATTCATCAATTCATTCACCATAAACTGAGTAGCCTGAACGTCATCGAATTTATGTAATTCCTCCAGAGATGCGGATTTTGCAGCTCTTACTTTAAACAGAACCTTGTCATCGGAAAGCGCTTTCCAGAATGTTTCAGTTTCCATATCACCGTAGCTTCCCAATAACATTGAATTTTTGGTTTCAGTATCGGTACCAAAGTAATAACATTGTCTCATCGGCAAATCTGTAATGGAATGGCCGGACTCAATTCCAAGATCTCTCCACCATGGGCGTTCGAAGCCCATCAGGATTTTAAATGCCGGTTCCATAATGATAGAACGGATATTCTTATTCAGTTCCTGATGCCTGTTGGCATCGAAAAAGAAATTATTCTGATCCAGAAGTTCAAGAGATTTTCTCGGCATGCCCAATACTATTGAATTGGCGTATACTTTCCACGTCGTGTTGCTCTGTATATTCAGGAAAGTAAGCTCGTATTTATGAGTGGCTGTTAAGTGATGATCTTTAGTGAAAGTAATCAGTTTATTTTCAGACCAGATTCGCGCTCCGTCATATTCCATATAGGTGTTAGCAACTGCATAAGCAATGCTGTCATATCCCTCCTCAATCGTTTTATAAGTAGTATCGGCAGAAAAATCTCCTACCATATAGGGAAATGCCTCGGCAGAATTCCAGTTGATCGTATTGGAATAATATCCTCCGGCATTCGCCAGGAACTCATATCCTTCCTGAGAAACCTGGTCTTTGATCAGGTTCCAGAAACCGATATCATTTACCAGACGTTTGTCATAAGGAGAACCGGGGAAATTGTAAATCATTCTAGGTTTTATAGCATCCCAATCTCTGCTGTCCAGTTTGAATGTAAAATCATAAATGCCAGATCCTGCGAGGATCTTGTCTTTATAGGTTGCTGCTACCCACGGATCAGACATTAATACATTATAAATAATTTTATTAAATAACTGATCAGAACTGAATCCCTCATCATTTTCATTCAGAAAATAGCGGGTAATCAGCTTATTGTCCTGTTTTTGCTCTTCTGTCCATGCATTTTGTTTAAAACGTTCTTTTCTGATGTACATATAGAGTTTTTCCGGTTCACCCATAGGAAATTCAACAGGAGTCATCTTATCTTTTAATACGGGTGTTCTTTTATTCAGGTCTTTTTCTTTTAACGGATAACCTTCTATCAAAGTGGTTACAATTTCCTGAGAAGTCAGATAACGCATTCCTCCGAGCTCACCCCAGAAATTCATTCCGGGCATGATTACGGATTCCAGTCTTCCACCCAATCTGTCACTCATATCGAAGATTTGTACTTCGTGACCTTTGTATTTATTATCTGTTACCAGACGGAAAGCAGTGTATAGTCCGGAAGTTCCGGCACCAATGATGGCTACTTCTACTTTCAGGTCGGGCTGCATTCCCGGATACAGCGGGGTATCTTTGTTTACGTTTTCTTGATTCATGGTTGTATAATTTTAAAGTGCTAAGAAATATTTATATCCTAATTGGAAAGGAGTAATGTCAAAATCAGTGTGTCCGTCTAATGTAAGATCCGACATGATTTTACCTAAAAAAGGAGTGAATTTGGCGGCCCATCCTGTGGCATAGACCACAATGTTTTTATGGTTGGGTACATAAGAAGGCGCAAAATCAATCAGTAGTTCTTTATTGGGAATTGTGCTCAGTGCGATAAGACATGTTGAGGTATATTCCGGTTCGGTGCTCAGTCCGGTCATATGAGTCTGAACCCATTGGGAAGTATAAGCCAGTTCCTGAGGATTGGGAATCAAAGTCCGGTCATTGGGTTCATCTAAAGGTTTGATGACAAAATCCGGTGCTACACGGATGTATTGCGGATGATCCCATTCAACGGAAGGAAAGCCATAAAATTGGTTGCCGTTATCTCCTGCTGCATTCTGGAATACAAACCAGGTTGGATATTGTATTGTAGGATCGGTCTTTTTAAAATAGGCAGAAGACATATTCCAGTATGTGGCTTCTATTTTAAAATCAAGCAGGTTGATGACACTGTTGATATATGGCCCTGGAATAATAGCCAGTTTTTTCGCGATATAAATTCCATTGGGAGTGGTGAGCTCAAAAATTTCACCTTTTTGTTTGATTTCCAATACCGGAGAATCTTCTCTAAGTTCAACGGTTTCTTCTTTCTGACAAAGGCCTAAAAGGGTTTCAATAGTGGCTTTAAAATTAATGCTTGCACCATCGGGCTGAAATAAGCCTGTATAATTATCCGGAAGGTTTTTGAAATGATATTGTTCTTCAATTTCCTTTGATGTTAAGGTGGTATAAGGAACACCTAAAGCCTTTAAAGATTTTTCAGCTTCCGCAATATTACCTTCGGTGGAGTGTACTTCAGGATCTCCAAACCATAATGTTCCTACTTTGTCGAGCAATTGAGTATTTGTCTTTTTTTGCAGTTCATCCCAATAAGGCTGTGCATCCAAAGCCATTTGTACCATATATTCATCCGGATAGGGAATCCGGAACTGACGTGATACCCCTGCAGAACTGCCCAGCTGATTCACAAAGGTGTATTGCTCTAACACCAGAGTTTTAGCCTGGCGCTGACCGAGATGATAAGCTGTGGCCAGACCTATTGCTCCTCCGCCAATGACAATTACGTCGTAGTTTTCTGTAATCATAGGTTATTTTTTTATTTTTATAATCGTATTGAAGAGGCACAGAAAAAGTAAAGACAACTATATGAGGGAATGTACCACCATTACTGGTCTTTAATAATCTCTGAGCCTTAGCTATACGATAGGTTAAGTATAGAGACGAATCTGCCGGTACATGTGAATATTCTGGTTTCCCATTGAATATTATCACTATTAATAAAGCATTTCAAAGTAACAAAGAAGGGGGTATATATTCTTAGAGTGTAAATAACCAATTATTGTATTGAGTAGAAATACGGAATGGTAATAAAACCATATACAGCAGGGAGTTTCAATCTTTAAAAGGAGTGGAAAAAATAGATGGCTGTTTGTGATTCAGACATCATTTTGCGGGGTATCATTTAATATTTATAATAAAATAGACAGATGAGTAATATTTTACTGAGCATCAAGTTTTTGCAATTGATTTAAAAAAATGAGTTTACGTGAATAAAACTTAGTGCTAACAGAGCGTTTTCATATAAAATACAATTAATTTTTATGGGTTTTATCAAATATTCATTATTAGAAGAAGACAAAAATTACTTTAACTTTGCCAAATGAATGATATATAGCTATTGCAGAATTACTGAAAATAATGGTATATTGTTGAGAATTAATATCAAACTCACTTGTGGGGTATAAGAATTAATTTAACTGATAAACAAATATGAAAAATAAATTCTTAAATTTTAAATTGAGAAAAGTTGTTCATTATTCAATGATCCTTTGTATTTTATTGATACAGGTTATCATTGCCATATTTTTTTATAACGAATTTGTCAACGGGAAAAAGCTGAAATTTATTAAAGATCAGTTGGAGGAGAGCCGTGCACTGGGAGGATTGACGGACAATTCCCGGAAAGATTTTCTAGATGCACAGGATCATCTGCAAAAATATATGGCTACTCAGGATAATAATGATCTGCAGCTCTATTTTCAATCGTTGAGAAAGCTCAAAACCAATTTTGATAAGATTGGAGAATATGAAAATACAAGTCCAAGACTGAAAAAAAGTCTGGAAGCTCATCGCCAGGATTCACAGAAGACAGCAAAACTGGAGACACTGATAGATTCTGTATACAAGAATTCCCTGAACCCACCTTCAAATATTGAGGACAAACCATTTGAACCTGCAAAGTATAAAAATGATTTTGAAGATTTCAATATTCAGACACGTACCTATGCTGATACCGTTAAAAAGAAAGGCTTTTTTGGGCGTTTAAAAGATGCTGTAACGGGAAAAGTGGATGTTCAGAAGGAAAGTACGGTGATTACGATGACCAACAATAAAACCATAGATATTTCTCAGGTAAAGTCTAAAATGGACAACACCATAAAATCTATGGATAAACATTATGCTGCTGAAGTAAAGAAAATGCAGCAGCTTGCTGCTCAAAGCCAAAAGAAAAATTTACAGTTTTATAGTAATTTCAGTAAACTATTGGTGTACAGTAATGGGCTGATAGAGGTGTACGAAAATGCAATAAAAGACTTTAAAAAAGAGCTTGAAAGAGAGTACAACGAGCAAAGCTCCAATAATAACCAGATCAGAACGAATCTGGTATTGGGACTGATGATCCTGATGTTTATTGTATCCATCCTGATCATGTATTTTACAAGAATGGCATTTGTGTATGAGCAAAAACTGAATGCAGCCAATAAAGAGATTAAAAAGAATCTTAACTTCAAAAACAGAATTCTTGGAATGCTGAGCCATGACTTAAGGTCTCCGCTGAAAATTATCAATATTTTTATAGATAAGATCCACAGAACAACCAAGGATGAAACGATAAAGGATTATCTTAAATCTATAAAATTTACAAACAGTACTCTGCTTCTGCAGTCTAATCAGATTTTGGAATACACCAAAAATGAGAACGCCGAAAAAGAACTTATAAAATCGGCTTTCAATCTTAAGGAAGAGATCAGTTCTATTGTAAAAGTTATTACCCCTTATCTGGAAACCAGAAACAACAGATTTGTGGTAGCGGATAGAATTCCTGAGAATGTAGAAGTATTTTCAGATAATATCAGAATCAACCAGATTTTTATGAATATTCTCGGAAATGCCAACAAGTTTACAGAGAATGGGCAGATTGATCTTGTGATGAATACTGAGCCGGTGGCAGAAAATAAAATTTGCCTGATTACAACGGTAGGAGATACCGGAGTAGGAATATCAGAATCTGATCTTGGTAAAATTTTTGATCCTTATTATCAGGGCATGGTATCTGATGAAGTAGATAACCTGGGAGCCGGGCTGGGTCTTAACCTGGTAAAAGAAATTGTAGAGCTTTTTGATGGCAATATATCAGTTGAAAGTAAACTGCATAAAGGAACTAAAGTAACTTTCAGGATTAATTTAAATATTAACAATAATGGAAACACCAATTCAAAATAAAGAAATTATATTTCTTCTGGCAGACGATCACAGCATTGTACGCCAGGGAATGGAGATTGTCATCAGTGATATTGTCCCTGAGGCTCAAGTTTATCAGACTTCATCCCTGAATCAGGTACTGGAGATGATAGAATCAAAAGGAATAGAGATGGTGATCATTGATGCGCATTTCCCGGACGGAAACAGCCTGCATATTTTGCCTGATATGAAAAAGATTAATCCTGATATTAAAATTTTAGTTTTTACAGGACTTGAAGAAGAGCTGCATGGACTTAAATTTGTGAAAGCAGGTGCCAATGGCTATCTGAGCAAGCTGAGTGAAGAAGAAGAGGTAAGAGAAGCTATTACAGCTTTTATAGAGAAAGGTGAATATTTTTCTGAGCGTTTGAGGAATCTTATGGTGCAGTTGGTTCACAATCCGAATCTGATAAGCCCTCTTATGGGGTTAACCAAGCGAGAACTAGAAATAGCAGAGCTATATGCTGATGGATACGGAAACCTTGAAATTTCAAATGCCCTGAATATAAAACAAAATACAGTAAGCACAATCAAAAAAAATATCTTTGAAAAATTGAAGATAGAAAATATGGTTGAGCTGATTGAGCTTGTCAAAACGCACCATAAACTATAGAAATTCTTAGAAGATTTTACACTTCTTATCATCAAAATATTTTTTATAGATAAATATCGATATTCGAATCGAGATGTATCGATGGGTTTTATAGAAGATTTTATTCCGCAATGTCGTTCCTTTGTACTGTGAAATTTAAGTAATGAAAAAGCCAATGAGAAATAATGGTTTTCGATTTTAAAAATTTCATATAAACACAAATAATGATTATAGCTATTCAAATAATAAACGATAGTTATAAGAATGCAAATGATGGGAAAAAAACAATTGATGAAAAATTAGAAGTGTATGAATAACCCTTAAACAGGGCTTCTTAAAACCAAATTTTTTTAAAAAAACACAAACACATATAGTGAGGTTCAGTTGATAGGTTACAAGTACAACAAAAAGGAGGCAGTCTGCCTCCTTTTTTGTTTTTTATCATTTGATAAACAGATGCTGCAATCTATATCTTAGTTTTGCAACAAAAAAAGATGTCAGGAGAAAAAGATTTAAGCATTTTGATTCAGAATATGGAACCGGTATTAAATGATGGAGAATATGTATTCTGTACCGTTGAAAACCTGGGTGGAATACCGGATATAGAAAAGATTCTTTTTTTCTTTCGGGAAACTGAAGCGGTTACCATTGTTTTAGAAAAGGTTATTGCTGATAAATGGTCTTTGGAGTATAGTTATATTTCTTCCTGGATCACTCTGAATATTCACTCTTCTCTGGAAGCTGTAGGACTCACTGCAGCTTTTGCCAATGCATTGAAAAAAGAAAATATCAGTTGTAATGTAGTGGCAGCTTATTTCCATGACCATATTTTTATATCGAAAAAAGATGCTGAAAAAGCAATGGAAGCTCTTTATACTTTAAAAAATAATTGATGTAAGTGTACACCTTAAGTTTAATTTTTAACTTTATGGTTAAACTTAAGCCCATCTCTTTTAACTTTGAGTAATTCCGTTATGAAGAATTTTTTTATCCTTTTTTTTGCTGTAGTTTTTCAGGTGTGCCTGGGCCAGTCACTGATAGAACAAATAAAGTTTGATAATCTCGGTAATGATGACCAGACAAAAATTGAAAAAATCAACCAGTTATGACCCCAAAGTATAAAGCTAAGAGAACAGAACTGCAACGAATATGCAATGAAATATTATGGCTGTATCTTGGAATACAGAATGATATATTTATATAATAATGAACCAATCGCAGTGGATGAAGCCAAATTCAACCGGATTACTGCGATGAGATCGGATGGCACTGAAAAAACAAATAATTATATGACCAATACCAGAACCTATATTCTTAATTGGAATGATAAGAAATTTGTATCAAAGAGCGCTACAATCAGTGAAAATGGAATTTCGATGACAGATAATTTCTATCTGGATAAGGCTGAGATAGAGAGAATGATGAAAAAAACTAAATAATGATGAAAATGAAATGATTTGGTTATCTTGAAATTTTTAAGGCAGACCATAATCTCTCTCTTTTTCGGTTTTTGAATTGTCTAGTTAAACTGCCGAAATGTCCTGTTCCATATGTTTTTGAGTGTTTCGCCTGTTTTTGTATTTTATGTTTGCACCATAATCATACAAAAATAAACAACAATGAAAACAATCAGAAAAATCTCAGCCGTTAGCTTATTATGCTTAACTCTTTTTACAGTAGTGACAATGTCCTGCTCTGAAGAAAACGAGCCTCCCACGATGCAGGAGATACAAAACAGGAACCACCAAACTGCCAAAACCCAATTCATAACTGTTAAAGGAAATGCCATAGCATACCGTGTTTTAGGAAAAGAAGATGGAATTCCATTGGTATTGCTGCCAGGATTAGGTGGCTCAATGGATGATTGGGATCCTGCGGTGACAGATGGATTGGCAGAAAAATATAAGGTCATTATCTTCGACAATAAAGGAGTGGCCTCTTCAAAAGGAACTACCCCAAATACTGTTCAGGCAATGGCAGATGATGCAGTCGATTTTATCAAAGCACTGAATTTGAGTAAAGTTAATATCATGGGATTTTCCATGGGAGGTTTTATTGCCCAAAGAATTGTGCTAACGAATCCAGCATTGATTAATAAAGTAATATTAACGGGAACGGGTCCTCAAGGGGCAATCGGATTGTCTAACCTTCCTACTATTGTTGCAGGAACAGCAGGATTAAGCCCTGAGGCCTCCTTTCTGAAATTCGGCTTTACAGAATCTGCCCAAAGTGTTGCGGAGGGAAAAGCTTCTTATGCAAGAGTTCTGCTCCGTACAACAGATAGAGACCTTCCGTTAAGTGATGTTGCTTCCAATTCGCAATTTACAGCGGTATTGAGCTGGGCTCAACCTAATGCTGCTGCGCTTACCGAAATACATAAGATCAAAAATCCGGTACTGATTGTGCATGGTGAGAATGATCTTCCTGTATCTGTTCAGAATGCTAAAAATATGGCTCAGAATCTAGATCATGCGGAACTGGTAATTTTTCCGGATTCAGGACATGCTTCTTTTTATCAGTATCATAATGCTTTTGTAGAGAAAGCCATTGAGTTTCTAGGAAAATAAAATTTAAATAAAATGCATAAAAAAACCGCTGAATACTACAGCGGTTTCTATTTTTTACTGATGAAAGAGTTTAATTGAATTTGTTTACAGCTTCCACACTCACGGGAGTAAAAAAGTTAATCATATTTCCATCCGGATCACAGAACAGCAATGATCTGTTTCCCCAAGGCATTGTTGTAGGTTCCTGGATGATTTCTGACGTTATACTTTTAATTCTTTCATATTCTTCATCTACATTTTTAACCAAAAACTCAATGATTGTGGATTTTGTTCCTGCGAAATCTGTAAGGCCTTCCGAAAACATCTGCATCGTTCGGGTACTTCCAATAGCGATGGTGATAGAATCTGTAGAGAGCTCTGCAAAGTCTTCAGTGTACCATCTTGCGGTTATCCCTATAGTCTGTTCATAAAATTCTACGGCTGTCTTGATATCTTTGCTGATAATTCTTAATGAGGTAAGTTTCATGTTGTTTTATATTTATACAATTACATGACAAAAGTAGGATAGTGTTATGACAACAGCTTGTCAGTAGGAAAAAGAAGTTTTTAATTTCAATTGTTTTATTAATAAAAGTTGGCAATATGAATCAACCGCTTAAAGTCGGTGATTTGTATTTTCCGTCCTTCAGATCTGATCAGCTTTTCCTGCTTAAAATCATTGATGATGCGGGCTAAAGTTTCTCTGGCTGTTCCTACCATATTGGCAAGATCCACACGGGAAAGAGAAATAAATACTTCGTTATCAGGTGCATCATTTGATTTATATTTATCATGAAGAATCAGTAAACTGAGAGCAGCTCTTTCCCGGACTGTACGATGGGATAAAACGGCAATAAGGTTGGCCATTACACTGAATTCATGACTCAAAGATTTCAGCAATAACCTTGAAAGTACCGATGACTGGCTTAGGATATCCAGAAAACTGTCTTTTGAAATAAATGAGATGACAGAATTTTCAAGTGTTGAGGTGGTATCTCCATAAGATTCATTACTCAGAATGGCAGAATACCCAAAAAATTCACCGGAACTGTAAATGTAAATAATCTGCTCTCTTCCGTCATTATCAACCTTGTATTTCTTTATTCTGCCTTCATTAAGATAGTAAACGCCATTAGGTTTTGTTCCGTCAGTAAAGATGGGCTCATTTTTACGATAGTTCTTTGTTTTCATAGCTCCTGTAAGCAGATTCTTATCATATTCAGGCAGTTCATCAAAAAGATACTGATTATTAAAAATAAATTTTGAGATCATAATTTTTCTATACAGGCTATTGAATTTACGTTCAGTTTTTAACTTAAATCACATTTTAAGCGGATCTATATCACAAGCTTTTTTTTCTGAACGAATTACTTTTACAAAAATAATAAAATTGGTGCTGAAATAAGAAACAATAGATTTCTGAGGACTTTGTGAAAGCTGTTTTCATTTCATAAGAAGATCATTGTTTATTATGAAACATCAGGAATTTACGTTGAAAAAATGATATAGTAAATTAAAGAACACTGGGTAAATATTTAAGCGGACATGTTTTTCACGGCTTTATGCTGACATTTCTAATTTATTTTTTTTACTTATTTATTTTATCCAGCTGTTCTTTTTAAGTCCTAAAAATAGAACCCTTATAGAAAATTAAAATGTTCAGACACAGAGGGAAAAACAGAACCTACTTTCACAATCTTAAGCTTGCATCAGCACTTTCGTTTGTTGCAGGAATAGTGAATATTGTAGGGGTATTGTCTGTTAGAGTTCTTACAACCAATATAACGGGGCATTTTGCTTTCTTTTCTGAAGAGATTCTTCTCGATCATTACAGTGAAGCTTTTACATATTTTATCTTTATTATATGTTTTCTGGGAGGAGCATTCTGTTCAAGTTTTATGGTTGAATTTTCATCAGGACATAAAATGTTCCGGCCACATCTTATTCCTTTGGTTACCGAAATTCTGATATTAAGTTTTGTGGGAATAGCAGATAATAAGATATTGAAAATCTCAATATCTCCTTATACGATTGCCGGACTTTTGCTTTTTGCAATGGGGGCTCAGAATTCATTGGTAACAAGAGTTTCACAATCTGTGGTGAGAACTACTCATCTTACAGGATTATTTACTGATTTAGGAATAGAGCTTTCAAAACTTTTCTTTAAGGAAAGGGAAAATGAAAAGAGACAGCTTAAAAAGAATATTGCCTTGAAACTGGTGATTATTACCTGTTTTTTTTCAGGATGTATTCTTGGGGGCTTTGGCTATAGCATAATTCGTTTAAAAGTACTGATTGCGACTGCAGGAATACTTTTTTGTGTGATCAGATATGATAGGCTTCTGTACAGGTATTATGCTTTTAAAAGAAAATTAAGATAAGACAGAGAATAAAAAAGGATATTCCGTTAGTTGGAATATCCTTTTTAAATTTATGGAGTAACAGGCTGGATCACAAAAGTTTGCGTATCTGTTGTATGGGCTGAAAAATAGCCTAAAGCTCCGTTGCTGATATTACTTGGCGGATTTGCTGGAGTAGCGCTTCCTCCATTACCTCCTGAAATCTGAAGCAAAGAACTGTAATACGTGAATATATTATTGTCAATACACTGCATTTCTACATGAATTTTATCTCCTACTACCACTTCATGATCCCTGCCTTTATTATCATCATTAGGAAGAATAAGTGGCTGTTGATTGGCTAATCCGTTATTCACATTGTCCGAAAATGTATTCATATATTTTTTAGTAAGATCATTGATTGTAAAACTAAAAAGATAACGGTTACCCAACGGCATTGGATCTGTGAAAAGAGGTAAAAGGGTATACGTATTTTTATCTCCAAACTTGAAAGAGCTCTGTTCTAATCCCTCAAAATTAACCACAGCGGGCATCTTGCTCTGGGCAGTATATTGTTTTCCTTCAGATTGTACTTTTAAGGTATAGATTCTCCCAGGTTCTCCTGTAAATGCAGTAGTCTGATACATTCCGTTTCCTGTATATTGAAGCGTTTCCGTTTGTCCCGTATCATCACTTAAAATAACCTGGGCACCCGTTACAGCCGGATATTGATTGGGTTCTGAAAAACTGACCGATTTGGTGATTTTTACAGTATAAGGCCCCGGTTTGTTTGTTACGTTTCCTTCGATAACAATGTTTCCGCTTTGATCATTCAGATCCAACTCGATCTCTTTTTCACAAGAAGTTAATGCAAAGAGAGATAATATGATATAAAAAGTATTTTTCATGATTTAGAATTTGAAATTATAAGTGATGTTAGGTACCCAGCGGAACAAAGAAGTCTGCATGGCACGCGTTGTTCCGGGACGGTCAGGATTGTCTTCAAAATTAATGGTATAAGCATTTTCTCTACCATAAAGGTTATAAATACCAAATGTCCAGGAACCTCGGAATCGCTTATTGGAACTCGGTTCGTAAGTGGCACTCAGATCCATTCTGTGATAGGCTGGCATTCTGTCTGCATTTCTGTTGCTGTATTGGAATATGGTTTGGCCGTTCAGCTCATATTTTCCGGTAGGGAAGGTAACCGCATTTCCTGTACTGTACACGAATAATCCTGAAAAACTCCATTTAGGGTTAAGCTGGTAAGTGGCAACAATAGAAAGATCATGGGTTTTGTCCATTCTGGCATTATACCATTCATTATTATTAATTCCATTGATCTTTCTTTCCGTCTTAGAAAGAGTATAAGAAATCCAACCTGTCAGTTTTCCGCTTTTCTTTTTAGCAATTAGTTCCAGACCGTAGGCTCTTCCTTTTCCGAATAGCAGCTCACTTTCTACATCAGCTCCTGTATCAAAACCAATCTGAGCCCCGTTTTTGAAGTCGATTTGGTTTTTCATGTCTTTATAATAAATCTCAGCATTCAATTCATAATTATTATTGTTGAAATTTCTGCTGTACCCCAGACTGATCTGATCTGCAATTTCCGGTTTTACCGTATAGCTGCTTCCTATCCATTGGTCTGTAGGATTTCCACTGTTGCTGTTGCTTAAAAGGTGAAGATTCTGAGTGTTTCTGGAATAACCTCCTTTTACACTGCTGACTTCGTTGATACGGTAGTTGGCACTAATACGGGGTTCAATATTCACATAGGTTTTCCCGAATTTTCCTTTCTCTAAGAATTTACTATCGGTGAGTACACCATTTTCATAGGTGTTAAATGTGTCGCCTCCCAGTACGCTGAACATGGAAAGTCTTGCTCCATAATTAATTGTTAGCTTTTCTGTAGCTTTATAATCATCATTGATGTAAACCGCGTTTTCCCATGAATATCTCGGATTTCTTGCAAAGCTGCTCACCGTAGTACCGGAAGCACTGCTCGGAGTAAGAGTGTGATAAATAGACTGCAGACCAAAACGTACAGAGTGCTTGTTTCCTGCAAACCATGTAAAGTCCTGTTTAAGATTCCAGTCACGTATTTTTGAATTCAAATCAAATACAGTGTCATCATTTTTCAGACTGATTTTATAGTCATAATTACTGTAAATGAAAGATGTATTGGAGAATAACTTACTGCTGATAATACTGTTCCATCTCAATGTTGCTGTAGTATTTCCCCAGTCTGTATTGAAAGTATCTCCCAATCCAAGAACATCTCTTCCGAAATATCCGGAAAGGTAAATACGGTTGTTTTCATTGATCTGATAATTGGCTTTTAGATTCAGATCATAAAAATATAATTTGTTGTCTTTGTAATCTTTGTTGGTTTTAAGGAACAAATCGGCATAAGTTCTTCTTCCTGAAACAATGAATGAGGATTTCTCCTTCTGAATAGGTCCTTCCACACTTAGTCTGCTGCTGATAAGACCGATTCCTCCGTTGATGTTATAGTCTTTGTTGTTTCCGTCCTTCATTTTAACATCCAGGACAGAAGAAAGGCGTCCTCCATATTGTGCAGGGCTGTTTCCTTTAATAATGCTGGCATCTTTCAGGGCATCACTGTTGAATGTACTGAAAAAACCAAGAAGGTGAGATGCATTATAAACCGGAGCTTCATCCAGTAATATCAGGTTTTGGTCGGTAGCACCACCTCTTACACTGAATCCACTGCTTCCTTCACCATTGCTTTTGATACCTGGTAACAGCTGTATGGTTTTCATAACATCCTTTTCTCCGAAAAGAACAGGCAGTTTTTCTATGTTTTTAATGCTTAATGTTTCCGCTCCCATCTGAGCTGAGGTCAGGTTTTTGTCCTTTTTAATACCTGTTATCACTACCTCATCAATAGCTTTTGCTGTGGTTTCTGCAGGGAAAAGAGGAAGATCAAGTTTAATATTTTGATCTACTTTAATTTGCTGTTCAAAGTCCTGATATCCCGGATTGGAAATAATGATGGTATAATTGCCTTCGGGTAATGAAAGAGAATAAAACCCATATTCATTGGCTACAACGTTGATGGAGGGATCTTCACTTACTTTTACTGATACTCCGATCAATAGTTCTCCGTTTTTTTTGTCTTTCACGGTTCCGCTCACAGAATAGGTTTGTTGAGCCATTGCCAGGGTGCTGAAGCAGAGCGCAGCGGTGGCAGCGGTAATTTTTAAAAAGGATGTTTGCATTAGTTTATTTTAAAGTAGTAGATCTCTTTTATATGAATTAATATTTAATTGATGTACGATTAGTTAGATGAATAGGGGATTTGTTACACGTAACAATTTAATTATGAAATAAATCCATTAAAAAACAGGTTTTCGGGAATTTTAAAAGCAAGGATAAAATAAGACTGTTACATAAAAAATAATATTATGCATTGTATATTGATTTATTATTGTTTTTCAATTGATTTTGTTAAAGAACAAATTATTAACGATTATTAGTCAAATTTTATTATTATCAGGAAAAAATAAATAAATGAGGATTCCACAAGCTATAGCTTTTATCTGTTTCTGATTTTACTGGGCAGTATATTGAACTTACGTTTGAAGGCCGAAGAAAAATGTCTCGGATTTTTATAACCAATACTGTCTGAAATTTCACTGATGTTCAGATCACTGTTGAGAAGCATTTTTTTTGCCTGTTCCATTTTGATGTCGTTCCAGAATCCAAAAACGGTTGTTCCGAAAAGTTCCTTAAAGCTTTTCTTTAAAGTAAATTCATTTGTTCCCACAAGATGGGCAAGCTCAGTCAGAGAACTTTCTGACTTTAAATTATTCAGAATATATTCCCTTACAGCGTACATTTTTTCTATATCTTTTTTCTGAAGAGAAGAGGGTAAGAAGTCGTTATCAAAAAACTGTTCAAGCTGTAACAAAAGAAGCTCACTTACTTTAGCTTCAAGATAGATTCGTTTGAAAGTTCCTTTTCTGTTGGAATGTACAATATCATTCAGGATCTCATACATTACCGGTGTGATACGGTTATGCTCTGGCTTGATGAGTGATGAATTTTGTTTGTTGATCGAATTTCTAAACATTTCAAACAGTCCCGAATCCTCCGGTAGAAATTTTATAAAAAATTCCGGTGCCAGGTTAATTTCAAACAGATACATTTCCGGGCCTTCAAATTCCATCCTGCCTTCCATGTGATGGGCATAGATAATATTATGCTGACAGCTGTCAAATTCTACGGTTTTCTGAAAGTTTCCTGAAATGGCCTTACTTTTTCCTTTCAGGCTAAAATGCATTTCTACCGAATCAAAATCACTTTCAAGATAAAGCTGAAGCCGATTGGTCAATGATATATTTCCGAAACTGATATGAACATTAGCAAAACTTATTTCATGATAAAAACCATTTCCATAGGGAGGAGAGAGTTTGGTGATGCATTCCTGAATATTCCCGTCAGGTAAGAAATAAGGGACAGGATCATTCTTCTCCATCAGTATATTTCCTAAGTTTTCATCATACAGCCGTAATGTCATAGTGTTCCTTTTTTAGAATTTCCTTTTGACGGACTTTTTATTCCGTTTTACGTACCCTTTCTGTTGAATGTTTACAATAGTTTTGCACAAAGATAATTATTATTTAGAATTATTCTTAATAATAAGATAGGCTTTCTGTATTATTTAATTGAGAAAGTGTAGAGTAGAATTATGTAAAATTTATTGAAATTAATTATTTAAAAAATTATGAAATATTCAGGTAAAATAAACTGGTCTTTTGCTGCTGCAATAGCAGTATCAATATGTTGGATCATTGGTGATATTTATGTTGCAGGATTTGATCCGAATCCTGCAGATTATCCGTTGTTTTCAAAGACGTATGCTGATCAGGCAAATATTGAATTTGCCACTTTGATGTTGGAAGGTTCGGCTTCCAGATTGATGTTTGGTGCTTTGATTGGCGCTCTTACAGGCCCTTTACTACTTCCTGCCTCATGGCTTGTCTATCGGTTTTTTAGAGATGGTCAAAAATGGTATGCTGTTTTTGTTTATTGGGTGTTAATGGCTGGAGCGGTTTTATCTCCTTTGGGTCATGCCGGATTTTTTTACGTTGGGGAAATTTATAAAGCAGTTTATCATACGGATCCGGTTTCTCATCCTTATCTCTTAGAAACGGGAAGAGGTTTTATGAAAATGTTGAATATCGCCTGGGGATCCGCTATTGGTGTACTGGCTATTGGATGGATTTCCTTTGCAGTCTGCATCCTTTTAAATAAGACCATGCTGCCGAGATGGATGGCTTTGCTAACACCTTTTGTACTGACTTTGTTTATTATTCCAATAAAAAGTCTTTTGCCGCTTCCTTATTCCGGATGGGTTGGAGGAGCGATATTCAATATTGCATACTTGATATTTTTCAGCTCATTATTATTCATTTTCAGAAAAAAACTATTGAATGCGATATAGCTATTGAAAAAAATATTACCATGATAATAACTTGAAATAAATGAAGAGGAAGTCTTTAAATCTTAGAATTTAAAGGCTTTTTTGCTTTAAAAAATTGCTTATCTGGAATATTGATCGGAATATTAATCTTATATTGGCTAAGAATTAAGTGGAAGAATATGGAAAATCTGAAAACATGGCTAAAGAAGAATGGTTTTACCACAATATTGACCGTCTTATTCATTATCATATTGGTAAATAAAGATGCAAAGGCATGGCTGATGAGACAGGTTGCTTCCACGGGAATTCTCAATTCAAGCATATCTGAGCCAAAAGAATTACGAAATGCTTCAGCAAAAGTTACCTATGCCGGATTTATCCTGAAAAGTGAAGACGGAACCCTTATTGATTCCTCTGCTTTGCAAAATAAAGTTGTTTTTATTAACTTCTGGGCATCATGGTGTCCTCCATGCAGAGCAGAATTTCCGTCTGTCCAAAAACTGTATGATCACTACAAAAGCAACCCGGAAATGGTATTTCTTACCGTTAACCTTGATGATAATACTGCTCTTGGAAAAGCTTATTTAAAAGAAAAAGGCTTTACAGTTCCTTTCCTCGTTCCTGCCGGTAATATTCCTGGTACGCTTTACAATGGTTCATTACCTACAACAGTAGTATTGGATAAAAAAGGTGAAATTCGGCTGCATCATAAAGGGCTGGCAGATTACAGTAAAAGCTCATTTTGCACACAGATTGATGAACTGCTGAAACAAAAGCCTTAGTTTTTAAATAGTATTTTAGATCATGAGAAATTAATATGCTGAATCAGCTGCGAATACATATCGAGAAAATAATTCCGCTTAACGATGATGAATTTGAACTCATATCATCCTTCTTTACCTATAAAAAATATAAAAAACATCAGTTTTTAATTCAGGAAGGAGAGGCGGTGACTTATCATTATTTTGTATTGAAAGGTCTTCTGAAACTGGTTTATACAGATGAGACAGGAAAAGAACATATCATCGGTTTTGCTATGGAAGATTGGTGGGAGACTGATTTTCCTGCTTATTATCAACAAACTGCTGCAACCATGTCCCTCGAATGTGTGGAAGATACAGAAGTATTATGTCTTCAGCTGAATGATTATAGAAAACTCTGTGCACAACTTCCTAAACTGGAGCATTTCTTCCTTGAAAAAGCTTATATGGGATTTATTACTGCCCAGCAGCGTACTCTTTCAATGATGACAACCGGAATTAAAGAAAGGTATGACCAGCTTTTAAAAAAATATCCGTCTTTGGTTCAGCGGGTTCCGAAATCTCTTTTAGCTGCTTATTTAGGTGTGTCCAGAGAAACTCTGAGCCGATTGCCTCTATAAAATGTGATAATACTCACATCATAATCGTGATCCGGATCACGGGAATTTGTCATACCTGTTCTGCAATTTTGCACTGTAAACATATAGTAAATTCAATACAATGGAAAAAAGAACAGTTAATCCGTGGAAATGGCAGAATGAGAGAAGTTATTCTCAGGCTGTAGAAGTAAAAAATGTTGAAAGCACTTTATATTGCTCAGGACAGGCAGCTATTGATCCTGACGGAACATCCAGTGATAAAGATATGAAATCCCAGCTGGAACAGGCTATTGCCAATCTGGAAGAAATAATCATCTCAGCAGGTTATGAATGTAAAGGTATTGTCAGATTAAATATTTATACAACTTCTGCAGAAGAACTTTGGCCTTATTTCCCTATTCTTCAGGAGTGGATTGCTCAGCATGAAATTCAGCAGGCCTTAACTATGCTGGAAGTAAATGGTTTATTTGAAACATTAAAGGTTGAGCTCGAAGCTACCGTGGTGAAGTAATTCATAAGCAAAAATTAAAAACAGCCCTTCAATCACTTATTGAAGGGCTGTTTCTTTATTGAGTTGACTTATAAACATTCTGTTTTATTTATAATAAAGAGTTTTGTTCTGCTCTGAAGAACCAAATTTTTATATAAATACGGCAGTAGTGAATGTTTTAAATATTTAATAAATAGTAAATTATTTTAAATATAATTTACTATTTCATGTATGTTTGTGTTTATTTTTTAAAAAATAAATTATTATTTTTCATTTAAATTGTTCACTTGTTTGTGAAATTCACTATATTTGATTTAGTGACAGCGATTATATTAATTGAATTTTTAATGAAATAATCACTTTCATATTTCAGAAAAGTATTAAATATTAACTAAAAAGGAATTTATTATGAAACGTAAACTCGTCTATCTTTTACTTCTTTTGACAAGTAATTTTATTTTTTTTGAGTGCACAGGTAGGTATTAATACAACAAATCCACAAGGAGTATTTAATATTGATGGTGCAAAGGATAACCCCACTACTGGAATCCCTTCTGTAGCACAACAAGCCAATGACGTAGCAGTTACCGTTGGTGGAAATATGGGAATAGGAACCACGGTTCCGACGAATAAGCTCCATATCAACGGATCTAATCCATTACGGCTGCAGGGAGTGGGAGCAGGAAACAGTACTACGGATCCTCTGTTGGTGATTGATGCTAATGGAGTTGTAAAGAACATTGGTACATTAAGTTCTTTATCTATTCCTAGTCCGGCGGTTTTCCGATTAGAAACGTCTCAGACTAACTTTTTGCAGGCACAAGGAGCAGGAGGGTCGCAGGTGGTACCTATGACCAATATAAAGAATTCTATTCCGGGGATGAGCTATAATGCTGGTACAAGTACAATAACTTTTCCTGCCGGAACTTACCAGATTACATTTGTTTATGAAGCGCAGCACAACGCTACAGGATGTACAATCAGTTCCTATTTTGTAGATTTTCCTTTAGATGCTACAACTTCCAGAATTCATAATACAGCGTCACATTCGGAAGGTGCTCTTTCCAATCATGGAGGGACAATTACTTATGCCACTACACTTCCAGCTAACAGAAACTGGACAATCTCATTAGGAAGAGGCCAGTCTGGTAATTGTTCAGGGGCAGGAATGAATCTTTCCGCAACATCTACCCAGATACTTGTTTTCCGAATTGGAGATTAATCTGTTGAATGTTCCCAAACAAATAGTAATCATCCAAAGAAGATTCTAATAACACAAATACTAAAGCACTGGTTTATACCGGTGCTTTATTGTATTCAGGAAGTAGTTTCTGTAATATTTCAATCTGATTTTTTTTTAAGGGGAAGCTTTTCATACATTTATATCAATTAATCAATACTCATTATCAAGATGAATATTCAACTTTTTTCAAAAAATGCCTTAGTAGGAGGAGCTACACAGGGAATCGGAGCCGGAATTGCCATAGAACTGGCAAAATGTGGAGCCAATGTAACGGTGATGGCCCGCAATGAAACAAAACTTAAAGATTTCGTTTCTTCACTGCCTGTCATCCATGCTGATCAGAAACATGAATATCTGGTAGCTGACTTTTCTGATTTTGAAGGCTATAGAAAAATTATTGCAGGATATTTTAATAACCATTCAATAGATATTCTGGTGAACAATACAAATGGTCCAGAGCCAGGTTTGGCCATTGATAAAAATACAGATGATTATCAAAAAGCATTTGATCTTCTTTTTAAAACAGTTTGCGAAACAACACTACTGGCCTTGCCAAATATGATTAAACAGAAAAACGGGCGGATCATCAATGTTTCTTCTTTATCAGTAAAAGAACCGATCGGGAATCTGGCATTGTCCAATTCTATCCGTTCCGCAGTCATTGCGTGGGCAAAAACGCTTTCTAATGAAATTGCACAGCATAATATCACGGTAAATAATGTTTTAACAGGATATTTTGACACGGAACGAATTCAAAAACTGGTAGCTCATGAGTCTCAGCAAAGTGGTGCTCCGGAAGAAGAAATAAAAAGAACTAGGGAAAATAAAATTCCGATGAAAAGATTCGGGCAGCCTGAAGAATACGGTCATCTGGTAGCTTTTCTGGCTTCAGAATATTCAAATTATCTTACAGGAACAAGCATTCCTTTGGATGGTGGGTTGAATAATACATACTAAAATTCTACTATTTAAGAAGGCAGTAGGTATTTTTAAACCACAAAAGTTTTATTTTAAATATTTTAGAACGTTTAAAATGATTTGAAAGTCGTTTTATCTGAAATTTTAAACTTTCATGTAATAAACCCTTTTCCCCAATTGTCATATACATATTGGAAAATATTATATGAAAAATTGGTCTTTTAAAAAATGGAACACCGTACTGGGATGGTTCCTTTTCGCTATTGCACTTGTTACTTATCTTTCAACGATAGAACATTCTCTGAGTTTTTGGGACTGTGGAGAATACATCTCCTCCGCAGTGAAACTGGAAGTTACCCATGCTCCGGGCGCTGCTTTGTTTCAGATTTTGGGAGCGGTAGCGAGTATTTTTGCATTGGGAAATACAGAGAATTATGCTATTGTGATTAATGCCATGTCAGCATTATTCAGTGCCTTTACCATTCTGTTCCTGTTTTGGACAATTACCCATTTTTTAAGAAGGCTTTTACATAAAGATTTTGAAGAAATTACCAGTTCTCAGAAGGTTTCTATCCTTTTTTCCGGTGTAATCGGAGCTTTATGCTTTACATTTTCAGATACATTTTGGTTTTCAGCAGTAGAAGGAGAGGTATATTCTATGGCTTCTATGTTTATTGCTTTGCTGGTATGGCTTGTCTCCAAATGGGAAAACGAATCCAAAGCAGCTGACAGTGAGAGATGGATTATTCTTATTTTCTTCATCATAGGGCTTTCTGTAGGAGTGCATATGATGTGTATGCTGGCAATTCCGGCTATATGTCTTGTGTATTATGCCCGGAATTATACTTTTTCCTGGAAGAGTTTTATGACGGCTAATTTAGTTACGCTGGGAATTCTTGCATTTGTTTTCAAGATTATTTTCCCTTTGATTATGACGATCTTTGGAAAACTTGAAATTTTTTTCGTGAACGGGTTGGGGCTTCCTTTTCATTCAGGCACCATTGCTGCATTTATTCTTATGTCTGTAATAAGTTATCTGTTGATTAAATATGCCAGAAAAACCAAAAGAAAGGTATATCAGACCATAGTTTTATCTCTTGTGTATATGATCATTGGATTCTCATGCTGGTTGGTAATTCCGATCAGAGCGAACGCCAATCCTCCGATGAACCTTAATGATCCGGATACAGCTATCGGAATGAGAGATTATTATAACAGGGTGCAATACGGGGACTGGCCTACCATTTACGGGCAGAACTACACCGCATTTCTCGATAAAAACGGATTGGAAAAAGATGAAGATGGAAATTATAAAAAAGAGATCACAGGAGATATTTACGAAAAAGATGAAAAAACAGGAACTTACAGAAAGGCCGGAGAAAGATTCAACTATGTGTTTAATAAATCTCACATCAGCTTTATGCCGAGAATGTTCAATGAAGATAAAGAAGTGATGGCCAACTATATTTCTTTATACGGAGCTCCTGATTTTACCTTTAATTATGATAATGAAGAAGCAGCAAACAATCCGGAAGCCAAAAGAATTTTCGAAGAACTGAGAGCAAAATATGAAGGAGATTCCATTACTGCAGAAGATTATCTGAAGGTAAAGCCTTATGATATTATCAAGGTAAAACGTCCTTCTTTGGCTCAGAATATGGATTATTTTATCTCCTTTCAGAACGGATATTATTTTGTAAGATACCTGATGTGGAACTTTGTAGGAAGACAGAATGATCTTCAGGGACATATGGAAAATACCAATGGTAACTGGATCTCAGGTTTTTCTTTTATTGATAACGCATTACTGGGAGATCAGGATCATATGCCTGCTAAGTTTAAAAATGAAAGCACAGTAAAGTTTTTCTTTTTGCCATTGATCTTGGGTTTGATTGGTTTCTTTTTCCAGCTGAACAGAGATTTCGGGAGATTTTATGCAATACTTTCTCTGTTTATTCTGACAAGTATGGGGATTGTTTTCTATACCGGAGTAAAGCCGTTTGAAGTAAGGGAAAGAGATTATGCAATGGTGGGTTCATTTTATGCCTTTGCGATCTGGATAGGTTTGGGTGCGGGAGCAATATTTTGGATGATTCAGGCTAAGGTCAAATCCAATGCGGCTCAAATTGTTCTGGGAATAGTTTTACTTGGAATTCCTTTTATGATGGGGTTTCAGAATTATACTTCACACGACAGAAGCAAGAAGACGGCAGCCCGTGATTACGCCTATTCGTTCTTACGCTCGCTGCCTAAAAATGATATCATATTTATTTATGGTGATAATGATACTTTTCCGGTATGGGCGATTCAGGAAACGGAAAGATTCAGGGATGATGTTAAAACGGTCAACTTTACCCTTTTAGCCACTCCATGGAGTATTGATCAGGTAAAAAGAAGAACATATAATGCCATGGGAATTCCGGGAGAATTAACCCATGAAGAATACAGAGATGGTGTAAATGACGCAGTATATCTGATGACAAAACAAAATTGGGAACAGATTTTCCAAATGTTGAAAGAGCAGGGTGCACCAGACACGGCTTTTCAGGAGTTCAGAAAATATCTGACTCAGGATTCACTTACTTTAAAGGATGCTATGAAATTTCTGAAATTAAAATCACCCGAAAAAGATGAGCTGCTGAAAATGTATGTTGGAGAAAATTATGAAAAATACAATATTCTTCCGGTGAGCAAATTTATTCTTCCTGTAAATAAAGAAAATGCTGTAAAATCAGGTACTATTAATAAAGCTGACCTTCCCAAGGCTGTAGATCAGATTATGATTAATTACGAAGCGAATATGCTTTACAAAAGTAACCTGATGATGTTGGATATGCTGGCCAATTTTGATTGGAAACGTCCTATAAATTTCTCTTCAGGCGGAATGTATGACAGTGAAAATATTTTTTATCTGGATGACTATCTTCAGTTTGACGGTTTCAGCTATAGGCTGGTTCCTATCCATACCCCTCAGAGTCCAGATGGAGATAAGGGAAGAGTAGATGCCAATTCTCTTTATCAGGTGGTAAAAAACTTCAGATGGGGGAATTTTAAAGACCTGAGTATTTATTATGATGAAACAGCTACCTCTAATATTCTGGGCTACAGAATGTCTGCTACTAGAGCTGTATCTGCACTTGTGGTAAGCGGGCAGAAAGCTAAAGCACTGGAATTACTGGATCTTGCCACAAAAGAAATTCCCGTTGAGAAATACAACGATCCACGTTCATTAGGTGCAATGGTTACCGGATATATTGCTGCCGGACAGGAACAAAAAGGGCTTCAGCTGGCAGAAACACTTAAGAAAGGAATATTTGAAGAATATAATTACTATCAAAAACTTTCTCCTTCATTTAAAGCAATAGCCAAAAGGCAGATGAGATCAAAACCGATGGAATATGCAATCGTGGTTTCAGCTGTTACTGATGCTTACAAAACTTTGGGACAGAACGAAAAAGCGCATGCTTACATTTTAAAATCAATGGAACCAATTGATAAAAAGTTCAGTGTTTTTATAAAGGGACTTCAGCAGATGGGTAAAGAAAAGGCGGTAAAGGAAGCTGAAAATGTTCGTCAGATTGCTCCTTTTTATCAGTATTTATTCAATGTGATGGAGCCTTTTGATTCTACGTATTCCAGAAAAAAAGAACTTGAAATTACCAATGCGCTAATGAAAGTAACGCAGTAAATCTTAAATAAAAGCCTTTAAATTCGATATTTAAAGGCTTTTTTAATGTAAATGGAATCTTATTTTATAAGCGTAAAGAATTAAATGCTTGATTCTATATATTGAGGGAGCAAAGAGGTTTGATCAATTTTATTGATCATTTTTAGGCAAATGTATTATTATAATGCTTAATTCGCGACAAAGTCGCTTTCTTTGCACCCTTTAAAATTATAAGAATTACAGATGAAAAGCTTTATGTTTATAAAAAAGAATTTTGAGTTTTGAATAAAATATACTACCGTTTTTCCTTCAGTGACCAGCCAAATTTCAATCCAACGATAAAAATGACCAAAAGCAGTTCACCAGCAGTCAGCAAAATATCTCCTGGAACACGCATCCATCTTAAAAAATGCATGATATCTGTCTGCATGAATTCTGCAGAACGTGCATACCAATAACCTTCTTTTATGGATGCTACAGACTGCATTATCCCTATAGGAAGGAGACTGATGGTTACCATTACCAGCAATCCGATATTGATCATCCAGAAAGCCCAGCCTATTAATTTATCATTCCATTGTCGGTCTGGATAAAGCCCACGCAAAACAAACATCATTAATCCGATTCCCAGAATTCCATACACTCCGAATAAAGCAGCATGTCCGTGTACAGCTGTGGTATTCAGCCCCTGAATATAATACAATGCAATAGGAGGATTGATGGCAAATCCGAAGATTCCTGCACCAAGGAAATTCCAGAAACACATGGCAATGAAGCAGTAGATAGGCCATTTATAAGCCTGAATCCATGGGGTTGATTTGCTCAGCTGATAATTCTGGTACGCTTCGTAACCTATCAAAACAAGCGGTACGATTTCCAGAGCACTGAAAGTGGCTCCTAATGCCAGCACAGCCGTAGGCGTAGCACTGAAATACAAATGGTGGAATGTTCCCAAAATACCTCCGCCAAGAAAAATAATGGTAGAAAATAAAACGGCATTGGTAGCAGATTTCAGTCTTAATAATCCTAATCTTGTAAATAAAAATGCAGCCACTACAGTTGCGAATACTTCAAAAAAACCTTCTACCCAAAGGTGAACCACCCACCATCTCCAATATTCAGCAATTGCCATATGCGTTTGTCTTCCATACATTAATCCTGCACCATAAAATAATGCTATGGCAACAGATGAAAGCGTAAACAGTGTCAGTAAATGACGGTCTCCATCTTTACGTCTTAAAGCCGGAAGCAGTGCTCTGACCATTAAAACCAACCAAAGAATAAGTCCGATAAGCAGTAAGATCTGCCACACTCTTCCCAGTTCTACATATTCATAACCCTGATGCCCCCAAAGGAAATTATCTACCAGACCAAGCTTTTGCATCACGCCAAGCCATTGTCCGGTTAAAGATCCCAGCACAACAATCAGTAAGGCTCCAAATAATATATTGACTCCCAGTTTCTGATATTTTGGTTCATGTCCTGAAACCGCAGAAGCAATATAAAGTCCTGTTGCCAGCCATGAGGTAGCGATCCAGAATATCGCAAGCTGTACATGCCAGCTTCTGGAAACCGACTGTGGTAAAAACTGGTCCAAAGGAATCCCATAAAAACCGCTTCCTTCCACACCATAATGGGCGGTAACTACTCCGGCAAGCATTTGAACAAGGATTAGCAGTGCTACAACCCAAATATATTTTAAAGTGGCTTTCATAGAAGGCGTTGGTTTCATATTTCGCAGTGGATCTTCATGTGGAAGAGCCTCACTGATTTCTTCCTCTTTGTTTCTTGCATGGTAAAATACCAAAAGACCTACGCTCCCTAATAAAAGTAAAATACTGAAACCCGACCATAAATGCAATGAAGGAGGAGGTACATTTCCAACGGATTCATCATGCGGCCAGTTATTGGTATAAGTCACATCATCTCCCGGTCTTTCCGTGATACACACCCATGTGCTCCATGCAAAGAAAGCATTCATTTTGGCCATTCTTCCAGTATCTTTAATGGTATTCTCCGGGATAGCATACTGATCACGGAGTGTTGTCATGGAAGCATCATTCATGAATAATTTTGCATAATACTCTGAAAGCTGTTTCTGCACTTCAGCCCGTTCCGGAGAGAAAACAATTTCATTACTGCTTTCGTTAAAAGTATTGGTACGAAGTTCTTTTTTCAGCAATACCTGGTATTTGGCTTGCTCAACATCGTGAAGTTCTTTGTAAACTTTACCATCCTTTTTGGCCAGTTCATCAAGCAGCAGCATAGATTCGCGGTGAAGATAATCGGCCGTCCAGTCAGGAGCAATATAGGCACCATGCCCCCAGATACTTCCCACTGTTTGTCCGCCAATAGACTGCCAGACGTTCTGTCCGTCTTTAATGTCCTGTGCGGTAGCAATCACGGTTCCGTCTGTGCTTACTACTTTGTCCGGAATTGGCGGTATTTTTCTGTAAATTTCAGTTCCATAGAAGATCAATACAGCAAACGAAGCAACCATTACTACAGCAAGCCATATCCAAAGTTTTTTAGGTGTCATTCTGTATTAATTTTTAAGATTCAACAGCAAATTCTTTCTCCAGTCGGATGGCTTTTGGGAAAAGGATATTATTCTCGAGATGGATATGTTTATGTAAATCATTTTCAAAGTCCTGAAGCATGGCAAAAGCAACTTTATAGGTGTTGCAGGCATCTGCTGGCGGAAGATATTCATTGGTAATTTCTGCGATCCTTCTGAAACGATCACCTTCTATTGTATGATCATGTTCCATCATATGGACTGGGTTTTCAACTGTTCCAAAATGAGGTTGAGGAAGAGAACTGCCGGATATTTTAGCTTTCACCATATTCTTTACAAAAGGGAACAGGATTAGTTCTTCTTTTTTCATGTGAACAGCCAGATCGTGCGCCGATTCATTAAATAAAGAGGTGATCTCAAACAGTTCAGAGTGTCTGCCTCCATGTACTTTACAAAGCTTATCAAGGAATGCCTGTAAAATAGGCGTTTTTTCTTCTACATAGCGATGATGGGTTTTCTCAATATAATCTGTCAGAAGATCCAGAGGCCAGCTGTTGAAATCTATTGAGGAACCTTCATTTTTTGGAAGCGCTTCCAATTCTTCATAAATCTTTTCAGGAGCAAGCTTCTTATTGCTGCAAGCTTCTTCAATGGTTCTTCCGCCTTTACAGCAGAAATCAATACCATGTCTTTTAAAAATTGTGGCTGTTCTGAAATCTTCAGCAACCATATTTCCTATAAAATCTGTTCTTGTATTCATAATATAATACTTTTTTGTCTTTTATTATTTTAAATTTTTTTAATTACTTTTTGAGAGATAGAATATATTTTACCATCTTTTGGGCATTCTCCTTACTCAATCCTGTATGAGGAGTCATGGGAATTTCTCCCCAATTGCCTTTACCTCCGTCAATTATTTTTTGTGACAGTATATCAAGATCTGCGTCCGTATATTTTGCAGCAACTTCCTGGTAAGAAGGACCTATTAATTTTGAATCTATTTTATGGCAGGTAAGGCAGTCGGTTCCTTCTATTAATTTTAATCCTTCGTGTTTCGATGCATCTGTGGAAACCGGAATTTCAGGATCTTCTTCTACTGGCAGCGGCGGAGCAAGCTGTTGTTCGGAATAAGGTTCAGGCTGTGGGATAGGAGTCGTTTCCGTTTTGGAGCAGGACAGTAATAGAATTACTAAACTCAATGTGCATATGGTATTTAGAATAAATGCTTTCATAGTGGATAGTGTTTGTTATTGAACTTTATTTTTTTTGAATTGTAAAATGATGGCTATTATCAGAATAAATGTTTTCGCGGTTTCTGCATAAATAAAATAGTCGTGCAATGGAGTAGGAGATAATGTTTTTCCTGATGAAAGCAAATCTACGCGAGAATCAAGTACTGGCAGCAGCCAGAACTGCTCTAAAGCGAGTATGAAAAATAAAACAGCCAGGATGATAAAATCAGCTTTAGTATAGTTTTTATGGCTAAAAAGCATCAGTATCAAGATTACAACAAGAAATCCTAATTGGAGATTTGAAGAAAGTCCAAACATGAGTTTCCCTAGTCCTAATGCTGTTGGAAGAGTAATTCCCGGAACCTGAAATTTCAGCGGTGTCTCCAAAAAGCTGATGGTCATAAACATTCCGGTCATCAGACAGAACAACATCAGCACAAGTGGGTTTTTAAGATATAATTTCATTATGGATTATTTAATATTAAAAGATCTTTTTATCTTTTATTAATTTAAATTTTTTTAAGCCTTCAAATGCGTAAGCTGTAAGTCCAGATTATCGACAAACATTTGAATTTTTGAGGTTTCCAACATAATACGCAGATCCTGTCGGATACTTTTGAACTGATCATGAAGCGGGCATGGATGGGTTTCTGAACATTGATCAAGCCCAAGTCCACAACCGGTAAAAAGCTTATCCCCGTCAATTTCTCTTACAATATCAGCAATGGAAGTATTCAGGTTTTTCTGATCCATATAAAAACCTCCGTTCGGACCTTTGGCAGATTGTACAAATCCTTTTCTGCTCAGATCCTGCAAAATTTTAGCAATAAAATGCTCCGGCGAATGGATGCTTTTTGAAATGTCCTTAATCCCGACCCGGCTGCCATTTTTAGACTGCTGGGCTATATAGATCAGAGCTCTTAAAGCATATTCACAGGTTTTTGAAAACATTTTACTGAGTTTTATGGGACAAATATAGAAAGATATTTTTAATAAAAGATAAATTAGTCTTTTATTTTTTGTTAATCTGATGAAGATCATCTGTAAGTTACCTAGCCTATCATATTTTGGGTCGCTTTATTACTCTTTCTAAGATCAGATGGTCTCGACTGGGTAAACTCATGGAAGGTATCACTAAACGCGCTGATAGAGCTGTATCCCACGTCATCAGCTATTTCATTGATGGGTTTATCTGTATTTAAAAGTAATTCAATGGCTTTGATGATTCTTAATGTTTTCAGGTACTGAAGAAAAGAAATATCCATATCCGCCTTGAAAAGGCGTGACAAAGAGCGTTCACTCAGACCAAATCTGCTGCTTACATTAGCCAGGGTCAGTTTTTCTGCCATATTCCATTCCAGATAAGATACTATCTTCATCATCTGTTTGTTGTGAGTAGCGGGTAGAATAATAGGTAAGGGTTGTTTGTGAGTTTTGGGAAGAATCTTTTTTAAGGCCACTAAAAATTCAAAATTTTCATCTTTTGCAGTGACATGTTTTTCATCCCAGATTTCAGAATACTTTATCATTTGGATGAGCAATTCGGATGCAGGATAAATTCCAAGCCGGCTGTAAAATGGATCTGAAACATCATCATGGGCATAGAAATAAAGTGATCGCAGAACGGTTGCGGTATATCCAATCTCTAAAATATGCTCCATACCCTGCGGAATCCAGAAAAAATGTCTGGCCGGAACTACATACGTTCTGTTGTCGATCGTAATATAGGCGATACCGCCTTCTACATAGCTCAGTTGCCCCTTTGTATGTTTGTGAAAAGGAATCAGTTTTTCCGATTTTTCGTGCATTACAAATACACTTTTATCGTGTTTATCAATATCCGGAAGTGCTGCAATTAGTCCCATAAAAAATTTGAAATACCAATGAAAATGCAAATATAATCATTTGGCCGGAATCATGTAAAAGTTGACTATTTTAGATAAATAAAATTTCAGGATTGCCAATAAATTTGCAGAGCAATAATTCAAAAATTCAAATGAAAATTTATGTCGCCGGATTGCTGATGCTTGGGATTTCAAGTAATTTATCAGCTCAGACTGGCAGTCCAACAAAGGATACCATACGACTCTCCCTAAAAGACGCATGGCAAAAAGCGGAGGAAAACAGCCGCCATATCAGAATCAATACCATCAATGTAGACATTGCCGAAGCCGAAGTAAAAGATGCGAAAAGAGAACGCCTTCCGGAAATTGAAGTGAAAGGTTCAGTAGAAAAAGCTTCAAATATTCCCATCTATGAAAACGGAATTTTTTCAAAACCCACACAGCATGAAGTGATCCATACTCTTTACAGAGCCGGAGCCGATTTTTATCTGAACATTTATAACGGAAACAAGCTGAATCTTAAGATTAAAGAAAATCAGACACTTCAGAAAATTAGAGATATCCAGAAAGAGCAGTCGGTCTCTGATATTCATTACAAAACAGCAGCTCTTTATCTTGAACTCCAGAAAACTTTTATTTTCAGAGATCTTATCAAACAGGATATAGAGGATCAGAAAACACAGCTTAAAGAAATACAGGCGCTTTATAAAAACGGAGTGGTTTTAAAAAGTGATGTTTTGAGAATTGAGCTTGAACTTTCGAAACGAAAAATGACTTTGGTAACCATAGAAAATGATATTCTCATTGCTACACAAAAACTGAATATTATTCTCGGTATTCCTGATGAACAGGTGGTAATGCCCGAAGCACCCATTAATCAGTGGAACGAAAATACTTCCTACAGCGAATATCTGAAACTGGCACTGGATCACTCTTTCAACTATCATGTTTCAGAACAGCAGACAGAATTGAGTAAACTGAAAGTGAAGCAGGTAAAAGCCAATGTACGCCCTAAAATTGGGATGTATGGCGAATTTTATTATGCTAATCCACAGATTTTCCTTTATCCCTATAATCCATATTGGTATTCATTGGGAATTGTAGGGGTTAAGGCTTCATTTTCTATTTCTTCCTTTTATCATAATACGAATAAAGTAAAAGCAGCTCAACTGGAATTTGAAAAAGAAGAAGAGGCACACAAGGATACGGAAGATCGAGTAAGACAGCAGGTGAAAGAAGCTTATTTGCGTTACCAGGAAGCTCTTGAACAGATAAAGGTTGCAGAAGCGAACGTCATTCAGGCCAAAGAGAATGCGCGTATCATTAAGAATACTTATTTCAGCCAGACTTCTCTTATTACGGAGCTGCTGGATGCAGATATACAGCTGCTTCAGACAAAATTTGAGCTGGAAGCCGCCAAAATCATGGCACAAAACAATTATTATTTATTACAAAACATTACAGGCATTTTATAATACAATGAAAAAAAAATATACTCCCACTGATAGACTGATTACAAAGATCACAGGATGGATTTCAGTTCTAATCGTTGCCGCACTTGCTGTCTGGGGCGGTTTTACCCTTAAAAATTACTATACGTACGAACAGACCAATGATGCGCAGGTTCAGGAATATGTCAATCCGATTATTTCGAGAGCCGCAGGCTTTATTGTTGCTGTAAAGTTTGAAGAAAACCAGGAAGTTAAAAAAGGAGATACTCTTTTGATTATTGATAACCGTGAATATATTCTTCAGGAAAAACAGACACAGGCTGCTATTCAGAAAGCCCGTGCCCAACTGAGAGTGCTGGAAAGTACTACAGGTACTACAGAAAAAGAAGCAGCTGCAGCAATGGCTCAGGTAGATGCCAGCAAAGCAAAAGTCTGGAAGCAGCAGCTTGATTATAACAGGTATAAAAAGCTTTATGATGAAGAATCTGCCACCAAACAACGCCTTGAAGACGTCAAAGCAATGCTGGATGTGAATGAAAGCGATTATAAATCGTCACAGGATAATTATGCGGCATCAGTATCTAAAATTAATGATATTCAGGCTGAAAAAACGGTTGTCTTAGCTGAAATTGCAAGACTGGAAGCATTGCTGGACCGTCACAAACTGGATGTGAGTTATACCGCTGTCACTGCAGCATATGATGGAAGAATGGGACGCAGAACCGTTGAGGTAGGGCAGATGATTGATGCTGGAGAAACACTTGCATTTATTGTCAATAATGAAACTGATAAATGGGTGGTAGCCAATTATAAAGAAACGCAGATCAAGGATATGCATATTGGAGACCATGTGAAAATCGTAGCAGATTCTTATCCGGACAGAGAGTTTAAGGGAACTATTATTTCGCTTTCTCCGGCAACGGGATCAAGTTTCTCACTGCTGCCTCCGGATAATTCTACCGGAAATTACGTGAAAATTGTACAGCGTATTCCTGTGAGAATCAGAGTAGATGGGCAAAGAAGACAGATTGATGTTTTGAAGGTGGGTATGAACGTGAATGTATATGCCGATAAAAAACATTCCAATGGTTAAAAGACAAATGCCCTATTTTAAAAAGTGGGCACCGGAATGGCTGGTGAAGATTATTCTTTTTTCAATGACGCTTCCGGGAATTATTATATTTTTTCTGCCATTGGCTAATGTGAATGCAGCTGCGGGATATTATGGATGTGAACCGGCAGATATTCAATTTTCTGTAGCATTGTTTTATGCCGGATATGTAGGTTTTTACAGTCTGGAAAGAAGATTTTTCAGCTTTCTGGCTGCAAAGGAATATTTTCTTCTGTTTACCACACTGCAGATTCTGGCTTGTCTGGTATGTTATTTTACCCGAGAGATCTATATTCTGTTTCCGGTACGCTTTATACAGGGAATGTTGTTTGCAGGGAATGTCAATCTTTCGCTTACCCTTATTTTTACACGATTGAGCAGTGAGAGGGGGAGGGAGATCAGTTTTTCCGTATTTTTCGGAATTCTGATCTGTGCCTTGCCGTTCAATAATCTGATTACCGCAGATCTCATAGATTCCTATAATTTTAATATTGTTTATAAAACTGCTATATTCTCGTACCTGCCGGGACTTATTTTCCTGACTTTTGCGATGAGCAATTATAGAACACACGCGAGATTTCATCTCTATAAACTCGACTGGCAGAGTTTTGGACTGTTCAGTGCCATATTGGTTCTGATAGGGTATATTACCATTTTTGGGCAGGAATATTATTGGCTGGAAGATCAGCGAATTCTGGGAAGTGTAATCGGTATTGTGGTACTGACAGGGATTACCATATTTCGTCAGCAGGCCATTAAAAGACCTTATATTGACTTGCGTGTTTTCAGATACCGGAATTTTAAAGTAGGTTTACTGATTCTTTTTGTGATGTATATCTGTAGGTTTGCATCAGGGATTGTCAATAGTTACTTTGCTGCAGAATTGCATTTGGATCCGTTTCATATTTCCTATATTAATATTTTCAATCTTGCTGGATTGGTCGCTGGGGTGATTATTGCCTGTTGTATGGTTTTACAAAAGAAAAACATACGGTATATATGGGGGCCTGGCTTTTTAATGCTATTGATTTTTCATGGTTTAATGTATTATTCTTTTGATGTTCAGGCCGATGAGTTTAATTATTATATTCCATTATTCATTCAGGGATTGGGAGTAGGACTAATTATGGTTCCGACAATTATCTTTATTATTTCTTCCGTTCCTGCTGTTATTGGGCCTTCCGCAGCGGCGGCTGCTTTAGCTGTACGGTATTTTGGATTTTGTATCAGTATTGCCCTGATCAATTTTTTTGAACTGTTTGAAAAAAGCCGGCATTATAATGCTTTTCAGGATCATTTAAGTGCTGTAGATCCTTCGGTCAAAACATTTCTTCAGCAGCAGACGGCTAAGCTTGTTACCAGAGGAATGCCTGAAGGTAAGGCTGTAAAAGCGGTCAATAAATTATTGGTTGGAAGGATGAATGTTCAGGATCATGTCCGTTTTGCCATGGACTATTACGAAATGATGGTCTGGCTTCTCGCCGCCTCATTGTTGTTGATTCTTCTTTTCCCCTATCTGAACCGTACTGCCCTTTATTTGAAATCCCGTAGACTGTCACCTGCATAAGGGCTGGTTTTAATTTTTAATCAACCAAAAAGTATAGCTTATTAGCTAATTTTATAGTAGAGTGCTGAGACTGTCTTATAAAGGCAGTCTCTTTTTATTATTTATAAAAAAAGGCTTTATTCTCCCATTACAATCATTCCTAAAAAATTTTATTAAAAAAATTGTAAACGTAATTAATTTATAAACAGGTGTTTGACTTTTTTGCTGTAAATTTTATTATAAAAAAGCCCCGGAAAATTTGGATTTAAGGAGGGTTTTCCTATCTTTGCAGTCCCTTAAACAAAGGGATTTACTTGAAAAAGTAAGTGGCCGACTCGGTAGCTCAGCTGGTAGAGCAATACACTTTTAATGTATGGGTCCTGGGTTCGAATCCCAGCCGGGTCACTATCTGAAAGATGTGAAAATTTCATTTTCACATAACATCGAAAAAATATTAAAAAGCCCTGCAAAATCAATGATTTGCAGGGCTTTTATTTTATAGTGTTTGCTATAATGTTTCAAAACAGTGTATTATACATGATGATGCACAGATCTGTTTGATTTTACTCTTCATTTTTCGGTTTAAAGTTTTTTCCAACTCCCTGCCGGAGAAATGTAATTTTTCCCTGTACTTTTTTTGCTTTTTCAAGCACTTCCAAAGCTTTTGTTCGTTCGTTAATTTTGCCAGCATGTGTTATATTGTCCTGACGTTCATTTTTTTTCATATATTAATATAGTGAATTTATTTGAAAAAAACAAATTATTAATTTAAAAAGTAATGAAAAGTCAATAGCAGAAATTTTGGTTCATAGAAAGCCGTTGGAATTCATTCTTGCCATAATTTTAAAATTGACATTATCCAAACTGCTCCGGAGCTTAAAATTTTTCTCTCTGATTTTGTAAAAGTTAGCATCATTCAGACTGTGAAAACTCGGGAAAGTATTGTAAATAAAGAAAAAGTTTCTATCTTTGCAGTCCCTTAAACAAAGGGATTTACTGAAAAAAGTAAGTGGCCGACTCGGTAGCTCAGCTGGTAGAGCAATACACTTTTAATGTATGGGTCCTGGGTTCGAATCCCAGCCGGGTCACTTGTTGGGACAAATCTACAAAAGCTAGATTTGTCCCATTTTTTTTGCTCTTTAATTTGTTGCTATTCTGATAAATAAGATGGATAGCAGAATTTAATCTTGGAGTTCGATGTTGGTTGCCATCAAATTCTAAATATTCAGGGAACATCGAACTTATTATTTGCCTCTTTTCTTCTGTATTGCCCTTCTGATAACGAATATCAAGATTAGCAATCTTTTTCAAACCCGATTTGAATAGATCTTTGATTTCTGTATTGACGGAAGATAAATTATTTAACCTATTTTCTAATTTTTCAGTTTTGTCGGTACAATCTTTTTTTAGGAAAAGATACTCGTCTTCCTCAATTTTACCATCGACCTTTTCTATAAGAGCTTTTCTTTTACGATTATTTAATTCTTCAATTTGGGTTAGCAGGCTTATTCTTTCCTGATTCTGCGTTTTAGTTTGAGTATTAAAATCTTCTATGAATGCTTCTACAAAAATATCAATCATACCTTCTTTTGGAATTAAATATTTAAGTTGTTTGATAAAGATATCATTTGTCGTCTCTGCTTTGAATCGGACCCCACAAGAGCTTGAGCAATGATAATAGTTGTAATAGATTCCCATTTTCCCTTTTGAAGCACTTCCTGTAAGCATTTTGCCACATTTATGACATTTCAGAAAGCCTCGTAAAGGTAGATTGTCAATTGAAACTACCTTAGGTTTGATTTTCCTTTTTCTACCATCAAGAATTTGTTGGACTTCATTAAACATATTTTCAGTTATCAATGGTTCATGCTGTCCCCAAACAAAATATGCTTTTTCATCTTTATGGGCAGGAATAAAGATTTTCCCACAATACAAAGGGTTTCTTATAGCCACCCAAAAATTATTCTTACTGAATCTGTATTTGCCATCGGTTCTAAAGCGTAGCATTTTCCATATTTGTTCAGTATTGTATTTGTTTAGAATAATCTGTTCGAAAGCCCATTTCAATAAAGGACCTTCAGCTTCGTGTATACCAATGTATTTCTTTTTGTCTTCAGTTATTCTATTGCTATACCCCAAAGGGGCGGTACCCATATAACGGCCTTCTTTTTTAGCACGACGCATACCATAAAAGGTATTTAGTGATCTACGATCATTCTCCACTTCAGGAGTGGCAAGATAAAATGCAAGCATTATCTTGTTTTCTGGGATGTTAAAATCAAGGGGTTGTTCAATGGCTTCTGGTTCTACGCTAAAGGAGCGCAGCAGATTGATCATTTGGTATGCATCACCAGCATTACGACTAAACCTATCCCATTTTGTGAATAGTAATAGCGAAGCTGTTGTATTCTTTTTTACTTTCCGTAGCGCTGTTAAGTACTTTTGCCATTCAGGTCTATTAAAGGTCTTAGCTGAATAATCCTCAATGTAAACATTCCTTATTGTGATACCTTTGATTTCACAGTACTTTCTCAAACGATCTTCCTGATCTCGTTGAGAGTATCCTTTATCTGCTTGTTCATCTGTAGATACACGTATATATAAGTCAGCTTGTCTCATAACATCAGCATTATTGTTTGGGATTGATTAAATCCAAATCACGTCCACTAAGATACTGATTTACTGAGATATTAGCAATTGTCTTAATAAAGCTGAGTATTGTCTTAGCCTCTTCGTAATTTACAATTGTTCCTTTTTCTTTCAGGATTTTAACTACTTTTTCAGGAGTTAGTTTTGTTACCTCTTCTCTTTCCATCTTACCTCTATTTACCCTTAAATTATAGAGTAAGGGGTCTTGGAAATTACGAAATGGTTTTATTTGTCCATAGGAGGTCTTATTTGGCGGCTGTATATAATCGAATTTAAAAGCTGATACTAATGAAAGTAGTATTAGCTGCTTTATTATTTCTTTGCGCTCCCCAGTATTTCTTTTATTTCTGCTATATCCAGTAGTTCCAATATACCTCGATAATCAGGATGATAAGACGGTGTATATTTTATATATCCAAAATTCTGAAGCTCTTTAAAATATTTATGGTATGTTGGGAGGGTTTGAATATGAGAGTGATACATAACTTTACTTCTGCTAACATGAATAATTCTTTCTTCGTTTTGAATATAAGCGAGTTTTATAATTGCAGTAATAAGTGCAATGTGCCAAACATTTAATCTCTTATCTTCAGTAATTAGAATAAAAAATTCTAACCAATGAATACTATTATTTTCTTCCACTTTCAAATAAATTTTTTAAATCCGGGAAGTAGTAATAATAAGTTCCTAAAACCTTTTTAAACCTCATTTTTCCACTAATTCTTAGGGTCTATATGCTGCCAGGAGACATGTTCAGATAATTTCGTACGGCCTTGCTCCGTATCCATTCTGGCTTCAAATCATTTGATGCAGGTTTTATTTTCTCATCCAGTAGCTTTTCTATTTCATGAAGTAGCAACATTGTAAACTACCTTAAATCATCTTTTGTTATTGCACCGAACCTATTTTCTTCCGAAGTTTTCTAAGAAATTGGATGTATTGGATCTGGATAAAACCACGTTTGTACGGAATACCAATTTAATCATTAAGCCTAGTTTTGATAGTGAAAAAATTAAGGATTTTAGTATTTTTCCTTTACTTGGTGATTACGATGAATGGAAAATAACCTCCTCAAATTTTGTGAGTGAATCATTAAAAAAATTAATACAAAAAGAATTAATTATTGGGGGTAGACTTTGAGAAAGTAACTGTGGTTTAATAAATCATTGTTGATACTTGGATGTTTGAGTAAAGTTGCACTCCCTATGAAATTAGGCTTCTGCATAATTCGGTTGAGAAAATATGAAAGAGTAATTATATCGTTGCAAACGGGATTTTTGTTCATTTGAAGTAATTCAATTGGACGTTTAATATCAGAGAAAAATGAAAATGTTTTGTTACTGTTTTTAGACTTTAACTGAAAATCAGTTTTTTAACTATTTTAGATAAAACGGTTAAAATCAAAACAAAGACATTAATTTAAATCCCGATTTTTGACGTTTATACACTTATTGAAATAGTCCAGAAAAACCTAGCAAAATATTATTTTCCAGTTATCTGGAAATCCCTTTTCTAAAACGGCCTCATTAAAAGACTTCCTATTAATGACGTTTTTGTCCTCAAAATATATTACCGCAATAAAGTACTTATATTCAGGGTCCTTTACGTAATTATCAGCATCGGTTTTAATCTGAGTTAAGTATGACTCGTATTTACTACCTGAACGGATATATTTGTATTCAATAGCTGTATTTAACTCCGGAATTAATATGTCTGGCCTATAGGTTGCATATTTCTGAATAAATCTAGACTTGTTTAAAGCCCTTGTTGTTGGAAAAACAAGCTCAACTACACTTCTGACAGATTTATAAATAGATTTTTCTCCACGAATCTTAGTTTGGGTCATGGAAATTATAGTTCGTGTATTTTCAAGTATATTCTCAAGCTTGTCTATTAACAACGCTATGGGTCCTTTGTTGAATTCAACAAAGGACCCTAAAAAATCACTAAACCTATCAAGTATGAGCATCCTAGGCTCAGATTCAGAGTATCGGCCCTCATACTCCTTGAGAACCTCCTCTCTTTTATCGATAATAGGTTTAAATTCAGATACGAACATTTGCATGTAATATTGGACATGCTTCAATTCCAAGAAAAGACAGATTTTGTAATAGAGATTTCTTGTTCCGATAAAAAGCCACTCTCTATTATCAGAAGCTGTCTTATCATGATCAAGATCTTTATCGACTTCAGAAAAATCTCCGTGCAATGTAGGTAGAACGAACTCCGACCAATGTTTGTTGCGCAGTTTACTCAGCAATGAATCAATTTCATAAATTAAAAATTCGATCTCTTTTTCTTTTAATAGCATAATATTAAAATCCCTTTTATTATTACAATAGTTTGGTAATTTTTTCTGGAGAAAAAAACATCTGGGGCCTGGATAAATAAAAAAATACGTTAGATATAAATGTGTTGAATACTTCTGCTTACGCCTTTGGAAAGGTGAAAGACCTTCTGTGTGCAATTTTACAGTAAATATCGGGTTTAAACAAGCCTGAGATAAAATTTTTGATGAGCTTTTTTGAAACATGGTTGGGGTTACTGGCTCGGTATACAATTGAATCTGCAACGATTTGTTGAGTACTGTGAGAAAAGTATCAGGTTGCACATGCAAAAGGATTTTGATTGTCTTAGTTTTAATATGCAAGTGATATTATCATCCTGTAAGGATGAAATGTTAGCAGTATTTGATCTAGCTTTTATAGCCAAATCAGGAAAACATACGCCTGGCGTGGGAAAGACTTGAGATTGGCTGCTTGGGGTTGGTTGATGTTACAAATGAGACGGCCATGGCTTTACAGGCGGTGCGGACACCGAAAATACAATCATTAAGAACAACCGGTAAAACATTGATAGATCATTACGTTGATACCGTAGTATTACAGACTACTACTACTACTACTACTACTACTACCATAAAGCAGGTAACACAATATCTGATTGTTGACGGCTACTTTATGAAAAAGGAATTCATCAAACCAGAAGTTGCAGCAGGGCTACATGTAATTACAACAATGCGTCCCGATGCCAATTTATGTTATATGTACAAAGGACCTCATAGTGCAGGTCGCGGCAGGCTAAAACTATATGATAGTAAAATAGCTTGTAAGAATATAGATAAGCGTAACTCAGAAAGTTCGCCATAGATGAATATGATATTGATTATCAGTCAATTTATTTGTATTTTTGAATACGAACTCCGACTATAACCCAGATCGGAGGCGTTTCTTCACTAAAGAAATAATTTAATAAGTCTGACAGACGATGAGTGGTGCATTAGGTGTTTTTGATATGATAGTTATTGTAGGTGTCATGCAGGGAATAGCGGTTGCTTTCGTTTTAGCATGTCATCCTTCCGCCTCAACTGGAAAGAAGCTATTATCTGCCATATTAATTACATTGGCATTATTAATTATCAAAATCCTCCTGGATATTTTCGGTTTTTATAAGTATCCTGTTTTCCAGTATTTTCCTTTGGCAATTGATACCTTGATTCAGCCTCTTATTTATTTGTACGCCTGTTCATTAACAGAGAATAATTTTGCATTTAACCGTAGGAAGCTATTGCATTTTTTACCTGTGCTTCTATTCCAGCTCCATGCTGTTGTAACCTATCTTATTACTCTTATTGAGCCTAATTTCCACTTAAAGTATCTCATTGCTGAGCGTTACCTATTCTTTAATACCATTAAACAGATTGAAGACATTGTTGCTCTTTTTTCTATGGCTATTTACTGGTATCTAAGTTTTAGAAAAACACTCACATATAGCCAGTGGCTATTGATAAACAAAGCTCACACTCACTATTCGGAATTAACCTGGCTTAGAAATCTTCTTATTGGTACTGGTGTACTCGGAGCTATACTATTTTTATCGTCAGTAGTACCTATTATTATGGGGCTTACTGATTCTTTTGCTAATGTCAAAGTGTTTTATGGCTATCTTACCATGCTTACCTATTTTTTTTCGGTTCGGGGCTACCAAATGATATTGCCCTCTGAGGTGAAAGTTGTAAAGCAACCTGAGGATGCGTTTGTGAAACAGAGAGAATCAGAAGATTTTGCAGCTATCTCTGAACCCATTATTGAAGCGGAAAAGGACTATTCAGAAATCCTATCAGCATTGAAAGAGGCTATGGAAAAAGATCTTCTTTTTCTGGAGCCTGAATTGAGTCTGAAGGAAATGGCTAAAACGATCGGGTATCCGGCAGGACAAGTTTCTGCGGCTATTAATGCTGGGTTCGGACTAAATTTTCGAACCTGGGTGAATGGTTACCGGGTAACTGAAGTCAAAAAAAGACTTGATAATTCCGCTTATAAACATTTGAGTCTTACGGGGATTGCTTTTGAGTGTGGATTCAATTCCGAGGCCAGCTTTTACCGTATTTTTAGGCAGTGTACAGGATATTCTCCTAAATCGTACCTGCAGGAAATAAAGCGAGAATATTAAAAAAACTCTCAAAAGATGTTCTGAGTGGGGCAGAAGTGGCGGATATCGTTTATTTACAACAAATAATCTACTATGAATTCGCTACAGCTACAGAAATTCAATCACCAGAAGTTGCCGGATATTTTCGAAAATCCAGCACTAATTAAATCAAACATCACAGAAATTAACCCGCATTGTAATAATTGATCACAACGTGGGAAATTAGCAAAGACAATGATTTGTCAGATCTGATCTGCGTGTCGGTAGAATCAGAATTGTATGTTAATTCCTTATTTGTGAGTAACTTAAATCAAAATGGACCGTTAATACAAATGAACTATCCCTATATGTTTGCATAACCCATTAAATAAGATCCATGAAACCCATTTTCAGAAACACTCTTCAAATTTTGAAGGAGGAAGAGGAAAGAATTAGCTTAGCTCCCGAGCGGGTGGTAACGGAATCGCGGAAGATGGTTACCAGCCTGCATGCGCACCTTGAAAAGTTGAAAGATTGTGTGCTTAAAGACGGCTTTGAGAACTCTGAGGATGAAATTGAATTTTTCAGGATCATTAAGCCGCTGATTTTCGGTAAACTGCTTTATTACAATAAGATTTTTAAGATTGAAGCTGGCCGGCCTGTTGAAGTTGGTAATATCTCCCGGAAATATTTCAAAAGCAAACTGGAAAAACTTGAAGGTTATTATATAAGGGATGTTGCGGGAACTGATTTTTATAAATATTACCGGTCTGAAAGCTCAGAGAGAGATGAGCAGTATTTTGTCAGAGGACATCTTGATCTGCTGCCTGGTGTCAGAAGCCGTTTTTTTGATGCTGACCACCGTTTTTCCACCTACTATGACTACGAAGCGGCACGGATCATAGAATGTGAGCTACTGTACGAATATCTTCATTTACGGCTTTCCGGGCAGTATGACCATTCCGGTAATTTGTCACCAGAGAATCCGGGAGATAAAAAAATATTATGGACGGAATCCAAAAATGCGCTCATTGAGCTGATTTATGCGCTCCATGCTTCTCAATCGGTAGGATATGGAAAACTAAGCATCCGCCAGATGGTGTCCCTATTTCAGATGGTATTTAATGTTCAGTTAGGGGATGCCCACCATGCTTTTCACCGAATGAAATTTCGTACCAGCAATTCTTTCTTAGATCGGCTGAAGTCAAGCCTTGACTCTTACATGGATAAGGATCTATAAAGAGTACTTCCCAATTTTAAGTGGAGTCCGTCACGTTTAATTGAGCTGATGCCCATGTGTGCCCATTGGCATCTCTTCTTATTTCTTTCCCAATTACTTTTACCAGGCCCTGTTAATCCGCTATATCAGTACTGTGATAGGTTTTTTATTGCATTTAAAAAAAATGGCATTGCGATGGGTAAGCCTTGGCAATGAATTCAGTGAAGTGTGGGGAGCTTTGTAAGAAGAAAACCCCATTATCATGAATATAGATAAGATGGAATTTATCGCCTGGATGGAGCGGATTTCAACGCGGCTGGATATCCTGGCAGAGCAGCTAAAGTCCTCTGATAAGCGGCAGCATTTAGTAGATGGAGAAGAACTTTTGGATAACCAGGATGTGCTCCAGATCCTTAAAATTAGCAGCCGTTCCTTACAGCGATACCGCGGTTCGGGAAGACTACCGTATTACAGGATCAGTGGCAAACCATACTACAAACTCTCAGATGTACACCAGTTTATCAGGGAAGGATTCTCCCATCCGGTACGAAAAGCGTAATTCATGATAAATATCCTTCAGGAACAAAGCTTAGTGTTTCGTATTATCTGAGAAGCCGCTTTTTACCTATCTCTCCTAAATAATATAAAGAAAAAAATGAAAAGAAAAGCCCTGAAAAAGGAGCTGCGAGCCATCGCTGGGCAGCTGCAGAAGATTCTTCTGATCGTGGATAAGAATAAGATTAAGGATAAGACCATCTCCAATCAAGATGCAACGGGCGAACCTCAAGAATCTCCTGAGAGCCGCAGGTATATCATAGACAATGAACAGCTTTTAAATAATCAGGATGCTTGCCGGATTCTTCAGGTCAGTAAGCGTTCCTTACAGCGGTACCGAAGTTCTGGAAAGCTTCAGTATTATATGCTCGGTGGTCGAACCTACTATAAACGCTCAGATGTGAATCAATTTATGCGAGAAGGATTATCACCCCCATAGAAAAATCAGCAAGATCGACACTATAAATGCCTTTCCCGGACAAATGCGGACAAAACATACTGTGTGATGTTTATCTCAGGCTACATTCGAATAAAAATGAGAAAATAATGGAAGAAGAAATTTTAGCAGAAGAGTCACTGCCCGAGAGCGGACAACTCCATGAGATCTTATTGGTACTGGATAAAGAGGAAAAGAAAATCTCGGCTGTTACCGGAATTGATAAGGATGGTCAGTTAAAAAAGGCAGATGTAGAGAAAAAAAATCAGGGTGAGTTCATGCGTGTAGATATGCACGGGGACGTATTGACCAATTTCTTTTCAAATTTTTTTCGTCAGCTTAAAGACCCGACGCGCTTTTCATTCTTTAAAGTCCCGCTGAAATCTGCTTTTGGGATGGCGAATAAAATGCAGGAGCATATTAATTCTCCCACGAAAGAAGGAGAAGATCTGATGGGGAAATATCAGGTAACAGAAACACAAGAACATCAACAAAAAAAAGAAAATACAATGGAAACAACAGCAGTTACACCGCAAACCAATGCGGCAGTACCAACAGAGAAGGCACCTTCACAGCAGTACCGCTTTAAACCTGAACAGATCGATTGGCAAACCATATCTAACCTGGGCCTGAGCAGGGAGAAGCTGGAAGAGAAGAATCTTTTGGAACCGCTTCTAAAAGGCTATAAAACCAATATAGTCGTTCCTGTGAATGTTAACCTGGGCACCTGCATTCTAAGTGGGGAAGGGAGACTGTCCCTTCAGGAGAAAGACGGAAAAGTTGTGATGGCCATTCATGGCATCCGTAAAGAGCCTAATTTGAATACTCAATTTTTTGGTCATCAGTTTACCGATGAGGACAAGTCCAACCTGCGAACCACCGGGAATATGGGCCGTATTGTTGATTTGACGAATCCTAAAACGGGCGAATCGATTCCTTCTATAATCAGTGTGGACCGTTTGACCAATGAACTCGTCGCATATCGCTCCGACTGGATCAAAATCCCTAATGAACTTAAAGGCGTGGTCTTGAGCGAAGATCAAAAAAAGACCTTACAGGAAGGTAGGCCTCTCTTTGTTGAAGGGATGACTTCGAGCAATGGAGAAAAATTCGACGCGAATGTACAGTTCAATGCTGACAAACGTTATGTAGAATTTCTCTTTGACAGAAGTCAAAATAACCACCTGTCACAGGGCCTAAATGGGGAAATACAGCAGGCTTCAAAAGTTTTCAGGGGTAAAGAACTTGATGACAAACAATTCGAAAAGCTGCAAGAAGGAAAAACAGTGTATGTGACCGGTCTTATTGATAAAAAAGGTGAAGAATATGAAGGGTACATCACCTATAATAAGGAGAATGGAAGAACCTCTTTTTCCTTTAAAGATCCCAATATGCTTAGGGACAAAATACAACCCACCCAGGCACATAAAACACAGGTAGCTGTTAATTCTGATGGTAAGACCAATGAGGCTACCAGTAAGATTCAGGAACCGTTAAAGCCAGGTCAGCAGACACCTAAAGATACTAACCAGAAGCAGAAGCAGGAAAAATCTGAAAAGCCTGAGACACCAAGTAAATCCAGAGGCAGAAAAATGTGAATCAGTATAACCTGATAATAGAAAGACTTATGAAAGCAGTGATTGCTGAAAAGCCAAGTGTGGCACGTGAGATAGCAGCTCTTTTGGGAGCTGTCGAAAAGTATGATGGTTACTTTGAAGGGGGCGGTTACAGGGTAACCTGGGCTCTGGGCCACCTGGTAGCTTTGGGAATGCCCGAAGACTATGGCATTACAGGTTTCAGGCAGGAGTCTTTACCGATCCTGCCTGATCCCTTTGTGCTGACGGTAAGGAAAGTTAGAAGAAACAAAACATATGAGCCGGATGCCGGGGCTTTAAAGCAGCTAAAGGTCATTGATAAAGTTGTTAAAAGCTGTGACAGCATTATTGTTGCAACCGATGCAGGAAGAGAAGGCGAGCTTATTTTCCGCTTTATTTACCAGTATCTGCAATGTACAAAACCCTTTGAGAGGCTCTGGATAAGTTCCCTTACCGAGAAGGCGATAAGGCTGGGGTTTGAGCACCTAAAGCCAGGCAGTGATTTTGACGGCCTTTATCAGGCAGGAAAGGCCCGGAGCCATGCAGACTGGTTGGTAGGGATCAACGCCTCTCAGGCATTGACCGTTGCTGCCGGCAGCGGAATCTACTCTTTGGGACGGGTACAGACACCAACACTGGCACTGATCTGTAAGCGGTATAGGGAAAACAAAAATTTTGTTGTCCAGAAATACTGGCAGCTTCAGCTCTTGCACCGCAAGGAGTTTACGGATTTTAACAGTCTTTCGGTCACCAGGTGGGAAGACATGAAAAAGGCAGAAGAAGTGTTGAAGACCGTTATACGGACAGGCACAGCTACAGTAGGTAAAGCAGATCATAAAACGGTTATTGAACAGCCACCATTACTATTCGATCTGACGGGACTTCAGAAAGAGGCTAATAAAAGCCTGGGACTTTCTGCCGAAGAAACCCTGAATATTGCCCAGAGTTTGTATGAGCATAAATTCATCACCTATCCGCGTACCGGCAGCCGGTATATTTCCGAAGACCTCTGGCCTGAAATCCCGGCCCTTGTCAGGGCATTGGATGAAAAGGCGTCTTTAAAAGAAGCCAGTAAAAAGATCAATTGGGGCCGGTTCAACAAACGTATTGTGAATGATGTGAAAGTAACGGACCATCATGGACTGCTGGTGACTGAGAAGGTTCCTACCTCGCTGCCGGCGAATGAAAATGCTATTTATGATATGATTGCATTGCGTCTGTTAGAGGCCATTGGGCAAGCCTGTCAGAAGAAAATCACCGACGTCACTTTACACGTGTTGCACTATGATTTTGCGGTGAAAGGATGTCAGATCCTGGATATAGGCTGGCGAGGTATTAAGGGCCGATTTACAGATGAAGAAAATGATCTTTCTCAAGAGCTCCCGGAACTCCAGGTGGGTGATGAGCTGAAGATAGGGCGTGCAGGCATACTGGAAAAGAAAACCAAACCTCCACTGCTTTATACAGAGGCCAATTTACTGTCTGCGATGGAAAATGCGGGTCGGGAAATTGAAAATGATGATGAGCGCAAGGCTTTACAGGGTATTGGCATCGGGACGCCCGCTACACGGGCAGCGATTATAGAGGCGCTCTTTAGCCGGGAATATATCATTCGGGAAAAGAAATCATTGATCCCAACAGATAAGGGATTACAGGTCTATGGTTGGGTAAAGGACAAAAAGATCGCTGATGTTTTGATGACCGCTGAATGGGAACTCGCTTTAGCAAAGATAGAGAATAAAGAAGCCGATGCACAGACCTTTGAAAAAGAGATTGAAGTCTATGCAGGGGCAATTACCGATGAACTGCTGGCTTTATCCGCTTCTATAGAAAAACCACCCGAACTGGTTTGTCCGAAGTGTAAAAAACGGCATCTCCTTGTTCGGGATAAGGTTGTGAAATGTTCTGGTGAATCCTGTAACTGGATTCAGTTCCGAAATATATGTGGGATAGTATTAACTATTACAGACATAGAAAGTCTTACTACGAAGGGAAAAACAGGGTTGATTAAAGGCATGAAAAGCAAGTCGGGAAAGAAATTTGATGCTTATATCGTCTTAAACGATAAAGGAGAATCCTGTTTTGAATTCATGCCGGTGAAGGGTAAATGAAATTGTTTTCAAAGGTTAGAATAATATTGACTTCACCTCGTTATCTATCCTAAAGAACGTACAATGAATACATATGAATTAAGCATTGCAGATGAAATTTCTGAGGAAAAAAGGGGAATCATCCAAAAATACTGGCAATTGGATGATGAAAAGTTCACGTTTCCATCAGGGCAGCTCAAAGATCAGTTGGGATTGAGTCAATACGACCTTACCGTGATCATTTCCCAGAATTCGTCTTGCCAAATTGCAATAGGGGGGTGCCAGGACTGCGGTGAAGAGATTGTTGAAAGAGTATACTCCCAGTCCGGATTTAAAGCAGCAATCCGTAGAAAAGCTAATCGTTGTGGGCATTGTGAGGATTTGTACTGGAAAAATGTTCAAAAAAAACGGGAAGAGGCCAGGAAGGCAGAACAAGAGAGGAAAGCTGAGCAGTTAGCAGACAAGAGAAACCATGATAATTGGAGAAAGCTGAGCTCAGAGGAACTGAATGTCTTTAAGCAGATTCTTCGTTTGAAAAAGAGAAATCTCATCTTTTCGAATGTTTTTAGCGGTAATTATCCTGAAACCTGGAAGATCGTCAATAAACTAGAGCGTTTATCCTTAATACAGGTTACACGTGAAGGCAATAGGGTTTTGGATTTTTTGTTCAGTGATGACTTTAAATTTCTATTGAATGAGGAAAGAGAGGAAGGTGAAACACAGGATATGTTCGGTGGTATGGAGTCGTATAGTACGATTAACTCTTATACCTTTAATATTCCTCTGAACAATCATCCATCTTCCGAAAGGGCTCCGAAATATTCGAAGGCGTTTACCTTGCCCGTAGACGTATGTTTTGAGAGGGGAGTAGAGTACCTCGTAGGAGCCTGGGTTTTAACAGATGGTAGTATTAATATCAATTTCAGGCCAAGAGATGCCATTTTCCGATCTGTAGACAGAGAGCTTACAGCGGAGGAGAATGCGGCTTGGTATGATGATCCCTTTTTGCAGAAAGGAAGTTCAGATAGCACTGTAGCTAATCAAGATGATAATCCTTTTAGTGAATTGTAATAATAAATACTGGAATCCAATTAACAACTTTTTCTATGATCTGTTGTCAACTGTCTATTACAGGCTGGACAGGTTATCTACATTTTACTAAAGACCTCTATCCATCCTGCAGAATCGGAATGAAAAGGGTGGCTATTTAGATTCTCTAAGGAGTAATTTTAGTACATCTCAGAGTAAGGCTGATCGTTTTCCGAAAGTTTAATGGAACCTTGGTGTCCGTAATCATATACCACCAAATCGGATGTTCGCATTATCATATTAAGGAAATTATTTGATTTTTGCAACCATTTTGATAGTATGATATGAATAAGCCAGATATTTCCCGAATCGCAACCGTAATGATTGAAAAATTTCCGAAGGAACAAAAATATTTTCAATATAAGCATTAAAATTAAATTGGTTGTCGTCTAGTCCTATGGCAATTGCAATATCTATATCATTTTAAAATTAAACCATCTACACCTGCTTTTTTCTTTAATGCCTCAATTGTTAATATCAGTGATTCTCCTTCTTCCACAAGCTTATGTGGGATTTTTTTGAATACGTTTTTCTTGGGAGATTTCTTTTTAGCCATATGAACCGTAATTAAGTTCTACCCTAAGATTAAATAAGAACACAGAAGAAAATCTAGGATTGTAATTTCATTCCACTGTGGGGATACCAGACAGCAGCGCAAACTATCTTTTCAAGTATTGTATTATTCATTACTGAACGATTTATGAAATTTTTTGATATCCTCCAATTAATGCAAGAAAGCCAGATGTAGATTAGGTTTTTGCGATGATGTGTAAGACAATTTTAATCTATTTCTTGAATTCTATTGAGCTCTTTTTCTGTTATTCCATATGATTTGATTAGTTCTTCATAGTGAATGAGCTTTGTCCTTTTTACTATTGTACCACCGCTATCGTCTTTTACGGATTTAATATCACTTGTCTTAAGTAACGCCTCTATTTCTCCTTCACTTAATGAGGATAAATCCACTAAGCTTTTTTGCTTAAATAGCTGAATCCAGTAACAATTGGCACCAAGCATTTTTCCCTTCGTTATTTCGCAACGGAAAGTGGTTAATGAAACTTTATCGCCTTTCTCTGCTGTTGCTATTATTCTGGCAGCCTCTTTTAGTTCTGCAATATTTTCATTATTTAGGTATATTATATTTTCCCACACTTTCACCTTGTATAGTGAATCGGTCAACTTAAAAATCTTTACAAAGCCAGCATTGGATTTGTAAACTGTTTTAGGATCACTTTCTGGGAGTTCACTGCTTGCCTTTTTGATTAGCATTGGTTTGGGTGGTGACGAAGAATTCTGTGCAAATAATGATTTAAAGCTCACCAAAAGTAGTATAGGTAGTATTACTTTCATTTAAGAATATAAGTTTTTGAACGTTTTTATTAATTAATTCGTTTAATTGAACATGAGTGTTACGCTGAACCTTAATTTTGAGATCTAGCATTAATATCTGTAATATACAGATTTCATGATAAATATGGACAATAGCCGAATAATTCCACTGAAATTCCGCTAAAATAAAATGTATCAAAAAAACGCATAAATCAGGGTTAATAATACATTGATTGTAGAACGATTTTTTGAAACAGAGCAATTAAACTTTTCCAAATCACTATAAGATTATTTTCTACCAGGTAGAACATAATTGTCAGGGAGGTTAATGACTATAACAAATAAATTGATGGAAATTTCAGCTTGTTAGGCTGAGTCTCATTTTCTCATGTGTAAAAAAATCATATAATTTGAATTTGAGAATTGATTTTACTCCCCATTGTAGGGAGTTTTTATTTCCTGTTACCATTCAATACTTTCATAGTCAAAGTCATCATCACTAAGTTCCAGATCAGACACTTCGCATTTCAGCTTTTGAGCTTCATTTTCTAAAAACTTCTGGTAGTCTTTATATTCCTCAGTGTAATATACTCCGCGTCGTAATAATTGCGGAAGTTTTCTAAATGCTCTCACCCCGCCTTTCAATATGAAAAAGTCAAGGTTAATACTTCTCATGTATTGGTATATACAAGGGTTTGCACCATAAAGGCCATCTTCAATATAGCCGGCAAGTTCTTTAGCTCCTTTGCCATCAAACTTCATCATGGCATCTTCCAGCCAAAACTCAAAGAGTAAAATTTGTGAAATATCCAATTTTGAGGTTTCACTATACTGCATATTGAATTTTATGGCAGTAAGTGAAAATAGAGCATGTACCCATGAAACCTGGACACCATAATATTCCTGCAGCAAAGAAGGAAACTGACTGGGATTGCGGACTAACCGACTTCCTTCCTTTGCTTTTCGGATTTCGTAAGAAAACCCACTGATGAGATGATCTCGATTTTCACTGCCTTTCTGTGGAAGGTTGTTTGTGTTGTTCCAAAATTTGCTGATGGTGTTATAGAATAGTCTAAGGTCATCATAGGTGCCCCATATTTCAATACCCAGGCCTTTTTTCGTAGGGTTTATATACATCATGGTGTTTGGCTATATCATTTTTTCTATCTCCAAAAATACAAATTTCTTTTTCAAGTCTATTTTAAATCGCCTATAACAGCCAATAATGGTCATTGGAAGCCATCTTTCACGTTCATTATCTTCCCCCGATACTTTTGACTTTGATTTAAAGTAAAGAAGAGAGTATGAGTACAGTAGTAAAAGACCTTTCTTATTTCAGATTAAGGTTATTGGAACTGCTAGTGAGCAGTTTCCCGGAAAAGGTAGGAGATACAGCATTTGTGAACCAGCGCTCCGCACATTGTGCAAGCGCTTATGAGCAGGCTTTTAAGGAAGGTAATTCCCACGATGATAGCATCCGTATTGTTGAAGAAATTCTTTTTGAAGGTCTTCATTTTTCACGATTTGATACCGTGTTTAAAGTAGTATGCCGGGAGTTTGACAGACTGATGTCCGATGAAGAAATGCGGCCTTCTGCCCTAAGAATGCTTCCCGTATGTGAGGACGTATTTGCGAAGTATCCTCTTATTGCAAATTTTCAAGACGGCCCTGATTACGAATTGCTTTATACGGAGGTAACAGGAACCATTCACCTATGGATTGAAGAAAATGGGCTTCAGTAAGGGTGAACATCTGAGAAGGAATATTGAGGCGTTACGAATTGCCTTTAACGTGGAAAAGCAAAATCGAACGGCTACCGAAGCTGAAAGAAGTGTGCTTATGCAGTACCGCGGTTTCGGCGGGCTTAAATTTGTTCTTAATCCAGCAGACCATCCAGAAGATATAAAGCATTGGAAAGACTATGAACAGGGTCTTTTTACCCCGACCCGAGAATTGTTTCAGCTTCTTGGGGAACATGCCGGTAATGAGAAAGATTACCGCCAATTGCTTGACAGCCTTCGCAGTTCAGTACTCACGTCATTTTATACCCCTCCGGAAATAGTCAATGTTCTCTCTGAGGTGTTTAAGGAGCATGGAATAGACATTCGGAAATTTCTTGAACCCTCAGCAGGAATCGGCGCATTCCTTCTACCATTTGCCGGAAAAGAAGCTGTACAGACTACCGCTTACGAAAAGGACATTTTAACAGGTAAGATCCTCGCACGGCTATATTCTGATGAGAATATCCATATCAGTGGTTTTGAAGAATTTCCCGAAAGAGAACTGAATGCTTATGATGTTGTGGCCGGTAACATCCCTTTTGGAACAAGTGCTGTTTTTGATCTCAGTTACTCCCGTGGCAAAGATGCTGCCCGTATGCAGGCCGCGCGCAGTATCCATAACTATTTTTTCCTGAAAGCGACAGATGCCCTTCGTGACGGCGGTATATTAGCCTTTATTACGAGTCGCGGGGTATTGGACAGTCCAGGCAATCAGGTTATAAGGGAGGCGCTGATGAAAGAACACAACTTGCTGTCAGTTGTACGTTTACCCAACAATCTGTTTTCGGACTATGCAGGAAGCGATGTCGGGAGTGACCTGGTAGTGTTGCAGAAAACTAATAGCAAACAGGCGCTTTCAGAAATGGAGAAATATTTCTGCGAGTCATTGCCTGATGAGCAAAATGACCATGTTAATGCTTTCATCCGGTACACCAATCCGGTGGTATGTAATGAAACCATTCAATCTACTGACCAGTATGGTAAGCTGGCTACTGTATTAATTCATACCGGAGGTATTGAGGCCATTTCTTATGAAACTAAGAAACACCTGGCAGCGGATTTTAAAAACAGTTTTGATCTCAAGCTCTATAATAAATTCTTTCAAGAAGCTGCTTTGACGTCCGTTCATAACCCCGTGCTGCCGACATCGAATAGTAATAGAAAACAGGCGGATGGCGTTGTTTCTTCTGAATCTCTTAAGGACCGGGAAGAATATGCAGCTGCAAAAGTTGAGGCTTATTCTTCGGAGGTGGAGGTACAATTAAGTTTATTTGATCTTTTTGATAATGCTGCGGGTGCTGCAATAGCAGTTCCTGAATCAAAGAAAAAAAATGTTGGTTCAAAGAATAAAAAGACAGCCAGCCTGCAGCCTGGGCTTTTTGATTCCTTACCAATGGATGTTGTGGATAAAAAAATGCCTTTACCTGTTATAACCCCGAAAGTACGCAGGGGAAAGCAGGTGATGGGTGACCTTTTTTCTTCATCGGATGAATCCGTGGAACCTACTGTTACTATTCCGATTGCACCCATCCCATATTCCGGGCAGTGGCAGAACTTTTATAGGGATGATTGCCTTGTAGGATATCACGGAGCTGTAGGGTATCTCCAAAAGGTTGATAAATACAGAAAAACAGCGATGTTTCATCCATTGAGTTTGCCCTCCAGTCAGAAGGAAAGAGCTAAAGCCTATATCGTTCTCCGGGATGTCTATCAGGATCTTTATCAGAAAGAGGCTGAATTACACACTGAACACCATGTAGAAAGGGAAAATCTTAATAGTCTGTATGATACTTATATCAAGAAATACGGGAAGCTGAATGAGGCAGAAAATAGTAAGCTGATCAAAACGGACAGTGGTGGTAAAGAAATGCCGTATTTGGAGCGTGTGGTAGGAGGTGTGATCCATAAGGCTGATATCTTTAACCATCCGGTTAGTTTTTCCACGTCTTTGGCTGTTGCCGAGACTCCTGAAGAGGCATTGGTTACATCCCTGAATACCTATGGAGGTGTTGATTTGGGTTATATGGAACAGATCAGCGGCATTGCCCATGAAGAGCTAAAGACAGCTCTCCATGGACGTATTTATTATAATCCTTTGGAAAGACAATATGAGATCTGTGAAAAATGGATATCTGGAAATGTCGTGGCCAAGGCGAGAGAAATCAGTTCCTACCTTCTCAGTAATCCAGAAGATAGCCAGGCTGCCCAAAGCCTGAAGGTACTGGAAAGCGTCAGACCAGAGCGGATAGAATTTGAGGAACTTGATTTTAATCTGGGAGAACGATGGATCGCCCCGGAGATCTACAGTGGTTTTGCTTCCCACTTATTTAATACCGAGGTGAACATCGGATATATGGAAAGCACTGATGACTTTTCCATCCATTGTACCTCCAAGAATATCCATATCACGGAAAAATACGCCATCAAGTCTGAGAGCCGGACGTATGATGGCATTGCGCTATTGAAACATGCACTTGTTAATACGACTCCGGATATCACTAAGAAAGTGATGGTGGGAGATCAGGAGGTAACTGTAAGGGACATTGAGACTATCCAGATGGCAGGTACTAAGATCGATGAGATCCGTGGTGCTTTTACCGATTGGTTATATGGGCAGGATCATGAATTTAGAACTCGGTTAACGGATCAGTATAACGATACCTTCAACTGTTTTGCACGCCCGCAGTATGACGGTTCTCATCAGGTATTCCCTGGTCTTGACCGCAGAGCTTTGGGAATTGAAGATCTATACCCGAGCCAGAAAGATGCGGTATGGATGATTAAACTTAATGGCGGAGCCATTTGTGATCATGAGGTGGGTGCGGGTAAGACCCTGATCATGTGTACTGCAGCCCAGGAAATGAAGCGTTTGGGACTGGCTTATAAACCTATGATCATCGGCTTAAAGGCCAATGTTCATGAAATCGCAGAGACTTATCGCAAGGCATATCCCCACGCCAAAATACTATATCCCGGCAAAGATGATTTTACTCCGGGAAAACGCCAGCGCATCTTTGGGGATATTAAAAATAATGACTGGGACTGCATTATTCTTACTCACGATCAGTTCGGCATGATCCCTCAATCTCCCGAGATGCAGCGTGAAATTCTACAAACTGAGCTGGATAGTGTTGAAGAGAATTTGAAGGTATTGGAATCTCAAGGGAAAAATGTTTCCCGTGCCCTATTGAAAGGAGTACAGATCCGTAAACAAAATTTAGAAGTTAAGCTTAAAACATTGGAACATGACATCGAAACCCGCAAGGACGATATTGTAGATTTCAAAAAAATGGGCATCGATCATTTGTTTGTTGATGAAAGCCACAGGTTTAAAAATCTCATGTTCAATACACGGCATGACAGGGTTGCCGGGCTGGGAAATATGGCCGGCAGCCAGAAGGCGATGAACCTGCTTTTTGCCATCCGAACAATCCAGGAGCGTTCTGGTAAAGACTTAGGAGCTACTTTTCTCTCAGGCACAACGATCAGTAATTCATTAACAGAGCTGTATCTGCTTTTCAAATACCTGCGTCCAAAGGCCATGGAAAAGCAGGGCATTACCTGCTTTGACGCCTGGGCCGCCATATTTGCCCGAAAGACAGTGGACTACGAATTCTCGGTTGCCAATAACATTGTATCGAAGGAGCGTTTCCGTTTTTTCATTAAGGTACCTGAACTGGCACAATTCTACACAGAAATAACCGATTACCGTACCGCCAAAGATATTGGGATTGACCGCCCTGAGAAAAACGAAATTCTGTACCCTATTCCCCCGACTCCCGATCAGGAGATTTTCATTAAAAAGCTGATGGAGTTTGCCAAGACTGGAAATGCGGAAGTGCTGGGCAGACCGAAGCTTTCTCAGAGTGAAGAAAAAGCGAAGATGCTGATCGCTACTGACTATGCCAGGAAGATGTCTCTCGACATGCGCCTTATCAGTCCAAAATATAAAGATCATCCTGGCAATAAAGCTTCCCTTTGCGCTGCTAATATTGCAGGGTATCATAAGAAATTTAATGCACAGAATGGGACGCAGTTTGTCTTCTCGGATTTGGGCACTTACAAGCCTGGTGAATGGAACATATACACAGAGATTAAACGCAAGCTTGTCACTGATCACGGGATACCAGCACATGAAATTCGTTTCATTCAGGAGGCCAAAACGGAAAAGCAGCGTAAAGAACTTATCCGGAATGTCAACGAAGGTAAAATACGGATATTATTCGGTTCCACAGAAATGCTTGGCACAGGTGTTAATGCTCAAAAGAGGGCAGTTGCCGTTCACCATCTGGATATTCCGTGGCGTCCCAGTGACCTGGCGCAGCGGGATGGTCGGGCGGTGCGCAAAGGTAATGAAATAGCCAAATTCTTTGCGGGCAATAAAGTGGACGTATTTATTTATGCTGTCGAAAAATCCCTGGACAGCTTCAAATTTAATACTTTGTATAACAAACAGGTATTCATCGACCAGCTGAAAAGCAACACCCTTGGAAAACGTACCATCGATGAGGGAGCTATGGAAGAAAGCACAGGCATGAGTTACTCGGAATATGTTGCCGTGCTATCCGGTAATACTGATTTGCTTGAAAAGGCAAAGCTTGAAAAACAGATTGCCGGTCTTGAGAGCGAACGTCAGGCTTTCAGTCGTTCAAAAAGCAGTTCCCGTTATAAGCTCGAAGATACCAGGTCTGAGTTGGAATCCCACAGGTCCCGTTTGGAGCGGATGAATAACGATTGGGAGATCCTGCAGGGGAGAATAATAAAAAATGCTGATGGTGCGGTAATGAATCCTATCCGGCTTACAGGTCTTGCAGAAAATGCCGACGTAAAGGAAATTGGCACCAGGTTGAATATATTATCTGAGAAATTCGGTCCGGCAGGTAATTATCAGGAAATCGGTTCATTGTATGGTTTTTCTCTTTTAGTAAAAACGGAGGTTGTAGAAAAAGATAATGCATCGGTAAAATATAACCGTTTTTTTGTACAAGGCGAGGGAGGGATCAAGTATACCTTTAATAATGGAATTATGGCAGCGGATGCTAAAACGGCATCACTGAATTTTTTGAATGCTCTGGAGAAAATCCCCGGAATCATGGAGCAGGAACGGTCAAAGATTACTGTATTGGAAAAAGATTTGCCGGTACTTGAAGAAGTTGTTGGGGGCAGTTGGCCTAAAGAAAAACATTTATCAGCCCTTAAAACCCAGCTGGCCTCTGTGGAAAGAACTATCATGTTGTCTATAGAAAAACCAGGGATTCATACAGAACAGGCACCTGTGGAAGAGATGCCCATTGCTGCAGAAACAAAAAACTTCACCTCAGTGAAAGATGTCCACATCCCGAGAAGACTTCTGTGATTCTCTTGTAGATTAAAAAATCGAGATGATCCAATCAATATAAACTGATAAAAGGTTTTCCAGTACTATCTGTTGTTTCAAAAATACCATAATCTGAGAGTCCTGCTATCATAACTTGCATTTCCCGGCACTTTATAAGCGCCGTACGAAGTTCTTCAATCACTTTTATTTGTTCAAGACTAAACTCCTGAGGGTGCATATATAGCATATTTATCGTAAATTTATTGAAGGTAAGAATTTTTATCTTCCAGAGATATTTAGTCTTATCTTCTACCTTATTACAAAACAGGTGCTAAAGCGACCTTAGGTAATCAGTGAACATTTACGCAATATTTACGGTATCACTAAACTGAGTACTATTGGAATGAATACTATGATTGATGGTACTGATGTTATGAACATTATTTATTGTTTAGATCTTACTGGTGTCTTTTGGAGATCCTGTCCACCCTTGTAGATGTGATAAGCAGTTCAAAATTCCTGTCAAATTCGTTTTTCTTCCTGGTAAGTATCTCAATAATCTTTTCTTTTTCAGCATTAGAAACTTTTTCGGCAGATGACTTTCTTTTCTTATGGTATTTTGAGATAGGCCAGTTGCATTCCAATGCAATTTCCTGTATAACGGGAATGCTGAGGGTATCAATAAGTGCATAGTAGCTGAAAATGATATTGTTTTCTTTCATTTCTTTTCCGCGTATGGGTATATTATCATGCAGCAATTCCTCATCTCCTAATTCTTGATCGGTGACAATCCTCCTGGTGTGCGTTGTAAGCCTTTTTCTTTGCATAATTTTCAATGATTTTTATTTTCAGTGTGTCGAAGAAACCGTTTTCAGCTGGTCATGGGTAAAACCTCGGATATCCATTGGAGCAGAACGTTTACAAATAAATTGAGATAGGCGCGCTCAGTTGGTGATGTTCGCAGATAGAAAGGGCATGTTTTTCTGTACTCATTGATTTGCCGTAAGCATTGACAGAGATCTGTGGCATTATACCGCTTAAAAATGTCCCTGGGTATTTTCCACTCAGGATCGTAATGCAAATGCAGCAGGTCATCTGCAACACGGGCAATGGTTAGAAATTCACTGCGGTACCGTGGATTGCGATGTAGTATAAATTCGCGGGTGCAGGTATAATAACAAAGAAACAGTCTGTAATTCTCGGTTGCTTCATCATGGGTAAAACAGTCCGATAATGATATCTTTTCCGGGTTATCGCTTCCGGTTATATAATCATCCATACAATGGTATTTAACTTTATCACTGGTAACGGGAACATGACGGAAACAAAGCCATCCTGATTAAATAAGGATCTATCTACACTAGGACTCGATAAGAATAAAAAATATTTTGGTAGAAAATTAGAATACTCGTAACCGCCTTATAGTAAGTAGACTACGAATGTCAAATATAGGGGTTTTCAATAAAAAGATGAAATACTGAACTAAAAATATTAATTAGTGAAGTATAAAATATATAATATCATATATTAAATAGCAGCAGTCAATTATTAAAGCATATTAGTGACAGATAATATTTCACTAATCAGCGATGACAACTCATAAAACCCAGAATAGAGAGGTATATGCTACCGTAAAAGTATTAATTGATGCGGGTCATGCTACAACGTTCAGCTCCATTTTTCCGACCGTGAAGAAAACGAATTTTGCAAAGGATATGGGTATGAACTATCAAACTTTACTGTACAGGATCAAGCATCTGGGTTCATTTACTGTTGACGAAATCAACGCAGCTGCTCATCTGATAGGAGTGGATAAGCGGATTATATTTGGCATGCTCGCCACAGAGATAGAAAGTAAACGCCAAAAATCCACCGGTAGTCGATAATATTATCGGGCATACGCAAACTCATACCGGGTTGTTTCATTTTGTGACCAGTCTACATTGCCCCGGATAATATATTTCAGCCCATTGATATAATTGGTCAGGGAAGGCGAATTTCCTGCAAGCGCATCTGCCTTGATCTGAAAGCGTTTCATGTCCTGGTTATGAATACCGACTGTCTTATTGATAGCCTCATCCAAAGACAGATTGTATATCTGTTGAAAAATCAACACGAGGTTGTAGGTATCCCCTTGTTCTATTTCTTTGGTAAGGCTGTAGAGATCATTAGCCCAGCAGACAATATTTTCAGCCAGTCGTGTGAGTTCCGCAACCTGCTGGGTCTGGCGTCCCCAATTGCCGGTAATATTCAATACGGCAGGGATGGAAGCCGTAGCGATATTGGCCGCTCCTAAAAAACGGCGGTGCATTTTATATTCTTCTAAGGTTGGCCTATAACCATTTTTTATATTCTCCATCTGCCAGAGAGCGGAATGGAAGGTTTGGCAAAGTGCTGTTGCAAACTGCCACTGCCAAAGGTCTGATGTTATAGCAGTAACCCTGCTCCAGAAATCAGCCAAGGCATTTAGAAAGGGATGGGAATACTTCTGGGGCAGAGGGTTAAAGAAAACAGACATGAAAGCAGAAATAAAGGAACGCAATTGCAGTTTATCCTTCCCGGCATCCTTTGAAACCGGGTCTATTTGGTCATCCAATAAAAAAAGAAGACTATTGATATCTGTGAGCGCAAAAAGCAATGGTTGCGGCGCCGTGGGAAACATTCTTGCCACCATGTAAGCAAAACCTTGGGCTCTGTAATTCTTATAAGCCGTATTATCAGGTAGTAAGTTGAATTGGCGTAACCATGCGTCTGTATGGTTTTCTGCCGAATAGACATGCTGGCTAATCGTTCCATTGTAAGGACAATAGATACGGGGAAGGGTGACAGGCATTTTTTCGGATCGTTGTGAGTAAAGTATAACCAGCGTGGACTGGCGCTCATAAAAATACGAACGGCGGCTGCAAATGAGCCGCAGCCGCCTTGTTTATGGATTTTTTGTTTTAACAATATTCTACAGACACTTGTTTTAATTACTTATTTGGTAGAAATAATCTGGAAACAGTTAGCCGCCAGCGTTCTTAGTTCTTTTAAAATAACAGGTTTCAGGAGATAGTCACAGGCACCGGCAGCGATTGCATCCTCCCGGGTTATGTTATTGTCAGCAGTTATCATGATAACCGGTATCAGGTCAAAATGGCTTTTTTGCAATGCTTGGAGGACCTCAATGCCGCTCATATCCGGAAGCGTATTATCCAAAACAATCAGGTCTATGGCCTGTTTATCCAATTGGTTAAAACCGTCTCTTCCCGTTTCTGAAAGATGTACAAAAGCGCCATTACTTTCCAGATATTTTTTCAAATAAGTGGCCTGCATGAGGTCATCGTCGATAATGAGTATTTGTTTCCCGCTAATATCAGGCTGCATAAGAGAGTGCTCATCTGCCGGGGAGGCTAGAATGGGAGCAGCTGCTATTAAAGGGAATTGAGTAACGAAATTACTGCCGTGCCCAAGGCGGCTAAAGACCTCTATCTTTCCTTTCAAAAGACCAATGGTTTCACTTACAAAATAGAGCCCGAGGCCGGTTCCTTCTGCACTGTCGGTACTGCTGGAATGAAATATTTTAAAAGCATCTTCCAACTCTATCTTAGGTATACCTTCGCCCTGATCGGCAACACTGATGCTCCAAAAGTTTTCATTGCTATCTACCGTAATTGTTACTGTACTGTTTGTGCTGGTAAATTTAATGGCATTGTAGAGTAGGTTATTGACAATCCTGGTCAACTTTTCATGATCGCCTTTAATGTAACCGGGGACACTGGGACGCACCACTGTTTTTATAGTGACCTGCTTATGGGAGGCTATGTATTGGAAGATGTCCATAATATCTTTTATCCAGCTACGCACACAGATCGTACTTATTGTGAGCGGATAGACCCCCACTTGCAATTTAGAAACTTCTAAAGCGCTGTTGATAATAGTAAGCGTTTGATAGCAGCCTGCATTGAGTGTTTGGATATCGTCTTCGATCTGTTTATAATGAGCCAGCTTAGGTAATTTATCGAGTAACTGCTGGGCGATTGAAAAAATAGCATTAAATGGCCCTCTGATTTCATGGGTGATCAGCTGTACATATTTGGCTTTAGAGGCTACTGATTGCCGCAGCTGTTCAGTTAGCTGTTCCAGTCTTTCGTTGGCGTGGGCCAAGGAATCATTAGCCTTGCGCTTGTCTTCTTCATTAAACCAGACCACCACCATTACCAAAAACAAAATAACGGCCAGGCTTAACCACCGGGTAATACGCTCGTCATGCAGACTAAGGGATATTGGCTCAAAAATAGGATACTGGTAATTGTATTCAAGAATAAACAAGGTCACGCAGGTGACAATTGAACAGGTAATCTTTACATGTTTGTCAGTAAATAAAAGCAGTGGAATGATCCCTAAGAAAACGACCATTAACTTTACGTCCACATGTTTTCCGAAGAGCAGTCCGAAATATAATACGGTTGCATTTTGGAAGATGTGAATCGCAATACGTGCCACACCATACTTTTTATAGTAGTTCATGACAATTATACTGGAAAACATACCCACCTCAGTATAAGCAGCAATACCGATAGCAGCCTTCCCGGTGAGTATAAAAAGAAATGTCCCAGCTGAAATTGCAAGCAGGGCGGTCATTATGGAGATGGTGTTAACGATTAAAATAATCTTTTTTTGTGCTTCACTTACACCAGATGCACCAATATGACGGATGGATTTGAGGGAATAACGCATGGAAAAAGGGGTTTAATCAAAATAAAATTTTTCCTAAGACCAAAGTGTAAATTCTTTGTAAACGATTTTGGTATTAACCATTGCTATGTGTTGGCAGATGCCGCAAAGGTTAGTTTGCATTTACATTTACCCTTACGTGTTCACCATAAAGAAGCAGGTGAGAAATGCAGTCTGCCAACTCCTGCTTGGAACCAACATATTTAATACCTGTAACTATACATTGGTTCATTTGCCTACCATCAGGAACAAAAAGGAGCAATATTTTATATAAATAGTTTTGCTCGTCTGCCATCGTGTGCATGAGTGCAAATGCGACGGGACAATGAGCTGAAAGGTAGCGGAAATGGACAATACCAATAGTTTCGGGATGAGTGTCAACCTGTATGATATAAAAAGATGTTGGAGCCATTAGGGTAATATTTGGGTTGAATAGTTGGGTTAAAGTCTTGAAATATGAAATGTGTTATGCGGCCAGTAAAAAAATGCGGATTTGGCTTTGGAGCGCTAAAAGAATATCCGTTTCAGTATGTTCCCATGCCAGATTAGTTTGTACTAAAAGAATGGAAAGTAAAATAGAAAAAATAGCGCTTAGTCCCAAAAGAATGATAAGGGCAAGCACCAGGTAACGGTAATAACGTACTTCGTCTACTAAGAGTTTACTCATGGTGGGGAGTGTTTACGGGTCGAGATACCCTGGGGTAAAGATTGTTTTGGCGTATATAAAAATGACGCGGACACTCACTTGCCTAACGCTTTGTCTGGTTACCTTGGACGGGAGACAGACTAACATTAACAAGCGAGTGCCCGCGCCAATGAGCTGCGAGCATCGCTTTTCCGACTACCTGCTCTCCCGTCCAAGGTAACGCAAGTATGGAATCTTTCGCACACGTCAAGTTTAAATATGATCTAATCCTTGAAAATTACGATCCATAGCAGTTGATTATCAATTTACTATAATCTCAACTTTCGATATTGTTCTGAAAATCCGATCTACAGGTCTAAAATATATAAAAATCACAAATTTACCAAAGGTGAGAAATCAAATGCCAGAAATTGACAGGATTTTGCAAAAATGGATCGTTTGGACGATAAAATTGTATTATATGAGATAGGTGCCAACATCAGGAAAAAGAGAATCGAGCTTGGTTGGACACAGACGGATTTAGGCATTGCCGCCGGTGGTATGGGTGTTGGCAGAATAAGCGAAATAGAAAATGGCTTACGTGACCTGCATACGGTAACACTGGTGACAATAATCTGGGCACTGGGAGCGGAACCTGGTGAGATCATCCCCTATACCCAAAAAGATAAATAAAAAACCAGGAAGAATCCCGGTTCTATTCTAAATATTCAACATTCATTATAAAGTGAAGTGCAATACTCGTATTTTCAGATGATTTAACTAGTTATGCAGCTGTTAATACAAAATAGTATAGAAACACCGGGACTTTTCCCGATGCTCATATAATATCGTTATGACTATCAGTAAGACTGCCATTTTGTATAATAGAAGCCTTATGTTTTAAGATGTTGGAGATTGGGATCGTTATTAATCCGTTCTTTTTCTCTTTCAATAATTGATACAACATCAAACTTTATGGCCCTGTAATTTTCCTGAATTTCCATTGGCATGGTATCTTCTCTGTTTTCATTTAAGAAAGAGTTGATCTGAGGAATCCTTTGATAGGATTTCGTTTCAGCAGCAACTTTATTGTTATCAACTACAATCTCGCCATGGAAGATTTTTTGCTCAATACGTTGATCAAAATTATCGGAAACAGCCCCCACAAAGATGCCTTGAGTTAGGGTCGATATTTTGGAAGCCGGTATTAAGCTGTCGAGCTGTGTTGATATGGATGTTGACGTATCATTCCGATTGATGGTCATACTTTGGCGCTTCTGTAAAACTTTTCCAAAACGTTCTGATAAATTTTTAGCCGTTTCACCTACCACCTGGCCACTGAAAATATTACCTACTGTGTTCTGAATTACCTTGCTTTCCTTGTCGCCATAATCACGGGTTAATTGCGAAAAGTCCTGAAAGCCCAGGCAAACTGCCACCTTATTACTACGTGCCGTAGCGATTAGATTGTCCAGTCCTCTAAAATAAATTGTGGGCAGCTCATCAATGATTACAGAGCTTTTTAATTGTCCTTTTTTATTAATCAGTTTTACGATGCGTGAGTTGTATAGGCCGAGAGCAGCAGAATAGATGTTCTGGCGGTCCGGATTATTGCCCACACAAAGGATTTTTGGTTCTTCAGGGTTGTTAATATCCAGAGAAAAATCGTCACCTGTCATGACCCAATAGAGTTGGGGAGAAATCATTCTTGATAAAGGAATCTTTGCGGATGCAATCTGTCCTTGCAGCTGATCCTGGGCGCCGCTCTGCCAGGCATCCATAAAGGGAGAAAGGTAATTTTCAAGCTCAGGATAAGAAGTTAAAATAGTGAACACATCGGAGTACTTTTTATTTAGCAATTCTATGGCGTGGGGAAAAGTGCAGTATTTACCATTATCATAGATTTTCAAGAACCAAATGATAGCTGCCAATAAGATAATTGGAGAATCCACGAAAAAATCCCCTTGTTTCTGGATCCAGCTACGGTTAAGATTGAGCATAATGGTATAGGCGGACTCGTAGGCATCAGAAATATCTGTCATAAAATTCGGGTTGATAGGATTACAGCGGTGGCTTCGGCGAGGATCATCAAAGTTGATGACGTAGAATTTGGGTTTTATCTTGTATTTGTCAGTATGCTTTAGAAGATGGTTATAGGCAATGGTAGAAAGGTCATCAAACTTAAAATCATATATATACATCGAAAATCCCTTTTCGATTTGTTGCTTGATATAGTTGTTGACAATTGCATATGATTTTCCGGAGCCAGGAGTTCCCAGTACAATAGTAGCCCTGAATGGATTCACAACATTGATCCATCCGTTGTTCCATTTTCCTTTGTAGTAGTATTTTGTGGGAAGGTTAACAGAGAATTCGTTTTGTATCAATTGGGTTTCCTGCATGAAACTCTCATTTTCATTATTAAATACATCATCCATCAGATTATTCTTGAGCAGTCTGCTCATCCAGACGCCAGCCATAAGAAGAGCGATGTATCCTAAACTGATTGTGAGAATATAGAAGAATGAACCGAGAGTGGTAGGAAGCTTTAATAAAGGACCATTTAAAAAGAACAGTACAAATCCTACTCCTAACGCTGTGTAAATTTTGGACCAGGTTATCTTTTCGTTTTTAACCCCTTTGGTACCAAGACAACTTAAAGAGAGTAGTACCAATGCAAAGGCTTTGGTATAAAGGGGGTGTGAAAATAATCCGGCTGTCCTTTGAAAATTCCATAATATTCTGGTCACTACCTGTAATGTGTAACCACGCTCGTCAAAGGCTCCATAGCAGAACCAATATAAATGCATCAAGACCAAAAGAATGCTTACAGCGCGCATAAAGGCCATGATCTTAGCTAATCCTCTTAAATCGTCTTCTCCCTGCATAATCTATAAAATGTATTACGGGTCAATGTAGAGGATTCAGTTATGCGCTATGAGAGATATGGAGGGAATGGCTTTAGGTGGCATCCTTTGGCGGTAAATTTACCTTTTAGTTATTCTGTAAAAAAGGTAGTAAATATAGCTGTCTGCCAGACAGCCCAAGTAGCAAACTCACTCATTTTAAATGTACAGCAGGTTAAGAATTAAACAGAAAATAAGATTTATTAATGGTTAAAATATGGCTTAACAAATGGTAATGTGGTAAACTTTAATTTTCGAATGGAAATTGAGCATAAACAGGCGGGTCAAAATAGCATCTGTAAAAGTCAAAATACCATACAATTATTGGATTGATAACTGATATATTTATACTGCGATGCATATTGGATCTATAGAAAACCGATAAGTAATAAACATCCTGTGAGTTGGAATCCGGTATGCAAAGACCATCACTAATCAAGTTAATAATCGAAAGCCCGTTGAATGATAAAATCAAGCCCTGGAGTGGTTTTTATCTGGAAATCATTGTGTATTAACGGTTAAAATACTTAACCCCTTTGCTGGTACTCGATAAGTAAATTTCCTAGTGGTTGAGCGAACCCGGATTGGATATGTATAGCCCTGGAATTTGTTATTCTACGATTTTATCTTCTAATTAATTTGAACAATCTCCTTTTTGATTTATTATTTTACCCAAAAACATATCATCATGAAAAAATTAAAGCTTATCACCCTTAACTTAAATCACACCGAAGTATTAACCCGCGAACAGCTGAAAAATGTATTGGGGGGTACTGGCTCGGGTGTAAATTGTGGTTCTAATCAGCATTCCTATACTTGCGTTACTGAGTGGTCATGGGGATCTACTCAATGTGGCGACGGATGTGCTGCAAGCAATGATGCAATGACGGCACTTGCCATTAGCACCTATGAAACCCAGGGTGTTTGGGATCAGGTGCACACTCTCACCTGCTATCAATCTGGTCAGCCGGTTCCTACAGGTTTATGTAATTAGTAATTTATCTGTTTTTACGATTTAAAAAAGGAAGATCACTCATCAACTAATGGATAATGTATTTAGCGGGAATTAGAAAATATGACTTTAGGAGTAAGCTAATAGCTTTTTTTTTAGTGTTGACAGTATTGGAAACCTCGGCTCAGTGCAAAGTACATATCCAGGCTTTTGTAAAGGACGGTCCGACACAGCATTTTCAAATTACTAGAAATGGCACGCAATCCAATTCTGTATTTACATTTGCCAACGGATCGTCTGATACATTAGAAGTTTCCCCGGAACGAGGATTATATTTGCTGAATTTTGAAAAGCAGGGAAGAGTTATACTGCTTCTTTTACAATGCCAGGATAGCCTTATACAGGTTTACCTGGATAATAAGTCTATAAAAATTACAGGTTCACCTGAGTCTCAAAAAATCAATATGTTTATTGATACGGTCAATTCAATCAACCGTCAATTAAAGGATCTGGATATGACAGAAGCTCTAGCATCAGATCTGGATAGAGACTCAATTTCTAATATAAGAAGCCTACTTGGTAAAAGGAAGCTAGAAGTCGCAAAACAAACTGTAGCCACTGGTGAAACAGACTTATTTACGGCATATGCGATTCGCTTTATTCCTAAAGATAATTTTTCCTATTTTAGTGGTGTACTGGATTCTGTTGTTCAAAAATTTTCCGGTTCACAACTTTTGATTGCCTCGGTTAATGAATTGAAAATGGCTGTACAACGAGAAGCAACTGATGCCAATTCTCTAATTAGTACAAATCAACAGGCACCAAATTTCGAAATCCCAAACCAGGAAAATAAGGCAATTTCGCTTAGCCAGTTTAAAGGAAAATATGTTTTACTGAATTTTTGGGCCAGTTGGTGTCCGCCATGCATTGAAGAATTACCCCAATTAAAGGAGCTAAATAGAAAATTTAAAAACAATAATTTTGTCCTTTTTAGTGTTTCACTGGATCATGATAAGGGTAAATGGTTAAATGCCATCAAGACAAATCGGCTATCATGGTATCATGGAAGTGAAATAAAGGGATGGAATTCATCACTTGTCGCTTCTTATCATCTAAATTCAATTCCACGTACCATCCTAATTGATCCTGATGGTAAAGTATTACTTGACAGAATCGGCGGCGACATTCACGATTTTGAGGTTGTAATTTCCCAACGGCTGAAGTAATGACTAAGTACATGATTATAATAATGACAGTAAAGTCGTTAATAAATATTAATGTGATGAAAATTATTTTTACTGTATTCCTAATCTGTTCGTTTTTTTCTCAGATTCCCCAAAGTCTGAGTAGCAGTTGGGAAATTTATAACGGTGCGAATTACAGACTTGACACTACAATCTACCCATTTCCACCCGTTCTTGCTGAGTTTCCCGGGGGAGAAGCAGCTATGAACAGGTTTATTTATTCAAACATTGAATATCCTGATTCAGCAAAACGGGCAGGAATTGAAGGCAAAGTTATCTTGCAGTTTAAGGTGGATACACTCGGCATTATTACAAATATTAATGTTCTTAAGGGAATTGGATTTGGTTGTGATGAAGAAGCAAAGCGAATTGTTAGTGTAATGCCCCGCTGGAATCCTGGGAAGAAAAATAGACAAGCGGTAATCTCTTTATATCACCTGCCTATTGTTTTTTTGATAAAAAGGAAGTAGTTGTACATCAATTTCCGTTTTCTGTTTCGGTAATTTACAGATTAAAGTATATTTTACTTAAAGACTAATAACGTTAAGCAGTAGCTAAAGTTAAGTCAGTTACTATCGCCTTTTTTCCAAGTGAGATTATCCGCTATAATTTTAGAGCCTTTTTATAGCGATAAACTGTTGCTGAACTGGCTATTCCTTTTTTAACTATGGTTTCTATCGACCATCCTGCAAGTAATGCTTTTGTGACTTGGTGTATCAATGGTTTTCTTCCTCGTTTTTCATACTCTTGCATTGATTCTTTTCTACCAATTTTGGTTTTTATCCGTTTAGGACTAATTATCTTACATATCGTATTCTGAGAGCACAAAAGATCCTGGGCTATTTGACTGACCGAGGCTCCCCGGATTTGGGAGTATTTAATGTGGTTCTGAACAATTGAAATGTTTGAAATTCCAGCCTGTTTTAGTAAATTGATTATTTTCTGCTCCGAATACCCCACAATAGAGATTATTTCTTCGAGGGTTTTTCCTCCTTCCACCATTATCCTGAATTGATCATGCTCATTGTTCTGAATGGCTCTTTTTTGTTCTGAAGCTTTTTTTCGTATTGTTCTTATATCAGTGTTAGATAACCTCAATACTCTCCGGATTTTATGCAAAGACATCTTAAATTCTGAAGAAACATGTTGAAGTTTTTTGCCTGATGCAATCTCCTTTATTAGCTCAGAAGCAAGTTTTTCTCGGACTGGAGTACTGTTTCTCAATCTTCTTTGGCCTTCCCCTTTTAAAAATTCATCATAGTTGTTATCAGGCTCATCGTTTGAAACCATTGTGGGGTAACGCTGCCCAACTTTCTTATTGATATAAAACCAGAGATCCATAAATTCCCGGATAAGGTCAGTTTCAGTATTAAAAGGTAACCTGCAAAGTGCTACTTGTGAATACGTGTTTAGGGTAGCAGCTCGTATTTTAAGATGAATCGCTACATTGGCAATATCGTATCCCTCTTTGAGTAATTTTCTGCTGATCATGATATCCCTGCATTTGGCAAGGGTCAGAATTTTTTGTTTTTCTATTGGGTGGATACCGACACTTCTTAGTAATTCATAAATTCTTTGTGGGGACGTGTTATGTTCCTTCGCAATTTCTAAACCCTTCTTACCCATGAACATTTCCCTGATAATGCGCTTTGCCAGGAGTATGTCCAATAATTTTAATTCCCTACTTTGAGGCCTTTTCTTTGGGATGGAGATAATTGACGTGTCCTTTAAACAGGATAGGGGTTGCTCTGATTCATAAAGACTTATCAGTTGATCAGGTGTATAAATCGTACCAATTATTAGCTTTATATCCAGAGATAGTATCCATGCAATTTCCGTCAAAGGAACTCCGGCATCATGCAAGGTAAGAATAATCCTACAGTCATTTTCTCGGTGCGCTTTCTCGCAGGTGAGCAGCCCATTGCCTGATAGTATAAAAATTATCTTGGCAGGGTCAATATTAAGTCTAGTTGCAATAGCCTCGATCGTAGAACCTTGTTTGAAAAGCTCAATAATGAGTCTTTGCTTGGGCTGTTGTAGAATAGGTTGAGTCACTAAAATATATTTACAATGAATAATAAATCCCTTCCAGTTTGAAAAAAAAGCGGCAACAGAGCCATTTCTCCAAACTGCGAAAATCATTACTATCGAGTGAAAATATACATACTGCCAGCAACATTGATCCGTTACATGACAAAGAAGGAGGTTGAAAAAATACCTGTTGGAGCTAAGATAACTACAACTTTAAAAAGTTCAAAATTTTAATGTGTAATGTCCAATTGAGAGATCAATATATAGTTAGGGACCAAAGCAAAATATGGAAATTGATTGTATTAGTATCACAACTTTAAGCCTTTGGTCGCTAGCTGCACAGTATTGTATTTTTACTTATAGCTTTATGTGGTATGCTGTTGTGATAAAATTAAAATAATGTAGTAGAAAAAGAAATACAGCACTTAAATTTTAATTCGACCTCTAAAATCCATCAAATGGGAGGTGTTGATTGCTACCCAGAGGTCAACACCTGCTCATGTTGAAATTGAAAGCTTGTAAAAAAGTATTCAATACACAAGGGTGATCTCAATAGTTGTAACACTACTATGGAATCTGTACGCGACCTCGACCGTTGGTGTAAAAATGGAACAGCTTGAGAAGAATCAAAAGCCGGTTTTCCATTCATTGTTTGTTAACCCCAAAATAATTGAATTGTAACACTCGGCTACGTTGGTTGAGAATATTATGTCACCTTTTGCAACAGGGCAAACGCAATGACAAAATAATTTTATATTTTAATAGCCAACGACTAAATAAACTTATCATGGGGTTTGGCACTCAAATTTATCTAGTTATTTCCTCGGTTTTGGTCTGACGTAATGCGCTAACCTGAATCGTCAAGGATTCAATTCGAAGCAATAATACATTGACAGTTACATAGGTTGTGGCCACAGTAGCGAGGATAACCGCATTCTCCCCATATGTAGTAAATATTCTCATAATACAAATGAGTACTAATGTTCCAGCACTCACAGTGAATATGGTACTAACGAATTTTCCTCTCCAGCGTTTGAATCTTTTCAAGATAGTCATACAAATTGTTTTAATGTATACCCCAAATCTTAAAAAAGGTACTATTACTTTGGCAGATAATTGGAGTTGCTAAGGCGGACTACAACCAGTTTTGTTATCCGGTTAGCTGTTGATTATCGCTTCTGATAAATTTGTTTCCAGATTTATATATTCTTTTGGACAATTCATTTTGTCAGTAATCCTGAACTTTTCTCCATCTTCAGTTTGCATATGAAACCGGTACTCCTTATCTCCGAATCTGGTATAGACCTGGTATAATTGTTTTTCCCTTATATTTACCGGGTGCAGGTCAAAATGTATCTTCTGTGAATCCAGAGGCAAGGCGATGTTGAATTTTTTAATTTCTTTTGTCATCGGTTTCTTTTATGTTCAATGGCTGAAGTTCTTTTAATTTAATCTTTCCAACAAATTTTATTTTGATCGAAGTTTTGCCTGCTGGTTATCATATCTATGGTCAGACAATTAAAGTGAAGGTACTAATAGAGGTAATTTCTTTGATAGAAGGTTTTTTAACTGTTTTTTCCCGGTCTGTATTTTTTCTTTTTCTTCTTACGGTTGACAAAAGGTTCCTGCTCCCCATTCTCTTCCAGGATTTCAGGCAATAATCCGCCAGTTATCTCTATAAGGTCTAATGGCTCCGCGGCATATGTCATTTCTGGATTATCCAGAAAATTGAATGGGTTATGAGTTTGGGAGCAATGATCTATGTTTTGGGTGATTATGTGATTGGACGTATTATCTGTTTCATGAGCGGATCTAATTTCAGGCTTCTGATCATTATTTAACCAGTCATTAAAAACGTTTGCTGAAAATTCTTTTCCCAGGCGGGAACCGTTCCAAACTGTTTTGGAATGATGGTCAACAAATGTGATTCCATAGATTCTTCCGTTGTCATTGCGACGGACTATAGCGTTAATGCCACTTGATGCGAGTACCTTTTTAAATTCCTGTTCATTGCCTGTAGATTTCATTGCCTGATCAATCTTTTCGCTGAGAAGGGGCTTTGCTTCACTTTTCTTCAGATGATCCTTGCATTGAGTGAAATGTTTATCCACGGCTTCATATCCAGCACCTTTCCCAAAAAGGGATGCTTTGAAGGGAGGACTTGCCTTTTCTCCACTGGCATTAAGAGCAAGATAAACCAATCCTTTTTTGGGCTGGCCGTGCAGTTCTCCTTCTATTTTTTCAGCGGTGATATTGAAGAGTGAAAGAAGCGCATTGTACTCGCCAAGGGTCTGATATTGGTAATACCTGGGTAAATACCTGACGACAGAAGCAATCTGACTTTTGATATTTCCTTTTTTATCGTCAACAGGATGAAATCGTAAACTGTCATCCTGTTTTTCTTCTTTTTCTGCCACGGGTATTAGTCCATATTGATTTTCAAGATTTCGACAGGCCTTCATGGATCGTACTTTCTCAAATTTATCTGAAATTTTCCTGCCCTCTTCGTCCACACAGACCGATACAATATGAATATGGGTACGATCTATATCCGTATGCTTAAACACGACAAAAGGCTGCTGGCCATAACCCATTTCCTGCATGTACTCCTGGGCCATGAGTTTAAATTTCTCATCGCTGACGTTATCTCTGGGATCAGGGTTGAGCGAGATATGTAATACCGGCTTTTCAGTATTGCGGTTAGCCACCAAATAGGGGTCAAAGGAGCGCAACAAATGGGAAACTGTATAAGCCCCGTTGGGAGTTTCAAGCATCCTGTGCGTGAATAAAACCTGTCCATTTTCCTTATCCACTTTAAGCTGATTGTAAGAAAGAGCCCCATAAAGACTATTTCCTCTGCCGATTTTTGCAATCATTTTACCCTTCTTTTTTCAGATATTCTGTTTCAAATTCCTCAGTCAGCTGTATTATTTTTTTACATAATGTCGCCATTTCCTTCGTTTCTTTTTCCAGTTTGAAGAGAAATGCCGCTGCCTTTTTCTCTGAAAAATGACGGTATAATATCTTCACCACCTGGTTATAATTAACCCCAACCGATCGGAACTGCCCATAGAAAGTGGTCAGCCGCATATAATAATCCGTTGCTGCCTTGTCGATTTTTATGGTCTTAATCGTCTTTTGAAATATACATGCGGTAATAAAATGGGCCATAACATTCATTCCCGACCTCTCAAAGAGAGATAGGAAGTGTGCATTTTCCTCAGCGGTAAGGCTAATAGAGTACCGGAAAACTGCAGGGTTTTCTTTGGGTTTTCGTCCTCCTTTTTTCTGTTGCGAGTTCTTTTGATCCATAACTGTCCATTTTAATTTCACAAAAACATCCGACTTCGGAGGATGTTTCCAGCCCCCGGCAGGGCAAGTGGTTTTGAGCAGCGGAGAAGGATTCGAGCAGCTCAAAACACAACTTGCTGTTACCGGGTGGTAACAAAATCCGCCCATCGGGACGGATTAATTATAGCTGGCAACAACAGCGTCGGGCTGTTTACGTCCGTATTCAATATACCGGCTTGTTTTTGCATAAACCACTGATATAAATTGTACTACAAAGTAAATCTTTCTTTAAGCAGGTATTGCAATATGAGACCCGGCCAAACACCGCTTTAACATGACAATCACTACCACATAGAAATAGGTTGGTATCTATCTACATTTCTTTGTCCCTGAATGCAGGCGTGCAGAGATAGAGATGTTGTTACGCAATGACGTGATTACCTCACTAGCTACCTGCGGAACTAAGTAGATAGAGGTATGGGTATCTCTATAACTACCAGGTTATAGAGATACATAGATATATGGCTCTGTAAGTCTGTAGAAAGAGGCCTATATAACCACATCTATATCGATATGGAGAGGTAAGTAGATAGGTTAGAAAAGATATATGTGCCTATCAGAATATACAAGCAGATAGGGATATAAGAATGTGAGTAAGCATGTTGGTACTTCAATAGCGACCAACATTACAGGCTTTTTTAAAGAGTTATGGTAGTTATTAAAAGGATGTGCAATGAAGGAAAGGTTTGGACTGAATGGATGCCTATTTTACCAGGGTGACTGTCTTTTTGAAATGAATAAAATTATAGACGGGAGTATCGACATGATATTATGCGATTTACCCTACGGGACGACCCAATGTAGGTGGGATGTTAGGATACCTTTTGAACCCCTGTGGAAACAGTATCAGAGAATTGTTAAAGAAAATGGGGCAATTGTTCTTTTTGGTACTGAGCCCTTCAGCTCTTTGTTGAGATTGAGCAACTTAAAGCTGTTTAAATATGATTGGATTTGGGGTAAAGTGAAAGGAACCGGTTTCCTGAACGCAAAGAAACAACCTCTGCGTAACCATTAGGTAATCAGTGTTTTCTATAAAAAACAATGTTGTTACCATCCACAGAAAACGACAGGACATAAAAAGAAAAAAAGTTTTAAAGCAAAACATCTTCAAAGTGAGGTGTATGGCCAAATGACAAAAGACTGCCTGTATGACAGCACCGAAAGATATCCGAGAAGCATCCATCGGGTATCTAGTGACACTCAAACCAGTTGTCTGCATCCCACCCAAAAACCTGTTGAGTTGCTTGAGTACCTGATAAAAACCTATACGGATTCAGATCAGATCGTATTAGATAATTGTATGGGATCGGGTTCAACAGGGGTAGCCTGTATAAAAACAGGGCGCAGGTTCATCGGTATAGAGAAAGACAGGGAATACTTCGATGTTGCTATCAACAGAATCTCCGAAGTAATTATCAGCTTGGATTAGTAACGAAAAATAGAAAAAATGAGAACAACACACAAACCTTTATTCATTGCCTTTTCATCTCAAAAAGGTGGGGTAGGCAAAAGTACTTTTACTGCGTTGGCTGCCAGTATACTGCATTATCGTTTAGGCTATAATGTTGCCGTCTTTGATGCCGATTTTCCCCAGCACAGTTTGATGAAAATGAAAGAACGTGACCTTAATATGATTATGGAAAATGGGGTGTTAAAGAAACTTGCGTACAAGCAGTTTACTACCATTAACAAAAAAGCATATCCTATTATCCAGCACAGAGCAGAAGGGGTATTAGAGGCAGCGCACGATTTCTGTGCCGATTCAGCTGTACCTATTGATGCCGTCTTTTTTGACCTTCCGGGAACGGTAAATACCCCCGGAATTCTAAAGGCGTTGGCAGGAATGCATCACATCTTCACACCCATAACAGCAGATCGTTTAGTGATGGAAAGTACGCTGGTTTTTACGCAGCTATTACAGGATGTGATTATGAAAAATGGAGAAACAAGCATTGAAACCATCCATCTGTTCTGGAATCAGGTTGATGGCAGGGAAAGCACTCCTTTATATGGAGTTTACATCCAGGTGATTGGAGAACTGGGGTTAAGCCTAATGCAAAGTCAGGTCAGAAGCAGCACCCGTTTTCGTAAAGAAAGTGAAGTTGGCGCTAAGACAGTGTTCCGAAGTACATTGATGCCTGCTGACGAGCGTTTGATGAAAACCTGCGGGCTGGATCTCTTTATGGCTGAATTTTTAAGGATCATTCAATTGTAGTGGTATGGAAAAAGAGACTTCAAAGAAAGGGACATCTGATATCAACGAAGAACTCATGATGAATCTGATGGCAGATGGGGTGAAAAAAGACGGTTTGCGGCTTCCTGTTGAGGAACCGAAAGCTATACCAGATCCGGGGCAGGAAAAGCCATCCGGTAAGGAAAGAAGTAAGGTAAAAAAACAAAATGATGCTGATTATGAGAACCTGTTTTTCAAAAAGACAGATACCAATGCGAGAGATGGAAAAACGGTATATATCCAGCCTGATTTTCACGAAAAGCTATCACGTATTGTTCAGGTTATTGGTGAAGACAAGCTGACTATTTATACGTATTTGAACAATGTATTGGAATACCACTTTCAGGAATTTGGAGAACAGATCACCAAAAGCTTTAATGATAAATACAAACCTATTTTATAGCCATGGAAATCATGATACTTATATGCCTGATACTGGTTGTCATCCTTCTTTTGCAGGATAAAATTATCATTAGAAAAGCGGTTCGGAAAGAAGAGTTGACAAAAAGAAGTAGTGCCGTAATACCGGATATAATGGGTGGGACCAGAAGCATTCTTCGCCATTCACTGCCAGCGGCGGACAAAAGCAGTCAAATGGAAAAAGAGGATGGATCATGGGGTAATTTTGAACCAGAAACCGGCGGGAAAGCTGCCGGGATTGAAATTCCGCAGGAAGAACCAGATGAGCCGGGTGAGGGCATTGATTTGAAAGAAGAGGAAGAAGAATGGAGTGAATATGGGGTTTCCCAGGGCGACAACGGTTTTGCGACAGGCGTGACCTTTGAAGAACTCAGTACTGTGGGGATGCTGCTTCAGCAACCATCGCTGGAGGTGTCTCAGGAAGAAACAGCAGTCAGGATAGTTCAGAAATTACAGGGAACCGAATTGTTCAGCCTCTTGGAAAATTCTATGGAAGGAGCATCGCAACGAATGGCAGAGTTGTTAGAAAAGAGCCTTTCCTCCGTCACAGTGTCCGGTTCTTCCTCATTGCGGGATGGAGATGTTGATCAATTTGACATTAGGGAGTTTGTCTGAAAGACAGCTCCCTTTTTAACTTTTAAAGAATTATAGCATGGAATACAATCAGCCTGAGAGGATTATTGAAGGTACTCAATTTGTGGTTGATATCAACACCTTTCAACTACAGGAAAAATCTGATCCCAATAATAGAATTTTGTTTTCTGATATGAAGGAAACGAAAGAGGGATATGAATTTGAATACTGCCGGGATGATAAGAACATTCCGTTTTTTTTTCATTCTGATAACTCGGTTATGGTTCAATTACCTCCGCTGGTGGTATTAGATCCTGAGGGTATGGCCAGGAAGCATCATCTTTCGGTGGAAGATCTGAAGGGAAAGACGGATTTTGATCTCCTGGTCGATCCTGTGGCATTTAACAAACGGATGGCATGGGGAATGCTGCCTACTATTGACATTGCAGGACATACTTTTTACGTAGATCTTAGAATGGATATGCTTCGTCCAAAAGATGATTTTCTATCCAAAGGCATAGTTTTTTCTGAAGTAGAGGGGTATTATATTGAAGATAAGGAGAAATACATTATTCCTTATAATCCTAAGACCAGGGAGTTTCAGGAGCCAAATTACAACACCATTACAACCATTCCCAAGGATCTTATTGCCATTGAAATTCCCAACGAGAGAAACCTTGACCCTATCGGGTGGAACAGGAAAATGGGATTGGATCTAAAGACCGGTTTACAGTGGATTGGTGTGAAAGATCATCATACCGCTGGTATTGTTCCCTGGGAGAATACACCGTTACGGGAAATCATCGAAGCTAATTTGCTGCGCAAGGAAAACAAAGAATTGAAGGAAACACCCCTCTCCCCAAAACCTAAAGTTATTAAAGAAAACCGTGAGGGAGAAAACAAACAAGCGGAAAACAAAAGCGTGCAGCCTTCAGATCCTGAGAGGGAGCAAGGGAGGCGTAAGGGGCGTAAGATGTAACTAGGTATCAATATCATCTGAAAATCATTTTGTTTAACCTGTATTTATGCTAAAGTTTCCCAAAAGCTGTTTGGACTTCTTTTGCATATCTTTCTGCTCTAACTTGTCGTGCTCTGGTGACGGTTTCCAATTCCTGCTTCAGGTCTGCTGCGGGATTCCAGTCATTATAAGTCTTCTTTTTGATCCCATATTTTTTGCAAAGGTTATCAGATAACTGATAGGCAGTTAACCCAAATCGACAATAATGTAATTTTCTCTCATCGAACCAGTCCTCATAGTCTGGTGGACCTGCTATTTCCCCGGCTGCTTTGATCATTCTATTTCCGTCCTCAATCTCTGCAGGAAAGGATAGTATCCTGTACATCAGCTCATGGTCTATGCTCTTCCAGTCAATATCATCCGGATAAGCTGGGGGAGCAGGGTTTTTACCTGCGGTGTCAAACAGCCGTCTGCAGTACGTTGACCCTCGGATAGTCCATTATCATAAACTACCGCAGTACAATCATCAAGATATTTATCAAAAATACAAACAAGGCGTATTGCCAGATACCTGGCGTTTTTCTTAGTTTCTCTTCTGTTTGACCAGTAAGATTGAAACCAGGAAATACCAGATCCGAGGAGAACTCCAACTAACCCAAATACTGCTTCTGTCATACCATTTTTATTAAGCGTATCCAATATACGGAATTGCGAGGAAATATCCAGGACTTGCTTGTTGAAAAAACGACCAATAGTTCCCAGTGAGTTAAAGATTACAGAATGTCGCTTTGATGTCAGAGGAAGCACTGCTATTATTACAGTGCTTCCCTTTTTTAGAAGTACTTAAATATATCGCTGCTTACATTTCTATTAAACCTTCCTTCGTATGTGGTCATTTTTTCGATGATCCCTCTTTTATCTCTTCGTCAGACAAGAGTTGCATTGAATACATGCAGATTTTAGACCCATGCTTCAACCCACTTTGCACCTGAATTAAGACATTTCCAGACAAGCGACGACATGCTCAGACACTTGACAGGTACGGGTTTAAGTGCCTGATACATTTGTTCCATGATACAACAAATAAAATTTATGATCATGGAAAAACAAAGAAAGGAAAAGCTGCTGACGGGAATGATGCTCCTGTTTGCAGCAGTAATCTACGCGCAGGGAAATGGTTCCGCCGGGATCAATGAAGCGACCCAAATGGTTACCTCTTATTTTGATCCGGCAACAAAACTCATCTATGCCATCGGTGCTGTCGTTGGATTAATTGGCGGAGTAAAGGTATACAACAAATTCAGCAGCGGAGACCCCGATACTTCAAAGACTGCCGCCAGCTGGTTTGGTGCCTGTATCTTTTTGATTGTTGCTGCTACCATTCTGAGATCCTTTTTCCTTTAAGACCGGGCATTATGTCAGCGTTTAAAATTAATAAAGGAATCGGCAGAACGGTGGAGTTGTACGGACTGAAAGCCCAATACCTGTTTGTATTTGCAGGCGGGCTTTTAGCAGCACTCATCCTGGTCATGGTATTGTATATGGCGGGGGTATCCCCTTATGTCTGCATCGGTACAGGAGCTATTGGCTGCACGTTGATTGTGTGGCAGACCTTCCGGCTGAATAGAAAGTATGGACAGCATGGAGTCATGAAATTAGCTGCCAGAAAAAAACATCCCAAATACATTCTCTCCCGCAAAGCCGTCTTCCGGTATTTCCACTCAACACAAAAAAGTTAACCCAATGAGAAACACATTAAAATCAGCGACCCTGGAAAGCATGTTTCCATTGTTGGCATTTGAGCAAGGATTTTTAATCTCTAAGGAGGCAGATGTTACAGCCTGTTTCAAAGTTCGGCTTCCTGAGATTTTTACGGTAGGGACGGAGGAGTATGAAACAATTCATTCCACCTGGCATAAGGCTGTTAAGACCCTCCCTGATTATACGGTGGTCTGTAAGCAGGATTGGTTTATCAAAGAGGACTACCAACCTGAACTTGATCGTGAAGACCAAAGTTTTTTGGGTCGCAGCTATCAGCTGCATTTTAATGAGCGTCCTTTCTTAAATCACTATTGTTATCTCTATCTAACAGCTACCACCAGGGATAGGATGCGCAAGCAAAGTAATTTTTCATCGCTTTGCCGGGGTTCACTCGTTCCCAAAGAACGTCAGGATAACGACATTCTGAATCGGTTTGCCGAAGCAGTCAATCAGTTTGAACGTATTGTTAATGACAGCGGCTTATTGTCCATGATAAGAATGGGGGAGCAGGAGCTGCTGGGTGATGGAAAAGAGCCAGGATTATTATCTAAATACCTGACATTATCTGTTGATAGTATGGGTGTACTGCAAGACTTGTATTTGGGTGGCGAAGAAATGCGGGTCGGTAATAAGCGGCTATGCTTGCATACTCTGTCGGATACGGACGATTTACCGACATCGGTAAGTTCCGAAAGGCGGTATGAGAAATTATCCACTGACCGTAGTGACAGCCTGCTGTCTTTTGCAGCTCCTGCTGGATTGCTTTTGAGTTGCAACCATATCTATAACCAATATCTTTTTATAGATAACAGTGAAGATAACCTTCGGAAGTTTGAGAAAACCGCCCGTAATATGCACTCCCTTGGCCGCTATAGCCGCAGCAACCAGATTAACCGGGAGTGGATAGAAAACTACCTGAACGAAGCCCATTCCTATGGACAGCCTTCAATCCGTGCTCATTTCAATGTGATGTGCTGGGCTGAAGATCCACATGAGTTGAAGCAGGCCAAGAATGATACCGGTAGTGCTTTGGTACAGATGGATTGTATTCCGAGGCTTAATACCAGCGATGTAGCCACGCTATATTGGGCGGGTATTCCCGGCAACGCGGGGGATTTTCCCAGCGAAGAAAGCTTTTACACTTTCATGGAACCGGCCTTATGCTTGTTCACTGGAGAAACCAATTACCGGAATTCTCCCTCTCCCTTTGGGATCAAGATGTCGGATCGACTGACCGGAAAGCCCGTTCACGTAGACCTTTCAGATTGGCCCATGAAAAAGGGGATCATTACGAACCGTAACAAATTTGTGTTGGGTCCTTCGGGTTCTGGGAAATCTTTTTTTACCAATCATATGGTGGAGCAGTACTACCAGCAGGGTGCCCATGTCCTTCTGGTAGACACCGGAAACTCTTATCAGGGGCTTTGTGAGCTTATCAAAGGGAGGACTAAAGGGAAGGATGGGGTTTATTTCACATATACCGAAGAGAATCCCATCTCTTTTAACCCGTTCCATACTGACGACCGGGTATTTGATATTGAGAAGAAAGAGAGCATTAAAACTCTTATCCTCACGCTATGGAAACGGGACGATGAGCCACCTACCCGCTCCGAAGAAGTGGCATTATCCAATGCGGTCAACCTCTACATTGATTACCTGAAAAAAGATACGGCACATATACCATCTTTTAACGGCTTCTATGAATATGTACGCGATGAGTACAGTCAGGTATTAGCAGAGAAAAAAGTAAGGGAGAAGGATTTTGACCTGGCGAATTTTCTCAATGTGCTGGAACCCTATTACAAAGGTGGCGAATACGACTATCTACTTAACTCTGATAAGCAGATGGATCTACTTTCCAAACGCTTTATTGTCTTTGAAATTGACGCGATCAAGGATCACCGAATTTTATTTCCAGTGGTTACGATCATCATCATGGAAGTGTTCATTAACAAGATGCGAAGGCTCAAAGGAATCCGAAAGATGATTTTGATTGAAGAAGCGTGGAAGGCGATAGCCAAAGAGGGTATGGCTGAATATATTCGCTATCTCTTCAAAACGGTAAGGAAATTTTTCGGAGAGGCTGTTATTGTAACGCAGGAAGTCGATGATATTATTCATTCACCGATTGTTAAGGAATCCATAATCAATAATTCAGACTGTAAGATCCTTTTGGATCAGCGCAAATACATGAACAAGTTCGACGATATCCAAAAAATGTTGGGCTTGACGGAAAAGCAAAGAGGGCAGATTCTTTCGATTAACCAGAACAATGATCCCTCCCGGCTATATAAGGAAGTCTGGATCGGGCTTGGTGGAATCCATTCGGCGGTCTATGCCACAGAAGTTAGCGCAGAACAATACTTGGCCTTCACAACAGAAGAAACGGAAAAGCTTGAAGTCATGCAGCTTGCCCAGGAGCTAGACGGAAATATGGAGTTGGCCATTAAGAAGATTGCCCTTCATAGACGAGAAAAAGAAAATGATTATTAACCATTCTAAAAATCAGGGTAAATGGAAAAAGAAAAAATCACTCTGCCCATAGGTAACAACAAGGCGTTAATATTTGAATCCGATCCTGGCAATAAGGAGGATCTGGACTTTGTAAAACGATGTCAGGAAGTTGCAGCGACTGGCCCCCAAAGTATACAGGATTTTTTTATCCGGCTCTCTAACCTGGAACAAAAACCGACCCCGGAAACTAAGAGAAGGAAGGGGAATAAAATATAAAGCAGAGTCTTTAGAATATAATAGAGATCAAATAATTATTAATCAATTTACAAATCAGTAATCAATGAAAAAGTTAATCCTGATGCTATGTGTCGGCCTTTTGCTGGGCACAGCATCGCTTAAAGCACAATTTGTAGTCACTGATCCGGGAAACCTGTTCTCCGGTATAATTAACAGTGCAAATGAGATCATTCAGACCTCTTCGACAGTATCAAACGTGATCAAAAATTTTAAAGAAGTAGAAAAAGTGTACTCCCAAGGTAAGGAGTATTACGATAAGCTAAAGGCGGTCAATAACCTGGTGAAAGACGCCAGGAAGGTACAAGAGACCGTTCTTTTGGTCGGTGATATCTCTGAGATGTATGTGACCAATTTCGGGAAGATGATTAACGATCCTCATTTCACTCCGCAGGAGGTCATGGCTATTGCCTTTGGCTATTCCCAACTTCTTAAAGAGAGTGCGGGTCTTTTAAAAGACCTCAAACAGATTGTGGGTAACTCAGGACTTGAAATGAACGACAAAGAGCGCATGGATATCATTGATAAGGTGTATAAAGAGGTTCGGGAATATTACAACCTGGTGCGCTACTATACCAATAAGAATGTATCAGTGAGCTATCTGAGAGCCAAGAAAGAGAATGACGGAGCTAGGGTGTTACAACTCTATGGTACTGACAAATTAAGATACTGGTAAACTTCAGCCTTATGTTATTACAAATAGAATTTGAGAGCCTGCATGAAGTGCTTCGCTCTCTGTATGATGAAATGATGCCATTATGTTCCCAAATGTCAGGAGTGGCAAGAGGAATTGCGGGATTAGGAGCGCTGTTTTATGTTGCCTACAGGGTGTGGCAGGCCCTATCCCGGGCCGAACCTATTGATGTATATCCGCTGCTGCGCCCTTTTGCCGTAGGCGTTTGTGTGATGTTCTTTCCGGTGATTGTACTGGGTACCATCAATGGAGTGTTGAGCCCTATTGTGAGTGGGACACATCAGATGCTTGAAGGGCAGACACTGGACCTCCGTAAGCTTCAGGCCCAGAAAGACCAATTGGAAAAAGAAGCGTTGCTTCGGAATCCTGAAACGGCTTTTTTGTCTTCTAATGAAGAGTTTGACAAGAAGCTGGATGAGCTGGGATGGTCACCTTCTGATATTGGAGCTATGGCGGGAATGTATATGGAGCGGGCATCTTATAATCTTGAAAAACAAATACGGGATTGGTTCAGGGAACTCGTTGAGATTCTCTTTCAGGCGGCAGCGCTGGTGATTGATACCATAAGGACGTTTTTCCTGATTGTACTTAGTATCCTGGGGCCGGTTGCTTTTGCCATATCGGTATGGGATGGTTTCCAATCCAATCTTACGCAGTGGATATCGAGGTATATCGGGGTATACCTGTGGCTTCCGGTGGCAGATCTTTTCAGTTGTATGCTCACCAAGATTGAAGGATTGATGGTGGAAAAGGACATAGAACAGCTTGCTGATCCCAATTTCATTCCTGATGGCTCAAATACCGTGTACATCATATTCCTGCTCATTGGTATTGTCGGCTATTTTACCATTCCAACGGTAACAAGCTGGATTATTCAGTCTGGAGGCATGGGGAATTTTGGACGCAATATCAGCCAATCTGGGCGCAAGGCGGGAAGCTTGGCAGGTGCAGGTGCCGGAGCTGTTACAGGAAATATGGCAGGGCAAGTCAAAGGAGAGCTTTTAACCAAAAAATAGCCCTGCGCAGATTTGATTCTGGGCCGGAAGGGTAACTCTTGGATAACAGGCAAGGATATCCATTGCATTATACCAGAGGCAGTTTAATCCTGTCCGTATCAAGGGTTACCCAACCGGCTTTTTTTAACATTTAACATTATACTATGGAATTTAAAATATTAAGAAACATCGAGAACAGTTTTAAGCAACTCAGACTGTATTCCTTTCTGTTTGGGGGCCTGTGTTTAGCAGTGACAGCTTTTGCAGTTTGGAAATCTTATGAGTTTGCTGAGAAGCAGCGTCAGAAGATTTATGTGCTGGATAATGGAAAATCCCTGATGTTAGCCCTCTCACAAGATGCTAAAATCAACAGGCCGGTGGAGGCACGGGAGCATATCAGAAGATTTCATGAACTTTTTTTCACGCTGGCACCGGATAAAAGTGCCATAGAAAATAATATGAAGCGTGCCTTTCTCTTATCTGATAAAAGCACGTTCAATTACTACAAAGACCTTTCGGAAAAGGGTTACTATAACCAGATCATTTCGGGGAATGTGATTCAACGGTTGGAAATAGACAGCATCCGCTGCAATTTCGACCGCTATCCTTATGCAGTCCAAACCTATGCCAGACAGTTTATTACGCGAAGCAGCAGTATAACAGAGCGGAGCTTAGTCACTTCCTGTATCCTGATCAATTCAGTCAGATCTGATACCAATCCGCAAGGTTTTATTATTGAAAAGTTTACGGTTTTGGTCAATAAAGATCTGCAGGTAGTAGACCGCTAAACCCGGAGAAGAATATAACCTAAAATAAAAATCCCATGAAGAATATCAGAAAGATGGCGAGAACCTGGCAGTCGGATATAAAAGCCTACTGCAACAGCCTGAGCCACCGCCAACGACTCAGATTCATCCTGATTATTTCCACCCTGTATCTCTTAATGGCAGCAGCCACAATGGTGTGGATTTACCTGGATGCAAAAAACGGTAAGAAAGCAGGAAGTGACATTGACCATATCGTCAATCCATTACCTGCTGTGCAAAAAAGTAAAAAAGTAGCCTTGATGACTACAGCTTATAACAGAAAAACTAAAGATTATGGAAAAGGAAAGGAAAAGCACGGTATTGATTCATGAGACGGGTGACAAGAAAGACATGAAGATGGACGCTTCTTCCAGGAAAAAACCGGAGTTTAAGAAGGCTGCCGTATATGGGCTTCTTGCCATTGCTTTTGCAGGATGCCTATACCTTATTTTCCGGCCTGATGAAAAGAAGGCGGTTACAGAGGCGGGCATTAATAATTCTGTTCCCCAGGCCAATGATGCGGGTTTATTGGGAGATAAGCAAAAAGCATATGAACAGGAACTCCTTGAAAAAAAACAGAATGAAAGGAAAAATGCAATGCTGTCCTTATCCGATTATTGGAATAACCGAGATAGTGTTGCCAGTGCCAATCCATTAACAGGTGAAGGGGGTAAGAACCGCGCCAATCCTACAGTGACAGGGCGACAGAACTATGATGAGATCCGGAGTACCATGGGAAACTTTTACCATGATGACAATCAGAATGAAGCATTGCGGAGGGAGATCAGAGAGCTGAAAAGGGACAAAGATAATGCCGCTTCTTCACAAGATGCCATTACCAATGATCCCATTGCCATGATGGAGAAATCCTATCAGATGGCAGCCAAATATCTTCCCCAGGTAATGCCTCAACAGAAGCCTGCTGCCCAGGATACGACAACACAGCGCTCTGTCCCAAAACGCTATATTGAACCGGTCTACACGACAGAGAAGAATGTGGTGTCTAGTCTTACCCAACAGGAGGAACAAACTGATCAAGAATTTGCGGCTTCAGTGTTGAACGGTAGTGGTAGTCAAGAACGTTTTTTTAATGGACGTTTTGGGGAAAGTTCTTCTCCTTCCAAAATACTGTCCAATAGCATCCATGCCTGCATTCACCGAACTCAAATTATCACGGCAGGCAGTAGTGTTCCTTTGCGTCTGCTGGAGGGTATTCGCATCGCAGGAATAGCGATTCCGCCCGGAACACTCCTTACGGCCAGGGCAGGGATCAGAGAGGGAAGGCTGGGACTGGACATTACTTCGGTGGAATATAAAGGCCGCATAGTCCCTGTGGAAATTTCTGCCTATGATCTTGACGGGCAACTGGGGCTAAACCTGCCTTATACCCCGGATGTCAATGCCATCAAAGAAATCGCTTCCGGGATGAGCAGTTCTGCAGGAACCAATATTGTGCTGAGCAGTTCCACGGGGCAGCAGCTGATGTCTGATCTAACGAAGGGTGTAGTGCAGGGAGCCTCGGGATACCTGGCCAAGAGGATTGGTACCCCCAAAGTTACGATCAAAGCCGGGTACCTTCTTTTCCTGTTACCCAAAAACAACAAAAACAATTAGAACAAAAAAAATAATTATGAAATATATTTTGAGAATAGCTGCCATTTTCCTGTTAGCCCTTACGCAGCATTTTGCATGGGCACAGGCGCAGCCCATAGCCATACCGGTTGATACGATAAAAGTAGTGAAGAGTCTCCCCCCGGAAGAACCTTATACAACGATAGCCCCTTACGATTTGCGGGTGACATATGATAAAACCACCCACCTGATCTTTTCCTCTGCGATACGATATGTGGATTTGGGCAGTGAGAATATTACTGCCGGAAAAGCAGACCATGCGGAAAATGTACTCAGGGTGAAGGCTCTGGTAAAGGATTTTACTGAAGAAACCAATTTTTCTGTGATTACCGATGACGGGAAGTTTTACAATTTTAATGTGAGGTACAGTGAATACCCTGATGCGCTCACAATCAATCTGTCAAAAGAAAGAAAAAGCGGGAACGACAATCTATCCACAGCGACAGATGGTGAAGTTCTTTTTAAAGAACTCGGTTCGGATGCTCCTGCATTAACTCATTTGGTGATGGAAACCATCTATAAGCGGGATAAGCGATTTGTCCGGCATATTGGAGCAGAAAGTTTTGGAATAAAAGTGCAGCTTAAAGGCATCTATACACTCAATGGCAAGCTTTTCTTTTACCTACAGTTCGACAATTCCACAAATATTCCTTTTACCATTGATTTTATCAATTTTAAAGTGGTGGATAAGAAGGTAGGTAAACGCACGGTGATCCAGGAACGGACTATCGAGCCGCTTGGCGAGTATATGGAATTGAAAGAGATTGCAGGAACAAGTACTGAAAAAAATGTCTATCTCTTGCAACAGCTCACTATTCCTGATGATAAGGTACTGGTCATGGAAATCTTTGAAAAGAACGGAGGCCGGCATCAGGTGTTGAGTATAGAGAATGAAGATCTTATCAATGCAAGGCTGGTTAAGGATATGTACCTGAAATTTTAAACGAATACTTCAAATGTTCAAACAATGAAAAATATAATATTGATACTCATTTTGTTTTGGATGGGACATCATACAGTGAATGCCCAAAGGCTGATGCAGGGAAAGAAAGGAATAGAGCTTTCGATGGGCAGGACTTGGGGAGAAAACTTTTTACCCAACCCTTTCTATATGCAGGCAGGGATATCGATTACTAAGAAAAAAGGAAATTACCTGTTAGGGGCATTCGATTATTCCCATCGGAAATATGCTTTTGAAGAGGTAGAAATCCCGGTGGAGAGCTTTGCTGCGGAAGGAAGCTACAACCTGTATGTATTGGGAGACTGGACAAGAACGGTTTCTCTTTATGTGGGGTTGGGTGCTGTAGCTGGCTATGAGATTGTTAACGAAAGCAAAAAAATGCTTCCTACGGGAGCTGTGATTCTTAATGAGAACCGCTATATGTATGGAGGCGCGTTACGTCTTTCTTTGGAAACGTATCTGGGAAACAGGTTAGTACTGCTAGTGCATGGAAAAACCCGGTATCTGATGGGAACAACTCTGGAACGCTTCCGTCCGGCGGCTGGTATGGGAATACGTTTTATTTTCTAATCAATAAATCAACAATTATGAAATATTTTTTCAGTCAGCAATTATTAAAAGGAGGTGTTATTAAGAAACAGCGTTTATACGTCATGTTCCTGTTTATCTGCCTGGCGATTGTCTCCTGTTCCAGGGAACTGGAGGTTCAGACCAACTTTCCTTTTGAATTAGAAATTATGCCGGTCCCGTCATCGGTAATACCTGGAGAGATCGTAGAGATTCCCTGTCATATAAAACGGGAAGGATTCTATCAGGATACCAGGTATTCAATTCGGTATTTTCAATACGAAGGTTTGGGCAGCCTAATGTTGCAGGAGGATAAACCTTTTAAACCTAACAAGCTGTATAAAGTTCCGGCAGATTCCTTCAAACTGCACTACAGACCGAAATCAAAAGAAGGGCACAAGTTTCAGATATGGGTGGCAGATCAATTCGGAAACGAAAGAACAGCTGAATTTGATTTTAACTGATATAGTCATTCAATTGAGGGGTTAATTTGTATGAGAATGTTGACGGCTGGGATTTTTATCCCAGCTTTTTTAATTGTATTAAAATAGAAGTGAAAAAACTCCAATTCTATTTTAATGCGACATGTTTTGGCGCTATGCGTGTATAGCTTTGCAATATGATATAAAATACTGAATAACAATCTATATCCGTGAAGAAAAATGAAAAAATATGGGGTTTTTACGGATTATATATGAAAGTAATTTGTAATATTTTTAACCCGTTAAATACACAAGCGTATGAAGAAAATTTATTTCTGTGCTTTAACCTTATGCACAGTCTTGGGATCAGCCCAGGAATTAATGTGGCAACGAGACATCAAATCCTCTACTCAGGATTTTTTGAGCCAGGTCACTACAACAATCGATCAGCAATACCTGATTACCGGAAGCTCTATTCAGAGCGACAAATTACAGCAAGGCAGCAAACAGAACAATGGTTATGATTTCCATCTGGTCAAACTGAACCAGCAAGGAGAAGAAGTTTGGGAAAAATACTTCTCAGGGCAAAATCATGATTATTTATCAGCTACCGTTACTACACAGGATGGTGGATTTTTAATTTCAGGAACCTCTTATTCAGGTAAGGGATTGGACAAAAAAGATGATTCTAAAGGAGGTTCGGACATTTGGCTTATTAGAATCAATGAATTTGGTGACGAATTATGGCAGAAGACGTTAGGAAGCTCTTCAGATGAAGAAGCTAGGGCTGTAATACAAACCACCGATTTAGGATTCTTTGTTGCTGGAAATATACAGAGTGCTGCAAAAGGATATGGTTCCAAAGATGTTTTGATCACCAGATTGGATAAGGACGGAAAAGAATTATCCCAGATTATTTTAGGGGGAAAAGGCTTGGATGAGGTGGAAAAGATGATCCCAACACGTGATGGGGGAGCATTACTTGGAGTCTATTCCCGAAGCAATGCCGGGGGAACAAAGAAAACAGAAAATTATGGTGAAGGAGATTTTTGGGTGATAAAACTTGATAAAAGCTCTAAAGTAGAATGGGAAAAGAATTTTGGAGGTAAGGGTGATGATCATATTAGAACACTAGCTTTGACTTCAAATGGATTTATAATTGGTGGAGAATCAAGATCGGAATCATCAGGTAACAAAACTGTAGGGATTGATGAAGGGACGGACCTGTGGCTAATTTCTTTAAACGAAAAAGGGGAACAGCATTGGCAGAAGTCCTACAATTTTGGGAATCGTGATGTACTTATGGGAATGAACGTTTTACATTCAACAGATGGTAAAACGACTAAAGGTTTTTTAATAGGAGGATATACCCATGCTGAAAGGAGAATAGAACGAGATGATGAAACCTTTTGGATGCTATACGTTGACCAGTTAGGGAGCGAAGTATGGAGAAAACATATAAGTGGTGAATCTAGGCAAAAAGAAGAAAGGCTTTCTGATCTGAAACTAAACAGAGATGGTTCTATTGTTTTGGCTGGAACCAGTGCAGAAGAACTGGGAAAAGAAAACTGGAAGATTGTAAAGCTGGGAGACAAACAAGTGGATCAGCTGATTGAAAAATTCGACATCAAGATCTATCCAAATCCTGTTTCAGATTATGCTTATGTAGAAATAGGCTTTGACTTTAAAGATGCTGATATTCTATTGTATGACATGAGCGGAAGACAGCTTCAAAGTATAAAAACCAAAAATAAAGTGACGAAGATCAATACGCAGGCTTTAGTTCAAGGGGCTTATCTGGTGACGATAAAAACTGATACTAGTAAAACGGCGAATGCTAAACTCATTAAAAAATAAGCATGATGAAAAAAAAATTAACGATACTGGCTTTAATGTCATTGTTTTCAACAATATATTCTCAGAATGATAAGAATAAACCATATTATTTTAAGGACTTCCCACAAACACCTTCAACAGCAGCTTTTCAACGTTATGGAGAAATACAAAATTCGGAATATGTAGGAGCTAATTCTCCTGTAATACCATTGGATAATATTAAAGAAGGTGATATTAATATTCCTTTAAATCTCAATTATGTTTCAGGTAATGGTGTTAAGGTTCGTGATGAAGCATCAAGCGTAGGATTGGGTTGGGGAATTCCTATGGCAACAATAACGCAATATGTATCTGGAGGCTTTGATGACTTTAGTCAATATAATAAACTAAAATTTGATTTTTTATATGATAGTACACCTCCTTTTACAAGGAATAATTTTGAAGCTTGTGAAAACTCAACCATTCCTTCTCAATATCTAAATCAGCTGGGATATGATAAATATACCTACTATAAATCAATGAGAGCAATGCTTCCAATTGGGGGATATTTTAAGAACTACAATACAAGTTTAACAGAGTATGATACAGCTCCTGACATTTTTGTTTGTAACCTGTTTGGAGAAAAGGTCGAGTTTATAACGAATAATTTTTCAACACAGCTTTATCCGGCAAGTTTAAACTTTGTTCCTACATTTGAAAGTATTAATAAAAGAGGGTTTAAAATAGAATATAATACAACTGATTTATTCATTATTACGAGCCCAGCGGGGATTAAATATTATTTTAGTAAGGCTGAAGAATTCGGTTCAGCCTCAGTAAATTCAAATGGGACTACAAGTTTTTCAAATCCACAGGGTCGAAATTATGTTGTCACAAAAATCATTGATAAAAATAACAGGACAATTACAATTGGCTATAAAGAAAATTTGGAACCGGAATATATTTCTCCTTATGCACAACATTTGAATCTAACACTTGCATCAGATCACTATACGCATAGTGATAGTGCATTTCCTCCTAACAGTTATTATATAGGGGACTGTAAACCGACAAGTGGATATGGTGGTGAATATAATGGAAGTTATAATGGAGAAGGTTATTCAAGTGCTCCCTATACCTCTTCACAAACTGTTGGGGATTATTATATACCTGTAGGCTTTCATAGAGGATATTATACAAGAAATCTTTTGTTGGTAAATGAAATTAAAGGAGACTTTGGTAAAGTAAGTTTTGAGTATTCTGGGAGAGATGATTGGTCAAAAAGTAACAAACTGGATAAAATTGTAGTTCAGAATAATGCATCTCAAATAATCAAAAAAATTGGTTTTAATTATTCATATTTCACTTCTCAAGATAGTAAAACTGTTAGAAGTGAAGCTGCAAATTTAAATATTCAACAAAGTAACATCTCCATTACTGATGTCAATCGTTACAGTAAAAGATTAAAACTGAGTTCTATAATTATTAATGATACTGATGAGTATTCTTTCAAGTACAGCTCGGTATCTCTACCAGATAAAGATTCTTTTGCAGTAGATTACTGGGGGTACTTTAATGGTAGTACTGGAAATAAAACTCTTTTTCCTAATCCTACAGATTTTAATTTTACACTCAATGGGGGAACCAACGTTCCTTTAAATGATAAGAACAATAATGAGAAAAAAGCAAATATTGATTTTGCTAAGGCGGGTATACTGGAAAGAGTTACATACCCTACAAAAGGGTATGCAAAATTTGAATATGAACTCAATTCAGCAGATAATCTATTTGTTAGTGAATATCCTTCAACACTTTCCAGAGGTAATGGTGTTAGATTGGCAAAACAGACGAATTATGATCTAAATGATAATGTAGTAAGTCAAACTGTTTTCGAATATGAAGGTGGAAAATCTCATAACCCATTGGATCTATTTAAAAAAACCACTACAAGACTTATTTCTGGTGTTAATGGCAGCTTTAATAGTTTTACTACTTACAATTTTACGACCCTGACTCTTCTGGCAGTATCTGATAATACCTCATCACCTTTGTCTACTGGAAATATGGTTGCATATTCTACAGTGACTAGGAAAGAACAGGACAATAACAATTCTTCAAAAGGAAAAATTGTTACTTCTTATTACAATAATCCTGAAACTGAATATCAGTTCAAAGATGATAAAGTTCCCGTTTATTTTCCTAAAATTAAATCAAAAGATACACCAGATAATGGTTCAGTAGAAAGTATAAAATTGTTTGATTCAAATAATTTATTAGTTAGGGAGACAGTAAATGAATATTCAAATTCTCTTTCTAAATTATTTTATGGATCTTCTCTTATACTTTTTCATAGTATCGCTTATACCAATGCCTGTGCAATAGCAAGCTCATGTTACAATAATGGTTCCTATCAACCCGATCTTGTTGATAATCCGGTATCGGTATTTAGCTTTTACCCTATTTTTTCAAAACAATCATTATTGAAAAAATCCAAAACAATTGATTATTTAGATAATAAACCATTATTAACTAAAGTGGACTATAACTACGATAGTTATAATTTGTTATGGCAAACACAGACTGTTACCCCAGACTTAGATCAAATTAGTGAATCATTTGGTCATTCGAGTTCAATGAATAGATTTTTACAGGCTAATATTCTTTCTGATGATACTGGGACTAGTATTTTTAAAAATGATGTTCAAATTCTAAATCGTGCTTTTAAATATGATAATCAAAACCATTTCAACCCTACATCAATAACTACCTATAATTTAAATGATCCAAATATAAATACCCCAGCAGATGCAACCTATGATAAATATAATTCAAAAGGTGAATTATTACAATATACTACAAAAGATGGGTCTCCTGTTACTATTATTTGGGGGTATAAACAAACGCAGCCGATTGCAAAAATTGAAGGAGGATCATATGCACAGACAATGCAAGCTTTCGGTTTAAATCCTGATGATATTAATGCCTATCAGCAGCTGGAAATTGTAAAGAAATCGGATTTAGATACAGATGATTCTACTGAAACGTCTTTACTTAATGAATTGGAAAGCTTTAAAAAGAAAACAGATTTTAAAGATTTTAAGATAACGGTATATACTTATGATCCGTTGGTAGGTGTGAAAGCAATTATATCTCCATCTGGACTTAAAGAGACCTATAAATATGATGCAGCGAATAGACTTATAAGGATTTTGGATAGGGATGGCAACATTTTGAAAGAAAACAAATATAACTACGCACCGAAAACCTTTTATAGTTCAGCAGCAAGTCCATCTTTTACAAGAAACAACTGTGGTGGAAGTGCAATTGGTGGTTCTTACACATATGTGGTTCCTGAAGGAAAGTATACTTCCATTATTAGTCAAGCTGATGCTGAACAGCAAGTTCAGAATGACATAGCCATTAATGGACAGGCTGCAGCAAATCTGTATGGAACATGTACTCCATTAAATTGTTCTGTAACAAAAGGTAGTGGCATCAGTCAATTTCATTATGGATCAATTTCATTAAATAATCCTAGTGAGATCAGGGTTCAGATGGGATTCAGATATTTTAGTAATCTTCCTTGGAATACAGGAGTAGTGGTAGGAAAGATAAGTGGAATTTGTGTACCATCTGGTGAGAGGTCATCTAGTACATATGCAAATGGTGTATGGTTATTAACAATTGATACTAGTGGAAATATTATAGCTAAAATAACTTCTGCTTCTCCTTCTTTGGTTAATGATATGAATTTAGTTTTTGATTTTACATACTCAATACAATAATGATCATGAAAAATATTTTTATTGCGCTAAGTGTATTTGTCATTGGACAAAGTTATGCGCAAACAGCAACAGAAAATTATATACAGTCAAGAGAATATCTTGAACCTGTAACAAATACAAATATAACGGCCAAACAAATTGAAACAGTTCAATACTTTGATGGATTAGGGCGACCAAAACAAACAGTTAATGTAAAAGCTTCGCCATTAAGGAGAGATGTTGTAAATCATATTGAGTATGACGGATTTGGAAGGCAAATAAAAGAGTATCTTCCTGTACCTCAGTCCTCAACTCAAAATGGTAATTTCTATAGTAATCCACTTACTAATGCAACTCAACCAGATATATATGGCTCTGAAAAGATTTACTCAGAAATCAAAATGGAAAATTCTCCGATTGATAGAATTCAACAAAAGATTAATGTTGGTACAGATTGGAGTGGAAAGCCAGTTAAGTTTAGTTATAGTACAAATTCAGATAGTGAGGTAAGAAAGTATTATGCAACACCAACAACTTGGCAGGAAAATAAAACCAACTCAACTTTAAAAGTAGCTGATAATAATTCTTCAAATGGCTTTTATCTTCCCCAGCAACTCTACAAAAATAGTGTTATTGATGAGGATGGAAATACAGTAATTGAATTTAGAAATCATGAGGGACAAATTGTGTTAGAAAGGAAGGTGCTGAATTCAAGTGAAAATGCAGATACTTACTATGTTTATAATGATTACAATAAAATAGCATTTATCATTACTCCTAAAGCATCCGAAAATATCAAAAATATTGCCTCAGGTACAATAATACCTGATGTTGTGCGAAATGATTTGTGCTATCAATATTCTTATGATAAGAGATTACGCCTAATAGAAAAGAAATTGCCTGGTAGGGGAATTGAATATTTTATTTATGACAGGCAGGACAGAGTAGTTGCAACAAGAGATGCTAATTTAGGAGATAAAGGGCAATGGCTATATACAAAGTATGATCAGTTCGGAAGAGTAGCTTTTACAGGTATATTTTCTGGAGGAACAAGAGTCTCCGAGCAAACTTTGGCAGACAGCTTTATATCCAATAATGTTAAAAGAACTGCCAATGTTTTTTTTAACAGAGAAGGGATGGATGTTTTTTATGATCCAAATGGTACATATCCTAATGTTGGATGGGTTAAATTAATGTCGATAAATTATTATGACTCATATCCTTCATACAGTTTTAACCCAACATTTCCGGCAAATATTTTAGGAACAGCTGTTGTATCTGATTCACAAAATAATAATGTGAATACGAATAATTTATCTGTTATGTCCTTATTGAAAAATATTGAAGACGATAACTGGACTAAAACTTATTCTTATTATGATGCTAAAGGGAGAGTTATAGGAAGTCATTCCATCAATCATTTGGGAGGATATACAAGGGAAGAGTCTAATCTTGATTTTGCAGGTGTACCCCAAAAAAATATTACAAGACATAAAAGATTAGATACTGATACAGAAAGAGTTATTACAGAAAATTTTGATTATGATTCACGGAACAGGCTTCTTGTTCATAAGCATCAGGTAGATAGCAACCCGATTGAAATTCTTGCTCAGAATAAATATAATGAAATTTCACAGCTGGAATCTAAGAAAGTAGGAGGAGTAGATTTAGCAAACCCGCTACAGAAAATAGATTATAAATATAACATACGTGGTTGGTTAACCCAAATAAATGATCCTGTCAATCTAAACGGAAAACTGTTCGGTTATGAAGTGAGATATAATAATCCGGGGAATCCTCAGGTAGTAGGGAAATTCAATGGGGCTGTAGCTGAAGTTAATTGGAATAATGCATCAGAGAATCTCCTGAAACGATATAACTATGAATATGATAAACTTAATAGATTAACCAATGCTTTTTATAAAGAGCCTTCCACAGGAGTAAGTGGAAATTATGACGAATACCTTACCTATGATTTGAATGGCAATATTAGCAATCTGAAAAGAAGTGCCATACCAGTCTCAGGACAAACAGCGACTTTAGTTGATAACCTCGATTATATTTATAATGGTAATCGTCTTACGCAGGTGATCGAAAATGCATTGAATGACACTGGTTATGAAGGAGGAAATAATATAATTGATTATGACCTGAATGGGAGTATGACTACTCTGAAGGATAAAGGAATTAATAGTATTGTATATAACCATTTGAGTTTAGCTGATTCCTACTCAATCACTCAGAATAATCCATTTGGACTTTCTATGAATAGTGGCTTGGATTATCTATACAGAGCAGACGGCATAAAAGTACGTAAAACTTACACGAGTGCACCTCCAAGAGGTATGGCTAGTAGTACTATTACAGATTATTTGGACGGGTTTCAATATAATTATTTTGAAGGAGGTGGAAGTTGTATAACGTGCCGTACCGAAAATGCCTATGAACAACAGGCTTATAAAAGTGTTTTTAATCCAATAGTAACTCCTAAATGGAACCTTGATTTTGTTCCGACAGCGGAAGGAGTATATAGCTTTACAGAGAACCGCTATATTTATCAATATAAAGATCACTTAGGTAATTTGCGTGTGAGTTTTGCTAAAGACAGCGCAGGAAATCTTGAAGTTACAGACACCAACAACTACTATGCATTTGGGTTAAGTCATATATCCGGAGGATTTAGTAATTCTTACTTTGGAGGCTACCATTCTTACAAGTATAATGGTAAGGAATTACAGGAAACAGGTTTTTTTGATTATGGAGCAAGAATGTACATGCCGGATCTTGGAAGATGGAGTGCAATAGATCCTCTGTCTGAAAAATTCTTTTCAACCTCTCCATATACTTATGTAGCTAATAATCCTATCAGTTCAATTGATCCTGATGGAAGAGATATTGTTAATATTGCCGGTGGAGTTAGATTTACTGGAAGCCATGCAAGAATGATGTTGCGATACTTTCAGAATATGACCTCTTCAGGAAATTACAATATCAAGGGCATCCACTTCGTTCAAGAAACCATAACTCCAAATATTTATAGACATACACTGAATTCTTTTCAAAAGGGGAAACCAGAATTATTACATTATGATTCAGATCAAAAAAGAAACAGGCAAAGAAGGCAACAAGCTACATATGGTATTGCAACCGTACCAGGTTATGAAAGAGATGAATATCCTTATGCTTCTACATTTGAAGGAGGAAAACAACCTGATGGATCACGAGCACATGTTATGTTAGTCCCTCGTGCGGAAAACAACTGGCAAGGGACAAGAGAATTACGTCCACTTTATCGTACATTAAAAACGGGAGATGCATTTTTAGTTGTTCCAGTTCCTAAAAATAGGGAAATGCAGGACGTGAAGGAGGAAGCTTTGGAGAAATATAAGACTCCAGCTCCAGCCCCAGTTGTTACGACTCCTGATTTTGGTCGACCAGTAATTCCATATAAAATGTGGCCTGTAGTGGCTGGAGCAGCAGTTTTGGCAGCAGCAGCTTGGATTTTACGTACTGTTCCTGTTCCATAAAACCATATATTTGCAATATGAAAAATTATATCACACTATTAATAATTAGCATGTTATCATCGTGCATAAGCAATAACAAAACAAATATGAAAGTACAAAAGTTCAACTTTGATACTCAATACAATCAATTTTATATAAGTTCAGTTGGTAAAGATTTTAATGCTGATGAAAAGAAAGATATGAGTTCTTTTACTGAAGATATGAATAGACGTTTAGGGATTGAGAAAAATGCCTTAATAGTTTTCACGGAAAGCTATGGTAAAATCAGAGGAGATATACAAGTCTTAGAGAATGCCAGCATAAATAGCGATTATAGAAACTACGATCATATTGTAGAAGGGAGTATTAACATAGAATCGGGTGTGCTACAATTATTAGATAGTCCGCATAGCCACATAGAATTATCTATAAACGTTGATCCTGGAAGATACAAAGTAAGAGTTTACTCTTCAAATCTAAGTAGTGTTAAAGAAACTGACTTACCACATTCTACAGATAAAGATTATTACCATATTGAATTATGGAAAAATGATAATATGGAAACAAAGGTTATAAAACAGTATAAAGAGCAATAATTAATAACTAATTTTTCCAAAGATCCCTCTTGATTTTCAAGGGGGATCTTATTTTATGACAATCATTATTTATTACTGTTTGGTGTATATTTATCGAATTAAGAATAAGGTTTCATTTCTAAAAGGTTAAGCGAAAAAAAATAAGTCAAAACTATCGCAATTTCGGAACTCTGATAGTTCCATCAAATATGTTGTAGCCGGTCAGGTAGAACGTGTGGAGGCTATTGTGAAGAAGGCAAAGTTTTACCTGACGGGCTACGCCATTTCTAAGCGCAAAAATGCGGTCCCTCCGTTTCGGAAGGGACTGCATTTTTGCCGCCGATTTTGGATTATCAGACGGGGATAGGTTGGCAATTGAAATCTTTTAGATTGAAGAAAAATCCCCTGTATGGGGTCATTCCATTACGAAATAATCCCCATACCAAAGAACAGCCCATCTGGGCCAATGCGGAATTAATGTACAGATCTTGCTTTTCCAATGCTTCAGCCAATGAGCAACTGGGGGTATCGTCAGATATTTCGGACTGTTGCAATAATTCTCCGTATTCATCGGTCATAAAGGGTAGGGTGGCTATCGTTTGATATTTTTCAGATTGCGGTTGCCTGATTTCGCCAATGGTGGAAAGGATAACCTGTCCTGTGTCTTTGCTGTTTCCAAAATCAAGGAGGTAAGCTGGACGATCCCCATAGTTTCTATACTCTCCAAGTTCTTTTAGAATTTCAGTAATTTCAAACCGCGCTTTTACAGAGTCCACACAGGAAATATACAAAGTAGCTTTTACGGTTGTTGGTAATTTTCCCAAATTATTTTTCTCAAATCTTCGGGTTTCCGATTTCCAGTTAGTGCCAGCCCATCTGTTTGCCCGGTTGATAAGGGCAACGGATTTATAAAGTCCTTCTTCGCACCCGGCAAAACGTTGTCTGCCGATATTGGCACCCGTTACCTTATCACTATCCCAGAGACGGATGAACAGTCCCGGATGTCCCAGCTCTATAAGACTGTGATTCATTTCCAATAGACATGTAAGCACTTTTGAGCCTGTACCGCCAGCCCCTATAACGTTAACGGTTATAGGGTTGGTAGGATTAAGAAGCTCTTTATTGGTGAAATGTACTTTTGGTTTATCAGTATTCATTTTAGTAGATCTTTTAATGTTATGTCGGTTTTTTTAAGTACCTCTATCGGGAAAGTTTCTCCTGTGGTGATAAGATGTTTCCAAAGGCATACACAATTGCCCTGAATAGGGTTGTATCCTGCCATCAGGTGACTGAAGTAGCTGTTAAAGAAATAATCTTCCCAAGCTTTGGTAAATTCTTCCAGTAATGCTGTTTTCTTTATCCGTACATCAACGCTTCCCATGCATACTTTTCCGTCTTCATAGATGTTGAAAAATGGGGCTTGATAGAGGATTGTTTTTTCGTTGGGTCTGCGGTTGCCAGCCAGTGCAAATACGGCAAGGCTTTGTCTGTCTGCTACCCATAACATGGGTGGTACATAGGCTTTGCCATTGGGCAAGTCAAGGTTTTCAGTAAAGCAAAGTTGTCTTTGCATCGACTTTGTAAACCAAACAGCTTTACCTTTTAGAGGGTCAATATGCAGGATATGACTACTCAGCATGCCATGAGATTGCAAACAGTTGACTTTTTCATCAGAGATACATAATGCTTTGGTCAGTGCTTTAGCTTCTCTTAATGTCAACGGATGGGCATTAACAGGCATTCCGGTATTGTCCATGTCAAAATATTCTACATAAGTGTCCGGGCGGTTTCCTTCAGTTTGATAGAAAACCAGTGCCGATTGGGGAAAATATAATTGCCCTAATTGGTGGGTAATATCATTTTGTTCTTTCATTTCAAAAGAGGTCTATAGTGATACAATAGGTAGCAAAGATCATCTAACAGTGGAAAGAGACGGTTCTCAAAATCTAAGTTTACTGATATTGATTTTTTATTATTAAAGTGTTTGGTAATAATGGGTTCATCTATCTGTCCATATTCCTGCAATTCGTTATTAACGGTTTCTTCAAGGGATTCAGTCAGCCATCCGTGATCGTTGGCACAGAACGAAATATATTTGTCCATGGATATAATATTATCTCTGTCATATTCCTGTGCTTCTCCATTGGGGTGGGCATTTTGGAAAATGTTTTTATCAGGGTATTGCTGATAAATATTAAAGACTTCATAAGCCAACCGCAGGCAATCTGTATCGAAAGTGTCATTGATTGTAAAAGAATGTACGCGTCTTTCAAACAGCTCTAAATTCTTATAGTTGTAAATCTTTTGTTCCATATGTGTGCCTACCCATTCTGCTTGTACAAATTCGGACATACAACCTTTCCTGTCTTCGTCTTCATCTTCAATCAACCAGTCTTTCAGCATTTCATATTGCCAATATAAATAGGAATCTTCCTGCCGGTAGTAGGGAATGTGCGCCACATGATAGAGGTAAGAGAAAACAGATAGAAGGAGAAGGGCAGTCTTTTTCCGATGGGGGTCTTTAATCATCCGATAGAGTGGTATAACAGGAATATAGTAAAGACTACCTCCTGTGTTGTATCTTTCTGTACAGGTGAGATAAATTTTCTTAGAGTCTTGTATCAGCCTGATTTCCTCCCAATTTTCAAATTTTTCTTTAAGTTGTTTTTGAATATCCCACATAGCCAAAGCTATATTGTACGGGTAGGTGAAGGAGTCTGTTGCTAGGGATTCCAGACTGTAATGATGGGCAAGGTAGGAAAGCGATGTATAAAAATTCCTTTCCTTTTTGCTATTTTCTTTACAAGCCTGTAGGGTTTCTGTTTCTTTTAGTTTAGGCATGAATGTAGTTCTCAGAAAACCATAGGAAGCATTGTAACCGGAACAGGTTGTCGCTTGTCTTTTTTTACCTCGCTGGCATCTTTTGGTTTTTTCATCCAAATTACGAAGTCCATTAACTGCCTGTGCAACTTCTGTTGCATCGGATCTTGGGGAAGTTTGATTATCCCTGCTATTATAGGTGATTGCATAAGTCATTGTTTTACTATTTAACGGGTTAGCCTTTTGTACCAATTACGCTCTCAAACCGATATTGTACCGTATCATCTTTGATAACGGGAGCTGATACTTTTGCTGTGGTAAGGATAGGGTAGGTGTTAGAATAGAAATTAAGCACTGCCTGTACACTCCATTGTGGTTCTGGGTCTGTCAGCTTTATTTCCTGTCCTTTTTCGATAAATATAAATGCCCTCTCTAATTGTGTTGCTAGTAACATAATTTTTCATTTTTCGGGTTAACAAAAATTATTCTTCCTCCTGCGTTATCATTTCTTGTGGAGTTTCCTCCGCATTGAAAAGGTCGGGAGCAAAATGACGGGCGAAATCGTCCTGCCGTTTCCTTATGATTTCAGCGTATTCAGGGTAATCAGCTGTTTTTGGTAAGGCGGTCCAAGCATCCCTATACCGCTGATCTTTTTCAAAAGTGTCTGCTTTCAGCATTGCATTACGGTATTTTTTCTCCCTTGCTTCTTTTTCGAGTTTCTCTTTATTGGTCTTCTCTTTTTCCATAGCGGACTGTCTGCGGGCTTCTTCCAATTGTTTCATGAAGAATTCCATGTTGTCTACTAAACCTGAAGCTGTCTGCATCGGAGTTGTGATTTTTTCAAAGAATCCCATGTCCAGTTCTTCTGCTGTTCCCCTGAGATTGAAAGGAGGTATACCTTCTTTTGCATGGTCTGTGCATGTTTCATTTTGAAGCATCACAGAAACAATAATGCTGTTTCCCTGTGTTTGGGTTATGGTAAGGAGTAAATTCCCTTTGAGATTCATTTGGGCAATCTGCCTGAAAAAATTAGCATCCATGATATTGTTATTTTGAAGTGTTTGGTAATTGCTTGCGGACTTGAATCAATTTATTGTACATATCTGCCCAATAGACATTTTGCTTTTGATCAAAATCGGAGAAACTTTTGTCTTCATGGCTGAAATCTTTAAATTCTTTGGCCTGTTTTATTGCTATTTGAAGGTTGGTAACCTCGATTGAATGGCCGTGCAAATCTGTTATTTTCATACTGTTTAATTTTTTGTAGGGACAGTCCGCCATCAGATGACGGACTGCCTGTACATGGTTAATTAAGAGTAAAAGTTTCTGCGCCATCTATGGCAAAAGCGGTGCATAATTCAAATGCTTTTTGTGTTTTCAGTTGTGCAGTACCTCCCATGACGATAGACTGTAACTTGGCTTCACCATCTTTGTAGTTACGTACATTCTGATAGTAGCCTGTTACTGCATTGTAAGCACCAAAGAGAGTACCTTTTGTGGATTCCATTTGCTGTGTGTCGCTTATCATTGCATAAGCGAAGGCATCATCAACCGTATTTTTAAATACGGTGGAAATTTCATCATCTGCCCCCTTTTTCAGTAAATCAAGCGTTTCCTTGTTTGGGCAAAGTGCCAATTGAATTAGCTTTTTTACCTCGTAGTCTGTGACTTTTACCTTTGCCCACTGGTTGAAAATTCCTTCTAACTCTCTGCTAAGGTTGTTTGCTAATCCCATAATCTTATGGGCATTTTCCAACCGCTCTTTAGCCCCTGCTGTATGCTTGATGCGTACAACATTACTCATGTTTCGGAGTGAAGCATTAAGGGTGTTCTGGCAGACAATACGGATAGGGGTAAATGCTGCCGTTATGCTTCCGCTACCGTCGTGTGACGTAGTCAGGAAGATGTATTTTTCGGTGATATCATCCCCATTTCCTACCCGAATGTAATCGGGAAGCTTAGCGGTAATAAAGATGCGTTCCCCCTGTCCTAATGCCCCTGCGGTTTCGTAAAGAATGCCGTTATTACCTCCAACGATGGCATCAAAAAAAGTGAAGGCATCGCAGTTTTGTATGATCTGATAGTCTTTTCCTACCACACCGAGTACTGCGTTATTATCTGTGCGGATGTTGGCGAAGTAATTGGGAACATGCAGTTCATTGGAACCGATTTCGATACCATCTGCGGTTTCAATGATTCCTGAGCCTTTGGTATAGAGTGGGGATTTGGCTACTTCGTAGTTGAGTCCTGCATACCTGATGGCTTCTTCACTGGTGGGATAATCCTGTATAATTTGTCCCAATCCGTGCCAGGCTTTTTCTTTTACGGTAAAGAATGAATAACGTCCTGTTTTGTTGTTGAAATTTAAATTATGTGCCATGATATTTGATTTTAGATTGATTATTAAGAAGTTTAAAGGACAGGCAATCCTGACGGTTGCCTGTGGATGAATACAGGCTGTTATTTTTTATCGCCTGTGGAATCAGCTTCGTTTTTGACATCAAGAGCTGAGGGGTTGTCAAAGATGTAATTGAATATTTCTTGTATTTCTTTTACAGACAGTTTGCGGGCGAACTGAGCTTCTTTATAAGCTGATGTAATAATGAGTTCTCTGTCTGATTGAAAAGTCATCGCTACCGGGATGCCGTAAACCCCTTCATCTACCCACATGCTGAGATAGAGGTCGTTGAGGTATTGAGCGGCAATAATTAGCGTATCATGCCCTGTATATCCACCGTCTTCCGGCCTTTGGTGGATGGTTTCATCATCAAATGATACTCTTACCAGCCTGTTAAATTTCACTTGATTCTGCTTTGCCATTTCCTTTGCAAAGAGCAGAGGGGACATAGGGGCACTGATTGTATCTCCCTTGCGTGAAAGCAGATTTTGTATTCTGAATTTGAATTGATCTTTCATGATGTTTACTTTTATTGATTGATAAGAGATTTTTAGAAGGGCAGGTCACCCATTCCGTTTTCTTTGTCTGCAATTGCCAGTTCTTTTGTTTCGGGCGTATTGTTGTTTTTTTCGCTATTCCCAAGCAGTTTGATTTGGGAGGTGTGGAAATTTAGTCCGGTGTGTATGTTTCCATCTTTTCCCGTCCAAGAGTTAGCCGATACCCTCCCGCTTAGTTCCACGAGTGTTCCTTTGCTAAGAAATTTCGTTATACCTGTACCGAGCCAGTAGGAGCAGTCGAAGAAGGTAAACTGCTTGATGCGTTCGCCCTGCTTATTTTTGTAGCTGTCGTTCACCGAAACAGAAAAACTTACTACCTGTCTGTTGTTTGATGTCGTGCGTACCTGCGCGTCCTGTGTTAATTTTCCAATGATGTTCATAACTTTACTTTTTTGAGTTAATGTTTTTTTCTTCTCTTTTTCCCTGTCCTGCTTCGTTTTTTCGTGATACTTTCCAAAAGAAAAACCGGAAAAAAGAAAGCAGATATGGAAGACGTACAAAGGGAAAAGCCAAAAGGAAACGGAATAATTGGGGGGACCCATTTATGGGGGGAAACCGTTTATGCCGTAGTCTTTTGGCAGGCTTGTGCGTGAGGTGTACGGCTTACCTTAGCTGCCTTTTTACCGGTTTCTTTGGAAAGTATTACTTGTGTAATAATCTCTGTGTGAAGTCATGCGAGATCTAAAATCAATATCAGCAGGTATGGTGCAAAAAATGGAGTTAGGCCAAAAAGATTATAAAAAGAATTGACCACAAGGATTATGGGGATATGGCAGCGATTTGAATGGACCATCAAATTCAAAAAAATCAGGTGTTTCTATACTATGTGATTGATATTTTATGATATAAGCCTCTTGTTATTAAATAATTCCTATATTTGTCGGTGTGATGTTTAAATATTGTGATCTGATTTTTCAGCATAATAAATGGAGACAGCCGGAAAAACTTCATTCCCTGTCTATGTAAAATCTCCAGTTAACAACAACGAATGATTCCCCCGAAAGATGTTTGTTTTAAATAATAAATACAGGGACTTCCAAAAGGAGGTATTTGAAAAGTATAGTCAGCTTATATTTTCTCACGTTTTTAAAAAAGTGGGGAAGAGAAATGATGCACTGGATATTGTACAGAATGTTTTCATTCATCTGTGGAAGTACAGAAAGAAACTGAAGAACAGTTCCGCAGATGGCATCATCTTCCGCACCTGCAGACAGGAGATTTATCATTTTTATAAAGAAATCAAATCAGGGATATTGGGCGAATCCGTTTCTATTGAAGAATTACAGGTTGAGATTTGTGATTATTCAGAACAGGAACTGGAAATACAGCTGGAAAAGGAACGCCGGCTTGAAGCCGTTTACGAAACACTAGACCTGGTTCCGGAAAAAAGGAAGCAAATTTTTTTGCTGAGTAAAATAGAAGGAAGAACCAGGGATGAAATAGCCGCTGAAATGAATATGTCTAAATCAGCCATAGGTAATCAGATTGATAAAGTGATGCAGTTTCTGATAAGTAAATTACGAAAGTAAATATGACCACTCTAAAATAAGCAGGTGACCTTTGAATGGTGTCAATAGCGTTTTTCGATGCGTTTGAAAATAGTTAATACAAGGCTTTTCGATTGTTGTTAGCGTAATGATTCAGGTCTATTATTTTTGAAGAATTGTATGCTGTATAACGCCACGTTTGCTTACAGATCCATCGTCAATAAGAGCTTAGGGAAAGAAAAATGAAGGAATGATTTTCAATGTAATGAGTAAGAAGTACTGCTCAGAAATGATTCTCTTTTTATCATTGAATTGTTTATTGATCACGTAGCTTTTTGATGTCCTTTTTTAGTTCCAGATACATTTCTTTTACACTCATGGTATCCGGTTCATTATATATTCTGTAATCTTCCGGTAGAAGTCCGGCGGCATATTGCCATATTTCCAGGATGTCACTCATGGGTATATCGTATGGCTCATAGTGTGAGTTATCAGCGGCAACTGTTATTGACTGCTTATTTTTCGCAACAAAAATCTTGTAGGTAATTCCCTCATTCAGGGTAACAAAAATGTACGTTTTATCCCGTTTTAAATCCTGTATTTTTTCCACATACTTTCCGATAATATAAGAGCCATCGGTAAAAGGCGGCATAGAATCACCTTCAGCTGGGAAAGCTCGGTATTTACCATTATTTAGAAAAGGTAAGGAGATTCTCTGCAGGCTTTCTATATATTCGGGATCACTGTATCCTTGCAGGTATCCCATAGAAGCTTTATGGGGAATGATCTCAATAAATCCTTTTTCCTGAGGATCGACCATCACTGGCAGCACTATTCTGTTGTCGGTCAGATTAATCATTTTTTCTAATGGATATTTTCTTATATCTACAGTAAGAAGAAGATCAATGCTTATGTTAAAGTACTTTGAAATTTTAATTAAAAACTCAGGTGCGGGCTGTACTCTGCCGCTTTCATAGGCAGCATAGGCGGAGCGGGTAATGACAAGGATTCCCGCCAGATCTTCCTGACTGATTTTCTTTCTGCCTCTTAAAAGCCTTATGTTATCTGCAAAAAACGACATTGTTACAATTAGTAACAGCAAATATAGTAATTCTGTTACAAACTGTAACTAATTTTGTCACATGGAACGAGCGATAGTACATATGGATATGGATACTTTTTTTGTGTCCTGTGAGAGGAGAAATAATTCAAAGCTTAATGGTATACCCCTGATCATAGGAGGTGGTGACCGCGGAGTGGTGGCGTCATGTTCCTATGAAGCAAGAAAATTTGGAGTTCGCTCCGCCATGCCCATAAGAATGGCTCTCAGGCTTTGTCCCGAAGCTAAAGTAATTCGTGGTGACCATGAGCTGTATTCTAACTTATCCCATACGGTGACAGAAATTATTCAGGAAAAAGTACCGGTAATGGAAAAGGCAAGTATCGATGAGTTTTATCTTGATTTGTCCGGTATGGATCAATTCTTTGGATGTTACCAGTGGACTGAGGAAATAGCATCCTCAGTTACCAGGGAGACAGGACTTCCGATAAGTTTTGCCTTATCTACTAATAAAACCGTTTCAAAAATTGGAACGGGAGAAGCGAAACCAGTAGGACGACTTGAAATAAAGGCACGGGATATTCAGCCGTTTCTAAATCCCTTATCCATCCGAAAGATTCCCATGGTGGGAGATGCTACTTTCCGGCTCCTTTCAAGAATTGGAGTTCGGACGATACAAACCCTATCTGAAATGCCGGCGGAGGTACTTCAGCAAATGATCGGTAAAAATGGTATGGAATTATGGAAGAAAGCCAATGGAATAGATGAAAATCCTGTTTTTCCTTATTCAGAGCGTAAATCCATTTCAATGGAAAGAACGTTCACAGATGATACGATGGATATCCATGCGATACGCGTACTCATTTCGGGGATGGCAGAACACCTGGCGTATCAGCTTCGAAAAGAAAAGTGGCTGACTTCCACTGTGGTGATCAAAATCCGATATGCTAATTTTGATACAGAAACCAAGCAGAGTAGGGTTAGCTATACTTCAGCAGATCATACACTGTCCCGGTTGGCATTGGAACTGTTTAATAAAGCCTATACCCGGAGAATGCGTCTGCGTTTGGTAGGCTTACGTTTTACGGGTCTTGTGCATGGACTTCACCAGATGAATCTGTTCGAGGACACCGCAGAAATGATCAGTCTCTATAAGAGCATGGATCAAATTAAAAACCGATTTGGAACTCATGCTGTTGGCAGGGCTTCAGGCTTTAATTTTCACAATCATCCCTAGCCCTTACTTATGTTTATCAATTGCCATTCATACCATAGCCTGCGTTATGGAACTCTATCAGTAGAAGAGCTGGTAAGACAGGCTCACCAATCGGGTGCCCGGGAACTGGTATTAACCGATATTAATACCATTACCGGAATTTATGATTTTAAGAAAGAATGCGAAAAATACGGTATAAAACCTGTAGCAGGTGTTGAAATTAGAAAAGAAGGAAAGCTTTTTTATATCGCTATTGCCAAAGACTTTAGTGGGATCGGGGAAATAAACAGGATCATTACGGATTATAATTGTGAGGGAAAGGAATTAACAGAAACCGCTCCCGAATTCAACAATGTATTTGTAATTTATCCTAAAGAAAATATCCCTGACCAACTTAAAGAAAATGAGTTTGTCGGTATTCGTGAGGAGGAACTCACGTTACTTATACGTTCTGAGTTCAAGAAACTCAAAGACAAGATGGTGGTATGGCATCCTGTTACCTTTGGTACAGAGCAAGAATATGAACTGCATTGTATTTTGCGCGCCATCGACCACAATATTTTGCTACCAAGACTTAAAGAAACCGATCATTGTAAAACCACTGAGATTTTCAGGGCTGTGGAGCTGATAGAAAAGGTTTATGAAAGATATCCTGAGATGATCAAGAATACCCATGATCTTTTACGTGTCTGCCAATTTGATTTTGAATTTTCAACCCCAAGAAACAAAAAATACTATACCAGGTCTAAAGAAGACGACCGGCGATTTCTCACCAGACTTACCAGACTGGGATTAAAACACCGTTATGGTCCGGATCATGATATTGCCTGGAAAAGGGCGGAGAAAGAGCTGAAAGTAATTGATCAGCTGAATTTTAGTGGGTATTTTCTCATTACCTGGGATATTATCAGGTATAGCAACCGCATGGGGTTTATGCATGTAGGCCGGGGAAGCGGTGCCAATAGTATTGTAAGCTATTGTTTAGGAATAACAGATATCTGCCCCCTTGAGTTGGATCTCTATTTTGAAAGATTCCTGAACTTAAACCGGAAGACTCCTCCTGATTTTGATATTGACTGGAGCTGGCAGGAAAGAGATATCATTTTACAATACATTTTTGATCGGTATGGAAAAGACCATGTTGCTTTTTGTGGTACGAATGTAGAATTCAAGTATCGTTCGATATTTCGGGAAGTGGGCAAAGTATTCGGGCTGCCAAAAGAGGAACTAGATGATTTGGCTACAAAGCCTATAGAGAACCATGATTCAAATTCAGTAGTAAAGCTTGTCCATCAGTATGGGCAGATGATGGAAAAATTTCCTAACCAGAGAAGTATGCACTCCTGCGGTATTCTGATCTCTGAAGAGCCTATTACGCATTTTACGGCCCTGGAAATGCCTCCGAAAGGGTTTCCGATCGTGCAGTTTGATATGCATGTTGCCGAAGATATTGGATTTGAGAAATTTGATATTCTCTCCCAAAGAGGATTGGGTACTATTAATGATACTGTTAAACTTATTAAAAACAACAGAGGGATCAGTGTTGATATCCGGAATACTACTATTTCCAAGAATGAAAAGAAGGCCAATGAATACTTATCTCAGGGTAGGACAATTGGATGCTTTTATATCGAGAGCCCGGCTATGCGCGGACTTTTAAGGAGGTTGAAATGTGAGGATTATAGAACACTGGTAGCGGCATCGTCTATTATCAGGCCGGGAGTGGCACAAAGCGGGATGATGCGTGAATATATTTTCAGGCACAATAACCCCACAAAATTTGAATACTTCCATCCGGTCTTTAAAGAGCAATTGGGAGAAACCTACGGAATTATGGTCTACCAGGAAGATGTCATAAAGATCGCCCTGTATTATGGAGGATTGGAGGCTGCAGACGGTGACATTTTGAGGAGAGCGATGAGTGGAAAAGGAAGATCATTATCAGCGTTACAAAGAGTAAAAGATCATTTTTTTGAATCCTGTAAACGGCAGGGGCATCCTGAAGAGCTTTCTAAAGAAGTTTACCGACAGATAGAGTCTTTTGCAGGTTACTCCTTTTGTAAAGCGCATTCGGCTTCTTATGCAGTAGAAAGTTATCAGAGTTTGTACCTAAAAGTATATTACCCACTGGAATTTATGGTATCTGTCATTAATAATATGGGCGGCTTTTACCGTACCGAAGTGTATGTCCATGAAGCCAGGATGTCAGGCGGAATCATTCGTAATCCATGTGTCAATACCAGTGATTATGTAACGGTGTTGAAGGGCAATGAAATTTACCTTGGATTTATACATCTGCAGGGACTGGAGACCTCCATTGCCCGTAATATTGGTGAAGAACGCGGAAAAAATGGAGGTTATAAGTCCCTTGATGATTTTATCCGCCGGATTCCTATTGGCATTGAAACCATACAGCTCCTGATTTTTATTGATGCATTTCGTTTTACCGGGAAATCAAAAAACGAACTGCTGGTTCAGGCAAGACTGCTGCTGAGTATGTTCAAACCCGAAAACAGAGGTTTGTTACTTATAGAGGAACCTGTCAAAGAATATCAGCTTCCACAGTTGAAGAGAGAAGCATTTGAAGATGCCTTTGATGAAATCGAATTATTGGGATTCCCGGTTACCTGCAGTCCCTTTGATCTTCTGAAAACCTTATATAGAGGGGATGTAATGGGCAGAGATCTGGTTCAATATCATAAAAAACAGGTAAGAATGCTTGCTTATCTGATTTCCCGGAAGCATGTACCCACAAAAAAAGGGACTATGTATTTCGGAACCTGGATTGATGCTAACGGGGACTACTTTGATACCGCCCATTTTCCGGATAATTTAAAAGCATATCCTTTTCTGGGAGGTGGCTGTTATTTACTGTTGGGTACCGTTGAAGTGGATTTTCATTTCCCGACCATTACTATTTTGAAAATGGCAAAAATGCCGATGATTCCTGATCCGAGATATGCATATGACAATGAGAAACAATATGATATTCATCGTCAAATCAAAGAAGATGTAAGTATGACGCATCGAAAACCCTATCCGCAGGAGCATGAAATTGGTCTTCCACGCCATAAAATGAGGTGAGCTGCTTCTTGCAGATACGGCAGTAATAATGTTAAATATTCATAATTAATGTTAAAAAGATTTAAAACACTCCCGCTTGGGGGTGTTTTTTTTTGGCTTCTGAACTATATACTTATAGAGGCCCTAATGAATTTATGTTATGAAAAACAATGAGACTAACGAGCAAGAAAAAAAACAAAAAGAATTAACCCCGGATGAATCCAAGAAGCTGTGGGACAATATCTCAGCGGGGATAGACCGGATTGAAGGAAAGCGAAAGAAACGTAATGTTGGTATTACCACGGCTATGCTTGTAGTGTTGATGGTTATCGGCTTTGTGGGATATCACCGAATGACGAGTCCGGATATATTTCTGGCCAAGGGCAGTGATAAAGAGCTTGTGCTGGAAGACGGTACGGTCGTACAACTCTTAGCAGGTGGAAAACTAACCGTTGAAAAATCCTTTCCTGATGATATGAGAGCGGTTCATTTAGAAGGCAACGCGGTATTCCGGGTTAGAAAATCCGAGAAACATCCCTTCATCGTGTTTGGTGGAAATGGCTATCAGGCAAAAGTCCTTGGAACGGTCTTTAAAGTGATGCAGGAGAAAAATGCGTTCAGGGTGGAATTGTATAAAGGAAAAGTGGCTGTTTCCGAAAGTGGGCAAAAGGACAAGGTATATGAATTATCCCCTGATGAGGCATTCGATAATTATGGAAGTAAAAAGGTAGCTGCAGTTACAGGTATCCGGGAGGAAAATGGAAAGGAGTTGAATTCAAAAGAGGATATTCCGCTGATCAATCTGGAATTTGATGATGCGAGGCTGGATGAGATTCTCTCAGTCATAGAAAAGACGTATGGGGTTAGGGTGAATTATCCGGCTGAATATGCGGCTACTACTATAACGATGAGTTTAAATGAGAGAAAAGAAGAAGCGGTACTTCAGGCTTTGGCATTAACAACCGGTTTAACACTCAAAAAATATGATACAGGATATCGACTGGAAAAGTAAGATCTGGCAACTGCTGGGTACCAGTTTTGTGACAGGGAACTGATTCGTCAGGAATAATAAGTAAAGGCCGGTATTGCGAGTACCGGCCCTGAAAAAAATTAATAATTATCAGAAGAATACTAATTTTTAACTATGCAAAAATATGAAAAATGTTATTTGCTTAGCAGGATTGCTATTGTTAATTAGCAACACTGCATTCAAAGCGCAGGAGGGCATTTTCGGTAGGAGGATTAATTTCGAAACCGGGAAAACGACAGCAGCAAAGGCTGTTCAGGAGTTTTTTAAGAAGAACAGGCTGGAACATTCCTATTCTTTTGAGCAATTGGGGCGATTTACTGTAGAAGGTGTTAAATGTGTTCAAGTGGACGCTGTTACCTGTTTAAGAACCATGCTCCATGGCTTACCCTTTGAAGTGTTATCGAAGGATAATACGGTCATCATCATCAGGTATAAAGAAAGTAAAGGCATTGCAGTCTTATCTGAAAAAGGGTTAAATATTTTACAGTCAGATACGGTTAGAAAAGGGCAGACCCTTTCTCAGGGAGAATCGCAAAAGATTGGCGAAATTGTTCTCAACGGCGGTTACTATAAGGTTAAAGATCGGGAGCGTACAGGGAGTATATCAAAGGTAACGGCTAAGGATATCGAAAACCAGCCGGTTACTAATGCTCTCTCAGCGATACAGGGGCGTATGTCCGGGGTCAGTATTACGCAAGGTTCAGGAGTTCCTGGTGGGGGATATGACATCCAGATCAGGGGCAGGAACAGCCTTCGAAGTATAACCAACAGTGATATTGACGGCAACCAACCCTTATATGTTGTTGATGGAGTACCTATCGGGGGAAAAATGACTTCTATCTATTCCGGGGTTGCACTTCCTGGTGGAAATATTAATCCACTGAACAGTATTAATCCGGGTGATATTGAAAGCATTGAAATTCTGAAAGATGCTGATGCTACGGCTATTTATGGTTCACGAGGTGCTAATGGCGTTGTGCTAATCACCACGAAAAAGGGAAGGTCAGGGAGGCTGGGATTGAGCCTTAACTCTTCTTATGCTTTAAGTAATACCTTATCCAACTTACGGCTGATGAATACTCAGCAGTATGTAGCGATGCGACGAAATGCGTTTGCCAATGATGGCATCACTCAATACCCTGCTACGGCCTATGATATAAACGGGACCTGGGACCAGAACCGGTATACAGACTGGCCCAAAAAGCTGATAGGAAATACCGCTGCTGCCTCGAATACTCAACTATCATTAAGTGGCGGCAGTAAGACTACTACGTTTCTATTAAGCTTGGGACATAATGAGCAGACTACTGCGTTTATGAAGGATTTTAAGTATACCAGCAATACGATATCCACAAGTGTCTCCCATCAGTCAGAGGATAGGCGGTTACAGGTAAATGTGTCCAATTTATTTTCTCTGCAGAAAAATAATGTACTAAGAACAGACATGACAAGGCAGGCATACTTCCTGCCACCCAATGCCCCCAAACTCTATACTATTGATGGCAGTATTAACTGGGAGAATAATACTTTTGCAAATCCTGCGGCCCATTTTAACAGTACATATTCCAACGAAAGTAAGCAGGTGCTTATTAATGTTAACACAGCATACGAAATCACTCCGCGATTACGTATTAAGCTAAACGGAGGGATTAATTACCAGAATTTTGAGGAAATCGCACTCCAACCCCATACGATGTACAATCCTTCTTTTGCTTTAGGTCAGTCGAGTGCCACTTCCAAAGCATCCCAAAGTAATCAGGACAGGCTTTCTTTTATTTTAGAACCACAGCTGAATTGGGTCTATAAGAAAGGGAATCACGAACTGGATATTCTTTTGGGAGGCACCTTGCAAAATGAGGAGAATAAGCAGGCTTCTATGACAGGAATTGGATTTGAGAGCAATGTTTTTATTCATAATATCGGGGCGGCACAAACCAAGATTATCTCCGATCAATTGCGAAGCGAGTACCGCTATGCGGCGGTATTTGGAAGAGTAAATTACCAATTCAGAGACAGATATATCCTCAATATCACCGGAAGACGGGACGGCAGCAGCCGTTTTGGTCCCAATAACAGATTTGCCAATTTCGGAGCTGTGGGTGGAGCCTGGTTATTCTCTAAAGAACCATTCCTTTCTGGTGTAAAGTGGCTGAACTTCGGAAAAATCCGTGGAAGCTATGGAACTGCGGGCAGTGACAATATCGGGGATTACCAGTACCTTGATACATATATCGTTTCTTCTTCCTCTGTTTATAACGGCACAACCGGTTTGACTCCCTCTCGCTTATATAATCCCGATTATAGCTGGGAGAAGACCTGGAAATTGGAAATGGCTGTGGAGTTAGGGCTTATGGGAAACAAACTCAATATCACTGCCGCTTGGTACAGAAATCGTTCCTCTAATCAATTGGTGGGCTACCAGTTGCCTGCTGTTACGGGCTTTGGGAGTGTACTTGCAAATTTGGATGCCACCGTGGAAAATACAGGCTTGGAGTTTGAAGCCAGTGCCAGGCCTTTATCATCTGGTTCTTTGCATTGGGAAACAGGATTTAATATCAGTTTCCCTAAGAATAAGCTTATTTCGTTTCCCGGCCTGGAAGGGTCTACCTATGCGAATCAGTATGTGATCGGGCAGCCAACCACTATCGTGAAAGTATACCACTTTGAAGGAATTGATCCTAAGACGGGACAATATCAGTTTACGGATTTCAATGGTGATGGAAAGATTTCTTCCCCTGACGATGCCAGGGTTATTGAAAATATCGGAGTGAAATACTTTGGAGGATGGAGCAATACATTAAGGTACAAAAATTGGGATTTGTCGTTTCTTGTGCAGTTCGTAAAGCAGCGAAACAGGAACTACAATTATATCATGCCAGTTCCCGGAAGTATGAATAACCAACCTGTAGAGGTCATGAATGTATGGTCAGCAGAAAACCCGCATGGATTGTATATGCCATATCATTCGGGAAGCAATGCATCTCACATCCTTATGCAAAACAGCGATGCTGCGATTTCAGATGCTTCCTTTATCCGGCTAAAAAATGTGCAGCTGGGGTACCGTATTCCTTTGCAGGGAAGTATATTCAAGGATGTGAAACTCTATTTTCAGGGCCAAAACCTTGTGACATGGACCCGATACTTTGGTATTGATCCTGAGTTCCTATTTATGGGATTTCTTCCGCCTTTAAGAACGTTTTCTTTTGGACTCCAATGTAACCTTTAAAAAAATTCAACCTATGGAAATTATAAAATTTATATCAATAGCCATTACCATGTTTTTATTAACAATCTGTATTTCCTGTGAGAAGCTGATCGAAGTGGATGTCCCTGACAACCAAATTCCTTCAGTGGAAGTATTTGAAAATGTCCAAACGGCAGATGCAGCATTAGCTGCTTTATATGCCGGAATGAGGGATAAGTCGCCGGTAGCAGGCGATAATTCAGGAACACTATTGGGAATCTATACCGATGATCTGGATTTTTATGCTAACGCTGGATCAAATGGGCGTTTTGATTTATACCGCAACCAGCATATAGCGACCAACACGGACATTTATTCTTATTGGACCAGCGCGTACGGGCAAATTTATGTGGCTAACGCTATTATCGAAGGAGTGGAGCATTCTTCCTCTCTTCCGTCAGCTGATAAAAATAGGATTAAAGGGGAAGCACTAGTCATGCGTTCAGTGATTTTTTTTTATCTATGGCAAGTGTTCGGAGATATTCCTTATCCAATCAGTACCAACTACAAAATTAACCAGTCTTTGACCAGGACTCCCGCTTTGGAAGCTGCTATTAAACTTGAAGGTGATCTGAATGAAGCGGTAGGACTGTTACATGATGAGTACCGAAATGCAGAGCGGATTTATCCTAATAAAAAGGTAGCACAATTGATGCTGGCTAAAATCTATATGTTTCAAAAACGATGGAGCGAAGCGGAAATCATTTTAAAAAGTATTGTTCAAAGTTCTCTGTATCAGTTTCAGAATGATATTACCAAGGTATTCGCTAAATCAAGTGCCCATATCTTATGGCAGCTGAAGCCGAAGTCGGGATTTCCTACCTTGGAAAGCATGGCGTATTATTTTACCGGGGCTGCGCCAAGCACGTATGCCTTGACTCAAAATTTGATAAATACCTTCTCTGCTGGTGATTTGCGTAGAGCGAACTGGATAGCACTAGTCACGGTAGGGCAGAATACCTGGTACAGGTCGGACAAATATAAAAACCGAAGCAATGATACAACGGAGTATTCGATCGTTTTCAGGCTGGAAGAAGTGTATCTATTACTTGCAGAAGCATTGACCCGGCAGAATAGGATCACGGAAGGGTTACCTTATGTCAATGCGACAAGACTAAGGGCAGGACTTGCCCCTTTTACCAGTTCGATGACAAAAGAAGTAATGTTAACCGAAATCCTTTTGGAAAACCGAAGAGAGTTTTTTACGGAAATGGGGCATCGCTTTCTGGACTTGAAACGACTGGATCATTTAGGTGATCTCATTACGGTAAAGCCTTACTGGAAGAGCTATCACGGGCTATGGCCATTACCCCAGCAGGAACTTCTTCTAAACCCTAACCTTAATCCTCAAAATACCGGCTATTAGACATGAGAAAATTAATATGCATATACCTATTATTACTGGTAAGTAGTAGTTTTTCAGCACAGGCTACTAAAGATACCTTGGAAAGCTGGGTGTCTAAGTTTTACAGGCTGGGTAATCCTGTTCTGTCAGAGGACGGGAAATGGGCAGCAGTACGAAAAAAGTATGATGTCCGTCAGGATACAGTTCTTGTGGTTGGTACACGGAAACCCAATACTATCGCAGCAACCATTGTTTTGGATGGCTCAGTGAGGTTTTTAAAAAATGATGGACTCCTGGTTTATGGGAATCGTCAGGCAGAATTTGTAGATCTGAAATTGGGCAAAAACTGGCATTACGACAATGTTGTGACGGCCTTTCCACTTTCGGAATTAGGACAATACGGGATACTTACAAAGGATTCTATCCTCAGTATTTATACCAAAGATGGGATAATACTACACCAAATGAAAAGAGTTCAGGGACTGCCGATCTCAGATGAGCATAGAAACCTGTATGTGGTTAGTAAGAATAAAAATACCTGTGAGGTCATGGCGATCTCTGGTGGTGGATTAAAAAAGCTTTCTACAATTAGTCATATCATTACCAATATGGAGTTGCTTCCCTCTGGCAAACATCTTATTGTTTCAGGTCCGAAACTTGGAAGTGCAAAGCTGGGACTGACCTTTGTTAATACCGCCAGTGGCAAATCTTCTACTTTATCAACGATTCCCGCAAGTATAGACGATTATTTTAAAGTAACAGAAATTAAAGGAGGAAAAGCGTATTGGATCGGGCTATTCAGCCTTGAAAAGCCAGAAAATGGAATGGTCAATATCTGGTATGGTAATGATGATAACCTGGCTGCTAAGAAAAAAGGGGTAAGGAAAGGGAGGTACTGGATGTGGAAACTAGGACCAGATCAGTTTCAGGAATTTCCGACTGGCGTATATCCGGCTATGGCCTCGCTCAATAGTGAGCGATACTTTCTGGCTTATCATCCCACCAAAGGGCATGATTTTGTAACTCTTGAGCCACAATTTATAGACACCTCGATTTATGATGCGGAGCAGAAAACCTACCGTCCATTAGCTTCTCTGAGGGGTGTGGTATATGGTTCTCCTGAATTAATTTGCGCGAACGATGGCCGGTTGTTTGTCGGGAGCGTGGATGGAAAGAAGTGGACAGTCTTTAACCTCGAAGATGGATCGGAGAATGACATTGATAAAGTTGGATTGCAAAACCCTGTTTTTTCCAATGATAATAGGTGTATTTTCTTTGAGAGTGAGGATGATTTATGGAAGTATGATGCTGTGAGTAAAACTTTACTTTCAACAAAGATAGCGCCGGGCAGAGCAGTTAGAATTGTGAATGGCTCTGAAAATGTTTTATTACCTTATTCCCATATTAATGTAACAAGGCTGACTCCTAACAGACCGATACTGTTGGAGGTTAAAGATAGGGCTAAGAACGAGACATCATATTGCCTTTTGAATGGGAATACAGTAAAAAAGGTTATCCCTTCTACTAGGAATAAGTTAGGTAATATCGTGTATGATTCTAAATTGGAAATTTTTTGTGCGCTGGAAGAGAGCTATAACAGATCGCCACAATTATATCTGCAAAAAAATGGGGGACGAAAAGAATTGCTATTATCTGGAGGAATTGCTGACCCAGATGCTTCTCTGCTAAGGCAGGAGGTTATTCATTACAGAACTTCTGAAGGATTACCCCTTAAAGGCGTATTGTACTATCCGGAGCAGTATAATCCGAAAAAAAAGTACCCCATGGTGGTTCATATTTACCAGATTCAAAGTGATAAATCCAATGAGTATTTGACACCAGGATATAACAATGCTGATGGATTTGATATCCGTACATTGGTCACAATGGGGTATTTTGTATTGTTGCCTGATACGGTTGTAGGGCCACAAGGAGCGGGCGTATCAGCTCTTGATTGTGTCAATAAGGCTCTTGATATGGTATACAGCAATCCCAGTATAGATATGAGCAGAATAGGGCTTATTGGCCACTCTTTCGGGGGTTATGAAACCGATTTTATTGCTACTCAGTCCAAGCGTTTTGCTACCTATATCTCCGGATCAGGGGAAAGTGATATTATCAGGGATTATTTTTCGTACCATTATCATTTTCCGGGTCCACATTACTGGCAGTATGAAAATGGGCAGTTTGATATGAAAATCTCATTTTTGGAAAACAAGACTCTTTATTTTAAGAATAATCCTATTTATAGTGTAGACAAAGTGAATGCGCCCATTTTATTATGGACAGGGAGCCAAGATCAGCACGTTCCTTGGGATCAAACCATGGAGTTTTATATTGGTTTAAAAAGATATAAAAAGCCGGTAATCGCTTTGTTTTATGCAAAGGGAGGGCACACATTTGGGTTTAATTCTGATGAAAAAAGAGACCTTTATGTACGAGTTCTTGACTGGTGGAATTATTTCTTGAAGGACCAGAAGAACATTCCATGGATTGATAAACAAATGAAAAGAGGTGCTTTATAGCACCCCTTTTTCTTTGATTTTTAAGGCTTAAACAGTTCATCACCACACATAGTAGGACTTACGGGAGCATCGTGTAAAAGGACAGAAGAGTTTTCTGTCCAGGTACATGGTGCACCTGGTGTGGTGCTACATTTCTGTTCAGCGTTTACACATTGTCCCGTTACAGCATCAATGCGATAGGCATCAATAATAGCTCTCTTGCTGGTATTCATTTTTGTGGCAAAAGCCGCGCCTGCGCCCATGAAGATCAGGGCGGCAGGAAGGATCAATTTTTTCATAAGATAAAATTTAAAAGTTGTGCCTACTCTGGGATCAGGTTTTCGGCAAGCCCTGCTTTAATTAAAGTATTTGGATATCGGCTCTCGGAGCCAATAACGTTTGAGTTCATTTTCAATGAGGACATACAGGTATTGATCATCAATGGCCATATGTGAGAATACATTTTTACCTTTATTATTGATGTAAAAGCTGCCGACGTATTCCTGCTGGTCAGTACGATATATATCCACTACCGAGGCCCGTTTCCACATTTTTGAAGATTCATGTCTGCCCTTTAAACTGGAATGGATAAAGAGCAAATTTCGATGTGATGCCATCTCACCATTCACTTTCAATGGTGGACTACTCATTTTATGAGTACCATCTGAAAGCCTACGCGTTTGGATTTTGGCAACTGTTGTTGTATCAATGGTGTGCATCTTCCTGAGCAAGTTAAGCTGCTTATCCATCGCCAGGATTTGATTCCTGTAGGTATAGGTGTAAAGGATTTCGGAGTTATAGGGTGTGGAAATAAGTTTTCCGTCAACATCAAACACACCATCAATTTGCTTTTCTAGGATTGAAGGATGAAGCTGTAATTTAGGGTTCTGCAGCAAGTCCAGTGCCGCAAGTGTATATTGACGGGTTTTGCTGCTCTGGGTCCTTATAATAAAGTGAAGGGAATCTAAAATGGCCAGTTGCGTAAAGAAAGCATCCTGATAGCTAATGGTACGCGCGATGGTGTTGCCCAGAGTACCCCGATAGATAATGGGTACGCTGCCATCATACAGGTAATAACTTGAATCTTTTACCTGCAATTGAATATTCCGGAAACGGTACTCTGATGTATCTAAGTTTATTTTGACTGCTTTTGTTTCCTTCAATGATGTATCGATGGTGGTAAGAAGAAGTGGCGCTGTAATATTTCCTAGGTAAATTTCCCCATTTGAAATACCGGCAAAGTAGTAGGAATTGAGAGCCAGATCCAAAGACTTGTCTTCTAAAACAGGATGGAGAAGGAATCGTCTTGTAAAATTATTTTCCTTTTTGATGATATACTCTGAGCTACTGAACAGTATGACTATAATGGCGCAGCTAATTACTATGGTTGTATTGCAGAATAGTACAGGTCGAATCAAACGTACCTCTTTTCTTTGCTCATATAGGATAATGCCTGCAGCAGCAAGGGCTACACAAATCATATTAAAGATCAAATGTTCAGTCCATCCCAATTTTTCCAGGATACCTCCACAGGAACAAGGGATGAAATCACTATAGTTGAGAATGAGAAAAATGTAGATCGTAAATCCGCTCATTAAGCTTAATGAGGCATATAGTCCCATTATACGTGTTTTGGGGACGCAAAGAAGTAGGCTTATTATAAGTTCAACAATGATTACAGCGTATGAAATGAATCCTGCAAAAGCACTCAGTAGCGGAGACTGGGCTAATTGCAGCTGGAAATTTTCGAAATCTAACAGCTTGCTGACAGCGGCATAACAGAATAGCAAAATAAAAAAATAGCCGATAGTAACGGGAATTTGAGGGTTTATCTTTTTCAAGGCGTTGCGTTTTGGAATCTGATGTAAAATTCGCGATCACCAATGAAATTTAAAATATCAGAAAATGACTTTGTTATACCAATTATCAGCTTAGACATGGTAAAAAGTGGCCGAAATATGGTAATTAAATTCAGGGCCTTACACCGGGTTTAGAAATCTCGGGATTTGTTGTAATGGGAAGTTATACTGCTTATTAAATAGTTTGTACATACTGCAGTAATCAGCGAAATTATTTTTAAATGCAATTTCTTTTAAGCTAAGATCTGTAAACATAAGATCATCAATAGTATCCAGCATCTTAAGTTTTAAAAAAAAATTATACAAGGTTGTTCCAAAATACAGTTTTGAATCCTTTTGAATTTGCTTGTAGCTCTTCCCAAACATTGTTGCGAGTCTTTGGACGGATAGGCTGGTGTCCTTTTGGTATAAATCAAGAAGCTGGGTCAGATATACAGGTGTGTAGATGGTAAACTCTACCATTGAAATCGGCATGCCAAGCTCATGAAGCAGACTGACTGCTGTTGAGGATTCCTTATCAAGTATACTAATCCCTGTAAGAAGCAAGAGTTCGGAGGAGCTGCTATAGTGCTGGAAAATGGGAATAACCGTATTTTGCTGATCATCCGCTCGGGTTATATGGCCTGCAATGGTCTGTTGAATTGTTTTCAGGGCCTCGGCGTCTATTGTTTTATTGGATCTTGATTGAAAGTCCTTAAGGTCGTGATAAATTAGGACCTCTCGTTTATAGTATCCGTTATACATTGGGATCAGGCCTACAGCATGTAAGAAATTAATGCGATTTTTCAACATGACAGCATTGTTGTTGAGGATATGGGTGTAGAGATTAGCGTTTAGCATTGTCGTTTGGAAAGGAAGCCTGGCATATTTAGCAACCGAATCTTCGAATTTTTTATCAAGAATATTGAGTAACTGTATGTGCATGGGACAATGGATTATAGGTAAAAGTGCGGTTACAAAAGGTTACTATGGGTTAATGATTTATCTTATGATCAATTGGACGAATTTCTCGTTAGGTTCAAGGCTGCTGACTCTGGTGCTAATCTTAAACAAATATATCACCATTTGGTGATAAAAATACTATATTTAAATTGTAATTTCTTTTATTATTCACGAATTACGAACTATGAAAAGGAAAGTAGTAGAAGGAGTCATCAGAAATAAAGACAAAAGCAAGCAGAGATTATTAGATGCAGTGGGGACAATATTGAAAACAAAAGGTTTTTCGGCCTTGAAGATAAACGATATTGCTGCAGTTGCTGGACTGGATAAGAAGCTTATCTATAATTATTTTGGCGGCACTGATCAGTTAATAGACCAATATCTTCATTCGCAGGATTATTGGAGCAGTACGCCATATGAAATGGATAGTATAGATATTGGTAACGGCGGGCGGGAGACCGCGAAAGCCTTACTGCTCTCGCAGTTTGACTATGTTTACCAAAATAAAGAGCTGCAGAAAATTATACTATGGGGACTTCTGGAAAATAGAAAATCCTTAAGGAGACTCGCTGAGAAAAGAGAGAAAGAAGGAGAGGTACTACTGAAAAACATCGGTGATCCTTATTTTGGTGATAAAGCCCTGCGTTTTAGAGCGATTATGGCCTTGCTGGTTTCAGGAAGTTACTACCTGGACATTTATGCTACTTCTCATAACATTACGTTTTGTGGCCTAGATCTTAGAAGCAAAGAAGGGAGGGCGGAGATTAGACAGGCTATGTCTTTTCTAATTGATCAAGCGTATTCAAATTTATAATTAGCCGGACAATTATAATACTTGTAGATATAAACCATTGGGGAATCACCTACCGATTATAGATAATTTCCCTTATGTATTTGAATTATATATGAAATTTCATATATTATAATATTCCAATTTAACCGCTTAGCAAATGTTTGGAAGTTTTTCTTGTTTATAACTTCTTATTAGTAATTTCTAGTACTCTTTTTACTGTAGATAAGACCTCTAAAGTTCCCGTGAAATTACGGGAAACCGTAAAGTGTAATATCCGTGTTTTTATTATATTTGCTAGAATAGTAATATTTTGATTTTGCTGTTTTTACATTTACCCTGAATAACCATTAAAGTTTATGCCCTTCAACCTTATTGATACAGATTGTTCCCCGTTAGTCATTGACTATGAATATGAGATAAACAATAAAAATTTACTAGCGGAGTATGTTGGGGAAATGTTACTGGGGCATCACCTACACATCAATCGCATCATTAATTCTTTGAGTACTGTTTTTCCTGTTCATCCAAATGATTCTATAGATCAAGTAATTAACAAAATAACATCAACCACTTCTATAAAGCGGGATGGATGGATTTTTCAAATGATATCTTGGATCGTTTTGGCCCAGAGAAGTGCTGGTGAAAAATTCTTTTCTAATTATCCTCATTTTGCACCAGCCCAGCATGGTATTGATGGTTTGGCTTTAGTCCTAAATGATGATGGCAGTTTGAGAAGTATAATTATAACTGAAGACAAGTGTACTACCGGGCCCAGAGGTAAAATTACTCAACAGGTCTTTCCTGAATTTAAGGAGTTTGAAAATGGAGAGAAAAATAATGCTTTGGTATCAATAATTTCTATCTTAATTGGTCAGCTTGATGCTGGGAATATACTTCAAAATGTTCAGAACGATATTTTTGATAATAAATATCGGATATATCGTATAGGAATAACCAGAGAAGGAAAACATAATGACAATGACGGTAGAAAGGACTTATTTAAAGACTATAATGATTATGTTTCTGGAGATACTTCCGAACGTAGAAGTGGAGCAACTATTTATCTTGACGATATGAGAAATTGGATGCAAGACTTTTCAGATAAAGTTATTGCTTATTTACTGTCTAAAAAGTCTTGATATGTATAATAGTACAACAGAACAAAAGATAAAAGACATACCTGGTATTGGAGATATTGACATTAATCGACTTCCCCAGGAGCTGACAAGAATATATGCTCAAATTGTTAGTTTGAAGCGTCAGGTAGCTGATGGAACTATTAATTTTCAAAACGAAAATTTGGTATCAGGTTTAAAACTTCTAAGAAAGTTGGCAAATAATCTTGAAACTATTTTGCTAGCGGTTCCTGATCATGAGCAAAAAGAATCTATAGCTTTCGTTGCTGGTACCGCCAATAATCTCATACATAAGATGGGGTTAATTGATGAAGAGCCTGAAAGTTTATTGGAGACAGACTCTATATCATCTTATATAGCAGCTATCGTCCTTTTTTTAATTGGTAATAGTCAAGCTGATGCTGCGGAAACTGCTTTATCATTAATAAGGAGCGACAAGGAAAGTCAAATACAGAAACAGTTGATTTCATCCATCGTTTCTTTAGCCTCTGGAAAAGTATCAGGAATTTTGGAAAGTGATTTTAATGAAGGTGAGGTTATTAATGAAGATGATTTTGAGCAAACCGCATTGAATTATTTATGGAGAGAGCTTGGACTTGGTCTGGTACAAATAGCTCAAAGATTGATACAACAATCTAAAGAAGAACGGCAGAGTCATTTTGATAGGGTAATAGAACTTTCGATATCAGATATTGGCCCTTTTGAACAAAGAACAACTTTTTCAGGCCCTTACCGCCTGGCAAAATTATTAAAATTGTTAGAAGAAGATATATTCTCCAGGGCAGTCATAGACATTCCACCTCCGGTAGGTGTAGATCCCGTTCTTTGGCAGGGCTTTTTGGAAAAACTAGCAAAAGACCGCCCTTATTTATGGGAGAACCATAAAGATGCCGTAAATACTAATTTTTTAAATCCTGGCATATCAGCTGTCTTAACGTTTCCAACGGGCGCTGGAAAATCAACCCTATCGGAATTAAAGATTGCATCATGCCTATATTCCGGAAGAAAAGTAATCTATTTGGTTCCTACTCATGCTTTAGAAGATCAGGTAAATAAAAATTTACGACCACTATTTAACGAATTTGAACCCATTAATATTGAATTTGGAAGTGAATTTACTGATTTTGATGAAATTGACGACTTTCCAATTGTTGTAATGACCCCTGAAAGGTGTTTAACTTTTCTCAATATTAATCCTGATTTTTTCAGTAAAGTTGGTTTGGTCGTTTTTGATGAGTTTCATTTAATACATGGTAAAGACATAAAAAAAGATAGAAGATCCATTGATGCGATGTACTGTCTTTTATCCATATTCAACTTAGCTTCTTATGCTGACTATCTATTAATATCGGCAATGGTTGAAAATGGTAACGAAGTAGCTGCTTGGATCGAACAAATTACTGGAAGAGAATGTAAAGTATTCAGTTCCACATGGAAACCTACAAGACAACTTCATGGGTGTTTAATATTTGAAGAACGTAAGATTTTAGAGTTGCGGGAGAAGATTTTTGAACAGAGAAAGATTGCTACAACAATATCTCCTCCTGCCAAACTTAAAAAAGAATTAATCATTGACCCTCTTTGCTTTTTTAGTTTAAAAAATGTTTGGGAAACAGAAGATGACAATGATTATCTAAAATCTCAAATTCTTAATCATAGTATACTTTTAGGTATCAGTCCTCAGTGGCGCCTTACGAGTAACAGAAATGTTATTGCGGCTGACTTGGCAATACATTTTGCTAATTTAGGACTTAAAACGCTTGTATTTGTTGATGATCCTAGAATCACCAATTCAACTTCGAATAATATTGCAAATGCACTTAGTGACAGAAATAATGAGTATACTAATTACATTAGGCGCAATCATAGGTTAATAGATAGCCTTGTCCATGAATTAGGGGATTTTAGACACTCTTATTTTTATGATTATCAAAATGTGGGAGTACATCACGGTTTATTGCTGCCAGTAGAAAGAACATTAATCGAGGGGTATTTTAAATCTACCGAAGGGTCTATTGTTCTTGTCGCAACTGCAACGCTTGCTCAGGGGATTAATCTGCCTGCGGAAATTGTTATTATTGCGGGAGATGATCGATATGATGAAGATGGAGAAAATAGACAGCGTGTCAACCCACATGAATTATTAAATGCTGCAGGAAGAGCCGGAAGAGCTGGGCTTTCGTCGCAAGGTGCTGTTATCTTGATTCCAGGAGAGATCGTTACGATTCAAGATTCTACTATTTCTGATCGATGGTGGCGGTTAAAGAATGATGTGTTTTCAAAAGGAGATCAATGTCTTATAGTAGAAGATCCTCTGGGATATTTTTTAGATACAATTCAAGAGAATAAAGACGGGTTAAGTGTTGACGAAACGAATATATTATATCGATTCACACCAGAGGATTTATCCGAGACAGGTACTAAAGAGTTATTGGAAAAATCTTTTTATGCTTATAAAGCAGCTGAAGCAGGAACCAAAGAGCAATTTGATGAGCAGGTTAGAAGCTTGTTAGACAGACGAAATGAATTAGATAATTTAACAGATGAATACTTATGGCAAAAGGAGATAGGAATTAAAACTGGAATTGAGCCATTGGTAATTTGTGAGTTAGGAGATGCTATCGATGAGGAGGGGGTAGAGAATCTTTTATCTAAATCTGTAATAGAACTGATTGATTGGTTCTTTGCGTGGCTAAAGTCTAATCCCAGCTTTTTGTTAAAGATATTTACTAAGCAGTCAACTATTGGTCAAATTAAGAAAGCCCTAGGATTGAAACCTGAATCAGAAATATCGGAAATACTAAAAAGGTTAGATTTATTATCAAATATTCTTAAACACTATGTTGAAGGACTTCCATTAAATGGATTAAACAACATGATTCCTGATGTCAATAGACCTGATACGTCAGGTTATTTGAATAAGGCGAGAAATTTTGTTAATCGGCTTGTTCCTGAGTTAAGTTTTGGTATTGGATTATTGTCCATGGTTTTGCTGGAAATCGCTCAACAGGAAGGTATTGAAAAAAACAACCTTTCTTGGGATGTTAGGGTCTTAGCGAGTTGCATTAGAGAGGGATTTGACTCTGCTTCTAAATTATTTTACAAGAAGAATAACAAATTATTAATGCGGGTGGAAACGCATTTGGCCTTTAATCAATAATTGAGATTGTAAATAAAAATAGTAAAGTTGAGGAAATGCAAAAGCAATAGTAGAAAGCAAATTTTATCAATAATATACCTCTGTGATTACTAATAAATGGTTCGGAAATAATGAGGCAAAAATAGCAATAGTTTTATTGGTATATATTTTAGTACGTTAATAGAGTACGTAGTTGTTATCTATTTTTACATGAAATTTTTAGTATTTATGAACGACGAGATATTTAGCTTAAGAGCTCAGCATAATTTAATTAATCAACGCTTTACCTCAAATGGTTGGATCACTGTTTATCGTGGTCACTGCGAAGATGATAGTGTGGATTCCGGTATTTATAGCTTATTAGTTAAACCTGATTATCTAGATACATACATGGACAATCGTGATTGGGGAATGCATTGGGGCAGTGAAGGACATCCAAGTATCATTACTCACTTCAAGGATGGCGTTTCCGTTACAGAATATTTTCGCTTTGCAGAGGAAGGAATGGAGCCTTTTGTTTTTCCTAGATGGTTTAATCATATAAAAGAGCGGTATGTAGATGTATCGCAGGAGTTTGTAAACTACTTTAAATTGTATGAAAAAGTAACCTCAAAGCAAGTACGAAGTTATTATTTTATTGATGATTCTGGTGATGAGGAAGAGGTGATCAGTGTGAAAGAGCGCGAAGTACGTATTAAACTGAAGTTTATGGTTGAGTACTTGGCTGTTCGTAAGATTCATCTCGCACTATGTTTTGATTTTATGGCTATTACTAATAAAGAAGGTGCTGGAGAAGCCTTTGTACCTAAGGATGAGGATTTTGTTGGTGAGACTTTTAATTATAATCATTTAATGCGATTTGTACCTGCATTTAATAATGGAAATCTTCAAAGTTGGATTATAGGTAAAACAATCCTGAAATTTGATCCGGATAAAAGTTCGAGCTTTTATTTTGATGTGAAAGAGGAAGCAAACGAAAGTTTCATTGTTGGGTATGAGGACGACGGGAGTGAAAAGATGGTTCCTTGTCATTCAGAAGATCATAAATTCTTTACTCCAGTTTTCTTCAAAAAAGAAGTTCTGAATAAATATTATAGTAATCCAGAAAAATATCAGGTTGATGGTTTTCGCATCAGTTCAAGTTTTATCAGTTTAAAAATGGATAATAACAATAATGATTATGTTATGGTATTTTTAAATGATCTAGGTATGCTTCCTGTGCGTGAGCAATTACACTGGAAGCATTACAATATTGCACCTAAGCCAGGAATGGGTATGAGCGGGGCTTATTACGATACGATGGTAATGGGTAACTGGGCACGGGATTCAGATTCCGTAGATGTAAGATTTAAGGAAAAATATGTACGGTTCAATAAAAGGTGGTTTGACAAATTCGGCTGGTATTTCTATAGAGAACAAGTCGGAACGGATCAACAACACTTTCAGGCATTGCATGTCCCTTCCGAAAATACTATTACCTCGTTTTCCGATCAGTTATTAACTTTAGTAAAATTGACAATCGATAGTCTGAATGAAGAAATGTTGGTGAAAAAGCTGGATAAGGTGGAGAATGAAAAAGGTATAGCAAAACTTGAGCGTTTTCTGAACAGTCATGATAAGCATATTCCTGATATGATTAATTTCTTGCGTAAGCTGCAAGATCTCCGGTCCGGAATGATTGCGCATAGATTTAGTAATGCTAATAAAAATGTGAAAAAAGCAATGGATTATTTTGGACTCACTGAAGAGAATTACCGAAATGTCGCTATGGATATTTTTATCAAGTCACTTTTTACTCTAAATACATTGTCTAGTCTTTTTTTAGATGAAAATGATTAGAATTAAATTATGTGAATTGCTTTTGTCTTTAACCTTTTGAAAAGCATCTTTAAGTTAAAGGATACTAAACATAAAATTGAAAATCTATAATAATGCCAAACTTAGAGGGATTAGGGTTGCAGAATTTTAGGACTTTCCAGAAAAAACAAAGTCTTGAATTTGCCCCTATTACATTAATCACGGGTACAAATAATGCAGGAAAAAGTTCTGTTTTTAAAGCAATACAATTCTTGGTTGATAATTTTAAAGATGGAATTGTTTCAGAAACTTTAGATTTTAAGGCGATGAAACATGAACTTGGAAATCTTGAACGTATCTATAACCGAGTTGCAATGGAGGATTTTAAAAACGCAAACACTACCAAAAGTCAAAATATGTATTCTAGACTTTCGGATTTTCATAAAAAGAATAACGACTATCCAAGTGAATTGCCGATTTTTAAAGAGAATGAAGATTTAGTATTTACTTTTCCGATAAAGTTTGGAAGTAGTCGAGAAATATCGGCGACTTTTGAGATTAGGTATGAATTGAAAAGATTTAAGTCTAAGAATGAAACTCAAGCAGTCTCAAAAGTTTCTCATGAATTAAAAAATATAGCCATTGAGAAGAATGAAGAATATCTACATTGGTCGAATATTATCGGGTTCAGAGAATATCACGATGAACCTGGTGAATGGGAGATGTCTACAAGCATTGATTTAAAAAAAATTATTCAACTTATTATAGAAGCCCCTTTTGTAGAAATAAAGGAAGGGATTGAACCCAATGAAAAAACCGAAAACTATTTTACTCTTGATTTATTTAGCAGGATTAAAAAGTATAATGGAGTCTTTTTTGACTTTCCTTTTCCTAAACACAAAGCAGATGGCTACGGAGGTATTATTGAAAAACTTCTCGAAGGAAAATGTTTATTCTCTGATTATTCTGAATTAACAGAAGATGAAAAATCAAAACTATTAGTAATAGAGCAGAAAATTACGACAGAACTTCTTCGAGGACGAAATAATGACCAAAACAAAATTTTAGAATGTTTCAAAACAAATAATATTACTGGTATTATGGGGGGGATGGAAAGAGATATTGTAAGTGCTGAACTAAAAGAAAGGGAATCTGATCATAAAAAGGAAACCGATGGAGAACAGAATTTGCGAAGTCTTTTTAAGAAACCATTTCAAACAACTGCAAATAGTGAACTTTTTACGAGCCTGTTGAGAGCAATAGAGAAAGATTTTTTAGATACTGTTTGGAAAAAAATTGATAGTTTAAACAAAGTTTATTTTTTACCAACTACAAGAGGTAGAAATAGAGAATGGTTTATCGATGAGCAAAATAGTGAAGATATTCAGATTGTAAGAGACTACTCTGCCATATATTTTAAAAATCATCCACAGATCGAAAACTTTGTAAACTTCTGGATTGGTAATGGAGAGATCAATGAATTGGATGAAAATGGAAAACAGCTTCAAAAAGGCTTCAAGATAGGAAAAGAACTTTCAGTCTATAGAGATGAAGATATAGGCCTGACCAAGATTTTTTTAGTCAATTTTGATGGAACAAAAACTCCTCTAGTTGATTTAGGATATGGAGTATCTCAGTTACTCCCAATTATTATGAAAATAGCTATTGTCGCTCATAAACATCAATTAGATTATGAATATGATTTTGATCATCAGGATGGTTCTCATCGACAAACTATCTATTTTAATCCTTCAACATTACTAATTGAAGAACCTGAAGCTAATCTGCATCCTTCTTTACAGTCAAAAATGGCAGAGTTATTTATTGATGCAGCATCTAGGTTCAATATTCAATTCTTAATAGAAACTCATAGTGAGTATCTAATTTATAAGTTTCAGGAATATATTGGTCGCAAAATAGTTTCTCCAAACAATGTTAAGATGTATTACTTCAATAATCCCAATGATGTTCGAGAAGGATTGCGAGATGAGTACATAAGTCATGTACAGATAGATAAAGACGGGAGCATTGCCTATGAAAAGTATTTTGGAAAAGGATTTTTTGATGAACAAACGAATTTGAAACTAAGTTTGTTGAATGTTCAAAGAAATAGTTTTGTTGATGATTATGAAAAAATTAAACTAGAACTTAAAAAGTCTAGTGAAACGCTTAAAGACTATGATTTTAAAATTGATAAACTTAATCAAGAACTGTCAACTACAACATCGGGTAAAAATGAGTTAGAAGAACAGCTTAATGGAATTAAAAGAAAGAAAGAGGAAAAAGAATTGGAACTTCAAAAGCTCATAAAAGAGCAAGAAGATATAATTGATGGATATACATGTAAGACTGATTATTCGCGTTATGTATCCGAAATTGAACTTATTATAGATAAGAATAAAATTGATAATTCAAAAACACTTCAATATTTGGCAACAGGTAAATATCTACTAAAGAATTTAGATGAAGATGCTGATTTTGCTCCTGTTATTATACAATATGGGCGAGCTGTAGAATTTGAGATGATTAAATGGATGAATGATTTTAAAAACCGGATAAGTCTTACTGATATAAATCTTTGGTGTGATAGTACAAATTATAATAGTAAAATTAGACAGGTATTTACTGATTTAGGACTAACTCTAATTGATAATGATAATAATTATGAGATCAGTGCAGGTAAAAAAGTAGGCCTATTTAATCTAAAAAATTATGTAAATAGTGATCCTAATAAATGGAAATTTGGTGGATTAACTCAAATTTTCGAATTGCTTTTCTGTATATCTCCAGCAGTAAATGCTTCTTACAATTATAGCTCTGTTCCTTTAATGGTTGAATTTTCAAATTATCTGAAGACAATTTGGACAGATTATAATAAAGCAGAAGGATTATTTAATATGTGTCGAAGTATATTAGATTTGAGAAATTGTGCTGGACATACCTATAGTGATAGTGTTTGTAGCAGTGATATTATTGATGAGACTACGGCAGAGAATTACGTTGCTAAGGTTGAAGCTCTTTTTAGGTGTTTATAGTATGAATTTTATGTAAAAAGGATCAGAATGTAATTTTCTATACATTTATATATTATATCCAGTAAAAAAGTTAATTTTGCGTTAAGAAATTTTGTGTTCTTTAATTTAAAGTCGTAAATATTTTTGCAGGGGAAAGAGGCTTGGGGGGAATTTGTCTAAAATTTCTTATTTCTGGCAAGTTCATGGCACTTCATAATCTATGAAGCTGGAAAGAAGCATCAATAAAGCATTTGCTATATTGGTTCGAATCCCTGACTCTCCGCAAAGCAAAAGTTAGAGTTTTTTAAGAAACTTCTAATATCAAGAAAAGTTAGTGTGGCAATATCGTGGCACTTATCAAATCTTGAATGAAGAAGTTCAGTAAACATCGCATATACGTGAGATAGGTTCAAAACCCTCACTCTCCGCATAGGGAGACGTTAATTTTTTAACGTCTCCTTTTTTTATGCTTATTATGTGTTGATTTTCAATTCAAGAGTAGAAGCTGGAGAATCTTTGAAAAACGTCTGTGAAAAGATCACAGGTTTAACAATAGAAACAGAAGCATCCTTAAAAGCTAAAAGTATACAATTTTATGAATTGTCAGTTTGGGTGGCAAAAAATAAAGTAAAAGCAACCAAAGAGAAATTTGATGCTAAAATCAAGACTTATAAAGATACGCCAAAACCTGTTATTGAAATAGATTCTAACATTTGGGATAATCTTATTTATCAGGTGGTTACCCAAAAGGATTTTTATGCAAAAGAAACTTTAATGCAATTTTTACATCTTGATCATATTCTTTCCAATTATGATGGAGTTACTGAGGCGCAGTATGAAGATGTTATTAAAACCAAAGTTGTTCTTCCTAAGGAACTTTTTAGCGTAAAGACTGCGTCTTCAAATACAGTCGCTTCAAGAGAAGAAAGCAGTTTACAAGGTATTCCTTTTAGTGATAGCGCTTTGAAGTTTGCAGAAGCTACAGTAAACTTAAAAGGAAATGAGGAGCTTAAAAGAACTAAAGGTGAAACAGTAGAATCTGCAGCATTATCAACTTTTACAGGTTCTAGAATGAAAGCAAAAGGATTTGGAAAAGGAAGGTATAATACACCAAAAAATATAATTGATAGAAATGAAGTAATTGTTAACTTTTTAAAAAAATAATTTATGAGAATGATTTGGGGTTTATGAAATATCAACGTTTTAGGTTGTTGGTTTTATTTAAAGAAAAAGGAATATCTTATGAAGATTGTTCTATAATCCATATTACGGCTTGTTGTCTATTAATTTTATTAAACTACATATTCTTTATATTATAATTTTTTGGCTATATTTGTTTATATATTTACATATTAAGCTATAATTATGGCAAATAATGGTATAAATAGATTAAGGGTAGTGCTAGCAGAAAAGAGTCTAACCAACAAATGGTTGGCTGAAAAAATGAAAAAAAATCCAACTACGATTTCGAGATGGTGTAATAATGACATGCAACCGTCTTTAGAAACATTATTAGATATCGCTGACATTTTAGGAGTAGATATAAAGGATCTCTTGTGGCCCTCATTAAAAAAGTAATTTATAAGCATAATGAATGACTTTTTGATAATAGCATTCTGCTAAAGGGATTATGAATTTTTTATTGGTTCTGAAGGTCTAAGTCATTTGATCTAAAAAGTAGAGATAGACTATATGGTCTGTTCCAAGTTTAACTTATCCCACATAATAAAAATAAAAACGATGGTAAATGTTGACGCAATCATTAAAAAATAAAGTAGCTGCCCTTTGGGATAAATTCTGGAGCGGTGGTATTGCCAATCCTCTCAATGCTATTGAGCAGATCACCTACCTGCTGTTTATGAAGCAGCTGGACGAGACGGACAAGCGCAAACTGAGCAATGCTGATTTTCTGGGCGAAAAATATATTTCCATATTCTCTGGTGAATATTATCCTCCTGGTGTAGATGACAAGGATCCTAAAAATGTGGTAAACAAAGAAACCTTGCGCTGGAGCTACTGGACCAAGATGCCGGGCGAAGAAAGGCTGCTGCATGTACAAAGCCGGGTATTCCCTTTTATAAAGCAACTGGAAGAGGATAATTCTTTTTTTACCAAGCACATGGCTAATGCTGCTTTCTTGATACCCAGCGGCCGTATGCTTACCGAAGCGACTAAGACAATTGATGACATCTATACCGAACTGGAAAAAGAAAACCGCTTTATAGATGCACAGGGTGATTTTTATGAATACTTGCTAGATGAGCTACGTAGCTCCGGCAAAAACGGACAGTTTCGAACACCTACGCACGTGATAGAATTGATCGTAGAATTGGTGCAACCACAACTGGGGAACCGCATTGCGGACCCGGCCAGCGGCACCGCAGGCTTCCTGCTAGGGGCTTACAAATACCTGATCACCCAATTTACCAGTGATAAATATAAGCAACCCGATGATAACGGCTTTGTTCGTGGTACGTTGGCCGATATGCTGGTAGATGATAAGGCTAAGCAAATGCTGAACGAGGCCACTTTTTTTGGTTTTGATATTGACCCTACAATGATCCGTATCGGGCTGATGAACCTAATGATGCATGGTATTACCAAGCCGCAGATAGATTACAAAGATACCCTAAGTAAAAATTACAATGAAGAAAATGAATATGATATTGTAATTGCTAACCCGCCTTTTACTGGTAAAATTGACAAAGGTGATCTGAATGAGACCTTTAGTATATCCACCACTAAATCGGAACTATTGTTTGTAGAGCGTATTTACAAGATGTTGCGTATGGGAGGTACGGCAGGTGTAGTCGTACCACAGGGTGTATTGTTTGGTAATGACAAAGCCTTTAAAGAGGTGCGGAAAATACTCTTGGATAAATGTGAGTTAAAGGCAGTGATCGGCATGCCTAGTGGAGTGTTTCGTCCTTATGCTGGTGTAGCTACTGCTATTTTGATCTTTACTAAAGGTGGAGAAACCAAAAATGTTTGGTTTTATGACATGCTCAGCGATGGCTGGAGCCTGGATGATAAACGAAGCCCTTTATTAAAAGCGGATGGTAGCCGGGATTATGGTGACTTACATTTAATTATTGAGGCTTATAAAAAGCGAAACCCTAAAAAAGAAACCGATCGAACGCAACAACACTTTTTTGTACCTAAAAAGGAAATTGAAGTAAAGGATTATGATTTGAGTTTGAATAAGTATAAAGAAGAAGTGTATGAAGACATCGATTATGAAGATCCTAAAAATATTTTAGCGAAAATCAAACGAAATCAAGAGGCAATTTCAAAAGGAATTGACGAAATAAATGAACTTATTAAATGAAGTGGAATAAAGAACAAATCAGTTCATTTACAGAAGTTGTGACTGGTGGAACTCCTGCTACTGATAAGAGAGAATATTGGGAAAAGGGAACTATTTCATGGCTTAATTCGGGAGATTTAAATCAAGGGGTTGTTACTAAGCCCTCTAAATTTATTACTGAAGAAGGATATAAAAACAGTTCGACAAAATTAATGCCCTCAAATACTGTTTTGATTGCGTTAACTGGTGCAACTACCGGTTTATCGGCTATTCTAAAAATTGAAGCATGCGCCAACCAATCCGTAACAGGTATTTTGCCATCAAGCAAACACTATCCCGAATTTCTTTATTATTATTTTAAAACTCAGCGACAGAGAATTTTCAACGCTGCTTGGGGTGGGGCGCAACCGCATATCAATCAAAAATATGTCAAGGATTATATTGTTCCTCTTCCACCTATAGTTGAACAAATAAAAATTGCTACCATATTAAATAAGGCCGAAGTACTTATTAAGCAATGTAAAGAAAGCATTGATCTACTAGATGTGCTTTTGAAGAGTACTTTTATGAGAATGTTTGGTAACCCAGTAAGGAATGAAAAAAAATGGAATATTGACTTTTTGTCGCAATTCGGAGAATTCAAGAATGGATTAAACTTTTCTAAGAGTGAAAAAGGTTTTAGTTATTTATGCCTAGGAGTGGGTGATTTTAAAAATTTATCCACGATAACAGATATAGATTCATTATCTACCATAAATCTGTCTAAGATACCTTCTGATGAGTATTTTTTGCGTGATAATGACTTTGTGTTTGTTCGCTCAAATGGTAATAGAGAATTGGTAGGACGATGTATTACTGTATTTCCAAGAGAAAAGAAGGTGACCTTTAGCGGATTTTGTATCAGATTTAGGCTGAAAGATGAAAGACTAAATTCAATCTATCTGAATCATTTATTTAGAGATTCTTCATTTAAACGAACTATGCTACAAAATGGTCGTGGCGCTAATATTCAGAATATTAATCAAGAAATATTAGGATCATCAAGAATCCCTTTGCCGCCTAAGAAGCTTCAAAATCAATTCGCCGCAATCGTTGAAAAAACTGAAATACTCAAAACTCAACTTCAAAGTAGTTTAAGTGATTTGGAAGAATTGTATGCCTCGTTAACCCAGCGGGCATTTAAGGGTGAGTTGGATTTGTCGGCCGTTGAAATAGATAAAACCTTGCTGCCTGATGTGCAAAAGGTAGAACCTGTAATATCAATACCTCCTAATCTGCAAAAAGCCATATTGCTCTCCGATAAAATAAATAAACAGTTTGGAAGCATCGGTAAGATAACCAAAGTGCCATCTGCCTTAACCAGGCAACTGGAGCATTGGAATAAACTCCAGAATCAATTCAAGAGTATTCCTAAGTTGCCGGAAGCCTTACTACAGGCTCAAAAAAATATGCAGCGGATACAGGAAACCTTTGGCCTTAGCCAAACCGGAAGCACCAAAATCCCTGTAGAAGAAGAAACCGGCTTTAATTGGGAAGTGCTGGCAAACCGTATCAAAGAGCGATATAAAAACTTGCATTTTAATTTTGAGATGCTGCATAGCTTTATTCAAAAAGATAAGCTGGCTGAAGCAACTCCGTACTATTCTTCGGAGGAGCTAAAGACCAATCCCCGGCTGAATGATGCTGAAGATCTGAAAACCTTTATACAAACGGCGATACGAAACATAGAAATGGATGAAAAACAGCAACGCCAAACCAATCCTTTTCTGCGTTTAACCCAATCCTTTTATAATGCAGAAATAGAGAATTTTGTCCTGTCGTTGCATAAAGAGGATTTTAAATTAATAAAAGATAAAACAGCCCGCCAGCGTTCGGGCATATATTTTAGCCTTGCCCCCGAAGCATGAAACTGATTAGCGTAAAAATATTAGGAGATAATTTCAGAAGCCTTGTCGCCAATAAACTGTATGCCTTTAACCATACCGTACGCCCCGACAGGCTTTCTACAAAGGTCTTTGCCGGCCTTAATGGGAGCGGCAAGTCTAATTTTCTGGAACTGTTTTCCGAAATATTTTATTTCATGGAAGTTTGCGGATTGGATACCGTTCCATTAACAGAAAAAGCGAGTAAAAATTTTGGATTTGAAATAGAATACTTGTTACCCTTGGACAAGTATAAATTTTTTCAACTGCTATCAGAAGAGCTGCATGAGGTGTATACAGATTATATAAAAAGTAATTACCGTTTAGCAAAAGTTTCCCAGGAAGATTTCGAGTTGCTTTATCTTACAGAACTGGAAGCACAGGTGGAAGCACACTTTCACAATCTTTATGCGAGCTTTGTTGATTCGGACTACTTACATGTGCGTGTTGAGAAACCACTGGGTAGCCAACCGCAATATAGCATAAAAGCGATTAGTGGCGTCATTATCAAAGGATATCGTACTATTTTGCAAAACATTCATTTGCTGCTGCCCTCTAAAATCATAGCCTATACTTCAGGACAGAATGAATTGCTCAGTAATCCCTATTACAAACTAAAATACCATTACTTTAAATCTCATGAAGATAAAAAGCAGGTAGATCAACCACTGGCGGATAACCACCGTTTGTTTTTCTTGGATTACAATACCAACTTTTCCATTTTTGTAGCCAATATATTGTTGGCAGAGGAAAAGAAAGTGAATATACTCAAAGAAGTATTGCAGATAAACGACCTGCAGGCCTTCCGTATTACTTTAAATACCGATGAGTTATATAAAAGAGTGATTCCGGTAAATGAAACGCTAGCCAATAACCTGGAACGCTTAAAGCTGTGTGCTACCAGCTGGATCGAAAAGAGAGTAGGAGAGCATAACCTGCTTGTCCTTGATTTCCTAGTAAATAAAGAGGTGAAAAGTGCCTTTACATTTCATTTCACCAATGCCTTTACGCTGTTTAAACTATTTTACGAGCTGGAGATCTTCAACCTATACCTGGTAGAAAAGAAGACCCGCGACCTAATGCTACAGGTACATAAGTCCTACAACTTCTCCGACGAAATGTCTAAGCCCGAACCGTCAAGACTCGTTTTTCGCATAGAACAGATATGGATAAGTAAGCAGATTGAAGCGGCCAAACCGCCTCGCAATATTTACTATAAAGCCCTTTCGGACGGGGAACATCAGTTTAATGAGGTGATGGGCACTGTATTAATGATGGAGCAGGAGGGTTGCCTGTTCTTAATAGACGAACCTGATACACATTTTAACCCTAAATGGCGTGCAAAGCTGATTAAAATGCTCAATTACATGGCTGCTACGGCATTAGATAGTAAGGGTAATATTGAGAAAGTGCGCAGGCAGGAAGTTGTATTAACTACGCACAGCCCTTTTGTTATTTCCGATTCAGTAACGGAGGATGTATATCGTTTTACCAAAAAAGAAGGGCTTATCGAATTTGAAAATCCTGCCATCAAAACATACGGTACTTCTATCACCATATTGCTTGATGAAATATTTGAAAAAGAAGAAACCATTTCGGAAATGGCTAAAAAAGAGCTGTTACAAATGGTAGATAGTATTGGTACACTCGACGATCTGAGAATAGTAGTAGACCGTCTGAATACGGAATTTGGTGACTCGGTAGAAAAATTTGACTTGTTTGGCAGGTTGAGGAATATTAAAGAAGAATTGGACAAAAAAGAAAAATAGTATGCTATATTTCTATAAACAAATAACGCACCCTATCAACAATATGCATGTCTACATGCATAACTTCTTTACGCAGTTGTTTGCAGAAATAAGCGCGGCTTATAATCATCCAGATTTTATTCATCCAGATTTTCAAACGATTATTGATAATCATGAGGCACTTAACCAGAAATTGGAAGCTGTATTTACCGCCTATATGGCTTTAGCTCCTGCAGGAAAAGCTCAAGTACAGCAGGCCTACAGTAATAATAACAATATTGAACAGGTATGTAACAATACCGTGAGGCCCGTAAAATTTGACGAACTGCCTGCCGGAATACAAGATCCTTTAAAGGCATTATATGGCTCAAAGGGAACTTTATACCAGATGTTGACTGCCAAGGACAATTATGAAGCAGTAAAAAACAAGTGCGGTTCGTTGAAAGGTCATTTCGAAAAATTCCGGGGGCAAAATCCGATATCGGTATGTCCTTTTTGTGGAATGGAGAACCTGATGACAGAGTACGAAGATGGTAAAAATGAATACGATCATTATCTCTCAAAAAACGATTATCCTTTTTGTAGTATTAATTTTAATAACCTGACACCGATTTGTGATATATGTAATAAGCCTGGATATAAAGGACAAAAAGATATTCCATTTCAGCCAAATACCAACCCACAGATACAAGACGAACTTTACGATCCATATAGTATTGCTTATCCTGAGCATGTGATTGACCTAAAGATCAATTCCACCAGTACTGATTTGAAAGACGTTGATGACTGGACGCTGTCTATAGACTGCACTCCGATTGGCAATGTACGAAAGAAGGACCGTTGGTTAGAAATTTACAAGATTGAGAGTAGGTACAAAGGAAAGATTGCTGGTGATAGCTACAAATGGAAAGACCGGATAGTGAGTAAGTATGCCTTGCGTTGTAAAAGAAAAGGAATACCCTTTGCCGACTTCAAAGAAGATATCCTTGATGATTTTGCCACACCCTTGAAATGGAACAATGGTATACTAATGAAATGTTTTGATGAATTTATTATGAATGATCTAAATTGTGAGGCTAATCTAAGCGGTACAATATTTTGACATAAATGTAGTTAATAAATTCATTAAGCCCCAAAAAATAGGGAGTATTATCTTCTTTTTATTAAAAATATATTTTACATATTAATAATTAAAATTATTGAAAATGTTAAAAATGGTATAAAGTGTTCGACTGTACTCCCTCTCCCCTATGAATATATCTAAAATTTGTATTGGAAGAAGTTCCTTATTGCTAAATTGGGTCTGCATTTGATCAAATTAAAATTGAACAAATATATCGATTCTAAATTTCTGAATATGATCACTGAATACTTTATATGAATGATAAATGGGAAGTTACTGACTCTCCTCAAAAAACTATACTTAGAGATAATTGGCTTATTTATTAAGATTGATATCGATCTTAAATAGCACATAGTTTTCTTAAATCTTCCAATAAAAAGTTCGAGTTTTGTACCAAAGGGGTCACAAAAAAGCTTCAACATATGTTGAAGCTTTTTTTATTGTATTTTGTTCGTTTTTTATTCAGGCATATATTTCATAGTGATGTGGTTCCCGAGTTCTTCTCTTGTGGTATTTTTTATTTCCTTAAACCCTGCCTTTTTATACAATCGATAAGCACTCTCGTTTCCATGAGTAACTTCTAAACAAATTTCAATCTCATGAAATTGTCGACGTGCTTCATCAATAACAGCATCAATCAGTCCCAAACCAATATTTTTCCCCTGATATTCTTTTTTTACATACATCTGGTAAATATTTCCAGTATCATTTTCATCTTTCACAAAAGTACAGATGCCAATAAGTTCTTTATCGACAAAGGCACCTAATACGAATCTTTCAACTGTTTGTTCCTCAATATCACTTTCCATCCGGAATTTTTCAATTTTTAGGGCTTCCTGATAACTGGCTCCAAATGATGCAGGGAATTTTTCCAGACTTTCCAGCCGAATATTTCGATATATTTTACGCTCTTCAGGAAAAAGTTTTCGATAATTAATATTCATAATGGGCTATTAATTTTCATGGGTTTATTAATTGTTAAATACAAATATGGGAATTATTTTAATCATAGTTTTAATATGTATGATTTATTAAGTTTAAATAATTGGTGGAAATTTTTTAAACCTGAAAATATTTGTAACAAAAACTCATTTCAGATAGTCTTATTATAAACAAAACAGCCAGTTTTTTGATCGGAAAAGCCTACTTAAAACATTCCGAAATAGTAAAAAGTGTCTGTTTAAGGGGAAAACCGTGTTATTTTATTTAAATATTACATTTTTGCAAAATAAACTGCTTATTTCATAATAAGCATGATAAATTATGTATATTTATAACACATATTAGGGAAAAATAGTACAATAATAGTAGAGATTTATCAACGTATTTCAATGAAATATGAATAGGTAGACATAGGGAAAAGTGGTACGATGGGAAAAATTAATTTGATCATTTTTAAAGATAAAAAGACACATCGAAAGGCAATAAAGAGAGCAATAACCTGTACAATCTGCATGGGTTTATTTTTGGCTATAATTTCATGCAGCCATGATTCTCACGATAAAGAAAGAGAAAGTTTTGATGTTTCTTTATTAACTCAAGGTTCTGAACTTCAATTGTCCGGTGAATATGAAGCTTTTGTCCGGCTCAACATAATCTACCTGAAAAAGGCGGTTAAAATGAAGTATAAAGAGGGAAAAGGACTATGCTATCTGAATATGGCAGGAGTGAATGTCTCAGCCGGGAATTATGAAAAAGCCCGCTTTTTTTTCATTAAGGCAGAAAAGGATTTGGGGAATTCTGAGAATGCTTATCATAAAGCGACTTTTTATGATGATTACAGTCTTTATTATTCTCATCTTAAGCTCAACGATAAGGCGATAGAATGCAACAATAAAGCATTTCAATATTTAAAAGAGGCAAAAAAAACAAAACTTACCCAGAAGCTTCTTCCAAGACTTTATGTAAACAAAGGAATTTATTACGCGTGGAAAGGATGGTTGGGAACTTCTTTAAAATGTTTTACAAAAGCCAACGCCCTTGAAAATTCGGCATATACGAATTGCATGGTGGCACAATACTACTTATTTATCCATGAGCCGGATTCTGCAGGAATATATATCGCCAAAGCAGATGAAAAAATGATAAGCCAAAAAACAACAGATGTGGAATCTCTCTGGGTTTATTATACCATGGGATATTACTATAATGAAGTAGATAATAGTGAACAGGCTGAAAAAGCCCTTAAAAAAGCCCTTGAAATCAATATTAAAACCAGGCGTACCTATTCTTCACATATAAAAGAAGTCTACAAAGCGCTTGCAGACCTTTATAAGAAAAAAAATGATGGTGGGAAGGCTTACTTTTATTTAAAGAAATACATGGAAGAAGAGGGAAGTTCTGATGCAGCGAGGTTTGCTGCAATGAATAAAGCTACTGAAGATTTTATTTCAGAAGTAAAGCAGGAATCAGACTGGCATAAAAATGACCTTCCATTATTTATTGCATTGTCTATTACTGTTCTTACTGTTTCGGGAGTGTATGTTCATAAGATGATCAATGGATTGAAAAAGAAGAAAAATACATTGAAAGAACAGACGAATGCGTTGAAAAACCGCGTTCAGACAAAGCAGCTGGAAGAAATTACAGAGCTTGCCAAGCGGAATGATTCTTCTTTTCTATTGAAATTTAAAGAATTATATCCTGATTTTATAAAAGTACTTTTGAAAATCAATCCTGATCTTGAAAATTCTGAGCTAACTTTCTGTGCAATGCTGAAACTCCGCTTTTCATCCAAAGAAATTGCGGACTATACTTTTGTACAGCACAGATCTGTTCAGCAGAAAAAATACAGGATCAGAAAAAGATTGAATATCCCAGGAGAAATAGATATCTACGACTTTTTTGAAAACTTAACCGAATAAAAAAAATGATCACAATAAAAGCCTCCGGATTCTGTTTTATAAAAAGATTTTATTATTGATTTCAAAAAGAAAAAATCATTGAATATTTTTAAACAGAGTACAATTCATTTTAAGAGATTGTTTTTAATTATAATTTATACAGAAATTTAGCTTAAATAAAGAAACATATGACACGTATTTTTCTTGCTGTTTTACTCATTATTTTGGTGTCGTGCCATTCTCATTCAAAGAAAGAGGCTGAAGAGAAATTTGATGTTTCTTTACTGAGACAGAATGAAAAATTCAGGGTTGCCGGAGAATACGATTCTTTGATTAATCTTAATAGAAAATATTACAATCAAGCCGATAAAATGAATTATGCCGATGGAAAAGCGTTGTGCTATATCAATCTGGCAGAACTTAATATTTCATTGGAAAATTTTCAGAAATCTCAGGTGCTTTTTGATAACGCAAAAGAAATCCTGGATAATTCTGAAGACAAAATACACAAGGCCCGGTTTTATAATGTTTATGGCCGTTTCAATGTAGAACTCAGGAGAATTGACAAAGCTTTTCAATATAACAATGAAGCAATGAGCTTTATAGAGAAGAGTGGTAAGTCGGAGCTCAAAAATGATCTTCTTTTCAGTATTTATTTCAGACAGGCCATTTATTTTATTCAGAAAAAGAATTACGAAAAAGCACTTGAATTTTTCCATAAAGCGAAAAAGCTGGACGACTCAGGGTTAACGGATTGTGCTATAGGTGATTATGTTTACATGCATCGAGATAAAGATTCAGCATACAAATATGTAACTGTTGCTTTTAATAAAGCCAATATAAGAGGTAAAGAAGATGGTATCGCTTTGTATGCCAATACAATTATGGGAGAGTATTATCTTGCCTATAAACAATATGATAAAGCAGAAGAGGTTCTCAGTAAAGCATTGAAAATCAATGAGAAAACAAAACGTATTTATGCCTATTACGGAAAATATATCTATAATGATCTAAGAGTGCTGTATGAACGTACAGGCGATAAAGAAAAAGCATACTTTTATTTGGAGGCATATACCAATGCTTATTATAAAACCAATAGTTCTTTGCTGGCAACCATTAATCAGGATACGGAAGCTTTTATTACAGGAGCTCAAAAGGATGCAGAAAAACACCGGAACAAAATATACTTGATTATCCTTTTATCATTGGCAGGACTTTTCTTATTAGGATTATATGCATGGAGGATTATCCGTGATTTAGGAAAAAGAAAAGAGGTTCTTACGATGGAAGCTGAAGATCTGAAAACCATGATGAATGATAATAAGCAGGAAGAAATTATAGAGCTTGGTAAAAAGAATGATCCCGAATTTTTGGATCGTTTCAAAGAAGCTTATCCTGAATTCATAGATCAACTCTTGACAATAAATCCTGGTCTTGAAAGCTCTGAATTGATTTTTTGTGCTATGCTGAAACTGCATTTTACTTCCAAAGAAATTGCAAACTACACCTTGGTTCAGCACAGGAGTGTGCAGCAGAAAAAATACAGAATCAGAAAAAAACTTAATATTCCCGGCGAAACAGATATCTATCTTTTCTTTGATACACTGAAATAATTCCAAAAAAAAACTGTCTGATTCATCAGGTCAGACAGCACTCGAAATATTCTCTTTTCACCACTTGTATTTTTTTCGTGGTCTATGTGTCAAATATGAATATTTTTAACGAAAACAAGAAAAAACATTGTACTACATGGGTACTACATTGTATATTTTGTGAATTAAATATTTGATATATAGGGTATTATGTTTTTGAATTGTTTTGTGGGTTTATTTGCAGGAAAAGAGCAGACTTCTATAGGTTGGCTCATCTTTTTAAGCTGTATTTCATATAATTTACCCTTTTTAGTTCTGATTAAGTATCATTTAAGTACTACTTTCTTTCTGACTTTGAATGCTTTTTTTCATCCTGTATTTTGATTAGAATAAAAATTAAGTTTATTAATCATTAAATAAGGCTTGAAATGTAAAATACTGATATTTAGTTGATTATAATCTGGTTGTATCTGTGTAGTACCATCTTTTTTTGTTTTTTATTCAAAATATATAAGTTTTGTAGGGAGTTTTGTTGTGAATGTTGTATAATAAGTTTCGTTTTGTTGAATTTATGATAATAATTGTCTGAATCTTGATAAGATATGACTCAAGGAAGAAAATGAAATTGAATTGTATTTTTCAATAAACTCCCCAAAATAACTTAAATAAATCTATGAAAAAAAGAATTTTATTAGTTTGCGCATTAGCGTCTTGTTTTACTGTTTTCAATGCCCAAAGATGGGAATCTACAACTCAAAGAACTTCACAGATACGAAAAGGTGTAGAAGTACAGCATTCTTACAGAGTAGATCTGAAGTCATTGAGAGAACTGCTTAAAAATGCTGAAGAAACAGGGAAAAACGCGAGACCTGTTATTATTTCCTTACCTACGGCTGAAGGAAAGATTGAGAAATTTTCTGTTTACAGCAATCCTGTAATGGATAAGTCTCTGGCAGAGAGATATCAGTTAGGGTCTTATGTAGGAGTAGGAATAGATGATCCATCTAAATATTTAAGATTCAGTACCTCTCCAGGTGATATGCAGTCTATGATTATCAAAGATGGCATATTCCAGTTTATAGAACCAATAAGTACAGATAAACAAACTTATGGAGTTTTCTACAAAACAAAAGAAGAAGGAGGAATGCATGGTTTTGAATGTGATTCGGACCATGATCTTAAAGATATTGATAAGCTGGTGGAAAACGGGAAAAAAATGCTTTCCAATGTAGGAATTACCAACAGACCTACGAACACCAAATACAGAACTTTCAGAATGGCTATGGCTGCTACCGGTGAATATACACAATTTCATGGAGGTACAGTTGCCGGAGCTGTTGCTGCCATCAATAATACAATGACAAGGATTAATGGGGTTTTTGAAAGAGATTTTGGAGCTCATTTTAATGTCCTGGATCTTCCTGGAATCATTTATACTGATCCTGCTACTGATTTTTATACCCCTCAGGCTGTTCCAACTGATCCGTCTTTAAACTTACAGTTACAGCAAAAACTTACAGCAGATGTAGGAAATGCTAATTATGATATCGGGCACGTATTTCATCGCAATGCAGGGCAAAGCAGAAATGGAAACGCCGGAGGAATAGGAATTGTTTGTACCAATCCTGCAACGAATACTTCTTTAGCAAAAGGATCTGCTTTTTCAATGAGCCCTGATCCTGTAGGAGAAGTATTTGATTTAATGGCAGCCCACGAAATGGGACATCAGTTGGGTGCCAACCATACATTCTCTATGAGAACAGAAGCTTCAGGAGCCAATGTAGAGCCTTGGGGAGGAACAACGATCATGGGATACCCGGGAATTACACAAGATGATATCCAGGCAAATATGGATGGATATTTCCATTATAAATCTATTTCTCAGGTATTAAATAATCTAGAATCCAAAATAGGATGTGGGGTTGCTGCTGATATCGCAAATAATACAGCACCAGTGATTACACCACTGGCTAATTATTCTATTCCTAAAGGAACTGCTTATTATCTGGACGCTGTAGCAGCAGATGCAGAAGGTGATCCGGTTAATTATACATGGGAACAATATAATAGTGTAGGAGACAGGAATTCCATTTCAGGAGATAGCGGATGGGGTTATAATGCAGAAGGAGCTATCGCTAGATCATTGCCGGGAACAGCTAATAGCAGAAGATATTTCCCTAAGCTGGAAACAGTGGTCAATGGTGTATTGACAGACAAGCAGGTATGGGAAACTGTTTCCTATATCCCAAGAACATTGAATTACGCAGTAACAGTAAGAGACCAAAACGCAGTAAGACCAATGACTTCCACTGCTGAAACAGTAGTAACAGTAGGTAATGACGGACCTTTCAAGTTCAGCGGGCTTACAGCAACATCAGTGTTATATAATGATGCATCCAATACAATTACCTGGGATGCTGCAAACACCAATAACGCTCCTTATAACGTAGCCGCTGTAAAAATAGATTATACAACCAATAACGGAACCACATGGACAGATTTGACTGCCTCTACACCCAATACCGGAAGCTATACAGCACAAATGCCTGCTAATGTAACTGGTACTGTTAAATTAAGACTATCGGCAATAGGTAATATTTTCTATGCTGTATCTCCTGCTGTAACAGTAGGAATATCTCCTACTTCTACTACAGCCGCTCCAACAGGAGTTTCTGCGACAGCTACAGAAGTTTTCAGAACAACTGCAAGAATATCGTGGAATAAGGTGCCGGGTGCCACTTATTCTGTCAATTACAGAAAAGTTGGGACAACAAGCTGGTCGAACACAACAAGCACTGCAAATTCGGTATTGTTATCAAATCTGGAAGATGAAACCAATTATGAAGTACAGGTGGCTGCTGTTGTAAATAGTGTTCCAGGAGCGTTTTCAACTAATTATGCCTTCAAAACGAAAGGTTTGAGAACAGGTACAGATTATTGCTTAATGACTACAGGAGGAAATGGCGGAAACTTCAATAGTGGTCTTGTAAAATTGACATTATCTAATCTTGCTTACGTATATTCCGGAGTGGATGTTTATAAAACATACCTTGACTTTAGTGAAGATGCAACCAAAGTTGTGAACTTAACAAAAGGTACTCAATACACAGCAACCTTTAGAAACCTTGCAGGAGGAAATTATAATGACTGGCTTGAAATCTGGATAGATTATAACAGAAACGGAGTATTCGAAAGCTCTGAAAAAGTGGCAACTAATGGAGCTCTTCCTTTCTATGCTGCCGCTGCTCAAGCTTATCTTCGTGATGGTGATGTAACATTTACGGTACCTGACACTGCATATTCCGGCGATAAATTATTGAGAATGAGAGTGGCAAGTACTTTCTTTAATGCAGCTAGCGGACCTTGTGGAAGCCCTACTGTACCTGTAAATGGAGGAGGAATCGTTTCTGTAGGATCTTTCAGAGATTTTTCTGTAAGAATTTCGGAAAATGCTAATCTTGCTGTAAGAGAAACAATAGACACAAAATCATCAGATGTATCTATTTATCCTAACCCTGCAGATACATTTGTAGAAGTGAAAAACCTTAAAGGTAAAGCAGATTACAAAATCTACAGTGCAGACGGCAGACTTGTTCAGGAAGGTAAGATTGAAGGAAGAATCAATGTTGCTTCTTTGGTAAAAGGAGTGTATGTCATTACAATAAAAGATGAGAAAAATACTTACAACACCAAATTAATTAAAAAATAAATGGCACGAATGAATCTCCACATCAGGATCTAAAAACGGAGAGAAAAAAGAATTATTTCAAGAGGGAAAAAAGGCTGTCTTCAATAGAAGGCAGCCTTTTGATTTTTGATGATGATTAAGCCAGATGACCGTTAAAAAAATCAAGCATAGTGGCTAATGATTTTTCCGAATGCATACGTTCTCCGTTTTCCAGGGATTCCTGCGTAGCGATCGCGGCTCTTTTTCGCATAGTTTGCTCGTAGCTCGAAATAGCTTCCTGTAAAGTACTGTAACGGCTGTCTGTTAAATGTTCACTCAGTTCAAGGGCATCCAGCATCGCCATATTAGCACCTTCTCCTGCAAATGGAGGCATTACGTGGGCTGCGTCACCTATTAGTGTTACATTAGACTGGGCTTCCCATGTCTGATCCAAAGGCATATAGTAAATAAGGCGTGGAATAAAAGGAGTTTTTGCATTTTTAAAGAGTTCCTCCCAGACAGGGTTCCATTCTGAGTATTCTGTTTGAAACCATTTCAGCATCTGAGTATTATCAGAAAAATCAAGACCGCTGTTAGCAGCCCAGTTTTCGTCAGCCTTAAAGCTTACATAAAATCCCAGATCTCCGTTGCCTTTCTGTCCCAGCAAAATATTTTGAGAATTTCCAAATGCCATTATTTTACCTCCTTTGATTAAAGCATCAATCTGAGGTGCATTTTCTTTTGAAATATTCCCTTCCAGCATGATAACTCCTGAGTAAACAGGTTTAATATCAGTAAGATAAGGGCGTATTTTGGAATTGGCTCCGTCTCCGGCAATAACAAGATCTGCATACGCAGAATTTCCGTTTTTGAAATGCAGCAGCCAGCCTTCACTTTGACGTTCCATGGAGAGAAAATGACTGTCCCAGACAACCGTTTCAGGGTGCAGAGAGTCCAGCAGCATATTTCTTAACGGGCCTCTGTCTATTTCCGGGCGGAAATGCTCATGTCCAAAATCTTCTTCAGGCTTTGTTTCATGATCATTAAAAAATACTTCAGCCTTTTCATTCATTATCAGTGTTCTGTCTGCTCCGGGACGGAAAGTCATTTTAAATTCCTCCAGAAGTTCTGCCCTGCGTATAGCTGCCAACCCCGAATCTTCATGCATGTCAAGAGGAGAACCCTGTACCCTCGCATTTTTATTGAAATCTCTCTCATATACTTTTACGTCTCCACCTTTCAGTTGTAAAAGTCTTGCCAGTGTAAGTCCTGAAGGACCACCACCAACGATTGCTATTGATTTATTTTCTATCAGCATTGTTAATTTAAATTTTACAATGCAAATTTATTTTCCTTTCAATACGGATAATAGTACAAATCGGTCGTTTTTGTTTTTAGATAATTCTTTGGGGGCAACCCCTGAAAACTTCTTCACTTCTTTGATGAAATGATTCTGATCGGTATAATTGAGTTCCGGAAAGAGTCTTCCCTGTGCAATGTGTTCCAATGATGTTCTGAAACGCAAAATAGTAGAGTAGGCTTTTAATGACAAGCCAAGCTGTTTGGTGAAATAACGGTTGATCTGTCTGCTGCTCCAGCCTGTTTTTTCGGAAAGTTCCTGTACGCTCATTTCGCCTTTTGAGGTATAAACCAATTCGAAAAGTCTGCGTTTTCTTTCATCTACCCTTTGAGGAAGCAGCTCTTTTATTTTTTGAATTGCCTTTTTACAGCAATGATTAAAATCCTTTAAGTCTTCAGCTTTAAAATTCCAGAAATCATGAGAAAGTTCTTTTCCGATATTCAATAAGTCTGCGATGGAGGTATTTAAAATATACTCCACAGCAAGAGGTTTGAAGCTGACGATAAAGGCAGTTGTATGTGGAGCAATATACCTTTGTTCAGGATAAGTTTCCAGTCCGAGAAGGGTAATATGAAAAGGCTCTGATGCCGACTGTGAGAAAAATAAATCAATTCTTCCGTCAGGAATAATCACCACTTCTTTAGCTTCTTCCGAAAGATTCTGAAAAGTTCCCAGATTTTCAACAAAATCCGCGAGCTCTTTTTCAGGTTCGATAAAGTTATAAGTGAAATCAATATCCATAATGTTGGTCCGTTTAAGACTTATTTTTAATGAAGAAAATTACAAAATTTGCTATAGATTGCCAAGTCCTGTAAAACTCATCGTGATAATTAATAATAAATCTTTCTTATTAAAAGTCTTAGGCTATCAAATTCGAACATTTAAAATATAAAGCCCTTTAAATTATGGTTTTCCGTAAGTTGTAGCCATTCTTTTTATTTAATATTGCCTCAATCATAAATTTTAAGTATGGCAATTTTATTAATTATTATTTTATTTATACTGATGCTTTATGCATTTGGTAAATCTGGAAAATTTAAAAAAGAATCCCTTAAGAAAGAAGCTCAGATTACCAACCTAAAAAGAGAAAATGACCAGTTGAAAGTAGAGGTTTCTAAGTTACAGCTTGATAAGATTACTTTAAGCAAAAAAATAGCTGAAGTATTACAACACAATGATTCATTAAGAAAGTATCAGGATATTATTGATATTAAAGTTGAATGTGATTATCTTCTTAAAAAAGCTGAAAGAGATAGTCTGAGATTGAAAGAAAGAGCTGGTCAGGAACTTTCAGAAGCACAGAGCCAGGCACGGGAAATTCGTAGAAATGTAAAGGAAATCACTGAAAAGAAATCCAGAGAAATAGAATTACTGTATGAAAATGCTGTGAATGAAGCTAAGCGTATTGTGGAAAATGCAGAAGTAAGGGCAGAATCAATAGGTGGAGATGCCTATCGAAGTTTAAAAGAAGCAGATCAGATTGCTGATAGAATAAAAGCAATGAAAAATGTGATTCAAGGTTATGGTAATGAATATCTGATACCAACATATACTTTATTGGATGAATTGGCAGAAGATTTTGGCCACAAAGAAGCAGGTGATAATCTTAAAAAACTCAGACAAAATAATAAGCTTATGATTATAAGCAGACAGGCCGGTATTTGTGATTATATGGATGAATCAAGAAGAAATACAGCTATTGATTTTGTTATTGATGCCTATAACGGGAAAATAGATTCTATTTTGGCGTCTGTAAAGAAAGATAATTTTGGGATTCTGAAACAAAAGATGGATGATGCATTCCAATTGGTTAATTTTAATGGACAGGCTTTTAGAAATGCGAGAATATCCGAAATATACCATAGTGCGAGAGTTGAAGAATTAAGATGGGCTGTAGTTGCCCAGGAGTTGAAATGGCAGGAACAGGAAGAGCAAAGACAAATTCGTGAGCAGATTCGAGAAGAAGAAAGAGCACGTAAAGATTATGAAAAAGCAATCAAAGAGGCAGAAAAAGAAGAACAGACTTTAAAAAGGCTGATTGAGAAAGCCGAATCTCAGGTAGTTAGAGCTAATGAGGAGCAAAAAATACTTTTTCAGCAGCAGCTTGAAGAATTACAGCAAAAGCTTACCCAGGCCGAAGAGAAAAATCAAAGAGCAATCTCAATGGCACAGCAGACCAGAACCGGAAATGTATATATTATTTCAAATATCGGTTCATTTGGAGAAGATGTTTATAAAATTGGTATGACAAGACGTTTGGATCCTTTAGACCGTGTTCGTGAGCTTGGGGATGCAAGTGTCCCTTTTGAGTTCGATGTTCATGCCATGATATATGCTGAAGATGCTCCCGCATTAGAAAAACAGCTTCACAAGAAATTTTTGAAAAGTCAGCTTAATAAAATTAATCCTAGAAAAGAGTTTTTTAAGTTGAATATTCATGATGTCAGAAACTATATTGATTCTATGGGAATTGCTTGCAAATGGACACTTGCAGCAGAAGCAAAACAGTACCGTGAAACTTTGAAGCTTGAAGAAGATATGAAAACGAATAAACAGCTTGAAGCAGAATGGGAACAATATCAGGAAGTTACAGATCCTGTTACTTATGATGAAGTTCTCTCAGAAGAATAACTTTTCTACAAAAATAAAAACCCTTTAAGCCCAATGTTTAAAGGGTTTTGTATTTTATAAGTATCATTTCGTATGATGTGAAAAATTCCCCTCCTCCGGAGGGGTGGCGAAAATTCAAAGAATTTTTGACGGGGATGGTTTACAATTTCTGATAAACCAGACTTCCACAAATTATTGCTACTTTTAGAGCTTAAAATAGATTTAGGACAATACCTAATGGACAAATCATCACTTAATACCTACTTTCATTCTTTATTCAGTATTAAAACTGAAGTGGTTGAAAAAATTACTGAAAAATTCAGTCATTTTGAGTTAAAGGCAAATACTGTTTTGTTGGATAAAGATGCCATCAGTACCAAAACGTACTTTTTGGAAAAAGGCTATGTACGGTCGTATATATTAAATGAAGATAATGAGGAGATTACCACCAATATTTATAGGGCTCCGTGTTTTGTAAACGATTTTTTGTCATTTTTCAAACAGCAGCCTACCAAAGAGATATATCAAACTGTGACGGAATGTGTTTTCTGGGAAACAGGATTGGAAAATGTACAGCATAATTTCCATAATATTCCCGAATTCAGAGAATTCAGCAGGCTTCTTTTTGTTCTTAATTATTATAATATTCATGACAGACTGATCGAAATGGCGAGTCAGAAGGCCTCCACGCGATATTTTAATCTGATGAAGAAAGACCCAGATATTTTTCAGCATGTTCCTTTGAAGGTGATTGCTTCCTATCTGGGAATAAAAGACAGTTCTCTGAGCCGGATCAGAAGGGATATTCATAAACTGTAATTTCTTTTCATTTGTCAAGTGATAGTTCAAAGATCATCACTGATATTTGCTTAAAAATAATTTCATGAACAAAAAACATATTGTTGTAGTAGGATTAGGTGGTGTAGGCGGTTATTTTGGTTTTAAAATAAATCAGATCAATGAAGCTACCGGAAAATATACTGTTTCTTTTGTTGCCCGCGGAGAAACTTATGAGAAAGTAAAAGAAAACGGATTGACCTTACTGTCTCCCGAGCATTCCAATCCACAGACTCATCCTAATGCTATTGTGCAGAACATCAGTGATATCAAAAATCCTGATCTGGTTTTGATCTGTGTAAAAGAATATGATCTTGAAAATGTCTGCAAGCAATTACTGCCAGTCATTAACAAAGACACCATACTGCTTCCGATGATGAACGGAGCAGATATCTACGATAGAATCCGTACCATAATTCCAGATCATACTGTTCTTCCAACCTGTGTGTATGTAGCTTCTCATATTAAGGAAAGAGGAATAGTAGAACATAAAGGAAATGCCGGTAAAATAATTGTGGGACGAGATCCTGAGCATTTTTCTACTCTGGTGGAATGGGTTACAGATGTATTAAGCGAAAGTAAAATAGAGTTTGAATTTAAAGATAATTCAATGAATGCTATCTGGACGAAATTTATATTCATTGCGAGTTTCGGATTGGTAACAGCCAAGCATAATTCGTCTATGGGAGCGGTATGTAATGATAAAGGACAAAACGATGAAGCTGCTGGAATTATGAATGAAATAAAACTCATCGCAGCCAAAAAAGGAATTGATCTTCAGGAAGATATTGTTCATGCAACTTTCGAAAAAGCCTCTACTTTTCCTTATGAAACTCCTACTTCTTTACAACTTGATATCAATTCGGGAAAGAAAGATAACGAACTGGAACTTTTTGCAGGTGCCATTATAAAATATGGTTCCGAAGTGGGTGTAGAAACACCTTTTACTCAAAAAATCTACTCTGAGATTAAAAACAAAATAAGTTTAGGCTAAAGCCGAATGAAAAGAAATAGAAAAAGGCGGGTTAAAACCCGCCTCTATTGAAATTAAATATAAAAGATAGAAATTTTTAATTCTTTGGTTTCTTCTTCACAAACGAACTGTTTAAGCACTATGCATGAATTTCTGCCGGTCCAATAGCACTTCTTCCGTTTCCCGATGGTCAGGATCATCCACACAACAGTCTACCGGGCATACCGCTTTACATTGTGGTTCATCATGAAACCCTTTGCATTCCGTACATTTTCCGGATACGATATAATACACTTCATCCGAGACAGCCGGATGATAAGTATCGGCATCACCTTCGGTACCATCAGGAAATGTTATAGGTCCTGAAAGTTTTGTTTTGTCTTTCCAGCGCCAGTCGATAGCACCTTCGTAAATGGCTGAGTTGGGGCATTCAGGTTCGCAGGCTCCACAATTGATACAGGCATCTGTTATTTTTATAGCCATATTGTTTGAATTTAAAGGGTTTAAAAAAGGGATTTCTTCAACGTCGGACGGTTCAGAAATCCCTGCTAAACTTAATTACAGCAGTTCAACACTGTTCTTTGAAAATAAGCAGCATAAAGTGTGCTAATTTTTATTTTTAACTTATTAGTTTACAATATTTCTACAGATAATCTATCCATTTGGGTTGTAAGATGAATCTGGCAGGCTAATCTGCTGGTCGTATTAAATTGAAGAATTCAGGTTTTCAATTTTTTTAGAGGTTGCAATGCTGATAAGCTTGTTAAACTTACCGGAATAGAGATCTGAAATTTCAGTTGAGTTGTCTGAAGCAAACAATGATGATCTTACAATGGGTACACTGAATGGTAATGGCCATGCACGCAATGATTTGGCAATAGAATCCATGGCGTTGATTCCCTGCATCGCCTGCAAACCATCAGCCCAGCATACCAAGCCCACAGTTTTATCAGTAAGATAAGGTTCGTGCCATTTGGAGGTCACTTCAAGCCAGTCCAGACAGTTTTTCATTACCCCTGGAATGCTTCCGTGGTAAAGAGGAGCCAGCCAGATATGCAGATCAGCATCCGTGAACATCTGAGTCATGCGCTCTACTGCCAAAGGAGTTTTGGTGAGAGTGACATCAAATAAAGGGATACCAGAGTCTGCAAGCGTAAAAATATTGGTTTGAATTCCCAGTTTATTCAGATGTTCTGAAAAATAATCTGAAATAAGTCCGGAAGTAGATAAAGTCCTTCTTTCCAGAGATCCGTTGAATATGATAGCTTTCATTTTTTTATTGTTTAAAAATTACTTTTGGTAATCCTATTTCACCGTACATCAGTGTTTTCACCAAAGGTTTCAATAATCCTGCTGCTAATAAATACAATGCAGGGTCATGATTCGTACTTGCGCGAACAACTACTTTCTGATTTCTGTACTGTTTCAGATCAGCATAGATAAGACGGCGTTTCCAAAGGTCGAGCAGAATGGTTTCTGCATTGTTTAAATCAGCATAGGAAGCATAAGGAGACAGCTTTTCCATAATCAGCATATAAGCCCAGGGCGGGATGATGGCATCCGTAGAACAGATGATTCCTACTGCTTTTTCGTTATATACAGAAAAATCCACCGCAGCAATTGATTCTTTAAACTCTTTCTCCCTCACAATAATTCCCATGAAAAGGTGATCTTTGATATCCAGCTCTACAATTTCCGTAGTCGGTTTATAGTCTGAGAGGTCAAGGGCAATAATGCCTGAAGCCTTTGCTTTATTGATAAAATTTTCCTCAGTCATAGTTTATTTACATTCAGTGTTAATTATCTTACTTTTGACAAAGCCTCTTCATATTTTTTCTCAACAGCAGACCAATCTAGTACGGACCAGAAAGCATCCAGATAATCTGCACGTTTATTCTGATAGTTCAAATAATAAGCATGTTCCCAAATGTCTATTCCAAGAATCGGGAAACCTCTGTTCATCGAAAGAATATCCATCATCGGATTATCCTGATTAGGAGTAGAACTGATCGCCAGTGATCCGTTGAATTTCACAAAAAGCCACACCCATCCGGAACCGAACTGGGCTAAACCTGTTTTTTTCATTTCTGCTTTAAGATTCTCAAGGCTTCCGAAAGTGGCTGTGATATCATCATGAAGCATCCCTTCAGGAGTAAGTTTAGGTTCAGGAGAAAGAATTTCCCAGAATAAAGAATGATTATAGTGACCGCCACCATTATTTCTTACAGCAGGGCTGTATTCACTGATTCTTTGCAGTAAGGAATCCAGATCCGGATTGACTTCATCAGTTTGTGCCAGTGCAGTATTCAGATTGTCTACATAAGCCTGATGATGCTTCTGGTGGTGAATAGTCATTGTTTCTTTATCTATAAAAGGAGCCAAAGCATCATAAGCATAAGGTAATTGTGGTAATGTAAATGGGTTCATCGTCTTTATTTTTTTGATTAATGTATGACAAAGGTAGAAATATATTTTAATAAAACAACTTTTTAGTTGTTTTATGTATTTTGTGATTTTAATTAATAAAGTATTGTAAATGTTTAATTTAAGCTCTTGTTTTTGAAATTATAGAAAATGACTATATTTGTTGTTGGAAAATAAAACAACCTAAATATTGTCAAATGAAGAAGCCGGCTGTAGATCGTATTCTGATGTTTTTAAAGATGAGAGGGGAGGCTACATCGCTTCTTATTGCTGAAGAATTGTCGATTACCAAAGAAGGGGCAAGAAAGCATTTATTGAATCTTGCTCAGGAGGGATTGATCCGGTCTTCAGTGAAGAGCGAAGGAGTAGGTCGTCCATCCACTTATTATATTCTTACAGAGAAAGGATTGGCTCAATTTCCGGATACGCATGCAGATGTAACGGTTCAGATTCTGAAATCCGTAAAAAATCTTTTGGGAGAAAATGCTTTAAATCTATTAATTAGTGACCGGGAAAAAAATACCCATGACCGCTATGAAAAGATACTTTCCAAGACAAAATCTCTTGAGCAGCGCCTTGAATCCCTTGCAAAAGTGCGTAGTGATGAAGGCTATATGGCAGAATGGAAAAAAGAAGGTACAGATTATTTTCTGATTGAAAACCATTGTCCGATCTGCGCTGCAGCAACAGAATGTCAGGGTTTTTGCCGTGCCGAATTATCCAATTTCCAGTCGTTGATTGGGAAGGATTACAAAGTAGAAAGGATAGACCATATCATTTCCGGAGGACAGCGCTGTGTGTATAAAATCAGCCAATAATTCATCATTTATAACTCATAACTCATAATTCATCATTCAGAAAATGGCTTTAAAAGCAGTAATATTTGACATGGACGGTGTTCTGATAGACTCAGAAAAATTCTGGACTCAGGCAGAGCTTGATGTTTTTTCATCCTATGGAGTGCAGGTTACAGATGAACTGGCAGCACAAACCAAATATATGACTACTCAGGAAGTCACAGAATTCTGGTATGAAAGATTTCCGTGGGAAAACTTTGATGCATCCGACTTAGAAAATAAAGTAGTCACAAGAGTAATCGAAATGATACAAAGCAAGGACTGCACGATGTCTGGAGTGCAGGAGTTTATTAAAAATCTTAAAAATAAAGAGTACAAAATAGGATTAGCCACCAATGCTCCTTTGCGTGTAGCCCATGTTGTTCTTGAAAAGCTTCAGGTTCGTGATCTGTTTGATACTGTTCACTCATTAGAGTTTGAAACTCAGGGAAAACCTCATCCGGCGGTGTATCTTACTTCTGCAAAAAATCTGGGTGTTTCTCCCGAACACTGCATTGCTATAGAAGATAGCCAATCAGGATTAAAAGCAGCCAAAGCAGCCGGAATGCAAACCATAATTTTCACCAATAATGATGAAAGCATACATTCAAACCTTGCAGACTTTAAAATCTTAGACTTTAATACAGATTTTCCGACTCTATTTAGGGAATAACGGATGATGAATGGTGAATAGTGAATATGCTTCGCTGTGAATTTAATAGAGACTGTAAAAATTGACTATTGACTGCGTAGCAAATTGACCATTGCCACAATCTTGCATCCCGAAAATCCGAATCTTGCCTCTTAATACCTCGTCAACACTTCCATCAGCAAAAGAATTGAAACCAGTTTTTTAGACGACTGATACTCCGGATTCAGTTTTTCGCGGATTTCTCCCAAGGCTTTGCTTAGCTTATTACTTACCGTCTTATTGCTAATTCCCAATGCTTCTGCGGTTTCATTCACAGACATATTTTTCCGGATTCTCATATCATATACCTGCTGTTCTGTGGAAGGAAGCTGAGAAACAACCTCATCAATCATCGATAATAAAGTACTGATCTCATTTTCCTCAAGGATTTCAAAATAGTCCGAATCTGCGATTTCAATTTCATTCGGAATATCAAACTCATCAATGCTCAGCGTTGGAGGTGCTTTTTTGTAGCTGTTATAAAAATCAATAATCCGATAATGAAGATGGCGGAAGAGGTAGCCTTTGGCACTTTCTGTATCATCGGTTTGTATAAGGTCTGTATTTTCAAGAATCTTCATCCATAGGTTCTGAAGAATTTCCTCAGAGACTTCTTTATCCCTTGTCCGCACATAAACAAAGCGATATAGACTATCCCAGTATCGGTCATACAGCAGCATAAATGCAGGGCGGTCGCCTGATTTTATTTTCTTTAATAATGTATAGTCGGTTGCGCTCATATTGTTGTCACAAAATTACCTAAAGGAAAATTAACTTTTTGTGAACTTTGGGTATGTTAAGATTAAATATTTCTGAAAAAAGAGCCCAAAATTGGATCTTAATGTTGAGTAAATGTGAAAAAAAACGAAAATTATTAACAATTTGGTGTAAATGTGAATATAATATTAAGAATGCTCTGGGGAAGTTTTTCATTTTCAAAGTCTTATAGATAGAAGTATCTGTGAATACTATGAAAAACTCTATGAAAAAACGCTTAACCTATAAAAATATTGAAGCCTTTGTTTTCAGACTTTGGGAACGGGAAGTTTCGGAAGATCCTATTTCTGAAAAAGAAAATGAATTGTTAAGACAATGGAAGACCCTTGCAGAAAAAGATCTGGATATTGTTCACCTTAAAGAATCCAGAGAAAGGATACTATCTGGGCTGGAACATTTTTTTCCTCAAAAAGATATTGTTTCTATACAACAGGTAAAAAGCTTTAAAATCCATCTCTATAAAATTGCAGCGGTTATCATTCTGCTTTTATCATTAGGAGGCATTTTTACCTATACAATGTTTATTAAGCCGGATATATACCTTTCAAAATCTGAAAACAGAACTGTTCATCTTGAAGACGGATCCGTAGTTACTCTTTTGCCGGGTGCTGAACTGACCGTTGCAAAATCTTTTCCTGCTTCTACAAGAGTTGTAGATTTAAAAGGAGATGCCATTTTTTCTGTAGCCAAGTCAAAGACACATCCTTTCATTGTTCGTGCAGATGGGTTCAGTACTAAAGTATTGGGAACGGTATTTAAAATCTCACAGTCGGGGAAGAGAAAAGCAGTTGATCTTTATGAAGGGAAGGTTGCGGTATCATCGCCGGGTGTTCCTGTTTCTTTCCTTAAGCCTAATCAGAAATGGACCAATTTCGGGATTGCTCATACCACAGCAGTTATTTCACTGAAACCAGCGAAAAATTCACCCAACAAAGTTCCTGCAATATTATCTCTGAGCTTTAACGATGTTCCTTTAAAAGAGGTAGTTGCGGTGCTGGAAAGCAGTTATAACACAAAGGTTTTATATCCTAAGGAGGCCGAAGACAAAAAAATAACGGCAGATTTTACCGGAGGGACTGTTGCTGAAAATATTGAATCACTGGCCTTCATCCTGGGACTGGAAGTACAGAAAAAAGAAAACACCTATATCCTTAAGAAATAAATCATTATTCAAAAAAAATAAATAATCATAATCAAGAGAACACTATTAAGTATGAAAAGTTTGAAATGTGGGATTACCATAGCAGCCTTATTTTTTACTGTAGCCGCAGAAGCTCAGGAGCTGGTTCAGAAAGTAACATTTTCTGTACCTGCCAACAGACCGTTGATTGAGGTTTTAGAAGAATTTGCCGGAAAAACGGGGATGAGACTGGCTTATTCCAAATTAGATATTAAAGAGCTGAAGGTAAGAGGAATAAAATGCGAAAATACTTCCGTGAACAATTGTCTGAAAGACATTACTAATGGACTTCCTGTTGTTTACCGTTTGCATGGTGACCTTATTTCGATAAAATATGAAAGTTCAAATATTTCAGTACCGGGAAACGGACGTATTTCCGGTAAAATAGTGGATGAGGTAGGAAATCCTATTACCGGAGCAGAAGTGAATATCGCTCAGAAAACAGTCATAACAGATAATAACGGAGATTTTAAAGTAGATCTTCCTTCGGGAACTTATAATCTGACCATAAAAGCTTCTAAATATAATACGCTGAGGGTTGAAAAACTATCTGTCAGCAATAAAGAAACCAGCTCTGTTTCATTTGCATTAAACAAAGCTTCTGATAAGATCACAGATATTAAAGAAGTTGTAATTACAGCAGCGCGTAAAGCAGATACCCAGGCAGGGCTCCTTGCCCAGCAGAAGAAAGCGGCACAGATGAGTGATGGTATTTCAGCAGAACAGATTTCCAAAACTCCCGACAGCGATGTAGGAGGAACATTGAAAAGAGTAACAGGAATCACGACGATTGATAACAAATATGTGGTGGTACGATCTATGGGAGAACGTTGGAACACCGCTGCAATGGACGGAATTAATCTGCCGAGTACAGAAGCTTACAGCCAGAATTTTTCGTTTGATATCATTCCTACCGCAATGGTAGAAAGTGTAGTGGTAAGCAAATCTGCAACTCCGGATATGAATGCCAGCTTTGCAGGAGGCTATGTGGAGGTGAGGACGAAAGATATTCCCAATGAAAACTTTACAACCGTAACCATGGGAACTTCTTACAATGATCAGTCAGCATTCAAAGAATTTTTGACCCGTAAGCGCGGAAAGTATGATTATTTCGGATATGATGATGGAACAAGGGATTTTCCCAAAGGATTAGAAGCGATGAACTGGACAGATCCCAAATTTTTTGAGCAATCTAAACAGTTTACCAACGACAATTTCAGCACCTATAAGACAAGAGGCGACATGGGTTCTAATATACAGCTGGCAGTAGGAAGAACATATGCTCTTAAAAACAATAATAAATGGGGATTTGCAGGAGCATTTGTTATCAGAAATGAGCAAAATAAACTGGATATTGACCACACAGGAAGGGGTAACTGGCTGGATACAACAGGAATGCCGGATGCGAACGGACAGATTCCATTTTACAATTTCAAAAACAGCGGAGCTTCCTACAACTATAATTCTACGCTGGCAGGAATGTTGAATTTCGGATTTCAATTGGGAAAAAACAGAATCTCATTCCGTAATTCTTACACCCATATTTTTGACAATACGCTAACAAGAGTAACAGGCTGGAATGAATATTCAACCGGAAGTGGAATGGCAGCCAATGCAGAATTAGCCTATAATTATTTCTACAATGGAGTTGTTCCTAATAATGATCCCGCTCAGATCAAAAATTTAGACAGACCTTATACTGATAATACCAATTACCCGATTTTTCAAACCCTTTTACAAAATAAATTAGAAGGAAACCATAAAATAGGAAATGCAGAAGTAAGCTGGTTTGCAGCCCGTACAGGAGTAGCTTCCGATACCAAAGATTACACACAGTATATTACCCGGTATGATTTTATTGGAAGTGAAATTCTGACTTTTCATAAGATCTATAATTCCGGAGCTGACTTTTACAGAGGATATATTGAAAACAGAGAAACAGATTACAACTATGGTGCTTCTGTGAAATGGGATATGAATGCCGGAAGTTTTAAAAATACCATCAAAACCGGATATGCCGGAGCTATAAAAAACAATACCAACCAACAGCAGAAGTTTTTTCTTCGTGTTGACGAAAACCGGAACGTTCCGAATAGCGAGAAGAACTATTTGACGATGTATGGTTCTCTTGCTGACTGGTTTAATGGGTCCCATTATGTTCCGGGTGGTATTGGTTGGGAAACCAGAGGATTGTACAAAAATGACAAGTATGAAGGTGAAGTGAATCAGCATGCGGTTTTTCTGATGTTTGACAACCGTTGGGAGAAATTAAGATTAGTTTGGGGACTTCGTGCAGAATATTTTAAGTATGACATGATTTCCCAGCAGCTGGATCCTTCCGATTCCAAATACATCATAAGAGCAGCTATAGACGATAAACCTTGGCAGTGGATGCCTTCCGTGAATTTTACGTACAGTCCTACCAATAAAATTAACTTGAGGCTTGCCTACAACAAATCTGTTATCCGTCCTCAATTTAATGAGAGAACAGGATTGCCCTATTTTGATCCTATTGCTAATGGGTTGATTTATAATACAGAATTAAGTTCATCAGTAATCAATAATTATGATTTCAAATTTGAATGGTTTCCAGGGCTTGGTGAGATATTTTCTGCAGGATTGTATTACAAAGATATTGACAGGCCTATTGAACGTGAAGGTCATATTTCAAGTGAAGGAAATCTTTTCTTATACAACGGAAATTCAAAAAATGCAAAGCTGCTGGGAGTGGAAGCAGAAGTAAGAAAAAGCTTAGGCTTTATCGCTGACGGAACTTTTCTGGAGAAACTTTTTATAAGCGGAAATTTTACCTATAACCATACGAAAGTAGTGGCTTTTAAAGACCTGTATAAAACGGGTGATAATGACGATACCTACGAAGTAAAACGACCGCTTTACGGACAAACACCTTATGCTTACAATCTTGGACTGGTCTATGACGGAACCCGTTTTGGGATGAGTTTTTTGTATAATGCAAAAGGAGACCAGTACATCACGGTAGGATATGCGTACAAAGGAGAGGAAATCCAACGTCCTTATGCAGTGGCAGATGCCCAGATCTCTTATAAATTTCTTCGTAACAGAAACTTTGAGGTGAAATTTAATGTAAGAAACCTCTTCAACAGGGTAAAGGAGTATTATAACAACTTTAATTCTTATCTCGCGGCAAAAAATGGAGGTGGAAGTAATGTAGGTACGGAAAGAGAAGCCTGGGATCTTCTTCCCGGAGCAACAGACAAGTATGATAAAAATATTGATAAAATCATGTTTCGGGCGTACAGCGGAAGAATGTTCAGCCTGAGTGTGAACTATACTTTTTAAAAATAAGACACCAAACATTATTATATAAAAAGAGCTCTTAGATAGAAGGGTACAGGTTTCGGGAACCTGATCAGAGACTGAAGAAATACTGATGATGCGCACAGCAGTACAGTTAAGAAAAAAACCGGACGTTAACAGCTTTTCTCAGGCGTTAATGGATCTCATGGGAACTCCCGCAATGCAGCTCCTCCTGCGGAGATGGGATGAACACCAAAAAACAAATCGAAGGAATAGAGAGGAAGATATTCCTGAATATTAAAAAACTGATCTGGTATAAAAAATAATACGACCGGATTGTACTAAAAATTATAACAATGAAAAGACTAACTCTAATTGCAGTGGCAGCATTATCTCTTACAGCTTGTCAACACGATCAACTGGCGGATTCATCATCTCCATTCGATATGAAATCTACTTCTGCTGAATACCTTACAGCTTCGGCTCTTCCGGTAACCAGCGTTAGTGGTGCTATTACTACAAATACTACATGGAGTGGTGTAGTTGAATTAGATGGAGTTGTAACCGTAAAAGATGGTGCTACATTAACAATCCAGCCGGGTACATTCATTAAAGCTAAGCCAAACACGAGCAATACAGCTACAGGAGTTTTGGTAATTGCTAAAACAGGAAAAATCAACGCAGCAGGTACAGAAGCTCAGCCAATCATTTTCACAAGCTACAAATTGTTAGACGGAAATGAAGATACTACGGCTGCTCCTGGTGATTTTGGAGGTGTTATCATCTTAGGAGACGCTCCTACAAACACTCCTTTCACAAAAACAATTGAAGGATTATCTGGTCCTGATTTTTATTACGGAGGTACAAACGCTTCTCACAACGGAGGAACATTGAAGTATGTACGTATTGAGTTCGCAGGATATGATCTTTTAGCTCCAAACTCAGGAAACGAAATCAACGGTCTTACTTTAGGAGGTGTTGGTAACGGAACTACTTTGGATCATATCCAGGTATCTTTTGGAAAAGACGATTCTTTTGAATTCTTTGGAGGTACTGTAAACGCGTCAAATCTTGTTTCTTTCGCTGCGGATGATGATAACTTCGACTTTGATAACGGATATACAGGAACGATCACTTGTGCTCTTGCTTTGGCAGATTACAATTCTACGCACAGTCTTAGTGGATCAAGCCCGGATTCTAACGGTATCGAGCTTGATAACAACGCAGACGGTTCTTCTACATCATTGTTGACGCACCCTGTTATCAACAATCTTACGATCATTGGTACTAAAAACTCTACTCAGGGTGCTTTGTATGAAAATGGTATCCACATCAGAAGACACGGAAGATTAACATTGAATAACGCTGTAGTGACAGGATATCCTGTGGGAATCAAAGTAGAAGGTACAGGTTCTGAACTTTCTTCAGCTTCAGCATACAACACCATCCAGATCCACGGATTTAATACTTCTGTTACAGGAACAGGAACAGCAGGAATCCCTGCCGCTAACCTATTAACTGGAACTCCTGCATCTCTATGGGGTATGAGCCAGCCATTCTTCAACGAAGGAAGCTGGAATGTATCTCCAAGAAACTGTGGAAACTTCCAGGGACTTTGGACAAAATACAATTTCACGATTGTAGAATAATAAAAAACTTTAAAAAGCAGGGAACAGCACATGCTGATTCCTTGCTTTTACTTCAAAAACATTAATAATCAGCATTATGAAAAAAATAATTTTATCATCTGTTCTGTTTTTATCCCACCTTGCTGCAGCGCAGACTCTGGTTTGGGGAAATTCTTTTGATACGCCTGCTGACCTACAGGGATGGACGTTCCATGATCTGAACAGCAACGGTAACGGATGGGTGCAGGGACAGAATATCTACCACAATGGAACGACTTTAACCTATGGAACCACAGGCGTTCTTCGTCATTCTATCAGTGTGGTACCAACCGGTAATGCTACAGGATTTACTACAGAAAATGACTGGATCATTTCTCCTCAGATTGATCTTACCAACACTGCAGGTACAGTTACTTTAGCTGCGAATATCGGAAGGCAGAGAACTACCCATACCATTGTTGCCAGAGACCTTTTTATCTATGTAAGTACTCCGCAGAAAGAGGTTCCTACATTAGCGGATTTTCAGGCCATGACAGTAGATGCAGGTGGTAATGACGTTCAGAGTCTTTATAAAATACAGGTAGGAGACTCAGCCAATCCATTTCCGGCAGATCTTACCCAGTTTGTACAATCCCTTGTAGATCTTTCTGCTTTTGCGGGGAAGAAAATCTATATCGGAATGTGGGCTAACAGAAAAGCAAGCGGAAATAATATCCAGAATATCAATATTGATGAAATAGGAATCTATGCTACAGCATTTTTGGGAACTAAGGATGTAAAAAGAAACAAAATTGTAACACAAATAGCAGAAAATCCGGTAAAAGAATCTTTACAGCTGCAGCTTAACCCGGCATTGGAAGAAAATGCAACTGTAGTGAATATTTACAATGCAGCAGGACAGAAAGTACTTACCACTCAGTATTCTAAGGCTATCCATATAGCAGGGCTTATTTCAGGGGCTTATATCGCAGAAATTACAGATGGAAAGACTGCAGAAAGGCTGAAGTTCATTAAAAAATAATTCTTCTGACCTTAGAAACTGACTTTAGAAACACCAGAAATTTAAAATACAATAATGGATAGCACCTGAAAAATGCTATCCAGAACATATCCAACTAGTTTTTTTATAATTATATATTGCCCGGCTGATGGGCTGGGCAATATTTTTAAGTTTTACCATCAAATAATTAAATAAGGATGAATAAAATCTTTGCATTACTACTATTTTTTACCGTACTTTTTTCATGTACAGACAATAATACAATGGAGTTGTATGATAAAGTACAGAAACCCGGAGAGATTAATATCAAAGGATTTTCCAAGCCTGATGCTCTTCAGCTGAGGTTTAACGGACAGCCTGTATCCATTGACGGAAAAACGTCCTATACCAATAAAATAGAAACCCAGCTTCAGTTTGTACTGGATCAGGGAGAAACTAACAAACTGTCTGTCTATAACAATGAAACAGGCGCTGAAATAGCAAAATACAATATTACATATGACAATATAAATGATTTTAAAACCCTAAACTTTTTTAATCTTCCCGGAATTTATTTACAGACTTACGCCGTAAAACCTCAGGTTAATCTTGGGAAAGTCGGTTTTGAATTTATTTTTCCTAATCTGGGCGAGTTGTCCGGAACTTCATTGAAAAATGTGAAAGGTATTTTGAAAAGAGATAATGGAGTTGTACTGGCAGAATTTGACAACATCGGGAAAGATAATTTTACAGCAGTGAAAATCTATAACTTTTACAGCTCCACAACTCCTGTATATCTGGAACTGTACAAACCGGGAACTACAGAACCTTATGCAGGATCTAAAATGATTCAGGTGAAAATAAAACAACACACAGGTGCCAATATGATAGTTCTTCAGGAAAAAATGGAAAATGGAGAATGGGCCGTAAAAGGAGATATTGATGTCGCTGAATATCTGTAATTGCGTATGAAAAACTTTTTAAAACTTCAGTGCATTGCTCTCTTAGTCTTTCTCATTTCGTGTACGAATAATAATGACGAAAGCGCGCCCGTTTTTCCGGAAGGAAGCACAGAATCTGTAAATCTATGGGTTCAGGACAGTATGAAACGGTATTATTATTGGGCAGATCAGATGCCGGCAAAGCCAAATTATCAGCTTCCTGTAAAAGACTTTTTTAAAAGTCTGCTGTCTTCTCAGGACCGGTTTTCTTTTATGGTGAATACGGAAGATTCTTCTAGTTATCCACGTTCTATAAGGAACATGTACGGTTTTGATTACACGGTTATTCAGCTCGCCAATAATGAGGTTGTTACTGTGGTAAAGCTGGTTCTTCAAAATTCTCCGGCCTTCAATGCAGGGTTGGAAAGAGGAATGATCATCACAAAAGTTAATGGAAAAGTAATGACGGCTGCTAATGCCGAAACAATGGCTTCATCTATTAAAGATCAGACTGTTGTAGAACTTACGGTCGGGAAATGGCAGAACGGAGCTATTACCGATGAGAAAAATATCACGGTTTACTATGGTTTTTCTTTTGAACAGCCTGTTTTATCTAAAATTTTTGAAAAAAACGGTAAAAAAATAGGCTATCTGTACATTTATGACTTTCCTGACGGAATGACTCAGACGCTGAACCAAAAGTTTGGAGAATTGAAAGCTGCCGGAGTCCAGGAACTGATTCTTGATCTTCGCTACAATTATGGAGGTTCTGTGTCATCTGCTGCTGCACTCTGTTCGCTGATTCCTTCAGGTTTATCATCCGGATCGCCATTCATTGTTTTTAAAGGAAATAAAAATGGAGGTGAAGTAAAAAGAACATTTGCCCAGCAAATCGCTTATGATCCAAAAGCTTTGGATTTTACAACTTTACGTGCGAATGCATTGGGATTACAGAAAGTGTTTATTCTGACATCAAACAGTACAGCATCTGCAGCTGAAATAGTTGTTAACAATCTGAAACCCTATATGCAGGTCATTCAGGTAGGAGACATTACTCTAGGGAAAGATATGGCTGGATTTGTAGTGGAAGACAAGCGTAAACCCAGAAAAATTTCATGGCAGATTCATCCGGTAATCTATAAAGTATTTAACGCCAACGGAACGGGAGAATACAGTAATGGAATTCCCCCGCAGCTCAACGTCAATGAATTTTCCGGTTTGCCATTATTGCCTTTGGGTGATCCTAACGAAACTCTTATTTCTTCTGCCCTGAACGGAGGTTATTTTAAATCTGCAGCTCAGGAAAAGAATGGAAATGTTAAGATTTTATATCAGAGTGATGTACCTCCGGTTATGATGGAGAAATAGAAAAAGAACTCATTGGGTTATTATCCTGAAACAGGTTGATCATTAATAATAAAAGTAAAAAATAATATATCGAATAGTAAAAGCAAAAGTCTTTTTTTCTTTTACCCATTCAAGAACTCAATAAAATAATAAGATCATGCAGGGAATAGAACCAAAACTTCACATGAACCTGACCAGCCGCGTTGAATATTACCGTCTGCTGATAGAAGCTGCGGAAGATCCTGAAAGCCAGCCTTCGGAGGTGATTAATCAGATTTCAGAGCTCAGACATTTGTATGATGAGTATTTGCTCAATAAAAAGAATCTGGAGAACAGCATCAAAAACTACCGCGAATATCATAATGATTTAAGAAAAAAACTCACATCAAGACTGCGGGAGCTTAGAAGAAAGGCAAGACAGAAATAATGCCTGAGATGTAGTTTATAGGTTAATTTTACTGTGAAATTCATACCTTTATGACATCAAGCTGAAGGATGACAGACTCATGAATTTTAATCATACAGAACTTTCCGGTTATTTGCATATTTTTTGGCAGTTTTCCTGGCCAGAGTGGATCATATTCAGTCTGACCATTAATGTTGTTCTGTATCTGTTTTCTATAGGTTTATATGTTTTCATAGAAAAAACTTGCCGTAAAAGCAAGTTACAGGAGAAAAATCATCCTGTAACAAGATCCGATTTTTACCTTAGTCTGGTTACTGTTTTATGTAACAGTTTGGTACTGTTGTTAGGAGCTTTCCTATGGAAAAACGGATGGATTGTGATGGGGCAAACTCAATCTGTGATTGGAATAATAGCGGAAGTTGCTGCTCTGCTTCTCTTAATGGATCTTCTGATGTACTTCTTTCATTTCGCAGCACATTTACCATTTTTTTACAAAATCCTGCATGGAAAGCATCATGAACACATCAGCACCAATTTTTTGAGCCTTTTTGTACTTCATCCTTTCGAAACCATAGGATTTGGGTTGATGATGTTGGCTTTACTTATAGGTTATGATTTTTCTGTAATTTCCATTTCAATATATCTTTTGCTCAACCTCATTTGGGGAACAATAGGACATTTGAACAGAGAATTTTTTCCTGCTTCTTTTGACCGTTTCTTCGTAGGGACAACAAGGTTTCATAATCAGCATCATCAGGATGAAAGTAAAAATTTCGGATTTTATACTTCTATCTGGGATAGGGTGTTTGGAACGTATAAGCAGGAGGGATGATGGAGGCTGGAAGAGGGAAGTAGCTGAAGTGTTATAGTTTATAATAATGTAATTATTTTCAAACGCAAAGTTTATGCAATAGACTTTCATACTTTTGAGGTAGTAAAGATTTGCAGTAAACAGCTTAAAAAGCTCATGGATATGCCTTTCGCTTTATCGGTTGATTGTAAATCAACTCTTTCTTAGCACCATTAAAATATTATCCAATTTAAAATCAACTTTGCGTTGAAAAACTTTAAGATTATAAATCATTAGGAAGAACGAAAAAATGAAGCGTATTAAGCTAAGTAAAATTCATGAGATTGTTTCACCTGCGGTTCGCAATGACTGTTTAACTCAGCTTAATACTCTTAAACCCTTATCAAACCTTAATGGTTTGAAAGATTATTTTTATTTATTAGCTTTCATAGCTGATTTTATTGCTTTTTCAACCATTCTCCAGTCATAAAAGTGAAATACCCTGCCATTACTCATCGCAACAAAAACTCCTTTGGGAAATTTTGGACCCAAATTAACATTCGTCACCTCAGAGCCATCACTTTCCAACGTAGAAACCGGAATTTCTGCTATTCTTCCTTTAGACTGATCTTCTCTTAAATAGACATTGAAGGTGTCATTCTGCTGATTTGAAACCAGAATATATCCTTTTCCTTTAGAGGTTGGATAGATTGAAATTCCTTCCACATCAGATTTAAAATCGCCTTTCCCGAAAACAGCCAGTTCTTCATTACCTTTCGCAGGATCAGCATAATATTTGTGAACCCCGAGCTGCTCATCAGAATAATAAATATAACCCATCTCGTCATCCACAGCAATGCTTTCAATCTCTTTCAAACCACTGTATTTCCCAAATTTACGGACAACTTCTCCTGTGATAGCTCCATTTTTCTCAGAAAGTTTATATTGCCAGAGATAGCCGTCACTGGGACCAGATTTTCTTCCGGCAATCACAAATATTTCTCCTGTTTTAGGTTTTTTATACATAGAAATTCCCATTGGACTACGCTCTGATTCTCCCTCGAATACAGAGATTTCTCCAGCCTCTTTCAGTTCAGGAAGCGTATATAATTTTACTTTGTTGGTTTCTCTTTCAGTGAATGCTGCGATATCTGTTTTTTTTCCATTCAGCGTTAAACCATATTCAATATCAACATTATTGGGACGTTTCAGTCCTAGAACTTTATTGATGATTTTCCCGTTAAGATCAAAGGCATATAACCCTCCATCAGTATCTTTATCTGTCCCGATGATGATACTTTTTGAGGCATCCTGAGGATTGATCCATATGGCAGGGTCGTCAGTATCATGAACAACAGTTTCTGTAATAACGGCCGGTTTTAATTTTTCAATTGCTTCTTTCTGCCCTGTACAGTTGATCACCAAAGGGAGAACTGAAAGAGCCAATATATAATGTATGTTTTTCATGCTTATTTAAAAATCAAATTTCACTCCCATCGTAAACCTTGGTCTGTAATATTCAGCCTGAGCAGTTCTGCTTTGGATTCCTTGATAATATCTTAACGGCTGATTGGTCAGATTATTGGCTTCTGCAAAAACTCTAAGCTGGCTTGTAATTTTGTAGGAAGCATTGGCATCAAGGAAAAACTGTTTGTCGTAATAACGGTCATCAAACGCTTTGCCACCAAGTTCGTCAATATAATGAGACGCATAGTTCATAGAGATCCTTGCTGAAAAACGTTTATTTTCCCATGAAAGAGATCCGTTGAACATATGAGGAGCCGCTCCGGGAAGTCCTACATCTGTTCTTTCCACACCATCTTCATTGGTAATTCCTTTTGCTTTGGATTTGGTATAGGTATAGTTCACATAAACCCCAAGTCCTTTCCAGAAGGCTCCCGGAATAAAATCAAGCTGTCTTTGTAATGCGACTTCAAAACCGTAAATATCTACATTGTCACCATTACGCTGCTGGGTAAATTTCCAGTTGCTTTCTCCGGCAGGAATCGGGTTGGTTTGTCCTGCAAAATCATTCGCGAAGTCATTGGCTGTATAATTTCTTTTGGAATAGGTATAAATAAAGTCGTTCAGATTTTTATAAAAAAGTCCTCCGGAAAGAATCCCTACAGATTTGAAATATTTCTCAGCCATAAAATCAAAATTATAAGCATAGGTTGCCTTTAAATTCGGATTTCCTGCTGCAACGATCTCATCTTCTGAAATCACATTCAGGTAAGGAACCAGTGAGTAATAATTCGGGCGGGCAAGGGCTGTAGTAAATGCCGCACGAAGCACAAGATCCTGCACAGGAACATATTTGAAGGAAATATTCGGAAGTACGTTTGTGTACGTATTGGTATTATTAATCTGTCCTACCAGATCCTTTTCATTCATCACATAGTTTCCGGTATAATCAATCTGGGTGGTTTCAATACGGGCTCCCACGATCATAGATAGTTGATCATTAAAATCCTGATCCCATCTGATATAACCTGCATAAATCTGCTCTTTTGCATTGTAGTTACTGGAAAGGTACTTTTCGGGTTTCAGTTTGCCGTTAAACAAAGTAGGGTTGAATAAATCCAAACTACCAAGGAAAGCAGGATCCACAAAAGTTCCCGGAACATAATTTCCAGCCTGGAAGTTCTGACCGTTAAGATTTATTGTTGGTACAGATAACAGGCTTCCCATGGGGTTGACTGGAGTAAAAGCATAGAAATCATTCTCTCTTTCCTTTTTCTTCAGACGCATACGGAAACCGGTACGAAGGCGTCCTTTCTGACCATCAATCACTGAAAATGGAAAGCGTACATTCACTTTTGCTCCCAGTTCTTTTTCCTGTGTAAAGTTATTGGCATCCGAAAGATCACTCAATTTATAACTGCCCAGATTATCTGCTGCAAGGAGATTGAACATTGGTTTTTCAGGGTTACTAAGATCAGGAGCGAAGTTCATTTTACTGTTTTCAAACTCTATATAACGCTGATGAGGCTTGTCTTCACTTGCGATGGCATAGTTTACAGACCAGTCAAGATCTACTTTGGAACCTAATAAATGTTCTCCCTTTAAAGCATAGTTCTGAACTCTTTGCTTTTCCAGACGGGTATTGTCGTTATCGGCAGCTCCTCCCTTGTTCTGTCTTGTAATACTTCCTTTCCAGTCTGTAATTTCCGTTTCATCGGCATTGTAAACAGGTTTTATTTTATATCCTAAAGCCAGTCTGGTTTCTTTATCATTTCTGAAATTGTACATGGCAGAAGCATAGATCTTGTTTTTGGAATTGAATTCATAATCCATATTAAGATCAAAACTGTGTCTGATACGGTGTTCATTATAATAACGCACACCCATTTTGCTCACATAAACGGTTTGTGCAAGATCGTTCGCCTGGCTCCATACAGGTTCTATATTATCTGAACCGAAATTGTTGTTGTTATAAGAAAAACTGAATACTGCACCCAATTTTTTGTCTAAAAACCGGTTTCCATAGACAAATCCGGCGGTGTAATTTCCTTTTTCACGGATGGGATTATACCCTCCAGCAACTGTTGCTGAAATTCTCTGTCCGTTCGGTGAGGCTCTGGTAATAAGGTTTACAGAACCTCCGATGGCATCCGCATCCATATCAGGAGTTAGTGTTTTGTTGACTTCAATAGTGGAAATCATATCAGAAGGAATCAAATCCATCTGTACATTACGGTTATCTCCTTCAGCAGACGGAATTCTGTCACCGTTCATGGTAACCGAGTTAAGATTGGGAGCAAGCCCTCTGATGATAAGATTTCTGGCTTCTCCCTGATCATTCTGTATCGTGACTCCCGGAACACGCTTCAAAGCATCCCCGATATTGGCATCAGGAAAACGCCCGATTTGATCCGAAGAAATCACATTGGTAATATTGGCGTTATTTTTCTGCTTGTTTAAAGCTCTTGCCTGATTCTTTAACGTAGCTCCGGAGACTACAACTTCTGCAATAGATGTTTCTTTTTTATCGAAAACGATATTCTGGCGGGTATTTTTTTCAGGTTCTACTGTTACATTATATTCGTGTATACCGTAACCAAGATAATCAATTTTCATGGTATAACTTCCTGGAGGAACATTCAGGAAAACAAAGTTTCCATGTTCATCAGATGTCGTATAGATATTTCCCGGGCTTAGGGAAATTTTAGCTCCCGGCAGGGCTATTTTCGAATCGTCGTTAATGTTTCCGGACAAAGAACCGGTCTGTGCATAGAAAAAAATAGAGGCACAAAACAAAACAGAGGTAAAAATTTTCTTCACTTTTCCTTTTTTAGATAAAAATCACAACGAAATTAAACATCTGTTTGGGAAAGGAGTTAAAGAGAAAATTAAGGTTTTCTTAAGAATTGTTAATACAAGGGATTTTATAAAGATAAACGATGTTGTTATTAAGATTCAATAGTGGGCTTTAGCCCAAATTTATCACATGATGGTTTTAAATAAATCCTCGTGCATAATAAAGCTGAACAACAAAGAAAAGTACTGTGAAAAACCATACAACATAAGGATGATAACTGAAATTATTCTTCAAAATATAGTGCAGTGCTTTGAAAAGCTTAAATATACCAATGATTCCAACAATAATAAAAACAAGAAAGACGAGAAAAAACAGATAGTCTCTTGTTCCATATTCACTCACCTTGCCCAAACGATCCAGATAAGCTTCTACATTCAAAGTTTGTCCCAAAAACATAGCTGAACTGATCAATATAAAAAATGGAGTAGAGGTATACACGGTAGTATAAATGAATGAAAATAATAATGTTCTGAAAGTAACAGTATTTATCTTCTCTTTTTTATACCATAATAAAGCAACACTGAATAGTACGGCAGTAATATTATTCATCAGGAAAATAAATAAAGCTTTTTCAACCATACTAAGCCCCTTGATCTTCGAGATAATATTGTGTTCACCACCATAGTCCATTAAAAGGACAGAGATAATGACAGAGGTATAAACGGAAAGCTTAATAGGAGAAAGATAATCCTGAAAACGTTCAGTTTCTTCTTTTTCCATCTCGTGTACAGAAAGATCATAGCAGCGCCGGGGATCCTGAAATAATTTGAAAATGGTTACCGGAACCAATAATATTTCAATAATAATCTGCAGGCACAGCTTCTCAAAGCTATCGATCAACTTTTCAAACATATACACGGGTATTAGGAAACGTACTATGCAATTTAATTAAATTTTAAACGATATTTTAAAAAACAAAGCCTACAAATAAAAAAGAGTGGATGATTTTCATAAATCACCCACTCTTTGCTTGTATTAGAATTGCCTCCTGTTATTTAGGAAGTCCTCTTTTTAATGCATTATTCGCTATTTCTACTGCTTTTCTTTCTTTCCAGTCCATATACCTTTTTTTGTATCGTCCTTTCATGAAGTTATCAAAGTTACGCTGAACAGCAAGATTCCAAAGAGAATGTGCTTTTACAGCCCAGCTTTTGTCCCACGCGCGTAAAGAAATAGAGAAAGAACCGTCCAGATATTTCATCCAGTGCCACCAGCCGGTAGGCATAAACAAAGTATCTCCGTGCTCAAGGAAACATTCGATACCTTCAATACCATCCAATGCCGGGAATTTTTCAAAATCCGGATTGGCAATATCATAATCTTCCAGTGCATAAGTAGCATACGGAAGTTTGTAAAGTCTTGATTTCCATTTGTATTCAAATAATAGAACATGCTTTCTTCCATTGAAGTGGGTATGGAAGATATGTGGCATATCAATATCATAATGAAGGAAAGTCACAGAGCCTTTACCTCCGAAAAACATGCTTGGGTATTTATCTAAAAATCCTCCCATCAGATTCTTTGGCGGAACATAATCGTCCAGAAGTTTGGGTGCAAATTTTATAGGATCAAAGAAAAATATTCTTAGATCAGTAGGCTCGCGCTGAATAAGATCAACGTAGTCACGAAATGGCATTTTCGTCGTTGGAGTATTGATAGGAGCGGCAGGATCTGCTTTGGAACTGTCGTAAAGGGGAACTTCAACGTCTCCTACTACTTCTTTCATATACTCCATCGTCCATTTTTGGTAGGCAGGCCATTTTCTTGCCATATTCTTGATTACCACTGGCTTACATGGCTTTAGATATTTTTCACGGAAATCTTCTTGTGAAATATCATCTACAATATCAATTGGTTTAAGGATTATTCCCATTTGTTCAAATTATTAAGCTAAAGTATTAAATATTTGCGACAATAAAATGGAAAGAATTAAAATTATTTGGAATTGATATAAATAAATAACAACCCCAAGATTGTGATCTTTTTTTGTTAGAGTTATTAGGATAGGTTTTTAGTTTTTATTCTTTTAAAATGCACTGTGTTTATACGGTAAAAACACTGTTGTAAAATACAATAATTGTATGTATCATTGTTACTGTTAAAAATAATCATGAAACGTTTTACCACCATTATTTTCTCACTTGTATTTGCAAGTGCTTTTTCACAAAAATCGGCCAAAATTTTCACTTCAGATATTGATAATTTTTGGGTCGCTTATGACAGCATTCAAAAGACAGACAATCACTCCCAAAAACTGGATCTGATAAAAAGATTGTATACCGATAAAGCTACAAAAGGCTTAAAAGCTTTTATGAAAGCCAGAAATTATAATGATAGTGTATATGTGAAGGTCATTGATAAATATCCCAAATTCTGGAATTCTGTAAGACCCAATACTTTGACGATAAAAACCAAAACCATTGAACTGGAAGCCAGTGTTGTCAAGCTAAAAGAAATATATCCTGAACTCAAAGATGCTGAAATGTATTTTACCATTGGCGGGCTGAATTCCGGGGGAACAGTGAGTGAAAATATGGTACTGGTAGGAGCTGAACTTGCCACAGGGCTTCCGTCTACAGAGGTGTCAGAATTCAAAGATGAATGGTTGAAAGGGGTATTTGCTGAGCAGTCACTGGATAATATCGTTTCTCTGAATATCCATGAATATATCCATACCCAGCAAACTGGCAACCGCAGAAGGGTTTTAAATCAATCTATAAAAGAAGGATCGTGCGACCTGATTGCTGAACTTGTGATGAATAAACCTCTGGAAAGGAAATATTTATCTTATGGAACTGCTCATGCAGATAAAGTGAAAGATCAGTTTAAAAAAGAAATGTTCACCGGAAATTTTGCCAACTGGCTTTATAATGGAAGAGATAAAGGAGAAAGTGCAGATTTAGGATATTACGTAGGATATGAGATCAGTAAATTGTATTATCAGAATGCTAAAAATAAAAAACAGGCCATCAAAGATATCATTGAATTGAATTATAACAGTGATAAAACTGTTGAAAATTTCCTTACCCAATCAAAGTTTTTTAAAGAAAAGACGAGTGATCTGATGAAGGAATACCGTAAGAAATCACCGGATGTAGTAAAAATAGATCCTGTAAACGGTTCTTTAGGTGTAAACCCTGATACAAAAGAAATACGAATTACTTTTTCTAAAGAGATGGTGCCGGAATATTATTCTTTCAATCTTTCTGAAAAAGGAAAAGATTACATGCCAATTACCAAAGTTATTGGGATGGAAAACAATAATAAAACGTTGGTTTTGGGTGTAAATCTTAAGCCTAATAAAGAATATGAATTTGTACTCACTAATAAAAGTTTCAGATCTAAAGAAGGCTATTCTCTTAAAAATGAGAAACTTCTTATAAAGTTTAAAACAGCGAACAAATAGTTAGATTATAGATGAGTGATAATCAACTTTTATATATTGCTTCCATAGTTTGTTTTCTGCTTATTATGGTATCTTTCAGACATAGTAGAAAATTTGGTGTTATCAATATGATATTGCTCTTTTTATACAATTCGATATTATATTATCAGTTAATATTTGATAGCAGTGGAGGAACAGGACTTGTATGGTGGTTTTTTCTACTTTTTATATCAGGGGGACACATGCTGGCACTCTTGATTTACTTTGTAATAATAACTATTATTAAAGATGGTCACAAAAATAAGGATTTGAAGTAAGGATTTATCTCTGGAAAGGTTTTAGAGCAATTGTTTATGTATTTTGCAGATATGAAGAAAAATATTCTAAAAGTGTTCATCATAAACATCATGATATTGTCTTTGACAGCCTATATTCTTGGGCTTACAGACTCTGCCTTCAGACAGGTTTATCCATCAGAAAATGGGATTTCCTATCTGATGAATTCCATGAAATATTTTGTGCTTTGGGTTTTGCCTTACTGGTGGCTGATTATTATAGTTGGTGCTTTATTGCTGACTTTTTTGTATTATATCCTAAGAAAAATAAAACTTTAACAATTGGAATCAAACCTGTTCAATGATTTTTTATTAAATTACTCCTTCAAACTAATAACTTATTTATTATGAAAAATCTAAAGAAAATCGCGAGACAAAGTTTAAAAACAATCACAGGAGGTCGTCCGCCAGCAGAGAGTGAATGTATAGCATGTGGATGTCCAACTTCAACATGTTATTATAAAAACGGAAATGGCGGCGGTGGCGGCTGTGCTGATATCAGATGTGCATAATCATTTTCTATAAACAAACCTTCCATTATCGGGAGGTTTTATTTTTTTGTTAAAATGTAAAAGTTGTATATTTCGTCTTTAATAACCTTACCTTTTTCGAAAGTATAACGGTAAAAACGATTTCTATGCCTGAATTTTTCCATGATAAAAGATTGTATTATACTCCCATTGAATTCGCTTTAAGTCATATCGGAGGAACTTGGAAAATGCCCATCCTGTGGAGATTACAGGAAAAACCTCTTCGTTTTAGTGAACTTAAAAAAGATATTCCTCATATTACTGATAAAATGCTGACCAGCCAGCTGCGCGAATTGGAAGCTAAAGACATGGTTCATCGTGAAGTATTTCCCGTAGTTCCGCCAAAAGTGGAGTATAGTCTTACAGAAAAAGGGAAAAAAGCAATTCCTGTAATTGAAACCATTATGAACTTTGGGTATGATTTGATCAAAGATGAAGGAATAGTCTTTCCGCCCAAGGAATGATCAGCGAATATTTCTCCATTAAATAAAGCTTTTTTCATAACTTCACCATAAAATTGATTCAACAGTATGAAGTTGAAATTAGGGATATTAGACCAGTCACCTACAACGATGGGCGGCAGTGCAGCATCTGCATTGGAAAACAGTATCAATCTTGCTTTATTAGCTGAAGAAACAGGTTTTCACAGTATTATGTATTCTGAACATCATGGTGTAGAAGCTTATGGAAGTTCCAGCCCTGAACTGTTATCAGCCATTATACTGAGCAAAACAAATCGAATTAAAGTAGGAACAGCCGGCATTATGATGCGAAATTATTCTGCCTATAAAATTGCAGAATGGACCAAAATGCTGTCAGCCCTCTATCCTGAACGTTTTATTCTCGGACTGGGAAAAGCTCCCGGAGGATTAAAAGATGCTGTAATGGCTCTGAATAATCATAAACCCGTTGTTCTATCCAATATGGAAACAAAACTGGAAGAGATTATTCAATTCATCAGGGATGAAGAAGGCGTGTATGACGGACTGATTGCACAACCTGCTCAGGTAAAGAACATCCCTGAAATCATGTGGCTGGGCTCGGGTATGACTTCTGCAAAAGAAGCTGCAAAACATGGGATAGGTTACTCTTTTGCTGCCTTTATGAATGGTGAAAATGGGATGGAAAATACAAAAGCTTATCTCAGAGAATTCGATGATACTCAATATTTTTCCCAGCCTTCTTTACAGGTAGCAGTGGCAGTATCAGTGGCAGATACTCTTGAACAAGCCAGAAGAAATGCCTATGGCATGGCATATCAGTTTTTACAATCCCGTCAGTTAGCCAGTCCCAATGCTGTTCTTTCTCCTGAAGCCGTTGAGCAAAAAATTCTGGGTACTCAGGATGAAAAAGAGTTTTTTACAATTTTAGACAGAATTATCCTGGAAACACCACAATCTGTTGATCAGAGATTACAGCAGGTTTCAGAAAAATACAATACGGATGATCTCCTGATATTATGCAATATGCATCGGGAGGAAGATCGTATCAATACCTATAAAAGTATCATTAAAAATAATAAATAGCCCCTGTAGAATATCCAAAGGTTCTGCTGTACAACGGGCTGTGTTTAAAAATAAGTCAAGCCCATGAAGCAGGATATTTTAACATTATATAGTATTACGGGTGGTCCCGGAGCAGGAAAGACTACATTACTGGATGAATTAAACAAAAACGGAATGATAACTGTTCCGGAAGAAGGCAGAAAAATCATAAAAGAACAAATGGAGTCTGGTGGAGAAGGGCTTCCCTGGATGAATAAGGAGCTTTTTGCCCATCTGATGTTTGAAGAGTCCGCAAAAACTTACCGGAAAATAAATCAGATGATCCATTCAGAACCTATTTTCTTCGACCGTGGAATATTGGATACGCTGGGTTATATGAGGCTTGAAAATATTCCTATTCCGGAATTAATGAAAACGAAAGCCAGAGAAATGGTTTATCACCATAATGTTTTTATTCTTCCCCCATGGAAAGAGATTTATGAAAATGATCCCGAAAGACAACAAACCTTTGAAAAAGCAATACTTACCTTTGAATGTATGAAAAGAATTTATCAGGAATATGGATACAATATCGTAGAAGTTCCGAAAGCTGCAGTAAAAAACAGAGTACGCTTCATCCTTGATACTATTTCATATAATAATTAGATTAATTATCTCATCATCTATCAATTATCATTCATCAATTATCATTTATAGCATGAATCATCTTCCTTTTGAAAAAGAACTTATTGAACTGGCTGACAAAGACCTGTCTGTCAGAGAAAAGCTGTTAAAAGCGGGGGAATTATCCGGAGGCTATCATCCCGAGATGGAAAGTATTCATAAAGCTAATGCCCAGCGCCTTCGGGAAATTATATTGGAAATCGGTTATCCTACCATCTCGAAAGTGGGTGAAAAAGCAAGCAATGCAGCCTGGCTGATTATCCAGCATGCTATTGGTGAACCTGAATTTATGAAAGAATGCTGTATCATAATGGAAGAGAGTGGCAGTGATATTAATCCTGCTAATAAAGCCTATTTGTACGATAGGATTCAGGTTTTTCAAAGTAAACCACAAAAATATGGAACACAGCTGACTGCTGAAAGAACCATCTATCCTGTTAAAAATAAAGAAAATTTAAACGAAGAACGTGAAAAGGTAAATCTTCCGGCATTATCAAAGGCTGAGATTCATAAAATTCCGGAACCTGAAGAGATTCCGGAAATAGACAGCAAAGATGCTGAGTATATGGTCTGGAGGAAAAAAGTAGGATGGATTTAATTCTTCATTTTTTACTATTACCCGCTTATCTTTCTCATCATCATTTCCAAAGGTCCCTGCTTGAATTTTTTTCCCCAGAATTTACTGAAGTAAATACTCAAAATAAAGAATCCTATTGAATACAGGAAAACACCAAGTGGAGATACCCAGGTTTTATGACTCATTAAATCTGAATAATTTTCACCCTGTAATAAAGCAAATACAACCATTCCGATGCTTAGATGAGATACATAATGAGTGAGTGTCATTTGTCCGGCCCTGGCAAGGTCTGCGGTCCACTTTTTTTCAGAAATATACTGACTGATAAACATAAAACCCGCAATAAGCATCATCCCAAAACCTATTGTATTCAGGATAAAAGGTAATACTGGAGGAATATAATCTGCATTGATGAATTCTCGCGTTTCGGTACTGATATCCATGAAGGTGCTTGCGTAACGGAACCCTTTTACCATAAGATATATTATCAATCCAATGCTGAAGATCATTTGTTGAGTCTGCTTAAGTGCCCAATCCAGTCTTCCAAGATAAAGCCCGATAGCAAAATAAGCAAACCATGGCAGTATAGAGTTCCAGCCATTGTACAATGTATTTCTGAGAAATCCGGAAACGGTATAGAAGTCTCTGTATTCAAGGGTGGAAAAATTCCATCCTGTTTCGAATGGGATAATCAGTAACAGCAAATGAAACAAAATAATGGCAATGGCTGCTGTTATCAGATAATATTTTTTATCCATGAATACCAGTAATGCACCTATACTCATGTAACCGCCATAGAAATGAAGAATATCAGCTGGCCACCAGAGACAAAACAGCATTCCGAATAGAAAAAGAAAAGCCGCTCTTTTGAGAATTGTATTGCGAAGCATTTTTCTGTCTTTCGAAGTATATTCCTGAAGACGATTGGTCATCAGTGCTACTCCCATACCAGCAAGAATTACAAATACCGTACTGGAATGTCCGCTGAAAAGGATCAGCAATTTTCCAAGAGTGGAATGATCATCATGATTTCCGAAGACCATATTGAAGTTTACGATAAACATTCCGAAAATAGCATAAGCCCGTGCCAGATCGAACCCGATGATTCTTTTTTTCATACTGAATAATTATTTTCAGCAAAAGTCAACAATAGGATCGGGCATTCCTTTGACAAAAGTCAAAAAATAAAAGAGAGTAGGATACGGAAGATAAAAAAGTAAGAGAAGTTCTCTTGAAATGACAGTATTTTTATTAAAAAATTGAACAAAGAAAATTTCTATTTAAAATTCAAGAACTTCCAGCTTCCATCTTACTTATCCTTCTTCAAAATTTCACGTACTTCAATGTTTCCTCCGATTTTAAAGATAGGATTTCCTTTAGCCATTTCTACTGCTTCATCAATAGATTCTGCCCTTACGATAATATATCCGCTGATGAACTCTTTGATCTCAGTATAAGGTCCGTCCGTTATAATATTGTCTGGTTTGACAGTTTTGGCAGATCCGGGAGTAGCTAAAAGAGTGTTTCCTGTATCCACCAGCTTATTTTGAGCGGCAATGCTTCCCAGCCAACTCATACGTTCCCGGATCTGTTCCGGCGAAGGTTTTAAATCAGAAATGCCTTTAAGTCTGAATATTAATGCAAATTCTTTCATAATAAGATTCGTTTATGTAATAAAATGACGATTGGGAGGTCAAAATGGGGACAGGGCTCTTATTTTTATTTTGTTAAAACCTAAATTCTGGCTCTTATTCTGCTCAGGGTTTCTAGTGAAACACCCAGATAAGAAGCAATGTGTGTCAGCTTCAGATGATGAAAATACTCCGGAGATTTTTTCAAAAGGCTTTCATAACGTTCTCTGGCACTCATTGTATGGAAATCAAAAAGCCTGTCTTCCAGCCAAATGGTGTATAATTCCGTTAATAATATATCATATTCCATCAGTTGTGGAAAGTCTTTTTTTACAGTTTCAAATGATGTATAATCAACGGTTTCAATAGTTACATCTGTCAGACATTCGATCACTTCTTTGCTTGGTTTTTGGTAGAGATAGCTTTTAAAAGAAAGCGCAATATCATCCTGAAAGAAAAACTCAGTTGTTATTTCCTTTTTATCAGAGAAGAAAAACTTACGGGCAACCCCTTTGATAATTAGAAAACTTTTTCTGCATATCTCATTTTGCTGCAGCAGGATTTCTCCTTTCCGGACTTGCTTTACTGTTGTAATTTTGTCAAGAGCATCAGTAGTTTCCTTGCTGAAACGGGATACCAGCGCCTGAATTTTTTCAATGTGTTCCGTCATGTTGGAATTTTATATTTCAAACTTATCCAATTTTAGCAGAACAGCAAAAATTCTGGTAGCTGATTGAAATACCTCATTTTTTAGGGTAAAAACTTATTTTAATCTTGTAATAATGGTCTGGGATCAAACAAAACTTTTAAGGTATGAATCTTTCCATCTTTAATCTGATACCATCCGGCAGCTTCTATCTCTTTTTCTCCCATGTCAATGGTATACCAGAAACATACATCTTCACCGGACGTGAAAGCTTTCAGAATTTTATACTTAAACTTCATCTGCTTCATATCTGTGATATAAACAGAAGCACCTTCTCTTTTTCCCAATACTCCGATAAATTTAAAGTTAGGATCAAGACAGCTTTCTGCCTTGTCAAAATTTTCTTCATTTAAATATTGGATAAACTGTTCTGCTGTGTTTTGGCCTTTATTGTTCATAAGTCTTAATATTATTGTTAAATACAAATTTAGCTGGTCACATATCATTTCATCTGTGATTGTAATCACAAAATGATTTATAATTTTTACTATTTTAAACCAGGAATTCTGCCTTTAGCATAAGCAATCTGCTCTTTTTCCTTTTCCTGATCCGGATTGTTTTTAAGGTACAGCTGATAGTAAATTGCAGCATTTTTGGGCTGTTTCAGGTTGAGATCATACAGAAGTCCCAAACGATAATAAATAATATTACTGGTACCAAAAGTTAATCCTCTTTTATAAGCCGTCACCGCATCATTATATTGATTTTTGGCTTCATAAATGCCTGCCAGAGCAGCATAATAGAGTGTGGTATGATCTGAAATAGCTTCATCAATAGTCTTTTGCGCATAGATGGCAGCGTTGTTATAATCTTTCAGTTCGCGATAGCTTAATGCCATGAAATATAAGGTGCCTTCATTTTGTACTCCCATATCTTCCAGCATCTTATAAAGGCTGATACATTTCTGATAATCTTTTAGATAAAAATAAGCCTGTCCCATATCATTCATTACATTCACATCGGAATGATTTTTCAGAAGCTTTTCACCAATTTCAATTACTTCTGGATATTTAGCCAGCTGATTGGCAACCGGTAATAAAGCCTGTTGTAAAATGAAATTTTCTGTATCAGAAGCAATGGCTGTTTTTAATACATCATAAGCTGGTTTAAATTGTTTCAGACCGCTGTAGGTCAGAGAAAGATCATAGGCTACATCGGGATCTGTGGTGTTCAGGATATTGGCTTTTTTCAGATAATTGAGTTTGGATTCAGGAGTGTCTGCATAGGCAGCAAGCTGTTTATAAGCACTGAAATTGAGACTGTCCAGCTGAATGATCTGCTGTAGATATTCCTTAGCATTGGAGGCATTACCACGCCTGGAATTAATACTGGCCAGACTGAATAGAGTAGGCAGATTGTTCGGTTGGATGGTATTGATTTTCTGATAATTTTTCTCTGCTTCCGGCAGTTTACCGGCCATCATATTACAGTACGCTATTTGCGAAAGGGCTTTTATATCCTGTGTATCTCCTGGATATATACTCTGAAGATATTGGGCAGCATCGGCATAACGTTGTGTCTCATAATATTCAAGAAGCTTTTCACTGTCAATTTTTGCAGATTGAGCTGTGATTTTGTTAAAGCCTAATAGAAATAGACACAAACAAATTCCTGTTTTCATCATGGTTATTTTTTAACTAAAATATTGGATATTTAATAAGATTCCAAATTTTATCTTCACTTATTGGGGATTTTTTTAATTTTATGGATTGTTTATAGTGGAAATCAAAAAATTCTCTCATAAGATTTCTTATATTCACTCTATAGAAAAAGGACCAGACAAAGTTGAATAGATATGGAAATAAAAACTGTAGAATCATTTCTGGATTATTATAAAAAGATAAGAGAAAGAACCCATCGTATTATTGAAGTTGTGCCTCCCGAACACATTGATTTTACTTACAAACCCGGGAAATTTACTATTGGTGACCAGATAAGGCATATTGCAACAATAGAACGATACATGTATGGAGAAACCATTTCCGGAAAGAAAAGTGCTTATCCGGGATGTGGAAAAGAATTGGCTGACGGCTATGAAAATACAGTCCTGTTTTTTAATGAAATGCATCGGCAGACTTTGGAAATCATCAGTGGGCTTTCCGATAAGGATCTTACCCGTAAATGTTTAACTCCTGCCAACAATGAAATCTCTATCTGGAAATGGCTTCGCGCCATGATAGAACATGAAATTCATCACAGAGCAGAAATCTATATTTATCTGAATCTTCTGAATGTAAAAACACCTCAAATCTATGGATTTTCTGCAGAGGAAGTTCAGGAGATGAGCGTGAAATTATAGGATAAACAGGAATAATTGAAGGCTGTTCAATCGGGTAAGGTTAATTTGTATATTAGCCATTCAAAAAATAATAATGACCAGACCTTTTATCATTCCTCTTTTATTGTTTCTAAACAGTGCTTATGCACAAACAAATTCAGAACTGAAACCGGGAGATACATTAAAATATATTCCCAAGTCTCATAAACCTTCATGGATTTCGGTACAGTCCGGAGATGCCAATTTGGGGGTTGCATTGTTCATGGATGGGAAAAAACTTAAAGAACAGGATGATTCCAGAGGAATAAAAAGTGTTGAACGTTTATACCTTACCCCGGAAAAAGGAAAAAGATATGAGCTTAAAATCTGGGCTAAATCTTATGTTGAGAAAAGTAAAACAGCTAAAGTTTCCATTATGGAATCTAAAAACGTGGTAGTTTTGGACGGACAGTTCAGTCCGGACCAGTTTGTAGAAGATCTTACAACGTTCCGCTCTATCAGAGAAAAAGCAAACTCAGGGTTATATGTCTACAGAACAAGAAAACAGATTGACAGCATTTATCAGCAGGCTGAGATAGAAGCCCGAAACAGCAAAAATATTTTCGATTTTTATAAAGTTATTGCCAATGTTACCGGATTTGAAGGAAGCTGTCATAACTACACAGATCTGCCTAATCACGCTTCTTATTACCTCACCCAAAAACCGGAATATTTACCCATTACACTGAAGAATATTGATGGCCGTCTGCTTCAGGATTCAAAAGACGTGGCATTGCCTTTAGGAGCCGAAATCCTTTCTGTCAACGGAGTTTCTGCAAAAGAAATGATTAGCCGTTTTTCAAAATATTATTTTTCTGACGGATATTCAATACCTTACAAAGAAACAACAGGTTTTGAGAGAGGTATGCTGGATAAGTTTTATATAGAATTTGGTACTCACAAAAACTATGTCATCAGCTATCAATGGAATGGAAATGTAAAAGAAGTTGCATTACCGGGAATTTCATTAGAAAAATTTAAAAAGCTTCAGGATTCAAGACATTCATTAACTTTTGATAAAAAACTGCTCTCCGAAAAATACAGTTTTACTAATGAAGGAGATGGAATATACCGTCTATCTTTGAGAGGATTTGATTTTTCAACCGGAAAAGAAGATCCTGCTTATAAAAAATTCAGTGTTTTCCTTGATCAGATGATGGATACCCTGGAACGCGAGAAAATAAATAACCTTATTATTGATCTTAGAGGCAATACCGGAGGTACCGGAGCTTTGTATGAAAAAGTATTCTCTTATCTTACCCAAAGACCTTTCCGTGACAGCCACTATGCTTATACCAAATTTAATGAAGTTCCTTTGGACGAAAAACTGATTATCACTTCTCTTTTTCTTTCCAATGGAGTGCAGGACAAATATGGATTAAATGCCTATCTGAAACAGCTTTATCCTAAAGCCGTTCAGGGAAAATATTACTGGGCAGATGATAAAAATCCTTTAATTATGCCTAATGACAGGACGTTTAAAGGGCAGCTGTATCTGCTGGTAGATCAGCGTGTGGCTTCTGCAGCTTCACATCTTGCTTCATTGATTAAATCCTACACCAATGCAATAGTAATCGGAAAAGAAACTGTAGGAGGTTATTATGAACATAACGGGCACCTTCCCCTGGTATATGAACTTCCCAATACTGGCATACAGACAGGATTTTCTATTGTTCATGTGATTCAGGATGCGCAGAATCTTCCGGATCAGAAAAGAGGACAGGGGATTATACCCCATATTAAAATTCAGCAGACCAATCAGGAGTTTCTGGATCAGACTGATGTTTATCTCAGAAAAGTTTCAGAGCTGAGAAAGCAGTAAAATAAATTCATTTTATTGAAATATTATATATAAAACCATCTGAAAATTCATTATTTCAGATGGTTTTTTTGTTGCTGAAATTTAGAATAATTTTATGTTATTTCTATTTTAGGTGATAAATTTATTGTTTTCATTTATTAAAAATTGTTAAATATAGATCTGATAAATAGATATTTATTTCTTTTATTTAATCATTTGTTTTGGAATTATTGATGAAAAGTAGTAGAACTACTACAAATTTTCAGATAAGCTCCAGAAAATTTTTTGAATAGAAATTACCGTTTTATCTTTGTAATACCACCAATCAATTACAAAAAAAATTAATAATGATTAAAAATTTCATCTTATAACGGTAAATACAGGAGAAATCCCGGAATTCAACAGGGTGTAAAGTGGATCTGTTTTCTGCTTTACTTTTTTACAATTCTATATACCCTGTTTTGATCTTAATATCCGCATTTTATTTCTCAGAATGAAATACGGATAATGAAAATGTATCTGAATGTTTTTACGTCAGGTAGGTTTTAGCCTTAAAAAATTTGACACCCAATCAATCAAAATAGTATAATTATGTTTCAGGACGATCATTCACCCAAAATGCCTGTTTCCAAAGATAAAATTCCAGCTGTAAATAACTTAAAAGAAACCCTGAAAGACCAGGCGGTAAGCAAAGCAGCCAAGGAAGTACAGGAAAAATCCAGTGGAACCATTAAAAAAGCTACAGAAAAAATGGCTCAGGCTCAAGCCTATACAGGAATGGTTCAGAACGGTTCACAAATGTTTATGAATCAGGTCAAACAGCCTAATCCTCCTACATTGGTAGAAGACAAAGTATGGTCCAAACAGCCTACTTCTGGAATTTACAATGCTAATACAATCCCCGGCAATCAGGTAGCGGGAATCAACCGTGTGATACAGCTTGAAATTGTAATTGACGGAAAAGTAATCAAACATTTCAAGCATTTTCAATTAAAACAAAGCGCTGTAAAACATCATGAATTTGATCTGATGCTGGCTCATGATACCTTAGGAAGCTCAGAAAATCATAACCTGGAAGAAGCCCAGAATTTTTTAGGTAAAAGAATGACTGTTATTTTCAGATATAAAGACGTTGAAGACGGCCCCGAAAGAAACTTTGTAGGCGTAATTACAGAAGTAGGTTTCAGCCAGGAAAAAGGGAGTCTTGGAAATATTGTTCTTACAGGATCAAGTCCTACCGTTCTTTTAGATGCCGCGCCTCATATTCAGAGTTTTGGCGGAGCACAGGAAATAAGTCTCAACAGTATTGCAGATCAGGTCATCAAAGAAGGTTTGGGACAAAATACCTTTGATTTCAGGGTAGATGCGGCCCACGGAAATGTTTCCTACAGCTCACAATATGAAGAAACCCATTACAACTATCTGGCAAGAATGGCAGAAGCGTATGGTGAACAGTTTTATTACGATGGTGAAGTCTTACATTTCGGGAAACTTCCACCGCAGGAAAAACCAGTAAAACTGACCTACGGAAGTAGTGTAAGCGATGTAAAGATAAAAATGAAAGCCCAGCACGTGAATCCGTCATTTTATGGCTACAACAGCAGTAAAAATGAAAAATTAACCGCTGGAAATTCAAAAATCAATCATACTTCAGATATTGCTAAAAGAGCCTATGAAATTTCAGAAAAAACCTTTACAACCCCTTCGTTAAGAGTAGCTCCGATAAAAGCGGCCTCTTTTATGGATGTGGAAAATTCACAGAAAGGAACAGCTGGAAGCAAAGCTTCAGAAGTATTTGTTATTTCAGGCGTTACAACAGTACCATTCCTTTATCCGGGATGTATCGCTGATATTGAAATGAGAAAAGCCGAAAGCAGTGAAACCACCTATTTCACTAAACTGATGATTATAGATATGCATCACGATGTAGATGCAAGGGGATATTACACCGGAACCTTTGAGGCAATTGCTTCTGACACAGGTTTTATTCCCCGTCCGGAGTTTCATTCTCCAAAAGCAGATGCACAATTTGCCAAAGTAATTTCCAATACGGATCCTTTGAACCAGGGAAGAGTTAAAGTACAGTTCGACTGGCAGAATGGTTCTACCACTACAGAATATATCAGAGTAATGACTCCCGATGGTGGTGGAAGCGAAAAAGTAAGCAAAAACCGTGGATTCATGGCTATTCCGGAAGTGGGCGACCAGGTTGTAGTCAATTTTGCACATCAGCATCCTGACCGTCCGTTTGTGATGGGAGGAATGTTTCATGGCGGTGTTGGCGGCGGCGGAGGTGCCGGAAATAATATTAAAAGTTTAAGCAGTAAAAGCGGTCATACCATGAGTCTGGATGATGCCGGTGGAATTACGGTAAAAGATAAAGATCAAAACTCTGTTTTTCTGGATGGAGCAGGAAATATAACCATAGACAGTAAGATTTCCATTACTCTGAACTGTGGAAGCAGTTCTCTTTATATGGATAAAGACGGAAATATTCAGATCAAAGGAAAAGAAATATTTGTGCAGGGAATTAATATTGGAGTTGGGGGAACCTCGAGTATCGGAGTAGGGGTAGGACCTGAAGACGGTGATCCTACTTCGGGAGTCGGAATCAAATCCGATACACTGGATATCGGAACCAAAACTCTTTCAATGAGAGGTGATACTGAAGCCAATCTCAGCAGTGGAGGAAAAATAAATGTCGGAGGCGGAAGTGAAACAAATATTGTAAGTGGAACTGTAAAACTGAATTAAAAGCAGATGAATCCTGTAGACCTGGAGTTGGTGAAATTAAAAAGACAATGGCAGAAAGTCGTTTCAAAAAATGAAGAAAAACCTATGCTGATCTGTATAGGTGAAAAACATGAAACCGATCTTTTTGACGGATTTATAAAGTCAAAACTTTCTGAAGATGAAGAAAGTAATGATATTTTTTTACTTCATTATCAGGAGTTTAACGGAATGAATTCCTTTGGACAGATCTTATTGGATGAATGGACTGAGTTCTATGAAATGCTGAAAAAAAGCGAAGAAAATATTCCGCAATGGGACTTTAAGAATCCGGAAGAAACATTTAAAACAGATGCCTACAAAGCATTTTATCCGCTGCTGGAACTAAAGAAAAACTTCCCAAATATCAGGGACTCCAAAATCTATCTCTACATTGCTCCACTCAGGATCAGTGATAAAGAAGAGCTGTCTCTATGGGTGAAAGAATGGTGCAGGATCTGTGAAGCATCAGAAAATAAAGATATTAAACTGGTCTGGGCAGAACATCATACCTATAGAACACTGTCACAAATTCCTTCAGCCCACAGTTTCAGGGTAGAAGTGGATATTCATCAGCTGATGCAGAATACGGCAGCACATACCAACCGGAAGAAAAACAGTCCGGATACGGATTTTCAGCAGCAGATTCTTACAGCGAGTAATCATCTAAGTAAAGAAAGGTTCAAAGAAGCAGAACATGCTCTGAAAACAGCAGTGAAACTGGCCAGAGAACAAAAGAATAAACAAGGAGAGATTTCTGCGTATTTTATGCTTACTCAGGCCTATACAGCAGACAGAAAAAAAGAGCGTGCAGAAGATACTTACCGGATTATATTGGAAGAAGTGGAGCCGGATTCGCCTTTACAAGTTCAGATGTATATGAATTACGGAACCCATTTATTAGGAAACTCCAAGAAATCCAAAGCAGAAAAAATATTTGAAAAAGCTGCAGAAACAGCACAGAAAATAGGAGAATATGCGATGGCTATTGAATGCTATAGAATCATAGCAACCCTTAATGATACTGTCCTTACAAAAGATAAAATGATAAGGTATTTTGAAAAATGCCTTGATATAGCAAAAGTAATGGAGCCTTCAGTCAGAGAACAAAGCAGCCTGCGGTTTGTAGCCTCAATGCTGATTCTCAAATACGAAGGTGATCAGGATAAAAAAACAAAATTGGACAATGAAATGAAGATGTATTTTGGTGATGACTGGAAGGTAAGTGTAGAAAGACCAAAAGCTGAGTAACCTCAAATTAAAAGAATCATGGCAGATCTGAATAAAAAAACAGTAAAAACCATTAAGGTTGAAAAACCGAATATGAATCCTGATCGCTCCATAAAGGTAAATGCGGACGTTACTTCGGGAAGCTGGGATAAAACCACACAGGGATGGAAGAACGGGATGAAAAATAATGTTGACTCCCTGAATCCGGTTTCCATGGCTAAATCCATTGCAGGAGGAGACAGTGCTCAGCCTGCGAAAAGCAGTGGAGGAGGTGGAGGAGACAGCGCTGTAACTGCAGAAAAGGCAACTCCGGAAAGCAAAGTGAAGCTGATTAAAGTCAATACACCTGCAATGCCATCCACTGCCATTCAGCATACAAGTAAGCATTTTGATATTGTGCTGGCGATTGATATTCACTGGACACTGATTCCGCCGCCACCTTCATTTATGTTGATTCCGCTGCCATTGCCGCATCCGTTTATCGGGATTGTTTTTGATATCATGGATTACATTACGATCACTATTCCGATTCCTCAATTCGCAAGAAATCTGATGCCGTCACTTCCGGAAAGCATTCCGATGGGAGGCTCAATATACGTTCACGGAAGACATAAAGCAACCACTACTACAAGTGTAATGGGGGTGGTAATTCCGTTCAGACACATTACGTCACTCATTCCGGTTTATCTTATTCCCTTTCCTCAGGAAGCTCCACACGAAGGAGAAGTCTATTATGGTTCACAAACTGTTTTGGCGCAGGGAAGTAAAATGAGTGGAAACCAGCCTCAGCAGGTACTTACCTGTATGGGATTTCCTTTCGGGATGACCATGCTGCCTGCCATGCCGGACAAACCAAAGAAAAATCCACTGGCCTACTTTGCCTTCTATAATAATTTTTCAAGCATGTATATCCAGATCAATACGGGTGGACCTGTATTAGTGGGAGGAGCTTTTGTTCCGCATGTTTATACACCCGGAGAAATGCTGATGCGTCTCGCGGGAATGTTTTTAATGAGAAGTTTGACCAAAAAAATAGGCAAACTAGGAGCTAATGGTTTAAAAAAACTGAATAATAGTGTCCTTAAAAAAGCTCCATTCAATAAATTCAAATTTGCAAATGCCCTTTCTAAGAAATTATGCCACTGGGGATTAGAACCTGTTAATTTTGCCACAGGAGCAATGGTTTTTGAATGGGATGATTTTGAAATTCAGGGAAGTACTTCTTTAAAATGGAGAAATATATGGCACAGTGACAGGCCTTATGATTTTGGTCCTTTAGGAAACGGAGTTTTTAATAATCATGATCTGTTTATCCTGCCTGAAGAAAACAATAAGTTTGCCGGATGGATGCATCCTTCTGAGAATATTGCCATGCTAATCCCTGCACCGGAAATTGGCGAAGAAATGACCTATTTCAGAGATCATAAAATATGGCAGTACAGACCAAGCAGCAGCATTTGGGTAATAAGAAAAGGAACTGATATCTATACCTATAAACGTTTTCATCATGTTACAGAAGGAGTAATTTATAAAGTAATTCGTATTGAATACGGCGACGGCACCATCAGAGAATACGAATATGAAGATCGCAATATTATCCTGAAAAGTATCAAAGATATGAAAAGCGGATTCAGAATAGAAACTGTGATTCATCCTGAATATAAAAAAGTAACAGAAGTTTATTATTGTTATAAAAAGCAGAGAGATCTGCAGGTTCGCTATGATTATGATGATCGTGGAAATCTTATCCATGTCTGGGATATTCACAAAAAGGCAATTGCCTTTGAATATGACGGAAACAATCACGTGGTGAAAAGAACCAACCGAAATGGAATGAGCTACATCTGGAACTATGATAAAGAGGGAAGAGTCGTTCATACCAAAGGAGTGGATGGATTTATGGAAGGCAGGCTTAATTATAATGAAGATGAAGGTTTTACAGAAGTAATATATCCAAAACAGAACAATAAAACCGAACGTTATTATTATGATGAAAATTTTCTTGTTTACAAAAAAGTAGATGGGGAAGGTGGTGAAACCTGGTATGATTTTACAGCGAACAACGAGTTGAAAATGATTGGAACTCCGGAAGGAAGAGTTCAGGGGTATACCTATGATGAAATGGGAAATATCAAGATTTTCCATAGTTTTGACGGGGAAGAGTATCATTATCAATACAATGAATTCGGACAGGTTATTGCACGCTTTTCACCATCCGGAAGTTCTGAAACATGGAGTTATGATGAGGATGGAAGATTGATCAGCCATACAAACGCAGCAGAAGAAAGTGTCTATTATGAGTATGCCGAAAGGGAAAGACTTCCTGAAAGAAGCATAAGAGAACATATTACAACATCTTACGAATATAATCTGAAGGGGCAGCTTATTCAGTTGACCAATACAATGGGAACTGAGCAATATTGGAAATATGATGAGTATGGAAGATTATTGGTTTTCAGTCCGAACCCTCTAAACAGAATTCTTTGGAACAGAGATAAAATGGGAAGGGTTGTAGAAGTAAATGAACAGGGGCAGCTGCCATTAAAACTTCGTTACGATGCTTATGATCTTCCGGTTTATGCCACAGATGGCCGTGCAGAATGGCTCATGAGTTACACCCCTATGGGAAGCCTGAAACGACAGATTCGAAGGAATGCACTTACGAGTAAAAAAGAACAAACTCTGGCTTTTGGATATGATGCTTATGAAAACTTAATGAGCATTACCAATGAAAAAGGAGAAATTTATTCTTTTGAAAGAAATAATAATAACGAAATCATAGGCGAAACTGGTTTTGAGGGGCAGAAAAAATTCTTTGTTCGTGATAAAGATGGATTAGTTACCCAAAGAAGAACCCCTCAAGGGAATAATATCTTTTATGAGTATGATCTGGCAGGAAGAATAACGCAAACTCATTATCCGGACGGAACCTGGGAAGCCTATCAATATGACACTTCAGGGTTATTAGTTAATGCAGATAATGAAAATAGCAGTGTAGCCTTCCAAAGAAATAAATTAGGACTGGTTACCAGCGAAAAACAAGGCGAACATTCCATTGAATATGAATATGACAATCAAGGGAATTTGGTGGGTTTAAAGAGTAGTTTGGGAGCAGAAATTGACTATAGCTACAATGATTTTGGACAGCTTAGAACAGTTACTGCTACCAACCGGAATATTGAAATTCCATGGCAGATGAGTCTTCAGATCAGTCGGAACGGGCAGATGTATTCCCGTGAAATGACTGGCGGGGTAGAAAGTACCTTTGAACTTGATCACATCGGAATGCCTGTAAGCCAGAAAGTAACGGTGAATAAAAACAATACCACTTTCCATAAAGATTACGACTGGGGAGCAGGAAACCGTTTGCTGCATACGCTGGATAGGGTGACTGGTGGAAGAACAAGATTTGATTATAATGCTTTCGGAAGCCTTGTGACAGCTGAATATTCCACCGGAGAAGTACAGTATAAAAATCCGGATGCCACAGGATGTTTATATGAAAGCGCCAAACGTACGGACCGTATTTATAACAAAGGAGGACAGCTGATGCGGGATAAAAACTGGTTTTATCATTACGATGATGAAGGTTATTTGCTGTTAAAAAGCAAACGGCCGATCAATAATGTGAAACCGGAACGTACAGAAGATTCCAATAATACACATCCTTACTATAAAACCATTGCCTCAGACTGGTTAAGTAACCCGAAAATGCCGGATGGAGCTGATTTACCTAATGTCAATGAGGAGATTTCAACGGAAGTCCAAAACCAGGAATGGTTCTCGGGAGATTGGGCTTATTCCTGGACTGCCAGCGGAATGCTTGCTAAAGTAAAACGTCCTGACGGAAAGGAAATAAGCTTTGAATATGATGCACTGGGAAGAAGAACTTCAAAAATTGGACTAAAGAAAATAACTCGTTATATTTGGGATGGTAATGTCCTTCTGCATGAATGGAGCTACGATGCAGAGGAAGATCCGGTAACAGTTGTAGATGATGAAGGAAATCTCATTATCGGCAAAGAACCCGTAGAGAATGTGGTGACCTGGGTATATGAAAGAGGAAATCATGTGCCGAGTGCCAAAATAGAAGACGGTAGAAAAGCCTCCATTATTTTAGATTATATAGGTAGGCCTGTACAGGCTTATGATGAAGATGGAAGTTTAATATGGAGCGCAGAATATGATATCTTTGGAAAGGTTAGAGTCCTTAAAGGGAATCAGCATTTTATTCCATTCAGACAGCTCGGACAATATGAAGATTTAGAGTTGGCTGGTCTTTATTATAACAGGTTTAGATATTATGATTCTGAGAATGGGAGATACATAAGCAAAGACCCAATAGGTTTTGCGAGTGGCGAGCCTAACTTCTATGGGTATGTAGATGATAGTAACAGAAAGGTAGATATTCTAGGATTAATGCCATTTGATCCCAAGCCTATTACCAGCGGCAGTGTTTTTAGAGGCGTTAAATCCGGGCAGGCTCCTTTTTTTCCCAGCTCAGGAGATATTGCGCACTTTAAAAATACGGGAACAATGCCGGGACTTTCAACAAAACCTAAGTTAAATAGCCAGGCAACTAAGTTTTTTGAAAAAATTGGTGTTAAAGATATTTTAGAGATTGACTCAGAGAAATTGAGTAATTTAGAAATAATTCAAGATGGAAAAGAACATGCAAGCGTTAAACCAACAGATGATTATCTGGCACGAAATAATATGAGCATGGCAGAAGCTTTAGATGATTGGAATGCAAAAGGAGAGTCGCATCCACTTAGTGTAGAACTTTCCAAAGCAGCAACCTATAAATAAAATATAATGGATTTAAAATCATTCATCAATAATGAAATTTTACAAACAGAAAACGAGATCAATACTTTTTTACTTAAAACAAGTATAGATTCACTAGTTAAAAAAGAGGTGGTTTATGGGAAAAAAAACAACTTTATACTTCATTCACTTGAAGGAGGTAAAAAAGAAGTATTTACATTTTCTATCTCATATACATTTAAAGAGGACATAGAGGACGAGTTTGGGCAGAGGCCTAATGATATAACTTTAAGCATCATATTACAAATTAACGATAATAATTATAAAATTAATCAAGAAATCAGTTTTGGGACTGAGCTTGATGATATTGAGTTCGATGTAATAGATATAGATGATATGCCCAATGTAAACTTTGAACAAAAGTTCAATTTTGATGAACTTAGGGAAGTTTTTGAAGCAAGTATTATGAATTTTATTAAGTTATTACAATAACATCTCCTTTATAAAATATTTAATCCAAATCCAATCCAAATATATATGAAGAAAATATTCTCTGAACTTAAAGGTTTTGTGGTATTCAGCCCACAACTTTTAGCAAAATACCTGGAAGAAAATCATCTTCAGGGTAATAATATTTTAAAATATTTTGTAGAAAACGAACATGGGGATGAAATAACAAAGTCAGGAATAGCTATTCCAATAATAGGTGTTGAAGAAGATGATTATGCTTTTCGGGTTTCAGTGAACGATGAAAATATTTTGAATGATGATGAAGTAGAGGTGGAGTCGCGAGGCTGGGTATTTCAGACCGCCAATAATGAAGTGAAAATTGTCGGTATTGGATATTTAAAAGATATTGCTTCTATTAATGAAGGTAATAGCATAACCCTTTCCTTAGAAAATGGATGGTATTCTTTAAAAATACGGGGAGGAAATAAAAACGGAGAAAGATTATTTGAGCTGAATATGCAGAAACAGGACATGCATCCGGCTTTTAGCGGAGATGTTACTACAGAATATTATTACGGATAAAAATGGCAGAAAAAATAATATTGAAAACTGAATAGTACCTGTACAGGGTTAAATAACTGACATCGAGTTATTAATGTTCATATTTCAGAAGCCTGAAAAAATGGAGTTTTCTTTAAAAATATAGAAACCCAAATTTTATTGTAAAAATATTTTGTCAGTAATAAAAAACTTTCTATATTTGCACCACTGAAAACAACGGTACTACCGGAGTTAAAGGAGAGTTGGCAGAGTGGTCGATTGCGGCAGTCTTGAAAACTGTTGACTGTAACAGGTCCGGGGGTTCGAATCCCTCACTCTCCGCTTAGGGAGACGTTTATTTTTAAACGTCTCCTTTTTTTATGTTTGTAATTTATTGGTTTTCAGTTTATTGCATTGTTTTTAAATGATCCAAAAATGTGTTCGAGTTTTGTGATGTTTCCTTAAACGAAAAGATATTCGCCTTTAGAGCACCCCATTATCCATTATTATGTGTTCGATATTCCTCTAACCATTCAATCTCGTAGTTCAAAATCATCATCTTTTTTGAAAGAAGTAGCTAGCATGTATAGGAAATCTAAGATAACAATTGCTTCATCTTCATTCACATGTATTCCATTTTTTCTCAGGATTTTTATTGCTTGAATAGTAGAAATCATTCGCCCCGAAAAATATTTTGTACTCCTGTTGATGTTTTTCTCGTTACTTTTTAGAGCTTTATCAGTTCTAGTATTGATTACCCCATCATACATTATTATTTTTTTTAGAATAGGGTTGATTTGTATAGTTTTAAGGTCTTTTTGAGCTATATTTATTTCAGAAGGTGTAAACATACTTGTAATATGCCTTTTACCAACGAAGTCTTGAATATTATAGACTTGAAAAATGTTAATCTGATCTTTTGACCATATTTCTTTGTCTTTATAAAAATCCAAATTCAATTTCTGTGTAAGATGCTGTAATCTCTCGTTTAGGCCATGAGTAATTTGATTATGCTCTTTTTTTGTGTCTCTGAAATCTTCAAAGTCTATTTTTCCAACCAATAAATACCTTCTTGCTTTTGCTAGGAGCTCCTTATTCTGAGAAATTTCCGCAAGGATGCTTTTTTTATCATTCAATGCTTGCCTTCTTGCTGTGAATATATTTTCGTCTTCTAGAATGAGGCCAAAAGGGTCATGTACACCAGGGAGGAGGGTAATTCTTTTTAAGAGACTTTCATATGATTTTTCCAGAAAATCTGCTCTAAACCTGCCTTTGCATTTAGATGTACTACAATGGTAATATCTGTATTTTTTACTTTTGCCCTGAGATGTACTTCCTGTAAGCTTTCGTCCACAAAAAGGGCAATTTATGAATCCTCTGAGAGGGAATAGAAATTTTGTTTGAAGTTTTGACTCATTCTGTTTACGTTTACTTTTGAGTAATAACTGGACTGTTCGGAAAAGGTTCTCAGATATGATTGGTTTATGAATTCCTTTGACATATTGAACCTCTTCATTTTTAGTTGCTTTAACCGTAATTATTCCACAATAAATAGGATTATGCAATATCTTCCAAAAATTATTCTTACTGCATAGTAGACCTTTTTGAACCGTCATTGTCCTCACCTGGCTGATTGAATATGTACCAGTTGCAAACTGTTCAAAAGCCCATTTAATTAAATCTGCCTGTGGCTGTTTAAGTCTCATGATTTTTCTACCATCTTGTGCTGATTGGTTTATATATCCCATTGGAGCTTTTCCTGGCCATCTCCCCATTTTTCTAGCCCTCCGTATCCCATCAGAAGCGTTTCTGCCTCTTCTGTTGTTTTCAGCTTCAGGTATTGAAAGATATACAGCAAGCATTACTATACTTTCAGGCACATCAAAATCGATTGGTTGGTCAATAGCGAATGGTTTTGTATTTAAGCTTCTTAATATACCAAGCATTTGATAGGCATATTCAATGTTACGGCTAAATCGATCCCACTTAATGAATAGTATATTCTCCGCAGGTCTTTTTCTGTTGTTTTTTAAAGTTTTAATTATTTTTTTCCATTCAGGCCGATTAAAGTCCTTTGCCGAAAAATCTTCTCTGAAGATTCCTTTGACAACAATTTGATTCAGTTCACAATACTTCAACAATCTTTCTTCCTGCTCGGGAAGAGAGTAGCCTTTTCTCATTTGTTCATCAGTACTCACTCTGACATATAAATACGCTGATTTCATAAGTATGGGTTTATGAAATATCAACGTGAAAAGAGTAGTACCTTATTTTAACTAGAGTCAAATTATTCTGCGGATGTAAATGCTATTGGGTTTAGAAGCTTTCCTAATACAAACTCATTTTGTTGTTTCTCTCCGTGAGGTTATAACTCCTGTATTGTAGTTTTCATTTTTTTTCTGAATAAAATTTAATACGACGAGTTCTGTCGCTTCTGGGGGTGATCTTTGCTTCAAGAAAAAACACAGGAAATGAAATCAGACTTAAAAACTGATGGTGGATATCTTTTGCCGGAAACCACCTAAAAAAATAAGGCTAAAACCTGAAGACAATCTACTAAAAAGAGCTTCAGATCCTAACCTTTATAAAAACCAAAACAAAATTAAAAAATGGAAGCAATTAATCAAAATAATAGCTCACAAACTTTATTCAGATTTGCAACGATGCGCAGTGCAGAATTATCTGATCCAAAGAATAGGGAGAAAAGATTTATTTTCAGAAACTATCTAAGACAGAAGGGAGTAATTGACCCAAGAGTAGAAGCTGGTGAATCTTTGAAAAATGTTTGTGAAAAGATCACAGGTTTAACATTAGAAACAGAAGCTTCTCTTAAAGCTAAAAGTATACAATTTTATGAATTGTCAGTTTGGGTTGCAAAAAATAAAGTAAAAGCAACCAAAGAGGAATTTGATGCTAAAATTAAGACTTATAAAGAGACCCCAAAGCCCATTATTGAAATAGGTTCTAATATTTGGGATAATCTTATTTATCAGGTTGTTACCCAAAAGGATTTTTATGCAAAGGAAACCTTAATGCAATTTTTACATCTGGATCATATTCTTTCCAATTATGATGGAGCTACTGAGGCGCAGTATGAAGATGTTATTAATGCCAAAGTAGTCCTTCCTAAGGAACTTTTTAGCGCAAAGTCTGCTTCTTCAAATACAGTTGTTTCACGAGAGAGAAACAGTATACAAAGTACTCCTTTTAGTGATAGTGCCCTGAAGTTTGCAGAGGCCACAGTAAACTTAAAAGGAAATGAGGAGCTTAAAAGAACTTTGGAACAATTTGAAAAAAATTACCAAAAAGAATATGGAGCGGCATATGATACTGCTTATAAACAATATCAGGAACAGGTAAGACCCGAACAGGCCAGATATGATGCTCTTGTCAAAGAACAGGAATATCAGAAAGAAATTTTTCTGGCAGCAGATAATCGTGAAGGCCTGTCAAGTTTAAAATATATTCCGGTTCCGGAAGTCGAAACCTTTACATTTAATTTTCGTCCTGAAATTCAGGCAGAAGATCTGCAGCGACAATTAAATCAGGAAAATAATGAGTCCTTACAACGAATCTTTGGTACTTCTGATTTGGCAGGTACATTAAATAAAGTATCAACCTTTACAGAGCTTTTTCAAACCATTGAACAAAACAGCCAGCAATTACAGCAAACGATCTTAAATAATACAAACCTTACTCCACAGGTTTCTACAACGGTAGGAGGTGTTGTTATTCCTGTAACGCAATCTCTAAATACTCAAGAAGTTCCCTTTTTTGTGAGAACATTGAGTGGTAATATGGGCTTGGGGGATCATTGTATGATTCTGACCACTGATATAAATGTTCCTAAGCATATTGTAAGTGGAAGTTACACTATAAAGTCTTATGATGATCAACTTTTAGCAGGTGGAACCAATGCTTATACATTTGATGCTCCCAATGTGACCTCCTTATTCCTTGCTCCGGAAAAAATTCCTGTTGCTGTTATCGATACAAATGAAGTTTTGCTATTGGAAGGCGAGGTTATTCTTAATGATGGGCTTGCCTATACCATGAAAGCAAAGTTATTATGGACGGCAAACAGAATGTACAGATTTGAAGGACCTGGAACATTTACATTAAAAAATAAAGGTACCGGAGGTGAAGGAGGAGGCGGTAGTTGCCTGCCTGTTTTGTTAAGAACCAGGTCTTTTCAGAACTATTCGGACAGATGGCTATTAAGTATGACGCCTAAAGAGACTACATCGTTATTTTCATCAGCTTCAGGAACCATCAAAATATTAGATAATAATGGTAATGTAGTTCAAACCTCAAATCAATTACAAGTTGCCGGTGGAGGAGATTACTTATCCCTGTTTAGTGATGGCGTTTTGCCTCAATTACAAATTACAGATGCTATAAAGAATGGCTGCCAGCTTGAAGCAGAGCTTACCCTTGACGACGGACAAGTATATACCTGCAAAATTCCTATGACAATATATACTGCAGGAGGAATAGATTCGGTAACAAAAACCTATAATCTGACAGGTGAAGGAAGTGTTTGTCTGAAAAGTAAAGATACCCCGACAACACCTGAGGATGATCAGCCATTCATCCCATCAGGCTTTGGAATGAAAAATATTGGTATTGCGGACTACCGAAAGGTAGAACAAAGTACTTACTGCTATGTAGAAGGAGATGTTTCACACATCGAAAATATTATGGCAAGGGAGTATAGAGAAAAATCTTCACGAAGATTAAAAAGAAGTGAATCCCAAACCACCAAATCTACGGAATCTGAAAAAGAGAAATTAACGGATACTACTTCCACGGAAAGAAATGAGATGCAAAGTGAAATTTCTAAAGTCCTTCAGGAATCTAAGGATTTTGCAGCTCAGGCAGGATTTAATGCATCATGGGGAGGAAGTGCTTCTCCAAGATATATGTTAAATACTGCTGCTAACTATGCTACCCACAGTTCTAAAGAAGAAAGTAACAGACAGGCTGTTACCGAGGCTAAAGATGTTACAGCAAGAGCCTTGGAAAGGATTGTTACCAAGGTGAAAGAAGAACGAATTGATAAAATCCTTGAGGAATATGAGGAAAATAACAAACATGGTTTTGATAATACCAAAGGAAGCAATCATGTAGTAGGAGTGTACCGTTGGGTGGACAAAGTAGTCAAAAACCAGATCTTCAACTATGGAAAGCGAATGATGTTTGAGTTTATGATTCCTGAGCCGGCAAAATTACATTCATTAGGAATGAAGGTAAGTAACATTACTGAAAATCAATTGGTAAAGCCTATTGATCCGAGAGAATCCGCCGGGATGCAGATCAAAGACTGGAGTGCGCTTACAGATTCCACAAAACTAAAATACTGGCTGGGTTATTATAATGTTGAAGTAGATGAAAAGCTGGAACCTGTGGTGTATGTTGGAAAATCTATTGATTACTCATCCACTGAATCAAAGCAAGCCTCTTCAAAATCTGACCTTATTGCTATTCCGGAGCATTATATCACTGAATCCTATGTTGTGCAAAGCAGTAATTCATTCCCAGGTTATAATGGTTGGGGAAATGGAGCAAGTTTGTTAGTAGGAGGAAATGGTGCATCCAATGCCTTTTTAAAATTTGTAAGAGAGGTTCCTATCACTATTGCAACCACAAATGCCCATTATTTCCATGCAACGGTTAATATTAAATGTGTATTGCAGGAAGAATATAAAAATGGCTGGTTGCAGAAAGCATTTAATAAAATTATTGAAGCCTATAAAGTGGAGTTCAGCAAATATGAAGCTGCATTGGCCGATGCAAAAGCTGTGGGAGTTCAGATCAAGGGATCTAATCCGGGATTCTACAGAAAAATAGAAAATACCATTTTAAGAAGAAACTGTATCTCCTATATGTTGAACCAAAATCCTGATGCACTGCTCACTTTTGGTAAAAAAAGATATTATACCAATGATAATGCTTCTGTAGAAACTTTCCAGAATACAGACATCAAAGTGGATGAGAAACTGGATCAATATGCTGCATTTATCAAATTTATGGAACAAGCATTTGAATGGGAAATCATGAGTTACTATTTCTATCCCTATTATTGGGGGGAAAGAAAATCCTGGGCAGATTTATATCAGTTTGATGATAATGATCCTACATTCAGAGCCTTTATGCAGTCGGGGATGGCAAGGGTTATTGTTACGGTAAGACCAGGATTCGAGGAAGCCGTGAGACATTTCCTTGCTACAGGACAAATCTGGAATGGAGGCGAAGTTCCTGTTATTGATGATCCTCTATTCTTATCCATTGTGGATGAATTACGTTCACCAAAAGCTACAAAAGAAGGAGAACCATGGAGAGAGAAAATTCCTACATCCCTTACCATTCTTCAGGCAGGATCTATTGGACTAAAAGTTGAGAAAGCTTTGCCTTGCAACTGTGAACCGGGAGTGAAGTTCGATGATGAATTGGGAGAAGTCTGCGGGACCAATTTTGAACCCAATAATAATCTTCTTGGAGTAGAATCGCTGGAAGGTCAGAAAGTTATTTCAGGAGACTGGAAATAAAATAGTTATTAACCTAAAAAAATAAAAAAATGCCAATTATAGGAAAAATTATACGTGTCAATGAATTACCTCCAATTGGAGAAAGGGAAACGAATGCTATTTATCAGGTAGCAGCTCCAGGTTCCTTATCTTACACGGACTATGCCGTTGATGAAAACGGTGATTTAAAGACCCATGCCGTTGTTGATGGAACTATTCCCCTGGAATTAGCTGATAGTCATGTCAGTATTTCAAATGCCAACCTTTTAGCAGAAGGAATAGCAAGCCAGGCTCAGTATAATATCAAAACAACAGAGAAATTAGCTAAGAAACTAGAAATTCCTCTGACAGATGGGAATGCCCAGGATTATCCTAAAATCATAGGATTGAATGATAATGGAAATGTTGCCAAACTTCCGGCTGGTGATCTGGGGAAAAATATGATGAATGCAAACCTTTCAAACAGCTCAGCAAGAAGTCATACCCTTAATGCTTCATTTTCAATCAATACCTTAGGAAATCCCTATGTATTATCCGGGTTACCCAATAAGAATTCTGATACTGCTAATTTTCAAAAAGTTGTGGTTCAAAATACCAATGGCCTAAACGCTGTGGTAGACAGTAAAAATCTACTGTTGGAAATGCCAAACCAAATGACGGAAGCTGAAAGATCAGCATGGAAAGCAAAAATGAACGGAGGCTGGACTACGGATACCATGAGTGTGGCTGTTATATCGCCACCAATTGTAGATAAAACAGACAGACCGTTTTGGATCAACTTAAAAGGAGCTAATTTAAATCTTCCATCCACCAGCTTTAAAGTCGAATTATGTACCCTGGACAGTGTTTCTGCTGATACAGCTACTGTTGTCGCTACAATACCTGGCTCACAGGTTCAGCTGTATACCAATGGAATTGACCTCACTTTCTATTACAACTTCAAAAATATTCCTGTAGGAGAATATAAAATCAGATTGTGGAATGGTGTAGCGTGGTATCTGACAAGTTTTACCATCCGTGTAGTAACCCAGATACAGCGTATCCCTCTCAATAACATTGTTTGGGAACAGAAAATATACAATAATGCGGTATCACCTGCCATTACACAGGCAGGAGCTGCTGTAAGCTACAGTTCTGACAGTAATGTAAAAGCACTTGCTGATGACTCTTCTTTCATCGCAGCCCGAAAGACAAACCAATTGATTGGAGCAGATGAAGATTTTTATATGAGTGTTGAAATTACAGGTAAAACTGCAACAATTAATGGAGCAAACGGATTTGGTACGATGACCCATTTTGTAGGATTAGTCAATGCAGGCAATGGAGTAGACCTGTTAAATCAAACCGTTGCCAATGTTAGGCTTGTACAGTCTTATTGGTATCCTATGGGAAAAATATTTCCGGATAATTCAGCTGAATCAGTCACTACTGCGGAGCCTACTTACGCCCTTAATGCAACATTTATAAGACGTGGGGGAAGCTGGACGGTTATTGTCAATTTCAATAATAAGACAGTCACCTATACCAAAACAGGCTATACCGGTCCGGTTGCTTTTGGAATGTATAACATGAATACAATGGGAAATACAGGGGTAAGCGCTAATATCGTTGAATTGTATAAACTATAACCTTTATCAAACTTTTGAGATAAAATCAATAAAAAGGCAGAGCCTTAAAATTCTGCCTTTTAATCAAACAGGATCTATGACTTTATAGGCACTGTTATTTAACCAGCAAAATTTTAAAACAATGAAAGAAAAATTATTAATACCTGAAAAGGTACAGCAACTTTTAAACGAAATTAAGACAACAGATCTCAACCTTGGGGAAATCAAGATCTCCAAACATCCTTTGCTTCCATCTTTTAACAGGTTTATCAGAATCAATAAAATGGTAGTAGACACAGAGCTTCCAAGAACCTATCTTTTTTATCAGCAGGTTTTAAGAGATAAAGAAACCAATGAAATAGAACCTTCAAACCTTCCAACTCCTGAATGGCTGATTGGAGAAGAGGAATGGTCAAGCCTTAGAGATGAAAACTTTGACAGAATACTTGTTCCTCTGGTAGATGAAGAAACGCAGAACCCTGTACTGGATGAGGAAGGATATCCTAAAACGTCTATCATCAAAGTGAATACCCATCATTATATGCTTTGGCTTGTTAAGAACAATAAAATAGGCTTTCTGGATCTTCTGAAAAGCTATTTACAGGAGTTTGTTGAGTTGAAAAGCAATGAACTCAATAAGCTGTCTTAAATAGCAACAGGTTATTGAGATGAATTCAATCACCATTTTACTGGCAGGGCCTTAAAGCCCTGCCTTTTTCAAAAAAGAAAAAATTATGGAAACACTTGAACTTAGGGAAATTATCAGTAAAGAATGGCGTACTGATGATTATATAAAAAAACAGCTGTTATGTAATAAACTAAGATACAGTAATCAGTTTAATCAGCGGTTTATTCTGGATTATAATATCAATGATTATGATGAAAATACAGAAGAAAAATATATAAAAGATGATAAAGAGAACATTATATATTTAAAAACCTATCTCAATAAGAATAAAGAGCTTGTGGATCTGGTCCAAACAGAGTGTGAAATCAAATTTGTGATTAATGCTGCACAAGAGAAGATCTCCTGCCAGCTTATTTATTTTTATCACAGAGATGCTGACCGGGAAGAGCTTAGGAGAAAAAAAGCTATTGTATTGGAAACCTTTTCCTATGAGGAATTCAGGAGATTGGTCATGCATGTAGGATTTGATGATTTTGAAAATTATTATGAATACAAAAATTATTTCACAGAAATTTTTAAATCAAGTTTTCTTAAAGCAAAGAGTGCAGAGGAGCTTAAATTTCTTTATACCAATACTCCTGAATTCGTCCTGAGAGGAATGGCTCTTGAGAATGAAACATTATTCGGACACCTGCTTGCCTTAACAAAACTTGATGATACCGGTATTTTCAGCGGATGGAAGGATGGTAGTTCCGCTTTAGTCAATGTCTTGAAAGTATTTCCTGATCATATTTTTTTACTGAATAAGTTCAGAAAAAGTCCTGAACTCTGTAACAGAATTTATTTCAACCTGGATGGGGTAAGCGAGTTCAAGGGAGAAATGAAATCCAACCGTATCATTTTTGCTACAATCTTGATGGAGTATTGCCTGTTTTCTTATAGTCGTCCGAAGGCAGGAGCTCCTACTTTCAAAATAGGAAATGAGTATAAAGTCAATACAGAAGTGTTTGGGCTTGCGGGAGATCTATTGGGTTTTGGAAAATCAGATGAAAAAACTTTTTTTCTTCAGCAGCAGAAAAAAGTTACAAAAAGAGTTTTCATTGTACCCAAGGAAGGAGATCCTAATGCAACAGAACAGGTAACAGAAGATCTGGATGAAGGAGCTGAGTTTTATCCTCTTGACATGGTTTATTTCATCGAGCAGCATACATCAGAAACCAATGAAGGAGCAGAACAGCAGGGTACTATTATGATGGTTCCGGCTATTTATGTAAAAGCGCTGGCTGATGCAGAAAAATGGGAAGATATTAATGAAACGATCCGGATTGTGGCTGACATGGTAGGAGTCGTTTTTGGAATCGGAACATTAGCATTATCAGGAAACCCGTACCTGTTATTAGCTGCCGCTGCAGATCTTAGTTTGGCATTACCGGATCTTACCATACAGGCTTTCCGGGAAGAAATTGCCAAGCTTCCTGGAGGAGATGAGTTTCTGCGGCAATGGGATCTTATTTATAATGTATTGGGATCTGCTGTAGCTGCACCGCAGCTAGTCGTTGGTTTAGCTCAGCTTGCCGCTGCTTTTTATAGAAGTTGCTTAAGTTTATTGAGAACATCAGCGAATGTTGCAGAAAATGTGAGACAGGGGTTGCGTGCAAGTGCAATTTCCGTATTTTTGGATTTGAACAGCGGAGTGTTTCAAAGGAAAGATCTCCGTATGTTTAGTCCTACAGAATGGGTAATCCCGAGCGCAGGGTTCATTTCAAAAACATCGGAATGTGATGCATTGATACAAAACGGGGCATTCTTTATGGAGCTTGATGCCGCTGCTATTATGGAGAGTATTGGAAAAAAAGGAGGTATTAATCCTGATGCGATAGGCTCAATAAGTAGTAATAGGAGATTTGCTTTGGTGTATCAAGGGGAGATTATCGCTCAGGGAAGCCGTTATGATAAAGCATATCAGAAAGTCCTACAGGAAATAAGAAAAGTAAGTTATAGCTCAGAGAAAGTTGGAGAAATATTAGAGTCTTTTGTTAACCGAAGAAGAATTGTTTCTGTAGAAGACGCTTCACTGTTAGGAAAACCTCCGGAAAAGGGAGTAAAAATGTTGTTTAATTTGTTTGATGAATTTGGAAATAATATAGGACAACTTGCTAGATCGCCAAATAAAAATGAACTTTATTATAAGTTAATTTACAGAGGTAAAGAAACAGATATTAAAAGTATGATTAAACTTTTGGACGATAAATATAAATTGAATGATCTACCAATAAAAGATGGTGAACATTTGCTATATGGAGATCTGAATATTCCGAAAGAAATCACGGATAAATATTCTGGTTTGGGACAAATTATCTATGAGGATGGATTAAGGTATTTCTTAAACGCTAAGAAATATGGTAAAGTAGATGGAACGGTAAGCGTCTGGATAAAGGCTGATATTTATACAGACTATGGTGGACAATCTGTAAACCTAGAACAGTTCTGGAAAGCAAGGGATGCGGGATTAAGTATTGAGGATGCCGCTTTTTCAACCTTTGCGGGAAAACAGGCCAAGAAGTTTGGATTTACAAAAGTTCGTATTATAAACGAACAAGAGCAAATAACAAGAGATGAAGTACAATTAAATTTTTTAAGATAATTAATATGAAAAGAATATCATTATCTAATACCACAAGATTAGATAAATCTGAAGATGAATGGTTTCAAAATGTTGGTATAAATAAATTTTACAAAGCAGCAGGTTGGAGTAATTTTGCTTTTGCAGAAGGATTAGCTTTAGATTTATTTAAAGAAAAACTATCAAAAGTCCCTTTTAAAGATGAACCTTTAAGTAAAGAAGAAGCAGAAAAATTAAAAATAATTCTTGAAAATAAAATTAAAGAACTTTTGTCTACAAGGATTCCTGAGCCAGATGTAAGAACAAAGATTGATTTTTTAGGACAAACTATTGGTATAAATTTTACCCCATTGGGGAAAAATCGCCAAGATAACTGGATTAATAATTTTTTTAGAGCTTACAAAATTTGTGAAGAATGTTTGGAAGAGAATAAGCCTGTTTATTTGAGTATTACAGAGGAAAATTAGTAATAATCCGTTCAAGTACTTGAGCGGATTATTCATTTTTATACTTTTTATTATTTTTGGATTTGAACAGCGGAGTGTTTCAAAGGAAAGATCTCCGTATGTTTAGTCCTACAGAATGGGTAATCCCAAGCGCAGGTTTCATTTCAAAAACATCGGAATGTGATGCATTGATACAAAATGGGGCATTCTTTATGGAACTTGATGCAGCTGGTATTGGAAAAAAAGGAGGTGTTAATCCTGATGCCATCGGCTCAATAAACAGTAACAGGAGATTTGCTTTGGTGTACAAAGGAGAGATTATTGCCCAGGGAAGCCGTTATGATAAAGCGTATCAGAAAGTTTTGCAGGAAATAAGAAAAGTAAGTTATAGCTCAGAGAAAGTTGGAGAAATATTAGAGTCTTTTGTTAACCGAAGAAGAATTGTTTCAGTTGAAGATGTCTCACTTTTAGGGAAAGCCCCAGAGAAAGGAGTAAAAATGTTGTTTAATTTGTTTGATGAACTTGGCAACAATATAGGACAACTTATCAGATCACCAAATAAAAATGAGCTTTATTATAGGTTAATATTTAGAGGTAAAGAAATTGATATTAAAAGTACGCTTAAGCTTTTGGATGATAAGTATAGATTAAGAGGTTTACCGATAAAAGAAGGTGAACATTTATTATATGGAGATCTTAATATCCCAAAAGAAGTTACGGATAAATATTCTGGTTTGGGACAAATTATTTATGAGGACGGTTTAAAATATTTCTTAAATGCTAAAAAATATGGTAAAGTAGACGGAACTGTAAGTGTTTGGATAAAGGCAGATATTTATACAGATTATGGCGGCCAATCCATCAATTTGGATCAGTTTTGGAAAGCAAGAGATGCTGGTGTGAGTATAGAACAGGCTGCTTTTTCAACATTTGCGGGAAAACAAGCTAAAAAGTTTGGCTTTAGTAAGGTAAGATTTGATATAAAGGATAAGAATTTTGTTGAAAGAGATCAAGTAATAATTAATTTTTTAAAATAAAAAACATGATATACATTATAACCAATGCAAAAGGATTTAATGAATCCTTTGAAGATTTTACAAGAATCCATGAAACAAGATATCAGGGGTTTAATGAAGAAAATAGTGTTATTATAAAAAAAGTACTAGATAGAATAGGAAAAGTAATATTTAATGATGAGCCTTTAACAAAAGAGGAGTCAACAGAATTAAAACAACATTTGGAAAATAGGATTCAAAAATTGTTATCTATAAGAGTTTCAGAGCCCGATATAAGAACAAAAATTGAATTTTTAGGTCAAACTATTGGATTAAACTATACGCCTTTTGGGAGAAATGACCAAGACCTATTGATAGATAAATTTTTCAGAGCTTACAAAATTTGTGAAGAATGTTTGGAAAATAATAAGCCCATATATTTAAGTACTTCCGAGAACTAAGATTAATAAAAATTGAAGGTTGCATTTTGCAGCCTTTTTCGATTTTAAAAAATATGGTAAAGTAGATGGGAACGGTAAGCACGTGGATAAAGACAGATATCTATACAGACTATGGCGCTATTATTTTGAGCAAGAGCTGCCGACGCCGTCAAGAGCATCGCATCAACAAGCATGATTTTTTATTTTTGTTTTCGTGACAGAAGAATTTTAAGTCGATTTCTACCATGTTTTGCAGCACTGAAACAAATCTATTAGAGCAATGGCCGGAGGTTATAAATTTGGTTTTTGGGGATATTTTGTTAGGTAGTGGCTGTGGGAGATGATTATAAAAGATGCACTAATAGGTGTTTGTGTATTTTTTATAAGGCCTCTTATGATTTTACTGAGAGTAGATAAATGCAAATTTATTTGCGATAAATGGTTTAATGGAAAATGGGAAAGTATGGTTTTTCAATGACCTTAATGAACAGAAAGGTAATTTTCAATGTATCGTTTTTATGAATTAACATTCTTTAACCAATTCTTTAAATTCTTATATTTAAAGAAAAAACTAATGTTCCTTTCAACGATTAATATCCAAAACTATAAAGGTGTAGAGCATCTAACCGTCAATTTTAATCCGGAAATAAATATTGTCATTGGAGAAAATGGTTCCTGTAAAACAGCATTAATAGATGCAATCCGGTTAATGTATAATCTTGGTAATTATAAAAAAGATATTTATGTCAGTTATGAAGATTTTTTCTTTAATTCCAAAACTAAGGTCCAATCCCGAAAGATAGAAATCCAATATATTTTTAGAGGATTATCATCTTCAGAAAAAGGTGCTCTTTACGAATATCTGATTTTAGATCCTACGAATTCGGATTTAGACCATGCCCAAATTACACTTATTTACGAACTAAGAGACGATATGTACCCAAAGTTTTCATATTATACTGGGGTAGCTATAGAGCAAAAGGCGGATTCCGGCACTTTTGATATTTTTCAGCACTATTATTTGGGGGCTTTGAGAGATAGTACTAATGATTTATTAAACGTTAAATCCAATATGCTTGGCTCGGTGATTAAGCGACTGGTGGAACGATCAAAAGCTGAAGAGAATTTTAAGAAAATTATAAAAACAGCTAATGATGAACTGCTGAAACAAAAGGAAGTACTTGAAACCAGGACAAGTGTTAACTCTCATCTGGAGGATATTTTTAAGATTTCCAAAGACAATCAGATTGGACTTCGGATCGAAGAATCCTCTAAGATTGAAGGTATTGTCAATGTTATAAAGCCATATCTTCCACATGATAAAAAATTGTTGGAGGATGACGGTTTTAATTTGTGGCAAAACAGTCTTGGCTTTAATAATTTAATATATATAGCTATTATTTTGGGTGACATAAAAGAACGGATTACTGATAACCCCAATCATCATTTTGCTCTTTTAATTGAAGAACCAGAGGCTCATTTACATCCTCAACTGCAACTAAATTTATATAATTTTCTTAAATCTGCCGGTGCTCCCAATAATTGTCAATTATTTATTACTTCTCATTCCCCGACATTAACTTCTAAAGCTAATTTGGATAATATCATTCTGTTAAAAAACAATGCAATTAATATTGGAGGATGTTTTGAAAATAGAGAGATTGAAAATATAATAGAACGTGTCGATAAAAAAAAGATATTAGAGGCATCCGATTTTTTGGAGAGGAAAAGGCAGATCGAACGTTATTTAGATGTTACCAAAAGTCAATTGTTTTTTGCCGAGGGTCTTTTGTTTGTGGAGGGAATATCTGAAAAACTTCTTTTGAAAACCTTTGCAGAGTTCGCAGGTAAGAACCTTGAAGACCATCGTTGTGAATTAATAAGTGTTGACGGAATTTCGTTCTATGCATTTTTACATCTGTTTAATTCAACTGATATTAATAAACGATTAGGGCACAAAGTAGCAATAATAACAGATGACGATCGATATGCAAAGCAGAAAAAAAATTTTAAAAATTTAATTACCAAGAATTATGCAGCTTTAGATAGCTTTCATGCAGGTCTTTATTCTTCAGGAATTAATAACCGTATTGGGAATCTGAAATCAACTATCAGGTCCCATAGAAGTGGTGTGAAACTATTTACCGCATTTAAAACGCTTGAATATGAAATAGCACAGGCAAATGTTGCTTACACCAAAGCAGCATTCACAGAAAATTTCCTTATCAAATATTTATCGACAAATGTTTCTGAAAATTACACTATAATAAAAGCATATCTTGACAGCCTCCTCAATGATAATTTGTCAAAGGAAGAACAGGAAAAAATATCTATTCTGGTTTGGAAAGCACTTCCATCAAAAGCAACATTTGCACAAGATTTTTCTTTGGCTTTGGAAATTGCCATGGAAGCCGAGGAAACTATTGTTTTTAATATCCCACAATATATATACAAAGCTATTAGCCACGTTGTATGAAAATGAATTTCGAAATAACACCAGATAACAAACCATACCTTGATGCCAGAGGGAAAGTAATTTTGAATGCTTGCCCAGGTAGTGGAAAGACAACTGCTGTATCTTATAAGCTTACCACACTGACAACCGAATGTGAAAATGAATTTGGACGATATGCAGGTATAGCATGTTTATCATTCACCAATGTAGCAAAAGACGAAATTGCGAATACTTACGAGAAAATAAAAGTGAGCCGTCTTCATTATCCACATATAGTATCTACTATTGATAGTTTTGTAAATCAGTATATAACATTACCATTTTATCATTTACTTGGAAAATCTACGATACGCCCGTCAATATTAAATACCGTTGCTTTTTTAGATGATATGTATTGGGGGAATTTCCGGAATAAACGTAATCAACTTTTGAAAGTTTCTTATCCGCCATCAAAAATTAAAATTGAAATCGATGGCTCACATAGTTTTGACGGTCATAAACCTAATCCTACAATCGTAAATAGTGAAGTTTTTAGAAAGTATGCAAAATCAATTAAAAAATGGCAAGTTGAAAATGGTTATCTAAATAATGATGATGCGACATTTATAGCAGCCTATCTGTTAGAAACCTACCCAAGCATAGGGCGAAGCCTGGTACAAAGATTTCCTTATATAATTGTAGATGAAGCACAAGACACATCTGAGATCCAGTATAAGATATTTGATTTGTTAATTGATGCAGGACTTTCCAATATTGAATTTGTAGGAGACCCATATCAAAGCCTATATGAATTTAGGGAAGCACGCCCGGATCTCTTTATCCAAAGGTTTAATGATACTTCAGAATGGCAAGCCACCAGATTGACACATTGCAGAAGATCATCACAAAGTATAATCAGTATGTATAGCATTTTTAGAAGTGTAGGTGAAGAACCTATTATTTCTGCTTGCAACCATGAGACAAATAATGAAGTGCATGTTATTCGCTACAACGAAAATGATTTCTCATCTTTGACTACTAAATACCAGGGACTTGTTGATGAAAATTCTCTAAATTATATTCTTGTAAGAGGTGGTACACATCTTGAGCGTTTTGGTGTAAAACCTGTATCAGAAGAACCTTGGAAGAATAGTTTAGCAAAGACCCTTCTTAATGCGCAAAGACATTTTTCAATGGGAAATAGTAAGACTTGTATTGATGAGCTAAGAATGTTTCTTGCAGAAATTACATTGCCTGCAGCAAACTTTAAGGATAAAAAAAACGAAGAACAAAAGTTGAAAGAAGATATTGATTTGAATATAAAACTTTTTGAATTTGTAAAGAATATGCCTGATATTAACGATACATTAGAAAATTGGACTACTATAATGACCACATACATAAAGAACAATCTTGGATTTAGTGTAGACCTACAATTGAAACAAAAAGGCGCTAAGTTTTATTCCCAGAATCTTAAAGATCTATTGTTCCCGAAAGTAGAAATGATATTTCCTATTTCAACAATCCATAAAGTTAAAGGGATGACTTTTGATTCTGTTTTAGTAGTACTGAGTAAAAAGAGTAGTGGTGAGCAAATATCCTTATCCGACTTTATTAAACCCACTGGCCTTCCTAATGAAAAACAAAGAATGTTATATGTTGCTCTTTCCCGTCCTAAGTCACTTTGTTGTCTAGCTATACCTCAAGATTTTTCAGAAGAGCAAATACAGGTACAGCTTGGTGCAAACATAAGGTTTGTTTAAAATAGTTTTTGAATATGTTGTTTTGAATATTGAATAAGTATCAGAAACAACTGAAAGTATCTGAAAAATATGTTTTTAAATTTGTCAATATTATCAAGATACGAAAATACTTTAAGGTCTTGACAGGCAGAACTGAGAAGATGGTTGCTTATTCTATTATTTCATCTATTTATTAATCAATCATATTGAGACTTGGATATTACATTTGGTGTAAAGTATTATTTATCGATTATGGTTTTCCACAATTGTTTCGACATTTGTTTTTGGTATATTTGTGCATATAAGAAAAACACCAAATACAACTACATTAAATGTCTGCCATAGCTGCTTTACGGGGTTATAGAACCCAATTTTTATATTCTCTACATTATATTTTATCCACGCTTGAAAATGATTTGATTTACCGCCTAGAAGGTGAAGAGGATTTGGATGTATTAGATATTAAGGGAGAGCTTCTTTATGCTATACAATTAAAGAATCTAGGTAAAACAATTACCTTATCAGATATTTTATCCGACAAGAAAACCTCATTTATAAAAAGATTTTTGGAGCGATATGTTTCTGCAATCCCTGTATTGGTCTCTTATAGCGAAGTAAGTGCTGATTTGAGAAACTGGAATCAACATGCAAGGGATATTTCTAAAAAAGAAAGGGATGTTTTAAAAAAATACAAACTCTCAGGAGAAGAGTGGAAATTAGTCAAGTCTAAAATACAGTTTCAGGAAATCTCAGAAGAAACTGTTGCTGAGGAAGTGGAAAAAATGATGAAAAAAAATTTCCCAGAAATAGACCCAACACCAACAGCAGGTTATTTATTGAATTGGCTACAACTCATTGCAGAAAAACAACAGCCTATTACTTCAAAAGACTTTTATAGCAAGGTTCAGGACTTTGCAGCGTATATCACTGAAAGAATTGCGGCACACCATCAGTATGGTCTGGTTTTAAAACCTTTGCATAAGACTTCAACAGATGATGTAAATCTGGAACTTTTGGAAAAAGAGTTTTACCATGCAACGTTGACGAGGTTTGAGCATATTTTATTAGGCCTTGATATTAGCAGGGAAGGCTATCTACAAAAAATAAAAGACAATTTAATTGGGAATAATATCGTGGTGGTTAAAGGTGCATCCGGGCAGGGGAAAACAGCCCTGCTTTACAGCTATGTATATCATTATATCAATGATTGGCTTTCTTTTGAATTGAAGATTCAACAGGACCCTGTGATTTCCCAACAATCGATTCAAGCCATAGCTGCCATCAGTAAGAAATTAGAAATTCCTGTTGTTTTTATTATCAATGTTAATCCCAACACGACTGATTGGCTTCAGATTGTAAAAGAATCGGCACATTTCAATCATATTAAATTTCTGATTGCCATAAGAAACGAAGATTGGTATAGAGCGACGGCTGCAGGTATAGAATTTCTTCATCACGAAGTGGATTTATCCCTTTCAGAAGAGGATGCTAAAGTGATTTATTCCAATTTGAACAAAAGAAATAAGATCTGCCATTTTACTGATTTTGAAGAAGCATGGATACAAATGGGAGGTAAAGTTCCCTTATTGGAATTTGTTTATTCCATTACTCAAGGGGACTCTTTATATAATAAATTACAACATCAGGTTCGACAAATTGCAAATGAAGGTTCCTATAACAGTAATCAGCAGATTGAGTTTTTAAGAATGGTGAGTTTGGCAGATTCACATGGAGCGAAAATTGATGTTTCCAAATTGGATGCAAATGTAGATTACCAGTTTATTCTGGAAAAATTAGAAAATGAATATTTAATTAGGCGATCATCCGATCGAAAATATATACAAGGTTTACATATCGTAAGATCTACCAAATTAGTTGAAATTCTTTTTGACGAGTTCACAAATAGTAAACTTGGATATGCTTATAAATCCATCCCATTACTTGCAGAAGAAGATCTGTATTTATTTCTCGTGCAATTATTTTATGAAGAAGTTTTTGACCCCTATCTTTTCATTGAGGATATATCTCAGCAGGTCGTTGTAAATAATTGGGCAGTATACACGGCAATTATTAAAGCATTTATCTGGGTGGGCATTCGTGAATACGTTGAACAAAATCGTACAATCATAGATGAATGCAGAGATCTTAGCAAAGGAGCATGGATAATGTTTACAGATGTTAGATTTGGCAACAACTACGACCCAAGCGCCATGCTCGACATGATAAATGCAGATGAAGAGTTTAGAGAAAAGATTAAAAAGATTAATGAAAGATTGCTTCCCAAGGATTACGTTTTCAAATTAGCATTGGCTATAATCAATAAACTTCCTTTTCCGGATGCATTACCACTTAATACTTTTGAATGGAGATCTTATGGAGAAGCGTTATTTTGGCTGAAAAATATTCCTAATGATAAAGATGTTGTGCCAGACATTCCGGAGTATCAATTTGAATTTGCATTTAAAACAATGGATAGCAAAAGTTTATCGAAATTGATGTTGGGGATGTATTCCTATTCTCCGATATTAAATGCAATTAGAGAAAGACATATTGACCTCTTTATACAAAGAATAAAAAAAGATTTTGACATTATCCATTTATCTATGAATGAAGGGCAGGTGGATGTACACTTTATCATTGATATTATTAAGTATAATTTTGAAAGATCAACAAATGGTTTTGCCGTAAACATCCTTGATATTATCAGGACTGCTTTACCCGATCAAAAGCAGTTCAACTCCCAAGGGCACGGGCATTGGTTTAAGTTGCTTTCTATGGATTACGATGAAACACGCAGGAGCATTTCCATTGAAAATATGCATTTGGAAGAATGGGTAAATATGAATTCATGTTTTATCAAACTTTATGATTATAAAAACAGGCCGGCAGATTGGAATGAATATCGTACGATGTTAAATCAATGGGAAGTACTGGCTCGGGAAAAGATCAATGAATATAACAGCGCTTTCAAACAGTTATATAAGGGTAGTAAAACTTATGCACCTGTTGTCCCCGTCATGCACAATGCATTATTTCAGTGGCCGGAAAAAATTTTGGAGCCACAGTCAATTACTGATCCATTAGGTATATATCGGGTAGAGAAGAGTCAATCAAACGAAAAAAATGAGAAAGAAGAAGTAAACAAAAAACTGAAGTCTAAACATGAAAAGTTTTTTGGAAATCTTTCTGATTTTAAGAGCAGTTTTGAAATTTTTATGCAACAATCTGCTGAGACACTGTATTCAAAAATTAAATTAAAGACTGAACAAGGACATAGCCATGATGAACAAATAGAATATCAATCTCAAGTTAATTTATTTGATGCTATCAAAAAATTGAAACAATATAATCTTAACTATGAAAGCACTTTTGGAAACATCGACTCACATCACGAAACGCAAATAGAAACCAATGCACTTCTAACGGCAGCTACCTTTTGGAGAGATTTTGTGAATGATAGCGTTAATGGAGATCATTCTTTCAAACGAATCCTGAAACTGAAAGATGACTTTGAAAAAAAGATTATTAAAGCTTGTAAAGATGCCTCTGCATCCAGTCTGTTTTCTGTGAAATATATCAACAATGCTAAAACAGGGGGAAAACCTGTTTTCATCATTGATAGTGATAGCCCTCTTTTGTCACTTACCGGATACGCAGAACTTTACGAGATCATTTACCTCATAATTGGTATGCCAGAAAATACGAGTCTTAAATACCTTATGCTAGAATTATGGTATCCAAATTTATATTTTATTCAAACAGTACGCGGAAAAAGTATAAATCATCTTTGCAATGAAGTACATTTTTATACGATCATGGAAAAGCCATTTGAAGAACAGGGTATTGTTAGTTCCATGCCGAAACGGATTGATGATGATATCTTAGAAAATCTCAAAATTGAAAGTTGGACTCTTCTATACCCCAAGTTTAATGAAATATTGAAAGCTTCTGCAAGCTATAGCAGGCTGGTATTTTTAGTAGATCATTTTTATGATTTGCGACAGTTGGATGAATTGAAACTGGATAAACTCGAAAGTGAAAATTTGAGGCAGCACATAGAGAAAATCTGTGCAGAAATACAGGAGTCGTTACAGCCTATGCTTGATTTTCTAGTTCTTTGGGTAAACATGTTCCCAATAGACGAAAAAGCTTATTTAGAAAGTGAGTTGGAAAGAGCATTTTATCAAGCATTGTTTGATATTAAAGATAATATACTTCCTGAATCAATGGTATTTGAAGAAAATTCTAAAATCAGTATTGACATGGAGGCCGCTTCTAAGTGGTCGGAGCGATTAAACGTTTGTACCCAACATTGGGGAATGTTTTTGCTATTATTAAACGAAAAAATTATTAATTCCTATCAAAATGAAGTCTCACAAAACGTAACAACCCCATAAGGACGGGAATAAAGGAAAAATATTAAAATTATTTATGAGTATACCCAAGAACCACCATTATATTTCACAAGCACATATAAAGAATTTTTTCAATAAGGAGAAGAATGAGATTTATCTTTTTGATAAAACCCAAAATCGACATTTTAAAAGGAACAGTGCAAAAAGTATTTTTAGTGAAAAGAATCTTAATACAAAGCGTGCAAAATATGATGAATATGATTATTCCACAATTGAAGAAGAACTGAACCAAAATTTTGAAAAGGATTTTCCAGGTTGTGTAGAAATTGTAAAGAAGTTAATAAAGACAAATAAGTTAGATAGTGATACCCAAGAAGCGCTTCTTTATCTGGCAGGTTATGGTCTTATCGCTGAATTAAGAACCCCTTCCCGTAAGAGAGAAACAGACAATGCACTCAAAAATGGAATGAAGATTATAATGGAAATGGGTACCCCCGAGTTGCAATCAACATTTGAAAGACACTTTGATTTTAATGATGAAGTAAAATACAGCAATAGTCTTAATTATGTTGAATTTGTTCATAAAGTGATTAATGCAATGGGCGATCTTATTTTTTCTGTTGAAATACCAGAAAATGAAAATGATTACTTTATACTACCAGATTTTGGTGCTGCTACAATGCGAGACCGTATCAATAATTATTTCAATCCAGATGCAAAGGATATTGTCTACATTGGTCTTCCATTAACCAGTAAGCTATATATACATTTTTGTTCCTCCAAACTGAGAATTCTGCCTAAACCTCCAGGAATACATTATGTTTCCGGTGAACAGGTCTATTTACTTAATAAGGCAAATTATGATTATAGTAGGCAAATCATTGCTTGTGAGGATGAGTATTATTTACAAGATTTTGTAAGAAGGATGAATCTAGATTAATTTATATATGTAAAAAGATCTATTTGTAAATAGCATGTTTCAGTGATTTAATCTCATTAAACAGGACGAAATTGAATTAAGAATTCGTTTTAGTCTGCTAAAGAATGTATTTATATTTATTTGGATTGTATATGTAATTATTTAATTATTATAAAAATTGGCACCTGCCAAGATATAAATGTATTATAAGGAGCATTTAGTTTTCTTAAATCCTCCAAAAAAAGTTCGAGTTTTTTTAATCCGTACTCTAATATTAGAAAGCAAATCACATTTATTTTATTAGCAGTATATTCAAAAAAATTATCCAATTTGAAGTTGTTAACTATAATTTAAAAGAATTAAATGTTTCTGGTTGCCCCTACAGATTGAAGATAATTTGAGTTTCAATTAAGTTATTTTAAATCAACTATTTAATATTGTTTAAGAATGTTAATAATGGTATTAGGAGTTCGACAGGACTCCCTCTCTCTCCGCTAATATTAAATAAAAGCCTACTGATAAAATCAGTAGGCTTTTATTTTTTGATTAAAGTTTTCCTTCTTACATTTCTCATATAATCAAGGTGATGGTTAAAAAAAATTGCCTTCACTATTCAAGTGAAGTTTTATATTCTGGATAATACCAAAGTTCCTGATGTTTCCAAGCCCTTTAAAATGTGATTACAATCCTTATACTGGTGAGTGGGGAGAATGGAGTACAAATCCATAAAAATAAAAAGCAATTGAGTTTTACGAAATGCAAAATTTAGTCAGGAAATAAAAACTTATGGCTTGGGAGGTACGGTTTCATAAGTTGCTTTGTAGAAAAAAAGTGAAAACAGAATCACAGGTATAATTCCAGCGGTACAAACATAAAACCCTAACATGGAACATTTGAATTTGAGTGTCCAGCAAAGCATTGCTCCATGAAATAAATAGTAACTAAAGTAACCGAGCAGAGCTTTGTTGCCCAGTTGCTAACTATTTTGTACTTCCGAGTATTATAAATCTCATTTAATTTGGTCCTAATCCCTTTCTTGTAAGGATAAAGCATAATTGAAATTGTGACTATGGAGCAAAGCGTGTTGAAGTAATCAATTGTTTTCATATCTGTTTTTGTTTTGAATTAGTAGAGCTAATTTACATTAAAAATAAATGAAAAATTCAATCTGCCTCTGATATATAGCCTATCAATATCAAAAGAGTTTAGTAGATTCATGTTTTTAATAGCAGCTCCTTAGCAAAGCTATTCTTTGAATTTATTTGTGGATATTTTTCCACAAGCTTATAAATGTATTTCCACAACATTCATAAATTCTTACATAAATCTTAGAATATCTTTACTTCCATAATAACAATATCAATGAAGATATATAAAACAATAATGAATGGTTAAAATTTATACAAAATTATTTTTTGCAATGTTAGCTTTAAGTCCTGCTATTATCTTTTCCCAGGCAGGAAATGTTGGTATTAATACTGCAAATCCAGGTTCCACTATGGATATTTCGGGATCATTAGCGGCAAATTATAATGCTGTCAATACAAACTCTTATAATTTAAACTCATCAGATTTTCATGTTTCTTATAATGGAAGTTCAGATGCTGTTTTTAATCTTCCTTCAGCAATAAATGGGATTGGAAATTATAAAGGACGTATCTATAGGATTAAAAATAATACAAACTTTAGCATTACAGTAAATTCTTCAGCCCCAGAGACCATTAATGGAAATCCCAGCGTTCTTGTACCAGCAAATCAAAGTATAGAACTAGTTAATACCGGGCTTACAGGGGCTGTTTCGACTTGGGAAATACTTTCAAAAGGGACTTCTTCTACAGGGGATTATATTATTGTAAAGCCTAACGCTATTCAAACGGTATCTACCGGATCAGATGTTACGTTCGGATCTGTGATTGCATCCAATAACATTACTTATAATACTGGTGTTTTTAACTTGAAGGCCGGGAAAACATATGTGCTTCGTTGCCAGTTGCATGCTACGGACTTCTCGCTGGCTGGAGGTTTCTTTGTCTATGAATGGGTTGATGCTTCGAACAATTCCGTTCTTCCTTCCAGTACAACCGGTGTTGTTGATGCAATAAATAACTATCCTGCAACCTCAATAGGCGGGCAGCCAGAAGCTTATGCTATTTATAGACCTACAGTTGATACCTCTGTAAAAGTAAGATTAGGAGGAGCAGGAACAGCTCAGTTGAATCCTCAAATAGGATTTATAACTGTTACAGAACTTGCAGGAGGTAACGGAAATGGGGGAACAACAATTATTAATAACAATATTACCGCAAGCAATGGTCTTGCTTTATCAGGTACAGATGTAAAACTGGGAGGAACCCTTTCACAAGCTACTGATATTGCAATGGCGGGAAATAATTTAAGTATTAATGGTGCCGGGAAAGTCCTGATGGGCACCAATACAGTACCACCAGGTGCATCTAATGCAAAAGTAGTTATTGATAATGGGACTACCAATGGAGCCCTTCAGATTAAAGATGGTACGCAGCAGCTGGGTTACGTACTGACAAGTGATGCCAACGGTTTAGCAACATGGTCATCCACTGTTACTACAGCATTTGCCAATAATTGGACACCCTATACCGGAACCTTGATAAATCCTTATACGGGTGGAATCGGGGCTGCCGGATTGAATACGGGAGTTCAGGTAACTATTCCGGCAAAGGGCTGGTATTTTTTCCGATGTGGTGTTTCCATCAATTCTGACTGTAATGATTACTTTTTCTATATTAACGGCATTGGTGATGTCTGGAGAAGCTACTGTGGATCAAACACTGCTGCATTCATGTTTCCAAGAGATCAGAACCGTGTATTATATTTTGCTGCACCAGGAATCTATACTGTTTTAGCTGGTAAAACAAATGGAGTAGTACCAGCCTCATTCAATGCTGGAAATCCTTCTTTTTATCTGGATTTTGTAAAATTCCAAAACTAGTAACCTTTTCATTGAAATAATAAGGTTCATCGATTCTAAAAACACATAATACTTTACTGCAAGGATTTATTCTTTGCAGTCTTTTTTTTGAATTAAAAACAAAAATATTTTCGGTATTATGAAAAAGTAATGGTTTTTATGTGATTTCTATTGGTCAATTTTATTTCGCCAATCATTAAAAATTACCATATGAATATTGAAAGAACCATATAATGGTTTTACCTCCTCAGAGAATAGATGATAAAAAATAATCTCAGTTTATAGAAATAGATGGAGAACAGCTTTTGGATAAACAGAATCTCTCTATTGGAGAAAGTGGAGTCTGAGTTACCATTATCAATAAATATAATCTTAAAATCGTTGTGGATAAAACTTGAACCTTAATCTTTTGAATGTACAATAATTGTTAGTTTTGTATGCTGGATTTGTTGTGTAATCTATAGACGATTAAGAAGAAAATAAAAATGATAAAAAGATTGCGAAATGGTGGACATATTTGAAAATTACCTATCCTCAACAGGAAGACTATCCGTCGAAGAAATTAACTTTTCTTTGCAGTTCTTCAAACCGATCCGATTAAAAAAGGGTGATTTTTTTATTCGTGAGGATGAATCCTGCGCCCATGTTGGGTTTATCGCTAGTGGCGCTGTAAAAGCATTTGCGATCGACAAAGAGGGAAAGGAAAATATAACATGCTTCAAGTTTGAAAATGAATTTGTTACTTCTTTTCCCGAGTTTGTAGCGCAAGAAAAATCCAGAAGGAATATAAGGGCTATAGAAGATAGCGTACTCTATAAGATAGGCTACTTGGATTATCAGCACCTGCTTAGTCAGGTAGCTGCTTTGAATGGAGTTATAAAATCAGTAATGGAGCAGGAATATAACCAAAAGGAACGTTATCTGCTGAATTACAATAATAGGTCGGCTGTGGATAAATACCGTCATGTCCTATCTAACGAACCGATGCTCGTCCAGCGTGTACCGACGCAGGATTTGGCATCATACCTGGGCATTACGCAGCGATCGCTTACACGGGCGAAGGGACAAATACATAGACCCAGCGTATTATAGGACAAATGTCCTTATATAGTAATGATCAGTGATGTAGATTTGCAGAAAAAACTATGTTACGTCAAATAGCTCCCGAAGTATTCCAGATTTCACTGATGCCGCGAAACGGTATCAACTGCTATATTATTGAAGGTGTATTGGTAGACTCCGGAATACGGAGTTCATATACGACTGTAATGAATGCTCTTCAGAAAATCCCTGTTTATCAGCATATACTTACACATGCTCATGCAGACCATCAGGGCTGTAGTGATCAGATATGCGCTGAATTCGGTATACCTTTACTCTGCCATCCTGACGAAGTATTTAGAACCGAAACGGGTATGGTAACCAATGACTATCCAACTCCGCAACATTGGGTAGCAAAGCTTCAACAAAAGTACTGGGCAGGTCAGGGACATCAAGTCGAACAGACAATCGTTGAAAATGATAGGATCGGAAACTTTCGGGTAATAGAGACGCCCGGCCATTCGGCAGGTCATATTTCGTTATTCCGTGAACGGGATGGTGTTTTGATAATTGGAGATGTGGCGACAAATATGCACCTGCTCACGACAGTGACTGGTCTGAGACTTCCGCCAAACATATTCACCTCAGATCAGCAGTGCAACATCAAATCGCTCCAGAAGCTGGCGCAACTGCATCCTGCCATTATCTGTTTCGGCCACGGACCGGTCATGAGAAATACAGATCGGAAGTTTGAACAATTTGTTGCTAAATGCAGTTGGATTATTTAAAGATAGATTGTAATGTGAGCCAATAGATTATTAATTTCTACAGGTTTCATATTGTCAAACCAATAATCCGGATTTTTCATTTTTTAATTGAGGCAGTACATTATTCATTAAATTCTCCAAATTAGCTCTACTTGGAAATTTTATAATATAAAAGCAATGATAAATACGGTATTTTGTTCTTCAGAATCAAAATACTTACCAATACCAGATAGACCTGTTTGAACAATCCCGTTATATAGATTTAAAATAATCTAACAGCTTATTATAAAAAAACTCCCTGTGCTCAATTTAATAATGAATATTGAAGATGATAGCTGTTCGAAAGATTAACTAAAACAGTATCTAAACTTGATTTATGAGGTAATGAAGCAGACTATAAAAAAGATTCGCTGGGAAATTATTTTGAAAAAATCTATGAAGAAAGATTATTATGATTCAATAAATATAAAAGTAAGTATTTAGATTTACAAAAATCAAAAACGTTTTATTTATAGTATAACCAGAAAAGGGGATTTCTCTTTAATATTGCATCCTGAAAAAATGATATTTTGCCAACTCCTGTTGTGCAAAGTCTCATGATTTTGAACTTTGTAAAATTCTTTCCCTCTGAATATTGGCCTCGTATTTATAAATAAAGCCACTGTATGTACAGCGGCCTTTATGTTTGTTGATAAGAAATTTCCTTCTTTTAGCTTAAATCTGACATGATGATCTTTAAAATCCATTTATTGTCATTTTTTTTGAAGTAAACAAACTCTCTCGAATCGCCTTGATTAAAATTTTAAAAAAGAAAAGAGAGAGTTTGTAAAAGGAAATACTTAAAACAATTCAATTGATACAAAAGATGCTAATTTTCACATGGTATTTAAATTTTAGAAAAATTAAAACTGTATAATTAAAGCCTATTATTGCATCATAGAAATTAATTGAATTAAATATTCTTATTAAGTTTATAATCCTGCTGGAGCAGAGCCAGTGCCTGTACTTGCTCCCCCAAGATTTGCCGTCACGTCCGAAAGTGTCTTAACCTGTGAATTATTAAGAATAAGACAATATATAGTCCATGTTCCATTAGTAGAAGATGAACCACCATTAAAATCTGCAGTGAGTCTCCAGGTTCCACCGGAGGTAAACGCATTAACGTTAACCGGATTGTATGTGCTGCCTGCGACATTACTGGTTAAGCCTGGGTCACTAAAGCTGCTTCCTACAACCACTACAGTGTAATTAGCTGTAGAAATATTTGTATTAAAGTCGCTTATCCAATCTTTGTTAACATTGCTTATTACATATTTTACATAACTAAAAGCTTTATTGTTGGTTGCTGTACCAGCCACCATTACCTCTCCCGTACTGTTATCTCGGACTAATGTAGATACAGAAGATGAAGATGTCGAACTAACAGTTCCAATTCTCACTTTGCCATTTACATCCAGCTGCTGTGCAGGAGAATTGGTTCCTATACCAATCCTGTCGTTTGTTGCATCAACGCTAAAAGTATTATTGTCAAAATTAATGGCATCAGTTCCTGTAGCTGTTACAGCAAGTTTGTTAGCCGCTGTAACTCCTGAAATAGTAGTAGCCTCAATAAGACTACCTCCCAGTTTTACGTTGTTGCCTGACATTGTAAGCCCGTTATTCGCACTGTAAACAGGTGATGTGGTGGAGTTAATAACTTTCTGCCAAATAGTTCCGTCAAAATAATAATAGCCTGCAGCATTGATGTTGGCGGTTTTGGCGGTTGATGAAGACACAGCAGCTGTAGCATAAACCAAAGTTCCTGTCTGATTTGATCCGTATTGCGTATCGGCAGCCTTAATCTGGTCTCCTGTAAGTCTTGGAGCAATTACCCCTTCCGGTGTACTGCCGTCTGTGTTTTTGGCGGTAATATCCAAAGTAGCCTTTGGACTGGTATTATTAATTCCGACTTGTGCAAATGCAAGTCCTGTGGAAAGCAAACCTGCCATTAGAATAATCTTATTTTTCATTTTTTTTTCATTATTTAGGTTTGATACAATAGGTATCTTATAGTAATTTTTAATTTGATATTCGATTGGTAAAATCAATATATCGGTGGAGGACGTGAGGAGTATGTAAAATTAAAATTGACCAATAAAAGGCTCTTGTTTTTTATTCTTGTATTGAGTGGTTTCTCAAAAAAAGCCAATTGGTAAACATTCCAAGACGATGTCTTTATACTATTTTTATATTGTGTTTGAGGAAAGCAAAATTGCTGTATCGAATTATTGTAAAATGAAAAAGAATTGATTTTTTCAAGCGGTTTAAAAAGAAATACATTATAATGAGTTGAATCTTTGTTTAAAGTCTTTCTTTTTAGAGGTTTTTGCGGTAGTTTACTAAGCCTTTTTAATTTCTTTCCTACAGTCTTTTCTAAATCACTTTTATTTTTAACATGAACTACAACAGCATTAGAATTTTCTTCTAATCCCCAAACTTTCACATCGTCTGAGACAAAAATTAATTCTTTTTTATCAGCAGCTACTATTTTTAAAGAAGAATCATTTTCTTTTAACAAGCTGTCTTGTTGTGAGAATATTAAAATGGGATTAATCAATAATAAGAATAACAGAATCATTATACCTTTAGATTCTCTCCATAATGAAGAGATTTTGTTGTTGAGATATAGATATAATGTTTTCAAGAATTGTGTTTTTTTTTCACATTAGTACAGATATTGACTAATTTTTTTTGTTGGCAGTTTGAATGTATTGTAAACCAACTGGATATGATTACTGGTACAATATTACATTCCGAACTTTATATTTTGCAAAACTTTGCCTATTACATATATAGTACATCTCTATAACTATTTGATAATTAGACTTATAATTATTAATTAAATAGGTGGTTTGTGTTTAATCTATTCACTTTATTGTGATTTTAATGATATTTAATTAATGCTTTTGTTTTGAATAGAGAGCTATGGCGAACTGAAAATAGAGGTTGGATTTTATACTATAAGGCAGTTTTAGCAGATCAAACTAGAGTTTATTCTTAAGTTGTGAGAATGATAATTTGTAGTGCTAGATTTTGGAAATTGCAAAAACACTTTTGAGGTTAAATAATAAGATGACATTCCTGAAAAATAAGCTAGAACAATCAAAAATTTTAAATGTCATAGGTATGTCATGCATGTGTTGTGTTTATATTTTGTTCTCTAAATATTTTATCACTGCCTCTGAAAATAAGATTAGAGGTTTTTAGATTTACAAAAATCAAAAACGTTTTATTTATAGTATAACCAGAAAAGGGGATTTCTCTTTAATATTGCATCCTAAAAAATGATATTTTGCCAACTCCTGTTGTGCAAAGGCTCATGATTTTGAACTTTGTAAAATTCTTTCCATCCGAATATTGGGCTCGTAGTTATAAATAAATGAAGGCCACTGTATGTACAGCGGCCTTTATGTTTGTTGATAAGAAATTTCCTTCTTTTAACTTAAAATCTCACATGGTGCTACACAATACACCCATGGGCATCTTTTAATTCCCGGAGGTGGACAGCATGTTTCAGAGCAGCTTACTGCTCCGCCATTAATACTTTTCAATTGGTCTCTTGAAATTTTTTTAGAATTTTTCATAGTCAGGTTATTGAGTTAAACATAAAGTTATGGCTGATTTCCGCCGCCACATCCGTCATATGGCATGCATTGCCATTTTCCTCCGATTAAACATAATTGACCGCCTCTGCAGTCGATTCCACCCTTAATTGTTTTCAATTCCTGTCTTTCGATTTTTTTTAAATTTTTCATAATATTTTTTAGGTTTAATTCTATTCGAAATTAATCAAATTTTATCAACTATTGTGGGATTATTGTAAAAATATTTGTTTATAATTAATTAAATGATTTGTATTTTTCATTTATTTTGTTGAATTGAGTAAAGTTAATTTGTGGGCAAATAGGCTTTAAAAGTAAGGTTGATAGAATCCATAAAGGTTTGATTTTGTTTCTATAAAATCTTGTCCTGTGACAAGTCCGTTTTCATAATGACTTGCTAATTTTGTTTAAAGTTTAATTTACCAAATCTGATCATATTATGAAAACTCTATTTAAATTCTCTACATTACTGGTTTTAGCCATAATCCTTACCGCAGCTCAAGTATATGGACAAAAAGTAAAACCTTCCGAAAGTGGTTATGCGTCTGTTAATGGCATTAAAGTTTATTATGAAATGTATGGTAAGGGAAAACCTGTTGTATTGCTGCACGGTGCTTTTATGACGATCGATATGAATTGGGGACAACTGATCCCGGAACTGTCTAAAAACAGAAAAGTAATAGCTCTTGAATTACAAGGACACGGACATAGTCCGTTTTCAGAACGAAAATTATCACATGCTACGCTGGCAAGTGATGTTACGAAGGTAATGGATTTCCTGAAAATTGACAAAGCTGATGTTGTGGGGTACAGTTTTGGAGGGGAAGTAGCTTATCAATTGGCTATACAGAGCCCGGAAAGGCTGAATAAATTGGTTATTATTTCATCAACCTATAAAACGAATGGCTGGCTTCCTGAAGTAAATAAAGCCTTTGAAGGAATGAAACCAGATCTCTTTACAAACAGCCCTCTGCATACTGGCTACAATGCTGTAGCGCCGGATAAAACAAAATGGACAAAATTCCTGGAGCAAATGATAGCTTCTGCCGGACAGCCTTTTGACTTGGGGGATGATAATATTTCTAAAATTCCGGCACCTGTTCTAATCATAGCCGGTGATAATGATGGGCTGGATAAAATAGAACTGGCAAAAACCTATAAGTTGCTTGGTGGTAATATTTCTGCGGATATGGCACCTATGCCCAAGTCCCAACTGGCAATTGTTCCTGGTCAGGGGCATGTAAGTCTGATGATGGAAACTACAACAATTCTGAACTATCTGAACAGTTTTTTAAAATAACTTGATATGGATATAAAATTTGAAGCCGGAATTAATATCGCTATAAAAATTCCAAAAAGTAAATACGAAAAGACTGTTGCTTTCTACAGGGATATTTTAAAATTAGACGTTGAAGAAAAACCCATAAAAAATCCTACTGTTTCCAGAACACACGAAGTAAAATTTGGTCATAACATTATATGGCTGGATTGTGTGGACAACTATACCCATTCCGAAACCTGGCTGCAGCTCATTGTTCCCAATGTAGAAGAGGCTACACAATATTTACGGTCAAATGGCGTGGAAACCTGTGACGAAATTGAAGAACTCCCTGAAAATATGCACTGGATTCCCGATCCTGCGGGAACGGTTTTTAATTTGCAGCAAAAGGAATAAATTCAGATATTCAATAGATGAAATTCCGTCATAAAATTATATTGGCAAATTGTATAATTTTAATACCTTTAGCCATCAAATCATTAAAATTATACAATTTGCCATGCAGACGAAACGATTTACTTTTATGGTAACTATTTTTTTTCTGGTAGTAAGCTCAACCATATTTTCACAGAAAACAGCCACTTTAAATTCCTTATTAGATAAAAACTCAGAATTTGTTTTCCCGCAGACTACTGATAAGATCTCAAAAGCACTGAATGTGAAAACCGTTTTTTATGAAGATGCCAATGAAGAAAAATATGCGAAATGGCCTACAAAAACAGGATTGGAGCTTTATTGCAGTTTGGAGAAAGACAATGCTGTTAATGAGATGTTTTTTTCAACTTCAGACAATAAACCTTTAGTGGTAGAGGGATTGCCTTTTGGCCTTATCCTGAATAAAAGTACATTGCAGGATAGTAAAACCAAGTTCAGTAAATACAATGCAAAAACACAGAAATTAGCTTCAGGCAGTGAGTTTCCAGGAGGCTCAAAGCTGGTTTTTAAGAAAGGGAAACATTATGCGACTTTGCTTTTTGATAGTAAAAACCTGTTGAAATCACTCGGCTTAACTACAGAACTTGTTGATCCGGCTGCCAATTAATTGCTGGAAAAACTTCAAAATATTAAAAAATCCGCCAATATTTGGCGGATTTTTTAGTATAAATGGATCAGCTTTAAAAAGCTATATCGTTAATCCATGATTATTTTTCACTTCAGCCATCACAAAAGTACTGTGTGTACTCCCGATTGAATCTACGGATCCAAGCTTATTGAAAACAAAATCCTGGTAATGTTTCATATCTCTTACCTGAACTTTCAGAAGAAAATCAAAATCACCGGAAATATTGTAACATTCAGCAACTTCTTCAATTTCTAAAATTTCTTTTACAAAATCATAACCCACAGATCTGTCGTGAATTTTCAGTTTAATCTGGCAGAAAACCGTAAATCCCCGGTTCAGTTTTTCAGCATCAAGAACTGCGGCATATCTTTTAACAAATCCGTCCTGTTCCAGTCTTTTCACCCTTTCAAAAACAGGTGAAGTAGAGAGGTTCACTTCCTTTGCCAATTCTTTAACGGTCAGTTTTGCATTTTTCTGGAGCAGCCTGAGCAGCTGTAAGTCCTTATCATCGAGTTGTTCCACAGAATATTATTCTTTTAAATAATTAAAACAGTCAAATGTAAAGAATTATATTCTTTTATTTTTGTTTTCAAAAGTTTAATTTGCTTAATTATTTCTTTTTAATTGTATCTTTATTCTGTATTGTTAATTTTACACAAAATTAAAAACTTTTACTCAAAGCAATTGTTAAAGGTAAAAGTACAGTTCTTTATAGATACTTCATCAAACAGGAAAGGTTTTACTTAAGGTAGATTAATAGGGAATCGTGTGAAAATCACGAGCTGTCGCGCAACTGTAAGTAACACATCAAAGGTTTCTGTCCTTGCAGATCCACTGCCAAAAGCGGGAAGGATGACGGAAACTGTTACAAGTCAGGAGACCTGCCTTTACTGAATTGACAATGCTTTCGCGGTCTGAAGCTTTTGGGTCATACAGATGATATATCGGATTCATGTATTTTCTCTCAAAGGGAAACTGCATTGTTCGCTATGTCATTATTTCCTGAAATTTTTATCCGTTAAAACATGCAGAAGCATTTTAAAGGGCTTTAATATTAAGTTTAATTAAAAAGTTTAAAAAAATGCAAACTCACATTCTGGGCTATCCGCGTATTGGTAGCAAAAGAGAACTCAAAAAAGCCTGCGAGCAGTATTGGTCAGGTAAAATCCTTTTGGAAGAACTTCTGAACACAGGTAGAAATATCTGTAATCAAAACTGGAATATCCAGAAGGAAGCAGGAATAGACCTTATCCCGTGTAATGATTTTTCCTATTATGATCAGGTATTGGATATGAGCCTTGTGGTAGGAGCAATCCCGACTCGTTATCATGAAGTAGTGCTTAAAAAAAACAATTCTGAGCTGGATCTTTACTTTGCCATGGCAAGAGGATATCAGAAAGATGGACTGGATATCACAGCAATGGAAATGACCAAATGGTTCGATACCAACTATCACTATATCGTTCCGGAATTTTATAAAAACCAACAATTTAAACTAAGCTCAGACAAAATTTTCAATGAATTTGCCGGAGCAAAGCAGGCTGGGATCAATGCTAAACCTGTTATTATCGGTCTGGTTACTTATCTGCTATTAGGAAAAGAAAAAGAAGAAGGATTTGATAAGTTAGATCTTGCCGGAAATCTTCTTCCTGTGTACATAGAAATTTTAACCAAACTTCAGGAGCAGGGTGCTGAATGGATTCAGTTTGATGAACCTTTTCTGGCATTGGATTTAACAGAGAAAGCAAAAGAAATCTATCTTTCTGTATATGCTGAAATAAGAAAACGTTTCCCAAAACTGAAATTTATCGTTGCTACTTATTTTGACGGATTAAAAGATAATACATCGCTTGCCACTTCACTTCCGGTGAACACACTACATATTGACTTGGTTAGAAATCCTGAACAGCTGGATGATATCCTGAATGTTATCCCGGAAAGCTTAAGTCTTTCATTAGGGGTAATTGACGGCAGAAATATCTGGAAAAATGATTATGAAAAATCGCTGTCTTTCATCAGAAAAGCAGTTGAGAAATTAGGATCTGAAAGAATTTTCATTGCACCATCATGTTCATTGCTTCATTCACCGTGTGATCTGGATTTTGAAACTAGTCTTAATCCTGAAATCAAAAACTGGCTGGCTTTTGCCAAACAAAAAGTAGCGGAAGTGGTAACCCTTAAAGAACTGGCAACAGGAACAGAAAATGAACAGGTTCTTGAAGCATTCGAAGAAAATAAAAGAGCTATTGAGAACAGAAGAACTTCTTCTCTTATTCATAATGATCAGGTGAAACAAAGAGCCAATGCTGTTACTGAAAAGGATGCTCAGAGAATAAATACCTTCAAAATCCGAAAAGAAGAACAGCAGGAAGTATTGCAGCTTCCTTTATTCCCAACTACCACCATCGGATCATTCCCGCAGACAATAGAGGTAAGAAGCTGGAGAGCCCAATTCAAAAAAGGAGAGCTTACGGCAGAGCAATATGATACTTTACTGAAAGAAGAAACTCAGAGAACAATCCGCTGGCAGGAAGAAATCGGTATAGATGTACTGGTTCACGGGGAATTTGAGCGTAACGACATGGTAGAATACTTCGGAGAACAGCTGGAAGGATTTGTATTCACCAAAAACGGATGGGTACAAAGCTACGGAAGCCGTTGTGTAAAACCTCCTGTAATCTTTGGTGATGTTTCCCGCCCGACTCCTATGACAGTTTACTGGTCTCAATATGCACAATCCCAGACTGAAAAATGGGTAAAAGGAATGCTTACAGGTCCGGTTACCATCTTACAGTGGTCTTTTGTACGTGATGATCAGCCTCGTTCCGAAACGTGTAAACAAATTGCTTTGGCGATCCGTGATGAAGTTGTGGATCTGGAAAAAGCTGGGATCAGGATTATTCAGATTGACGAACCTGCTATCAGAGAAGGACTTCCGTTAAGAAAAACAGACTGGCAGAATTATCTGAAATGGGCTGTAGAAGCCTTTAGAATTTCAGCAAGTGGAGTAGAAGATGCGACCCAAATCCATACGCATATGTGTTATTCAGAATTCAATGATATTATTGAAAACATTGCTGACATGGATGCGGACGTGATTACCATAGAATGCTCCCGCTCTCAGATGGAACTGCTGAATGCTTTTGCCGATTTTAAATATCCAAATGAAATTGGTCCCGGAGTATATGACATTCACTCACCAAGAGTTCCGTCAAAAGAAGAAATGATCGAACTGCTGAGAAAGGCCCAGAATGTGATTCCTGCCAATCAACTTTGGGTAAACCCAGACTGCGGACTGAAAACAAGACACTGGGATGAAACCGAAAAAGCTTTAATAGCAATGGTAGCAGCTGCTAAAGAAGCTTCCGTAGAATATGCACTTTAGAAAACTTTAGAAATAATTAGATACAATCACCCGGATCGTGCCATGATATTCATGGCACGATTTATTATGGTAATCCTTTAAAACATTGATGAAATATTGAATTATTTTGCCTGCAATGTGCTTGGAGGATAACCAAACTGTTTTTTAAATGCAAAGGAGAAATGGGATAAATTTTCAAATCCCAGATCCAGATAAATGTCAGAAACGGATCTTCCTTTTTGAGTAAGCAGAAAATGAGCTTCTTTCAGCCTTCGAAGCTGGAGCCACTGTCTTGGCGGTATACCAAAGATCTTTTGAAAATCTCTTTTAAATGCAGACAAACTTCTTCCCGTTAAATAAGCGAAACGCTCAACATTAACGTTGAAATGAAAATTCTTATTCATAAAAGCTTCAATATCTATTTTAAAAGGCTCAGAAAAATCAAATAAAATATCCTTAAGACCCGGATCATAGTTCAGCAGTAGCAGTAAAGCTTCTTTTTGTTTGAGACGCAGTATCTCTTCAGAAGCAGAAAGATCTTCATAGGCTAATAATGAATACATGAAAGAAGTCAATGCTTTTTGCTCTGGTTTTATATAGGCGGGAACATGATCTTTCTTTTCTGCCTGATACCCGTATTCACGGCTGAAATCATGAAGCATTGCATCATCAAAATAGATGGATACGGTTCTTATTTCACCATTTTTAGGAGGATATTTTGCAAATTTCAATAAGCTGTTTTTCCTTGCGGAATAGAGTTCGCCTTCTTTGAATATCGTTTTCGTAATACCGTCGTTCAGTTCCATCTCTCCGGAAAGAACCAGCCCAAGGCTATGTATCTGGGCAAACTGTTCTCCTTCTCTGAATTCTGAGAAGTAACAGGAGTAATTAATAGGGAAAGGAATTTTATTGTCGCTCATCTTTCAGACGGGTATTTCTTGATAGATTCTTATTCAAACTTACAAAACTTTTTTTATGATTATATATTTAAATTCCCCAAAGCCCAATATTCATGGACTTTGAGGAATATAATATTAGGCAAGGATGGCTTTGGGCTCCAGATAGGCTTCCAACCCGAATGTACCAAACTCACGTCCGATACCACTTTGTTTAAATCCACCAAAAGGAGCATAAGGATCATGCGCAAATCCATTAATACAGATTCTTCCGGCATCAATCTGTGCAGCTACACGTTCTGCATGTTCTTTATCGGCAGAGCTGATATAGGCTGCCAGACCGTAAGTTGTGTCATTAGCAATAGAAATTGCTTCTTCTTCATTGGCATAAGGAATGATAGAAAGCACAGGCCCGAAAATTTCCTCCTGAGCAATGCGCATATCATTGCGAACATTGGTAAAGATGGTTGCCTTTACAAAATTACCGCTTTCAAGACCTTCCGGTTTTCCTTCACCACCTGCAAGCAGAACGGCTCCTTCTTCTTGTCCCAGTCGGATATAACTTTGTACTCTTTCAAACTGTTTTGCACTTACCATAGGTCCTACAAGAGTATCTTCTTCATTAGGATTTCCTACTTTTACCTGTTCAGCGGCTTTTTTAGCCAGCTCATTCACTTCATCCAATCTGTTTTGAGGAACAAGCAGACGGGTAGGAGCAATACATGCCTGTCCATTATTCATATAAGCTCCGAAAACCGCCATAGGAATTGCTTGATCAAGATTGGCATCTTCAAGGATAATATTAGGAGACTTTCCGCCAAGTTCTAAGGTTACTCTTTTCATCGTGTCTACAGCTCCTTTTGCAATCGCTTTTCCAGTTATTGTAGATCCTGTGAAAGATATTTTTGCGATATCCGGATGCTGTGTAATTTCAGCCCCAACTACATTTCCCAATCCGTTTACAATATTGAATACTCCTTCTGGTAAACCTGCTTCATGAAAACATTCCGTGAGCAGCTGAGTTTGCACGGCACTCATTTCACTTGGTTTGATAACGGCTGTACATCCGGCAGCAATAGCAGTGGCAAGCTTATTACAGATGAAACTGTTGCTGGCATTCCATGGAGTAATAATTCCTACTACGCCTAAAGATTCAAAACGTACTTTAGAATGTCCGACTGTTCTTTCGAAGTCATAAGATTCTAAGGTGTTGATGGTGGTTGTAAAGGCGGAAATTGCATTTTGAACACTCATTCTGCAGAATTGCAATGTTCCTCCGTATTCATTCACCATGGCAGAAACCAATTCATCTTCTCTTTTGCTTACTGCTTCATGAAGCTTTTTAAGAAGACTGATTCGCTCTTCTTTTGTTGTTTTTGAAAATGTTTTAAAGGTTTTCTTCGCGGCAGCAATCGCCATTCGGGTATCTTCTTCATTTCCCAGAACTACTTCTCCGGTTTTCTCATTGGTAGCAGGGTTTATGAGATCAAAAGTGTCTGTACCTTTTGGGGTAACGAATTCTCCGTTTACGTAAATTTTATTAATCTGTATCATTTTGATGATTTTAATACTACAAATTTCGGCAGAAACAGAAAAGATAAGTTTGTTGTAAAGCTCAATTTTTGTTTGTTGTATGGTTCATTTTCCTGATGAAATTGTAAGGAAAAAATAAACGGAGTATTTTCCTTTTTGATTTAAAATGAAAAAATGTACAGTTCTTTCATAAAATTGACTATTTTTATCATAACCAAGTAAATAACTCATTTTGAGAACAACTCTTAAACTTATTTTGGCTTAGTATCAGTCTCCGTAACCACAGGCTGATCGTTCTTTCGTTTGGGTAATTCTGCCCGAACAGGTTTTTATTTCATCATATTATTTATCGTATTGCCTGTTAAAGGTGACTCTATCTGCTATTTTGGATCTGACAATTGCGATTGATCAAAAATTGAAATATACAGCAATTATGGCTTAAGAGATCATCTTTGAGCTATAATCCGGATAGGGGTAACCACCTTGTAGTGCGTAAATAGTATGGAAAAAATCCAACAAAGAATATTAAGCACGATTATAAGTAATGAATACCCAGCATATTTGGGAGGTAAAAGCGAAAAATACTCCCTTACTCAAAAAGAAATGCAATCATTGTAACAGCGACAGATTTCAATGCAGTGATAAATTCAGACTGAATGCTCAGAAAAAGAATATTGATATATGGTTAATTTACCGATGTGTAAAATGTAACAACACCTATAATATGATGGTGTTTTCAAGAATCAGAACAGAATCCATCAGTAAAGAAATATTCAACAAGTTTTCAGAAAATAATATGGAAATTGCCTGGCAGTATGCTTTCTCACAGGAAGCTATCAGGAAAAATAATGCAGAAGCCGATTGGGAAAGTGTAGAATATGAAATTTCATTTCAAAACCTTACGGTAGAAAGTCTTATTAATAGGGAAAGCGATATGATTTCATTTCAAATACAGTGTCCTTTTGATTTTAATATGAGAATCTCAACGGTAATCCGAACATGTTTAGGCCTTTCATTGTCTAAATTGAACCTATTGCTTGCTTCAGGTGCGGTTTATTTCAATGAGAAACCTCTTCAAAAGAAATATAAGTTCAGGAATGGGGATATTGTTGACGTCAACAGACAGGAGCTGATCAATATTTATCTTATCGGAAAAGAGGAGGTATTTCTCAATACTGCAGATGATGAGTGATAATAAAAAAGCCTTCTGATCATTGATCGGGAGGCTTTTACTTAATTTTATTTTAACTGTTTCAAAAGATTGATTTGTTTCTGCAAAGTTTGTTTTTCCGGCTTTGATTTGGTCAGACGGATGGCTTCCTCAAAATGATAAACAGCCTTGTCAATATTGAGCTCAGAATATAAATATCCCAGCAAGCCATGATAATATTCATTGCTGATGAGGTTGAGTTTTTCTGTTTCAACGAGTGCTTTTTGATGTCCATAGACTTTGGAAAAAGCAAAAGCCCTGTTTAAAGCGGTAACAGGAGAATATTCAATAATAACAAGCTGATTGTACAGGTTTAAAATATGCTGCCATTTGTCCTTACCGGTTGATGAGGTGTGCCAATACGCAATTCCTGCTTCCAGATGATATTTTGAAACGGAATTACTGTTGGTGTTGCAGGCTTCTATCAGATAATAGCAGCCCTTTTCAATTAAGGCTTTATCCCATAGCGATTCGTCCTGTTCATCAAAAAGAATAGATTCTCCTTCAGCACTCGTTCTGGCATCAAGTCTTGAGCTCTGAAAACACATCAAAGCGAGCAATGCATTGGTTTGGGGAGTATTGGTAAGTTGATTATCCGTAAGAATAAGGGTGAGTCTTATCGCTTCCAGGCAAAGATCTTTACGGATTAAAAGAGTATTCGTTCTGGAAAAATAGCCTTCATTAAACAGTAAATATAAAGTAGTGAGTACTGTTTCCAAACGCTGGTGAATATCCTGCTCACTTAAAGAATCTATTTTAAAATCATGTGTTCTGAGAACTTCTCTACCTCGTTGCAAACGTTTTTTTATAGTCTCTGTTTTGGAGAGAAAAGCATTGGCGATTTCTTCTATACTGAACCCACAGAGAATCTGCAGAGCCAGGCATATTTGTGTTTCCTGAGAATTGACAGGATTACAGGTAGCAAAAATCATTTCCAACTGGCTGTCAGAGATGTTTTTGGTATCGAAGTCTATGGTCTGATACTCTTTCTCTGCCGTTTTTACTTCTTCCTGTTTATTTTTTTCAATAATGGAAAGGTGTTTAAAGTAATCTTTTGTTTTATTCTTAGCCACTGTGTAAAGCCAGGCTGCAGGATTGTCGGGAAGTCCATTCACTGCCCAATATTCTGAGGCTTTCAGAAAGGTTTCACTGGCAATATCCTCTGCAATTTCGATATGTTTAATATCAAAACTTTTGCAAAGTACTGCAACAATTTTGCTGTATTCGGTTCTGAATAAATGCGGAGTTATTTCATTCGGATTTGCCATGATTGATGAAAAGGCTGTATCAAAGGGAGTTATATTTGTTTTGGAAATGCAAAAACGTTTGATCGGAATGTTGGAGATCTTTTTTTTTCAAAAATCTGCGCCATCTGTATTTTCTGCACGGGGAATTTATATTGTATCTCTCACAGAAAATACAGATTACGCAGATGAATTTTTTTCGTTTTTTCAATACTTTTTATAACCTACTGATCTCTCTCACTTCTACGTTTCCTCCCGATAAAAGGATAGGACATTCTTTGCATAAAGCCGTAGCTTCTTCAATAGATTCCGCATTGATAATGGTGTATCCCATAATGGATTCTTTAATTTCAGTATAAGGTCCGTCTGAAATGATTCCGTCAGGTTTTAAAACCTGTCCTGCAGCTTCCAAACGGTTACCTCTGTCTGCCAGTTTATTCTGAGCAGCAATTCCGGCAATCCAGTTCATCCATTTCTGAGTGTTAGCCTGCATTTGTTCAGGCGATGTCTTAGGCATAGATTTGTAATCTGCACGGAAGACTAATAAGAATTCTTTCATTGTATTCAATTTTTTGATTCATCTTAATGACGACTGACTTTCTCCAATGGGGACTGTTTTTTTATAAATGTCAGAATTATTCCAGATTCATGGTTGTTCTGAAAACACATACGGCATTTCCGGTAATACTGATTATATTGGGTTGATTGCTTTTGACGTTAACTTTTACCTCTACTTTTCCAATCCTGTTGAGAGCTTCGCCCTGTTTTCCTGTAAATTCAAAAATCCCGTCAGTTATGTCTTTGATTTTATTTTGAATAATATACCCGCCTAAAGGGCCGTTAGCATTTCCGGTTACCGGATCTTCAGAAATACCAATGGCAGGAGCAAACATTCTTCCATTGGTTAAAATATTTTTTTCGCCCGTATCGAAAGTAAATACAAAATACCCGTTACAGCCAATTTCTTTACTCAGCTTTGATAAAGCGATAAGATCAGGATCCAGATTATTTAAAACTGTATTGCTTTTGATGCCAATCATTACTTTAGAATGACCTGTAGAAGCTATTTGCACCGGACATTTTTCATCAAGGTCATCCATTGTTAGTCCCAGAGCCAGCACAATTTTTTGAATGATTGGAGTATCAAATGCAGGACTTAGCTCAAAGCTTCCCTGTGTCATAGTGATGAGATAATCGTTATTCTTCTTCTCAATATAAATGGGCAATATTCCGATTTGGGTATTGATTTTAATAGTACAGGAATCCAATTGATCCTCCTGAGCTCTTGCATAAAGTGCAGCAATAGTGGCGTGTCCGCAGGAAGGAACTTCTGTGGTAGGAGTGAAATACCGGACGTGATAATCAAAGTTTTTTTCCTGGGTCTCAGGCCTGAAGACAAATGCTGTTTCAGAATTGTTAAGTTCCCTGGCAATCAGCTGCATTTCTTCAGACGTCATATGTTCAGCATTTAATACTACTCCTGCGGGATTTCCCTTGAATTTTTCTTTTGTAAAAGAATCTATTTGATAGACGATTACTTCTTTCATATGAGTGATTAAGTTTATTGTAAAAATACGGAATGAAACCGGGGATCTGGAGTCTGTTTTATTGTCATTTGATAAAAAATAAACCAAAATCCTGAGATGCTGGTTTATTTAATAGAAATAGAAAGGTTTGTGAGTTGTTTTAATCCCACTTATTCCGGATAGAAACAGCATACTTTCCGGCTCCTGTAAAGAAAAAACTTAGGCTTACAAGCATATAAATCACAAGGAGTTCCAAAGCCCAGCCTCCAAATTCATTAAGTTTGAAAATATTGGCTGTTTGTGCAAGAATAGTGGCAGTAAAGCAATTGACAGAAAAAATAAGTCCTGCCAGACGTGCCCGAAATCCTATCATCAGCATAACGGGAGCTATAATTTCCCCTGCAAAAACTCCATACGCAAAGAATGATGGTAAACTGTGCATCGTCATCATATCTTTAATAAAACCAACTCCATGGATCAATTTGCTTATTCCATAAACTGACATTGGAAACCCGATTGCTATTCTTGTGATAAGCATTCCTAAATCAATGTTCTTTTTCATTTCTTATAATTATTTAAAAGTTATATTTTACAAATACCCCGATGTTTTTCAGGGTCTTTTTTCCGTTATTAAACTGGTCGAAATTGTAAGCCATTCCGTACATTATTTTATCTTGTTTTACCCCCAGCCTGATAAACTGTAGTCCTCTTGGATACCCTTTGTCATCGAGATTTCCAATAGCCAGTACACTGAAATAACCTTTGAGATTTTCCGTGAGATATGGTGTATATTCAAAAGATATAGACTGTTCCAGCGAAAATCCTTTTTGGTAAGTAGTTCCTATAGAATAGGAGAGAGAATAGGAAGGCTGAATAATTTTATATTGAAGATAAACACTGAAAAATGCTCCGGGATTTTTCATTCCAAATGCAGCATTGGCGCTCAGTCTTTTGGTAAGGTTATATGCAAGAGTATTTCTGATGAAGAATATATTTTCTTTGTCTTTGGTATATTCGGTATCAAATAGGGTAAGATTGTTCAATTTCAACCGGTCATTCAGCTGATAATTGATATTGTGCATATAAGTATAGGAGCGGTGTCCTAAAACAATATCCGGGGTGTAAGAAAGTTTCTGTGCATTCAGACTCAAAAAAGCTGATGCAAGAGCTGTTAGTGTGATGATTTTTGCCTTCATATTTCACTCATTAAATTTCTGTGAGCAAAATTATTCGGGCTGGAGGGGAATAAACTTAAGAAATCTTAAGAAACGTCAGACAGGTGTTTTTTTCTCAGATAACTCAGATATTCTACCGTGATTCCAAGGTAGGATGCAATCATATATTGAGGAAACCTCTGTTCGATATTGCGGTAGGTAGTGACAAATGTTCTGTATTTGGTATAGGCATCAACGCGTGAATGTTCAAAAGTCCTTTCCTGTAAAGTAACATAGGCAGACTGCATTTTCAGACGCCAGAATTCGGAAATCGCGGGAACTTCTTTGTATAATAATTCCAGGTTATTTTTACTGACCTGTATGATTGTACTATCTTCATTAGCCTGAATAAACATTCTTGAAGGCAGTTCACTCAGATAGCTGTAAAGATCATTCACCCACCAGTTTTCAATACCTAATTGTGTGGTATTTTCTTTTCCTTTTTCATCAATATGATAAGCATACAAACTTCCCTTTGCAATGAAACGCATATGTCTGGAAACCTGTCCCTCACGAAGCAGATATTCCTTCTTTTTAAGGGATATGATTTCTAATTTGGAAGTGATACAGTTAATATCTTTATCTTCTAAAGATACGATTTCTTTAAAGTGTTCTATGAGTTGTGAAAATATTGTATCTGTCATGAGAATTTGTACTTATAGCCTACAGATACAAATTTAAGCAAATATTAAAAATTTGTAGTGATAAAGCAGGGTGAATACCAGCGGAAAGGATAATAGGTTTTGAAAGATACAGTCTTCTAATGGAGTAAAGTACACAACAGAAAACTATTCAAAAAATAAACAATGAAAGTAACCGACAATTAAGATATTTCGAATATTTCCAAATCCCTAACTAATTAATATATTTGTTGAAACTAAATAACTTGTGAATACATTAATACAAAAAATCGAGCAAAATGAAATTTTCAAATTTATTAAAGAAAACTTTTCATTAATTATTTTTGTCCCTTCATTATTAGGTGGATTAAGACAATTCATCATACTTTTATTTTATTCTCCAACCCTTATACAATATTTTTCTTTTACTCAAATTGCAATAGATGGTTTAGAAACAATTTTTCAAGTAATATTTATGATTTGTACTGCAATCTTTTTTTATAAAATAGTATTAAAAAACATTAGAAACTTTCTTGCAAAAAAAATTCTAATGCTCTTTTTTTTATTATTATATTCTGGAATACTTTTTTATTTTAATGGTTTTCGAGTAATAGAAACAACTTATAATTTATCCACTTTCACATCATATTTTCTGAAAAGCCTTTCTTTAATATTACTTTCTTTACTTCTTGCAGATTCTTACGATACATCGATTAATACTCAAATTTACTCTTCAAATAAAATGAAAATAGCATTAAAGCTTATTACTGCTGTGACTATATTATATGCTGTTTTTTATATAGTTATGATTAAACCATTCCAGTATAATGTGGAGAATGTTACTAATTTGACAAAAAATGTTAGAGAAAAATTTTCAAAAAAAGCTGAACTAATTTATTATAACGATACATATTTAGTATTTATCAAAAATCCTGATGATGAACTTGATAAAAGAAGGTTTTATGTTCAAAAGTTTGAAACTCTATTTGAAGAAGAGAAAACACTGGATAAAAAATAATTAACATGACAAGTACTCAAAATCAACTTTTCGAAAACCGGATAATTAAATATTTATCAGAAAATTTATCCCTTATAATTATCATCCCTGCATTATTGGGAGGTATTAGACAATTCTTATTATTAAGTATATTATCTCCTTCATTGCTAATTTATTTTTCAACTAGTCAAGTTTTACTTGATGGAATTTCAATATTATTTCAGCTTTCTATAATGTTGTTTACAGTTTTCTATTTTAATAAATTTGTTGAGAGGTATAAATCCCATTCACTCAAAATTCTTTTTGGTATAGGTTCTTTGTTAATAATATGCTATATTTTTTTAAAAAATTATTATAATTTTTCCGCAATTTCTTATTCTGATATCGTTTTAAAAACGTTTTTTTTAATTTTAGCAACAATGTTCTGTATTTATATCATTAAATTAATGTCAGTCAGTGCATTGCCAATGGCATTTGGTTTATTTTTAACAATAGTTGTGGTCATATTTTTAACTTATTCTAAACCACTAAATGTATTTAACATTACCCATGACAATAAAATACAATCACTTAAAAAGCAATTTCCAAATATCAAGCTAGAGTATGTAAATGATACATATTTAATTTATAATTTAAACTCTAAAGAAAATGATAAAAACAAAAAAATTTACTTTATTCAAAAACACGAAAATCTGTTTGAAAATTAGCAATGTCATTTAAATCATAAACTAATAACATATGCCATTTTTTACTTCATTTATTTTAAATGAAAAAGATGAGAGATTTTGTATGTTTTATTCTAAAAAGAAGACCACAATTTACGGGCTAAATTGTGGTCTTCCTCAACTAAGAACTATTTAACTACGATTCTGTTTTCAAATACCCATAATGTAAAGCAGTTTCTTTTCCGAATAAGCTTGAGAAAATATTCTGAAACTCATGGATATACCTGCATTTTATGGCGTTCCCGTATATTTTCAGACCTTCCAGTATTTTTCTGGAACTCAGGTCTATATCGTATTTTATAAAGGATTCCGGTCTTTCATATCGGATGCTCTGTTCCGAACTGTACGTTCTTGAAAATCCAAGTTTTTCAAGCCATTCTTCCGTTATTTTAATAGGTTTTATGGAGGCTGCCGGAACGGAAATACTTTGAATATCATTTTCAATTTTAACAAAATAATCCTGCTCCACATTGTGAAAGATCTCAGTAATGGTATAAATCTGATTTTTGTACTCGACTAAGTTCTTGATTTTTAGATCTGCTACGTTCATAATATTTTGATTTTTAGTTGATGATAGGGTCCCAGATAAACATCAAATAGTATGCCCTGCATTGTTTTGTTAAGCCTTGTTTTAGTAAAGATTAGGTTAAATTTTTACTATAAAAAATTAATGATATGTTAAAATAGTACACACAAAGGCGAATTATTGCATATCTGTAAAAAATAAATGTGGTATGTATGTGGTACTAGCGTTTTGTCGCTGTTTTTGGATTTACATTAAAAGTCGTCAAAATGAGTGCGATGATTACAGAAATAATAAGAACGGCAATGAAAACGTTCCAGGAATAGGCATGCAGCAGATATCCGGTGCCGCTTCCCAGAATACTTGAACCAAAATAGTAAAACAGCCAGTAAATAGAAGTTGCTGAAGATTTTCCACGTTTGGCATATAATGCAGTCATCTGGCTTGCCATCGTATGGGCTGCAAAAAATGACAAAGTAAAAAGTCCAAGCCCGAAAATAAGAATATAGATATTTTTAGATAGCAATAAAGCGGCTCCGGTAATCATAGACAGGATAGATGCTTTAAGAATGTTATTCATGGGAAACCTTCTGGAAAGACGGCCTACGATCATCGTTCCAAAGACGCCAAAAATATACATCAGAAAAATAAAAGCAATAATAAAATGGCTTAATGAAAAAGGTTTTGCCTCTAGTCTGAACGTCAGGTAGTTATAAACACTCACAAAAACACCCATCAGTAAAGCTGCTGTACAGTATAAACGAAGCATATAAGGATTGGTAAGGAAAAATTTCATTTGTTTTACCTTGAGGTGATAATCGGTTTTCTGTGGATTGAAAAACCGCGATTCAGGAAATAATTTCCAAAATACAGCCCCAAGAATGAAACTTTCTACTCCAATCAAAAGAACGGCATTACGCCAGCCGAATTCACCTGCAAACAGAGTGGCCATTATCCTTCCGCTCATCCCGCCGATTGTATTCCCACTGAGATACATACTGATTGCTGCAGGCACTGCCAAAGCATTTACTTCCTCTGTAAGATAGGCCAGGGCGACTGCTGAGACACCGGAAACAACAAAACCCTTCAGTACTCCGACGGCAATAAGGAGGCTTAAACTCGGAATCCATGTAGAAATAATGGTAAGCAGAGCAGACGAAATTAGCGAGAATACCATCAGGCCTTTTCTTGAATAGCTGTCGGCCTTAAAAGCAAAAAATAGCAATCCCAACGCCATACCGATCGTAGAAGATGATACAAGCAGGGAAGTATCACCTACGGATACCCCAAACTGCTCTGCTGCCATTGGCAGCATTGGCTGGAAAAGATAAAGCTGTGCAAAAACCGAAAGTCCTGAAAAGAAAATACAAAGTTTGATATATCGGAAACGTGAGCTTCCCTGAATGGCTTTTTCAGATGAATTCATGATTTTTTTGCAATTAAAATGCAGTGGTTTGACAGAAAATTAAGTCCTGTAAATTTCCTGATTATTTTCCGAATTTAAAAATCATTATCTCAATAATATTTATTGGTGAAACAAATCAGTGAAGCTGCAGACTGCTGATGTATTCTGAAGGCGTAATATTTTCCATCTGTTTGAAAACCCGGTTGAAGGTAGACTGGTTGGAGAACCCTGCTTCCGTGTAAATATACATAAGCGTTACCTTTTCAATATCATTTTCACTAAGAAGCCTTTTTACACATTCAATTCTGTACATATTCAGGTAATTGTTGAAGTTAGGATATCCTTTTGCACGGATTGATTTTGAGATATAACTGCTGTTGATATCCATCTCTGTAGAAAGTTTTGAAATATTAAAGTTAACATCTTTATACAGTTGTTTTTCCCTCATTACAAGTTCAATTTTCTCAAATAATTCATCTGCAAAAGGAGCTTTTTCTGCCGCAGGAATTGTTTGGGTCACTGTATTCTTGTTCTTCTCTTCAATTTCTTGGTAAATTTCAACTCTTTTTATTTTATCCTTAAAATAGAGCAGGAGTGCTATTACAGCTACATTGGACATCATAAGAATGGTGTCTGTAATTCTTACATCTTCAGGTCTGTGTTTTGGGAAATTAAAGCTGAATGTTTTTGAAATAAGATATCCCACAATAATATTCAGCAATACAAATAGGCTGTAAATAAAGACATACTTTCTCTGAAAGAAGACATATGCGGCTAGTGGAATTGGAATAAGCCACACAAAACTTGCTATAGAATTATCCCAGAAAGCAAGCATAATGTAAAAATTATAAAGGGTTGCAATAACAATATAAGAATGCACCATTACATCTACCGAGTACGTCTTACGCACGATCATGTAAGTGTATAATAGTAAAAAAAGTCCCCCGAAAAGATACCATGCCATTATTTTGTCAGGAATGATAAAAGTAAATATCAAACCAAATATGGCAAGAATAACTGACATGAGAATATTGTAATAATATACCAGTTGTCTTTTATATTGTTCAATTTGTATGTCTTGTTCGGTAGTCATTTGTGGTAATAGATAATTTTAAATCATTCCAATACGTTTCTCCAACAGTCAAATATTAAAAAATGGCTGGATTAAAATACTGATTGTTAGCTATTTGTGTTTTGATGAACCGTTTCCGGTTTTTCATTGATTATTCATGAATTTGATTTGTCAATGCAGATAACTTTGCACCAGCTAGCTCAATAAAAGTTGACTGATGATATCTCAGTTGATCCCACATGATTTGTTCAATTCTTAAATAAGTCAAATAATTTTTAATACAAATATACTAAAATGAAGAAAATAAAATTAACTCTTGCCAGCATAATGATGTGTTTTTCAGTAGCTGCATTTTCCCAAGTAGGTATTAATACAGATTCTCCCAAAGTAACATTACATGTAGAAGGAAAGCCAGACGTGGTTACTGTGCCTGATGGTGTGATGGCTCCAAGAATAACAGGAGATCAGTTGAAAGCTAAAGATGATGTTTATTTAGCCGCACAGACCGGAGCGTTAGTCTATGTAACGCAGGCTGTGACTGCACCTTCTGTAAAAACGGCGAAAGTAGATAAAGCCGGATACTATATGTTCAATGGAACCACCTGGAAGTTTGCATTTGGGGGTAAAGACGATGATATTACCATTGGAGATCTTATTTACTATCATGGAAGCATTCCTGCAGGTACTTCCGGAGCTAATGTTTTAGCAAGCACCTATCTTACAGATCTTCCTGTGTTGGGAGGTTTTTTAAGGCTTGATGCTCAATTTAACAGCAGTTCAGCAGGTACAGGAGCAGCCACCACTTTTAATCCAAGACTTTATAATGTAGGAACTTCAGATGTGAAAATCTGGGTTTCGGAAATGTCTACCCATACCGGGGATTCTGATAACGGAAATATTAAACTATCACCAGGAGCCTTCAGACAGTTTGATGATGGTGTTTATCTTACCCAGACGAATAATGAAACCGTAACATTCGATATTACAATCCAGGAACCGGAACCAAGATGGTACAGAGTGTATTTTGCATTCCGTGTAGATAACAAATCTACAACAGGAAGCAGTGATGCTACAACAACAGATTCCAATACTGCTGATAATACAAGAGAACTGTTTCTTTCTGTACAGAGACTCTATTAATAAGGTTTTTGATGATTCTAAAAATGCAATGAAATATAAAAAATCTACGGGCTCTATAGGTTAGCTGTTTAAAACCTAATGAGATTTGTGTTTTTTCCGGGGCTGGAATTTAATTATTCCAGCCTCTTTTTAATGCATCATTTCGTATACTTTGATCAGCTCTGCAATATTAGCAACATTAAGCTTTTGGAAAATCCTTTTTTTATAAGTACTCACTGTTGACATCTGGATATTGAGCCTGTTGGCAATTTCAAGGTTTCCGTTTCCATCAGCAAGAAGCTTGAAGATTTCATACTCACGGGAGGATAATTTTTCTACAGGATTATCTCTTTTATTTTGAATAATAAGACCAATTAGTTCGGCAGGATAGAAATATCCTTTTTCGATTACTGTTTTCACGGCATTCTTAATTTCTTCCTCACTGCTTTGCTTATTCAGATACCCTTCAGCACCTTCTCTGATGTACTGGATAGCAACATCTTTATCATATCCTGAGAATATAAGGATTTTTAGGTCATTTTGTATATCTTTCAATTCCGGAATCATTTTTTTGTACTGAGTTCCCGGCATATCAATATCTAAAATAAGAAGATCATAACGCGAAAAGGCGATCTTTTTTTTCACCTGATCATAATTTTCTGCAAAATCTATTTTCAACTCCGGATAAGCAGTTTCAAGAACCAAAGAGGTTCCTGCCCTTACTACATAATGATCATCAGCGATTAAAATTCTTTCATTCATACAAATTAGTTTTTAGTGAGTGTTATTTCTACCATAGTTCCTTCAGGTTGGTTTTGCCTGAAGCTGATTTCTGCATTGATCTTTTTCACCAGATGGATAACCATATGTAATCCAAGGCCTTTTCCTTTGAAACTTGGAGTTTCCAGCTTAGGATTTCTGAACAGATTCATATAGTTGGCAATCTGTTCCGCAGACATTCCGGTTCCTGTGTCAGCAATGATTATTATGGATTTTTGTGGATTTTCTGTAATATTAAGGGTTATATTTCCCTCAAAAGTATTTTTCACAGCATTATCAAGGATATTATGAATAATGGCAGTTACAATACTTTCATTGACCTTCGAATACACCTTATGCTCTGTCAGATTGGTTATGACGGTTCCTTTTTCTTTAGCAATTTCACAGAATAATCTGTGCTTGATTTCCAGAATTCTGTTGATAGGATATTCTTTTTCTTCAAAAATATTTTCGGCTTTGTACAGCTCCGTATATTCTTTTAAGTTCAAGGTAAATTGATAAAGCTGCTCCGAAGATTTATAAATACTGTCGAAATATTTTTTCTGAAGTTCTACATCATCAGACTCATGAATTTTTTGAGAAAGCATCGCAATAAACCTGATTGGAGTGGTGATATCATGGCTAATGGTTTCTACCAGTTTTTTCTGATATTCTGTTTCCTTTTGTAGATTGCTTTTTACCAGTTCCAGGTGGAGATAGGTTTCTTTTAGCTCAGAATTTTTATTATGAACAATTTGTTTTAATGTTTTATTTTTTATTCTTAAGAAATTGGTCGTTAGCTGAAAAATAACAATAATAATAATCAGAATAATGATGGCTGCAGATACTCTGAACAGCATTGTCTGATAGAAGGGTGGTTCAACCTGTGAAACCCTATTGTCTATGTTGTACCACGTGGAAATGTGGCGCTGTCCGGAAACGTTTAAATATATGCAAGCAAAAATAAATGCCCAAACTCTCATATATGTGCAAAACTGGTCTATACCTGCTGCTAATGCAATAGGTGGTTAATAATAGTATTTGTACAAGTCGAAGTTTTTTTAATGATCGGGAACGATTGAAAATAAATTTTTATCATTGAAGTTTTCTGGTCTTTTGTGTTTTATATTTTTTGATCGTGTAAAAATAGTGAAATTATGGAGATAAATCAGTATCTTATAATCTGTTTTCTATAAGTTTTATCATGCTTTGCGGTTGGTGTGGTACTTGTCATTTTCTGAAATATTTCTAGTATTTCAATAATAAGTGATAAATTTGTTTTGAAATATCTTGTTTGAATCCCAATGCTGTACAGAATTTTCGATTTTTTTTCGATTTTTATAAATGATAAATATTGATGTTTTTGTAATTTTTTAACTGTTTTTTGATTACAGGTTTAATTTATATATATTCATTCTTGTAGTAAAAGTTTGATAAAAAACTGAGGTTAATTCTACATAAGGTCTTTGTTAAGGCTCATGAATATTCATATTTTTGCAAAAATATTCTCAGAACAATTAAGGACGTTTCATGGTCTCAATAATGATTCTAAGAACACAAACGGTTTTATCTCAAAAAGCAAAGGGTCTCTTAAGGAGATCTTTTGATGTTTTCGTTCTTTTGCTTCTATCATAAAAACCACTTCTTTTATTAAAAAAATAATCATAAAAACTATTGATTTGCAGGGTTGTGAAATGGCATTGATTTTGATGATTGGTGGCAAACACAATGATATGAATAAAGATAATTTTAACTATCTTATTGGAAAAACACGCCATGAAGTGAAAGCGGAAATGGGTGATGGATTCAATTTTTTTAAACATGATATCTGGACATACCAGGTAGGAAAGACTTGGTTTGGGAAAAAGGTTATTCTGTCTGTCTTATTTAATGACAATAAAGCAAGTAATGTGAATTTGCATAAAACCTTTAAAAACCGTTAGTCTGTTTCCCGTTACATACGTGAATAAAAAAACCTCCCGGAAATGATGGGAGGTGAATAAAATTGACTGTATATTGAAGTGTAATTCAATCGTTATTTATTGTTTTCAAGCCACTTCAGTCTGCGCTCGTCCGGCAGATGTTTTACTTTGAAGTTTTCAAAAACAGCATTGAATCCCTGTCCATCAGGACATGCGGCCATTAAACCAACCATTACAGGAGTATTATCCTGCAGAGGAGCATTTCTCATCATGATGTAATTTTTATCATCAAAAGAATAAAATATTTCCACAGCATCCAGTCTTCTTACCGCTTTTATCCATACGGCAGGCGGTGTTTTGTCTAAAGTGATTACGCTCCAGTCACTTTTGTTATGAGTAACAACTGTGCTGAGGTTATATTTGCCATCAACAAACTCTACCCCGGCTTTGATATAATGCTCTTTGTCTGTTCTCAGCATCAGACCCATCTGATCAAACCTTGCTTTATAGTTTCCTGTGATCTTTACTTTGGCTTCAAATTCACCTCCGTAAGTGGTGTAATAAAAGGGGGCATCATCAACAGTAAATCCATAATGTGAAACTCTCCAGTAATCACTCTGTGGTGTTACAAACATCGACAGGCTGTTGTTTTTAACCTCCCATTTTTCGGGCTCATTAAACCAGGTCATTTTTTCCAGAGTCTGAGATGACAATTTTTGAATCAGAATCAGCGTACAAAAGCCTAAAAATAATTTCTTCATTCTCTTTTGAATAAGTTCTACAGGTAAATTATTATTTTAGCAAAAGTATAATTAAACTCAAATCGGGTCAATACTGATAAATAACCATTATGGAAATCCGTGAACAACTCAGCGATAAATTACTGGATAATGTCTCCAAAAAATGCCTGCTAAACATAGAAATCTATAAGCAGAGGGCACTTGTGTATTCTCAGATGGAAGGTGCTATATCTGTATTGAGCGATATGCAGGCGAATAAGAGCTATGTTTATAAATCTGCAGCAGCGGCCGAACTGGGACTTAGTATGGGTGAAAGTCCAACAGAAATAAATACCATCTGGGAAGAGGAAATGCTGAAAAAAATGCATCCCGACGACCGGTTGAAGAAATACATCCATGAACTTCGTTTTTTTAAATTACTGGATGCCATGGAAATGGAACAGCGTACCGCCTATAGTGTGGTGTCAAAAATAAGGATGAAAGATAAAAATGAGGAGTACCGTTGGGTAAAACACCGTATGTTTTATATTTATTCTCCTTACAATAGCAAACTGAGATTGGCTTTTTGTCTTTATAACCTATCTCTTTCTTCATCTTCAGCTCCTGATTTTATGATTATCAATACCATAAAAGGAGAGGTGGTAGTAAAAGATAAACTTGATTATAAGAATATTCTGAGTCCAAGGGAGCTGGAAGTCTTAAAATTCGTTGGCGAAGGTTATGCAAGCAAAGAAATAGCTGATCTGCTTTCTATCAGTATCAATACCGTAAGCAGGCACCGCCAGAATATTCTGGAAAAACTGAAGGTGAAAAATTCTACGCAGGCTTTTAAAGATAGTTTTTATTAACTATTCGAGTTGGCATCATCCGAAAAGTTCACCGTGTTATTTTGTATCTTATGATTAAATTTATATCTTGAATACAGATTAGCAAGAACCCTACACGATGAAAAGAAGCGAAGAAATTACCCTTCAGTATTTTGCCTTTTTGGATAGTCATATCCATGATGTTATTTCCGGAGCTGTTCCTGAATTCCTGGAATTGAACCAAATTGCCGGAGAGCTTGCAATATCTCACAAGCACCTTACGGATACCATTAAAAAAGAAACCGGACAGCATCCCTGTTCCTTCTATGATGAAAAGATTATTGATCAGATCAAACAAATGCTTATTACTTCCGATAAATCTGTAGCAGAAATTGCCCGTATTTTTACTTACGACCCTTCCAATTTTTCAAAATTTTTCAAAAAAATGACCGGTTTTACTCCCGGAAATTTCAGAAATTCAAATAGAGCTTAAATTGACCACTTTTTTTGTTTAATATTGCTGTGTCAGAAGATTTGTGCCGGCTTTTGCCTCTGGGTAGGGATTTGGCCGTCTAAATTGTCAGATTTAAAAAGCTGTTTAGTGAATTAAAATGTTAAAATAACAAGAAAATAATCTTTTATAAATGAGCTGTTTGTGAAAAATAATAACATTTTTTTATTATTTATTTACTAATATTTCTTTATTGTTTGATTTTTTTATTAAATTTAGGTAAGAAAAAACTAATTAATTCAATAGGTGAAAACGTTAAAAAGATTGATACAGATACAAATACTTTGGTTTCCAGATAATAAGAATAAAATATTGTGTCTTTAATAATATTTAATCTCAATAGAGGCGCTTAGGCCTTATAAATAGTTATATATTTGTTTCTTTTAAACCACACAACAAACAAGATTAAGGATGAACATCAATTTCACAACAGCAACTATTAAAGACTTTGAGAATATACCAGATAATGATATGGCTCAAAGAGCTGAAATTTTTTATGAATATTTAGATTTTGTAAAGTCTAATGGACACATGAACTATCGACTGAAGAATACTTCAGGAACAAATGCAATACTGAATGTAAATATTGCAAACCAAAACAGAGAATTTGTTAGTTTTGTATCAAGTGATTATTTGGGATTTACACAGCACCCAAAAGTAAAACAAGCTGCTATTGAGGGAATAGAAAAATATGGAACAGGAACAGGAGCTACTCCTCTTATTGGTGGCTATTTTGATTACCATAACGCCTTAGAAAAAAAAATTTCAAGTTTTTTTAAACGAACAGAAGATGAAGCCGTAGTATTTACTACCGGCTATACCGCTAATAGCGCGAGTTTACAATGTTTAATGCAGAAAGAAGATCTTGCTATTTTAGACATGGCCGTGCATGCCAGCGTACACGAAGGATGCGCTTTTACCAATAAAAAAACATTTCCGCACAATAATTTGGAATCTTTGGAACACATTTTGAAGGTATCTGAAAATCTGTACCGTACGAAACTCGTTATTGTGGACGGAGTGTATTCCCAGGATGGCGATACCTCCCGAATCAATGAGATCTATAATCTTGTGAAAAAGTATAATGCCTTTTTAATGGTAGACGACGTACATGGCGTTGGTATCCTTGGAGAAACGGGTAGAGGTACTTTGGAACAGGCTGGATTATTGGATAAAGTAGACCTTATCACAGGAACATTCAGTAAAACGTTTGGAAACCTTGGTGGATATGTCATAGCTGACAAAAAATTGGCTGCCTTTATGAGATTCCATTCCCGTCAGCAGATTTTCTCAGCAACAGCTCCACCATCATCAGCAGGAATTGTTAAAGCCATTGATTTAATAGACGAAGAACCCATCTGGAGAGAAAAACTCTGGAGCAACATCAATTATTTCAAAAAAGGACTTGATGATCTGGGATTGGATACCGGAGTTACCTGTTCCGCAATTATTCCAGTGAAAATAGGAGACCCCTATGTAACAGGAGAGGCCGGGAAACTACTAATAGAGAAAGGAATCTATACCAACCCGATTCTTTATCCGGCTGTACCAAGAAAAGATGCGCGTATTAGAATGAGTGTAACCGCAAGACACGAAAAAGAACATCTCGACAAAACGCTTAATGCGTTTGATGATATTAATAAAAAATTGCATATTGCAAAAAAATAATAATTATGCCTAGAAAAGTAGTGCAGGGCCCCATTAGGGACAAAGAAAAAACAAAGCAAAAACTGCTTGCTGCAGTTGGTAAAATTTTAAGAGTAAAAGGATACTCCGGACTAAAAGTAAGTAAAATAGCCGCAGTGGCCGGATTTGATAAAAAATTGATCTATGAGTACTTTGGAAGTACTGATAAGTTAATCGATGAATATATCAAATCTCAGGACTACTGGAGCCAGGTCAATCAGGATGTTGATATGGATTTCTCTGATGGTGGACACGAGCTTACCAAAATGGTTGTATTAAACCAGTTCGAAAACCTGAAGAAGAATAAAGAACTTCAGAAGATTATCCTTTGGGAGCTTTCAGAAAGTAAGCCTATTCTTAAGAAATCAGTCGAACAACGTGAAGAAGTAGGAGAAGTTTTATTTGGGAATATCTCAGATCCTTATTTTGGTGAAGGAGTAGCTACAAGACACAGAGCTATTATGGCTTTGATTGTTTCCGGAGCTTACTATCTTAACCTTTATACAGGATATAACGCCAACAAGTTCTGCGGTATTGACCTGAAAACTGAAGAAGGTAGAAAAGAGATTGAAGGCGCTATCGTTGAGTTGATTGACTTTGCATACAGCAAGAAAAAGTAGAGGTTAAAAGTTTTCCGATTTAAACAGAAATATGTTTTTTGTTGATATTTGAAAACTTTTAATTTTCAAATTAAAACTATATTTCTTATTTTTGACCAATGGAAAATTTTATAGTATCTGCAAGAAAATATCGTCCTCAAGAGTTTGATACAGTTGTAGGACAATCCCATATTACGGATACTTTAGAACATGCAATTGAAGAAAGTCAGTTAGCTCAGGCATTACTTTTTTGTGGTCCTCGTGGTGTGGGTAAAACTACCTGTGCAAGGATTTTGGCAAGAAAAATCAATGAGAAAGATGGCTCGGTTTCAGAAGATGGCTTTGCTTATAATATCTATGAGCTGGATGCTGCATCCAATAACTCCGTAGATGATATCAGGGAACTGATAGACCAGGTAAGATTTGCACCTCAGGTCGGTAAATACAAAGTGTATATTATTGACGAGGTTCATATGCTGTCTTCTGCCGCTTTCAATGCATTCCTTAAAACCCTGGAAGAACCGCCTGCCCATGCGATCTTTATTTTGGCAACCACAGAGAAGCATAAAATTATTCCAACAATTTTATCCCGTTGTCAGATCTATGACTTCAAGAGAATTGTCATTGAAGATATCCAGAATCACCTCAAAAATATTGCCCAGAAAGAAAATATACAGTATGAAGACGACGCTTTGTATCTGATTGCCCAAAAGGCTGATGGTGCATTAAGAGATGCTCTTTCTATCTTCGACAGGTTGTCTACCTTCTCCCAGAAAAATATTACGCTGGCAAAAGCTGCTGAAGTATTAAATATTCTGGATTATGATCAATATCTCAATATTGTAGATCTTGCCAAGGAAAACAAAATTCCAGAAGTGCTTTTTGCATTCAATGAAATTGTAAAGAAAGGTTTTGATCCCCATATTTTCATTGCCGGATTAGGGAATCATTTCAGAGATCTGATGATGGCGCAAAATGCTTCTACAATGGAACTCATTGAAGTAGGAGAGAAGACAAAAGCTAAGTTTGTAGAACAGGGACAGAAGTGGGCCGCCCAGCAGCTTATAGATGGCGTTGAGATTTGCAACCATGCAGATATTAATTATAAGAATTCCAAAAATCCAAGACTTACGGTTGAAATTGCATTAATGCAGCTGGCTTCACTGACAGCTAATTTAGGCGATACTAAAAAAAAAAGTTCCTGATTCTGGCTCCGTTTCTCAGTGAGAAACAGGAAGTGAAAATGCCGGAAAAAGCTCCGGAGAAAAAAGAAACTAAAATAGAGCAACCGCCTGCTGCTTTAGAAAAAGTTGAAACAGCTCCGTTAACAAAAACGTCCAAACCCTTATCAAGACCGGGAATTTCTTCCGGTTTCAGCATCAATTCTTTCCTTACTAAAGAAGATAAAGTGGAAACAGCCGAAAATGTTGTTTTGAAAAACGAAAATCTTCCTCAAAACCATTTTACAGATACAGATCTGCAGATGGAATGGAAAATTATGCTTAAACAGCTTCAGATAAAAGACAACTTTGTTTTTAATGCAGTAAAAACCTTCAAGCTGGAAAAAGCCGAGGAACATAAAATCAAAGTTTTGTTCCCTTCAGATTCTGCAAAAGTAGAATTTGATAAAATAAGTGGAGAATTTTTTAATCATTTTAAAAGAAAAATTCAGAACCATATCATCGAGGTAGAATACGTCAGAGACGTTGAAAATCTGAAGATTGAGGTGGTGACGAAAAGAAAAATTTTTGAAAAACTTATAGAAAAAAATCCACTTTTAAAAGATCTTGATGATTTAATGAAGTTTGATTTGACATAATTTTTATATATTTGTCAAATATTTCTGTTGAAAATATGTTTTCAACAAGAACAAATTGCAACCAGAAACGCTAAACAAAGACATTTCCAGAATAAAATGGAAAAATTGAATAACACATATCAGTCTTTTTTTGCACCCGCTAATTACTTTTTTAGCGGTTATTTTAGTTTTTCTGCTTCTTATTATAGAAATTTTAGAACGTATTACCGATTTTATTGGTACTGTTAACTGAATTTCTTTCCAAAAAATACAGGAGAAGTAGAGCCCTATTATTTTCCTGATTCCTTTAAACAATTTTGAACGGCATTTTTTGAAAAGAATTATAAATTAAATTTTATAATCCAAAGGGCTATTGCTGTCAACAAAAAAAATTATATAAAAAAACAATAAAATTTAGAATAATGAATTTAAATGATTTAAAAAATGAGTGGATCAATGAGCTTACACAGCCTTTAATGATCGCGGGACCATGTAGTGCAGAAAGTGAAGCTCAGATGCTTGAAACAGCCAGAAGAATTAAAGAATCCAACGCCAATGTTTCTGTTTTCCGTGCTGGAATATGGAAACCTCGTACTAAACCAAACGGTTTTGAAGGAGTAGGAGTGATCGGTTTGAACTGGCTAAAAAAAGTAAAAGAAGAATACGGTTTTAAAACAGCTACGGAAGTTGCCAATGCACACCACGTATTTGCAGCTTTAGAAGCAGATGTTGACGTTCTTTGGATTGGAGCACGTTCTACAGTAAATCCATTTACGGTACAGGAAATTGCAATGGCTTTAAGGGGAACTGATAAGCCGGTATTCGTGAAAAATCCTGTTAATCCGGATCTTGCATTATGGATCGGAGCTTTGGAAAGACTTCTAGGGCAGGATATTAAGAACCTTGGAGCAATTCACAGAGGATTTTCTACATACCAGAAAACAAAATACAGAAACAACCCGAACTGGCAGATTGCCCTTGATTTCAAAAGCCAGTTTCCCAATATTCCAATGCTGATAGACCCTTCTCACATCTGCGGAAATAGAACAGGTCTTGCTGATATCACACAGGAAGCACTTAATGTTGGATACCAGGGTGCTATCATTGAATCACACTGTAATCCTGATGAGGCGTGGAGTGATGCTTCTCAGCAGATTACACCTGAGGTTCTTGCCGACCTTATCGGTAATCTGAAAGTAAGAAGCTCTAATCTTGCAGGTTTTGAAGGAGAAATGGGAAGACACAGAACTTTAATCTCAGATCTTGACTTCCAGTTAATTGAACTTCTTTCTCAAAGAATGAAAATTTCTGAAAAGATCGGTAAACTTAAAAAAGAAAATGATATTGCGATCTTCCAGCCCGAACGTTGGAAAGTAATCACAGAATACGCTAATCAGAAAGCAAAAGAAACAGGAATGTCTCAGGAATTCATTGAAAAAGTTTTCAAAGCAATTCACGAAGAGTCTATTGAGGTTCAGAATAATATTATGATTGAGAGATAAGTTGCGGATAACAGGTAGAAGAAAGCAAAGCTTTTACTAAATTTCCAGCTAAAAATAGAGATTAGGGCTTAGACGTCAGGATGTAAGGGGATTGAAACATTTGTTTTTAAACCTATTTCCTGAATGCTAAGCCCTAATTGCGTATATTTGCACCAGCATTATCTATGAAAGGAAAAATCATTAAATCTACAGGCAGTTGGTACCAGGTTTTGGAATTGGAAACAAATAAAATTTTCGAGGCCAGAATCAGGGGGAAATTCAAATTAATAAAAACCAGACTTACCAATCCACTTGCTGTAGGAGATTTTGTTGAGTTTCAACTGGAACAGGATGATATCGCCTGGATCACGAAAATTGAACCACGCACCAATTATCTGATCAGAAAATCGGTGAACCTTTCAAAAGAAGCTCACATTATTGCTTCTAACATTGATCTTGCATGTTTTATCTTTACACTGAAACATCCCGAAACATCTTTAGGATTTCTTGATAGGTTTCTGGCATGCTGCGAAGCCTATAATATTACACCAGTTATCCTTTTTAATAAAATAGATGTTCTTCATGAAGAAGAAATTGAAATTGTAAAGGACATAGAGTTTCTTTATCAGGAAATAGGCTATGACACGTTGGAGATTTCATCCTATTCAAAACTGAATCTTGATCAGCTGCAGGAAATTCTTAAAGACAAAACTTCGGTATTTTTTGGCCATTCCGGTTGTGGGAAATCTACTTTAGTGAATGCTTTACAGCCCGGACTGAACTTAAAGACATCCGAGATTTCTGACACCCATCTTAAAGGGAAACATACAACTACTTTTGCACAGATGCATTTCTGGCATTTTGGCGGAAATGTTATCGATACGCCAGGTGTGCGTGAGTTTGCCATGATTGATATTGAAAAAGAAGAAGTACAGCATTACTTCCCTGAGATTTTCAAAAAGAGAGAAGAGTGCAAATTTCACAATTGCCTTCACATTAATGAGCCAAAGTGTGCTGTTATTGATGCTCTTGAAACAGGCGAAATTCAGCATTCTCGTTATGCCACTTACATTAAACTGATGGATGAGGCAGAAGAGGCTTCTCAAAAATAATTAGAAACATACGCATATTTATAACAGCTGCAGATTATTCGGACAATCTGTACATATCCTCTTGTTGTTATTTGGAAAAAAATATTTAGTGAAAATATTTTTTTAAAGATTAAATTTAATACTCTTGATTGTATTTTGTTTTTCTTAAACTATTTTCTTTGAATTTTAATGAAAAAAAATCAGTTTTTAAATAACTCTACTTTTTGCTGTGACTATTTTGGCAGATAACTCCACTTTTGTCACATTTTGATTAATTTTAAAAATCATTTTTTATAAAGACGAATTATTTTATCAATTGAAATAAAAGCTACAATATCATTAAATATAATTTAATATCGGTTTGAAAATTGTAGAATTAATAAAAAAATGCCTTATTTTTTGAAAATAAAAAACCCAGCCGAAGCTGGGTAAAAACTAATAACCATGAAAACTCAAATTAAACATGAGAATCGCAATAGAATAAACAATTACTATGCCAAAGATTGGTTCACAATTTCTTAATAAAAGTTATTTTTATGTTAAAAAAAAATTAAAATAAAAATCAAAGATATTTTTTGTAATTTTGCGCCATTAAAAAAATATACATTTATGTCTAACATTACATTCACTATGATTAAGCCTGATGCTGTTGCTGACGGACATATCGGTGCTATATTGGGTAAGATTGCTGAAGGAGGTTTTAAAATCAAAGCTTTAAAATTAACTCAGCTTACAGTTGCTGATGCAAAAAAATTCTATGAAGTACACGCTGAAAGACCATTTTATGGAGAATTAGTAGAATTTATGAGCTCTGGTCCTATTGTAGCTGCCGTTTTAGAAAAAGACAATGCAGTAGAAGACTTCAGAACATTAATCGGTGCTACTAATCCTGCAGAAGCTGCAGAAGGTACAATCAGAAAAATGTTTGCAAGAAGCATCGGAGAAAATGCTGTTCACGGTTCAGATTCTAACGAGAATGCATTAATCGAAGCTCAGTTCCATTTTTCAGGAAGAGAGATTTTCTAAGAAGATTATCTTACAAAATAAAAAATCCGGAGAGAATTCTCCGGATTTTGCTTTTTATAGTTCGTATTTTTAGTAATGCTAAAGATTATTTTCAATGGCTCCCACATTTTCTTTATACAGTTCCAGGGGCTTATCAAGTAGAACAGCAATGACGGTCATCTGCTTATCAAGCTTTTCTTTTGGTATATCAATATAAATAATTCCCGGCCGATTGCTCCAGTAAAGTTTATTGTATATCGTATGTGACAGCATCGTGCCCTCACCTACAACTCTTATTCTGGCAATCCCATTTTTTATTCCTTTTAAGGCAATTGGACCTGTAGGTGCTCCTTCCACAAAAAGATAAAGCGTCTGTTTGTCTTTTGACAGTGTGCTTATTCCTGAGTAATGTCCACTTGGTAATCCATTTTCAGTTTCAAAAAGCGCTTCTGCATGCTTACTTATCCATTGCATGGTTTCCGGATTGGTTTTAATTGTTTTCCTGATTTTCATGTCAAGTCCATCACTGGTCAACCCTGAAGAAGTCAGCAGGTTATTGCCCTTATAAAGCATGTTGGCAATATTGTAGGCCGCTTCCTGAGTATTCTTATAATCTAATATTTCGGCAAGAGAACGTTCTTCTGTTTTAAAATCTTTCAGAAAAACGGGTGGAGTATCAAAAGTAAGTTCCACAACAGTGACATCTTTGTCAAATTTCACATTGGAAAAATGAAGGGTCAGTGTTTTTTCGGAATTATGATCCATTGTAATGACAGCTGAAGGATCTCCTATGATTTTCGCTGAAAGAGGTTTTATTGCTAGTCCGTAGATTTTTGTGAAGTTTTTGGCTTCTTCCAGATAAAGGAATAAAGATTTCTTAGAAGTAGACAAAGAAGATTTTCCTTTATAATTTTCAAAAGGAACTCCGCGGGTTGTTTCATAAATGGCCTGCTGGTTTTTGGATGTCCATCGGCCAAGGTTTTTCAGGATTTCAATCTGCTCTTCCGGAATGGTGCCGTCTGATTTCGGACCAATATCAAGCAGAAGATTTCCTCCCATGCTGATCACATCTGCCAGAGTTCTGACAATCATATTGGGTGTTTTGTATGCTTTGTCATAGGGTTGATATCCCCATGAATCATTCATGGTGTAGCAAAGTTCCCAGTACGGATTTTGTGGTGGAATTACAGGAACTCCCTGCTCAGGAGTATCATAATCTCCATGATTGTTGAGTCTTGAATTGATAATGATATCAGGATTGTATTTCTTGAGCAGATCTAATGTCTGAGGAGCTTTCCATTCTTCAGAAGTATGTTCCCAGTCTCCATCGAACCAAAGAAGATCTGGTGAATATTGAGAAGAGAGTTCATTAAGCTGAGTTTGATAGTAACTGACGAAATTCTGCCATCGTTTCGGATCATTTTTTATTTCGTAGCGTTTTTTTGTACGGGTATTGATGTCATAATAAGGATGGCTCCAGTCTGGTAAAGAGAAGTAAAGTCCGGTTTTTAATCCCGATTTTTTCAGAGCAGAAACAAAAGGGCTCAAAACATCCTTTTTCGCCAGAGACTGTTGAGGAATCGTGGTTGCATTTTCTGCTTTTGAGTTCCATAATGAAACCCCGTCATGATGTTTGGTTGTAATAACAGCATATTTTGCTCCGGATTCTTTAATAAGGTTTGCCCATTGCCCAGGCTGATATTTTGAAGCTGAAAAACCATTCAGCTGTTTCATGTAATTTTCGTGGTTGATATAATTGTTGAAAAATGACCACGATTCAGAAATCCCATTGACAGAATAAATTCCCCAATGAATAAAAATCCCAAGCTTGGCGTTTTTAAACCATTCCATCTTTTTGCTGTTGTCAACCGTCTGAACCTGTGCGCCAATACTATTTGCAGATAATATTAATCCCAGGAAAACAGCTTTAATCAGACTGCTTTTCATATAAAGATTTATTTTAACAATAAATATAAATAAAGAAAGCATTACAGCATAAAATAGTTTCTATTATTTATTAATAAATAGTATCAAAACGTTGCTTATTATTGTATTTTTATAAATGGAACGTTTATTGTAAATTTTATCTGAAAAAAGCAATTATGAAAATTCCACTAGTATTAATGGCAAGTTTATTGGCTGTAGGGGTTTCTGCACAAACTACTAAACCAGTCGATAAAACGAAGAAGCCTGTAAAGAAAATTAAAAAAGTAGCAGTTACTGAAACTCCGGAGAAGCCAAAACCAGGCAAGCCTGCAGTTATTGTGAAGAAAGATAGCGTTGTTCCTCATGGTCATGGCTGTCCGGCTTGCGGAATGGGATAAAAGATGAGCAAGCCGCTGTTAGGAATATCAATGATGGCAGAAGCAGAATTTGTTTCTGCTGTTTTGCCGCTGCTACAAGATAATTCCGTGGATGTATTGGAATGGTCTTTTGATACCCTTTATCATGCCCATGAACCTGATTGGCTTCGTGATCTTCTGAATTTTTATTCTGAGAATGAGCGTTTAATAGGGCATGGTGTCTATTATTCGCTGTTGGATGCAAGATGGACAGAAAGACAGGAAGAATGGCTGAAAAAACTTAAAGAAGAAGTCGCTTTACGAAAATATAATCACATCACGGAACATTTTGGTTTCATGAATACTGAAAATTTTCATCAGGGAGTACCTTTGCCTGTATCACTTCATCACAAAACTTTAGAGATAGGTAAGGATAGGCTGTACAGGCTTCAGGAAGCTGTTAATATTCCTGTTGGTATAGAAAATCTGGCCTTTTCATTTTCCATAGATGATGTAAAAGAACAAGGTGTTTTCCTTGATAAACTGATCGAAGATACTGATGGTTTTCTGATTCTAGATCTTCATAATATTTATTGTCAATCCTGTAATTTCAACGTAGAGCTTCGGGAAATAATTGATTTGTATCCTTTGAATAAAGTAAAAGAGATTCATCTTTCCGGAGGGAGCTGGCAGGATAGTGTTTACGGGAAAAAGCCGTTGAGGAGAGATACACATGATGATGTTATCCCCAAAGAAATATTTTCTGTTTTATCTTCTGTGCTGACACAATGTCAAAATCTTGAATATGTCATCATTGAAAGGCTGGGACATACATTGAAAACAGAAAGACAGAAAAATGATTTCCTGACTGATTTTAATCAAGTTAAAATAATCATCGAAGCTTCAGATTGGAAACAAAGAGATGAGAAAAGCTGGAATAAGAAGGAAATAAAACTCTCTGAGAAGCCTTTGGAGGATCTGGTTTTGTTTGAAGAGCAATCTAGGCTTACCAAGCTTCTTTTTGACAATGTAGAGGCAAAGGTTATTAAAGATCTGGACTTTCATTATTTTAAAACAGAGAACTGGGATCTGGAAATGATTCTTACTGCCCAGAATATTATTAAAAAATGGAATCCTTATTAATTCTATCCTGATAACCAAAATCAAATTATATGAAAATGACAACACTTGTATTGATCATTACCGCTGTCCTCACTGCTTTGATAGGAGGGCTTTTCTATGCTTATTCATGTTCGGTTGTGCTTGGGCTTGGGAAACTTTCTGATGCAGAATACCTGAAAGCAATGCAGAACATTAACCGGGAAATTCTTAATCCGGTCTTTTTTATGAGTTTTATGGGAACAGCAATACTTCTTCCTGTATCTGCTTTTATGTTCCGGGGACATCAGCCTGTTTTTATTTTTCTCCTGCTGGCAGCACTGGCTTACCTGATTGGAGTTTTCGGGGTGACAGTTGCCGGGAATGTTCCGATGAATGATGCTTTGGACAAGTTTGATATTTCCGGTTCTACAACGGAAGCCATCAAACAGATGCGTGATAATTTTGAAAACAGATGGAATTTTCTGAATAATATAAGGACGGTCTTCTCTGTCATTTCAATCATTTTTGTAGTCTGTGCCTGTATCTGGGACAGGGAAGTTTAGAGAAGGATTAAGTAAAAATACTTAATAAAAGATTCGGTATTTCTACGGATGTACAGCAATGGTTTTATTCTGATCTTTGTGTTGTTAGCAAGACAAAACAGATCTTAACATTTTATATGCTGAGAAAAGATTTATAACCACGAAGACTTTAATTCCAAACAAGAGAAAAGGCAGCCATTGGCTGCCTTTTGTTTATTATTAGGATAACCGATCTGTTAAATTTTTAAAAGTTCGATCATTCTTTCTGGACTTTCTGCTGAGAAAACAGCATTTCCGGCAACAAGAACATCAGCTCCTGCTTCAAAAAGCTTAGAAGCATTGTCAATATTTACACCGCCATCTATTTCAATAAGCGCTGTAGAGTTGTTGCTTAAGATCAGGTCTTTGGTTTCAGCAATCTTTTTGTAGGTGTTTTCAATGAATTTCTGACCTCCAAATCCTGGGTTTACACTCATTAATAAGACAAGATCCACATCTGCAATAATATCTTCAAGCATTAATACCGGAGTGGATGGGTTTAAAACCACACCCGCTTTTGCTCCTTTACTCTGAATGTGGTGAATGGTTCTGTGAAGATGAGTACATGCTTCATAATGTACAGAAATAAGATCTGCACCATGATTGATGAATTCATCAACGTATTTTTCAGGTTCCACGATCATTAGGTGAACATCTACGAATTTTTTGGCATGCTGCTGAACTGTTTTCATCACCGGGAAACCAAATGAAATATTAGGAACAAACCTGCCGTCCATTACATCAATGTGGAACCAGTCGGCCTGAGAATTGTTCAGCATTTCAATGTCTCTTTGCAGATTCCCAAAGTCTGCAGATAAAAGGGATGGAGCAATAAGCTTCGTTTTCATTTTTACTTTATATTAGATATTTAGAGTCAGGAACCAAGAATCAAAATAGGTTGAAAACAAGTGTTTTGTGTTCATATTTTGATTGTCTTGAATCTTGTGTCTGGCATCTTGATTCTACTAATGATACTTCAGTTTCATTTCCGGCTTGATCTTAAGAATGGTTTCATAGATAAGTTTAATCACATTGCCTACATCTTCCTTAGAGACCATTTCTACCGTAGTATGCATATAGCGCAAAGGTAAGGAAATTAACGCACTTGGTACTCCGCCGTTAGAATGGGCAAAGGCGTCTGTGTCTGTTCCTGTAGCTCTGCTTGCAGCGGCTCTTTGGAAAGGTATCTTTTTGGATTTTGCAGTATCAATGATCAGTTCTCTGATGGTATGATGAACACTTGGAGCAAAAAATACTACCGGTCCTGCACCACATTTCTGATCACCTTCTTTTTTCTTTTCAATCATCGGGGTAGTGGTATCGTGGGTAACATCCGTCACAATCGCGATATTGGGTTTGATGGTGTCAGCAATCATGTCTGCTCCATATAAACCTACTTCTTCCTGTACAGAATTGGTAATATAAAGCCCGAAAGGAATAGATTTTTTATTTTCTTTTAAAAGTCTCGCTACTTCAGCAATCATAAAACCTCCGATTCTGTTATCCAGCGCTCTGCATACAAAATATCTGTTGTTCATTTCAAAGAACTCATCAGGATAAGTGATCATACATCCTACAAAAATTCCCATTTCTTCCACTTCTTTTTTAGAGGTGGCACCACAGTCGATGAAGATATTCTCGATTTTTGGAGTGGGTTCATTTTGATTGGATCTCGTATGAATGGCCGGCCATCCGAATACGCCTTTTACAATCCCGTTTTCTCCGTGGATATGAACCACTTTTGAAGGGGCGATTGTTTGGTCGGAACCTCCGTTTCTGATGACATAGATTAATCCGTCATCTGTAATATAATTGACGTACCATGAAATTTCATCAGCATGTGCTTCAATCACTACTTTAAATTCGGCTTCCGGATTAATGATCCCATAACAGGTACCATAATGATCTACTTCTATTTTGTCCACATACGGCCTGATATAGTCCATCCAGACTTCTTGTCCTTTGTGTTCATAACCGGTTGGTGATGAAGTGTTTAAATAATTTTCTAAAAATTTCAAAGATTTCTTTTCAAATTTCATAAAAAGGAATGATTTTTGCGTTTAATTTTTGTTCTTATAAGTGTAAAAATAATGAATTTTAGTAAGATTATCTGCCTTTTCATATTCTTTTTTGGAGTCAGTGTTTTTGGCCAAAAGGATGGTATAGTAGCAAAACCGCTCAATCAATATCCGCCTGAATCCCTGAAAGTGGATGAATTTGGCAATAAATATTATTACGACGAACAGCAAAAGATGAAGGTTTACGAGATCAATGGTGAACCTGTAGTCGTACTGGATGAGTTGGTTTTGGTGAATAAGCCAAGGTTTAATAATCAGCTGGATAAGAATTACTATTATTTCCTCAATAAAAAGCTGTACAGAGTATATCCACTATTTGTGACTGCGTTACAGCAGTACAGAGATATCCAGGTAGATATGAATGATATGGACAGCAAAGCCAAAAGAAAATTTGTAAGAGAAAGACAGAATATGCTTGCTGATCAGTATGAAAAACAACTGAGAGATCTTACCACTACCGAGGGGCAGGTTTTTGCAAAGCTGATGAACAGGGCTACCGGAAAAAATGTATTTGAAATTATCAAAGAACTGAGAGGTGGATGGAGCGCTTTCTGGTGGAATGTAAAAGGAAAAATGGCCGATATCGATTTGAAAGACCGCTATGATCCACACACTAACAGAACTGATGAATTTATAGAATCACTCCTCCAGTCCAACTGGAATTCAGGCTATCTGCAGCCTTACCCGGGAGCCAGTGATTTTAAAGTTAAGAAATAATATAAATTCCTGTAAGTATTCTTACAGGAATTTTTCTTTTAATTTATCGAAGACAATCTTATCAATGGGAAGAGGAAAAGGGTTGTCTGGTCTGTCTATATCGATCCATTCTGTTTTTTCGATGCAGGGATCCAGAATAATGAAATCTTCCTCATTCACTATATCTACTATATAATAGATGGTAAGAAGCTGTTCATTTTCTTTGAAACGGGAAACCAGAAAGTTTTCCTGAGTATAGAAATGTTCCAGAATGTCGATCTTTACATTAAGTTCTTCATCAAACTCACGATGCAGACATTCCAGTACTCCTTCACCATATTCCAATCCGCCACCCGGAAATTTCATTAAAGGTTCGCCGGCATATTCCTCAAATAAGGTCAGAACTTGTTTATCTTTTACAGCACACGCATACACTCTAATGTTGATCTTATCTATCATATATATAATGTATAATAATTTGTATAGCTAATGTAAGGATTTTTGTTGAAAAAATAGACGGATGATGGAATCCTGATCAAACGATTAAACAGCTTGCTGCGCACATCCAGCTTCCATCCTCAAGCTTCCATTCTATGATTTAACAGCATTTATCATCTCTCTTTTTCCTGGAGGTCCCTGTTTTTTCTCTACCTGGAAATTCAGTTCCTGAAGAATTCTTCTTACGCTGCCTTTAGAAGAGTAGGTGGTTAATAATCCGTTAATGGCCATTTTGTCAGAAACCAGTTCAAATAATGGTTTTTCCCACAGATCTGGCTGCACTCTGGCTCCAAAACAATCGAAGTAAACAAGATTGATTTTGGGCAGATCTATGTCTTTCAGGTCGAAAAAATCACATTCTATCTTTTTTAAGTTGAATCCACTAATGATTTCTACTGACTTTTCCCAATCTGCCAGATGAATTTTCTGATAAATATTTTTAAACTCAGGGTTGTCAAAAAGCTCAAAGTAAGCCAAATCATTAACTTCAGATTCATTTATGGGATATTTTTCAAGCGAAAAATAATTGATGACATGATTTTTGTCAGTTTTTAAATATTCATTAATTGTCACCAAAACATTCAAACCTGTTCCAAAACCGAGTTCTAAAATATTAATTTCGTAATCATTTACCAGATTTAATCCGTTTTTAATAAACACATGTTCTGCTTCCTGAAGTGCTCCGTGATGAGAATGGTAATTTTCATTTAAATCATTGATAAACAATGTTTTACTACCGTCTTTTGTGGTCTTTATTTCTCTTTTCAAGCTATTTTTTTGTCAAATTTACTCTAAAATTTTTATATTTAGAAAATTATGTTAAATTTGTAGAACATCGTAAAAATTTTAAAAAATGATAATTCAAAAAACTGAAAACTCCAGAATTTCTACATTTGACCCTAACAATTTTTCATTTGGTGGTACTTTCATTGATCATATGATTATATGTGAGTACGAAGACGGAAAATGGGGAGATGTAAAATTAGTTCCTTACGGTCCAATACCATTTACACCTGCCATGATGGGAGTAAACTATGGACAAGCTTGTTTTGAAGGTATGAAAGCCTATAAAGACAAAGACGGGCAGGTTTTCCTTTTCAGGCCTGAGAAGAATTTTGAACGTATCAATAAATCGGCAAAGCGTCTTGCTATGCCTGAGGTAACTGAAGAAATGTTTTTAGACGGATTAAAAGCATTGGTAGATATCGACAGAGAGTGGATTCCACAGGGGGAAGGAATGTCACTTTACATCAGACCATTGATTTTTGCTACGGAAGAAGCTCTGAAAGCAAGAGTATCTAATAAATATATGTTTGCCATCGTTGCAACACCTGCGAAGAGCTATTATTCTGAGCCGGTATCTGTAAAAATCTCTGATCATTATTCAAGAGCGGCAAACGGAGGTGTAGGTTCTGCAAAAGCTGCAGGGAACTATGCTGCGTCTTTCTACCCAACACAATTGGCAATTGAAGAAGGTTACGAGCAGATTATCTGGACTGATGATGCTACTCATGAATATTTCGAAGAGAGTGGTACAATGAACGTATTTGTAAGAATCAACGATACGATCTATACACCTCCGACATCTGAGAAAATCCTTGACGGGGTAACAAGAGACAGCTTCATTCAGTTAGCAAAGAAAAGAGGAATCGAAGTAAAAGTAGAACCAATTCCTGTGAAAACAGTTATTGAAGCTTTGAAAGGAGGATCACTTAAAGAAGTATGGGGAGTAGGTACAGCGGTTGTAACCACTCAGTTCCAGGCTTTAGGATACCAGGGTGAGAAACTGGCACTTCCAAGATTATCTGATGAAGAAAGCTTTGCTGCTCTTCTTAAGAAAGATTTGGTAGACCTTCAAAATAACCTGTCTGAAGATCCTTTCGGATGGAGAGTTACTGTAGATCACGCTTTAGAAACAGTTTAATAGTAAATAAATAACTATATGAAAGCCGGGTTTTTCCCGGCTTTTTATTTTTTCAGAAAAATAAAATTTAGCTTAAATATTTAAATCACTTTATGGAAGTTAAGCTGGGATTTCTATTCTCGTCAAATTGTTCTTGTAAATACGGGATAAGTTTTGTAATTAATTAGCGAAATGTGTATTTTCGCAGAAGTTTATGAAAAAAATACTCTTCATATCAGCCATAAGCCTGTTGAGCTGCAACAGAAATGCACAGACGGCGCACCCTCCTGTAGGTGGTGTTTTAAGCCAAAAAGATCTGGATGTTTCTAAAAACAGGATGAAAAATCTTAACGTCATAGAAAGAGGCCAGATTCAGGATTGGATCGGTGGCCAGTCTGTTAAGTATTATCCTACGCAGCTTAATTACTGGGTGACGGTAGAAGGTTATGATCAGAGAGAAAGAAGAAAAGACGAATCTTTGATTTCTTATTCTTATGATCTTTACGATTTTGACCAGACTAAAATTTATGACAAGCCTTTTGAGAGAAGAGATGCCAAATTCGGGCACTTTGATGAACTGAGAGCAGTGGAGAACGCTTTGCGTTTTATACATGATGGAGAGGAAGTAACGCTTTTGGTGCCGTCTTCTTTAGCGTACGGAACTTACGGAGACGAAAAGAAAATAGACAACGACATTCCATTAATCATAAAATTAAAAGCATTATAATACATGAAATTGTTTAACAAGAATATAATTCTGGCAGCGGCAAGTATTTCGCTGATGAGTTGTACCCCAATTTATAAAAAAATGAACGTAGACAAAGAAACTTACGAAGGTCTTAATGACGGACTTTATGCCAATCTTCAAACTACAAAAGGTAACTTAATTGTAAAGTTTGAGGACAAGAAAGCACCAGTAACTGTAGCCAACTTTATCGGTCTTGCAGAAGGGAAAATCGACAACAAAGCTAAGGCTAAGGGAGTTCCTTACTATGATGGAACTATTTTCCACAGAGTAATCAAAGATTTCATGATCCAGGGTGGAGATCCAAAAGGAACTGGAGCAGGTGATCCGGGATATAAATTCGAGGATGAAAGAAACGACCTTAAACATACAGGAAAAGGTATTCTTTCTATGGCAAACTCAGGACCTAATACAAACGGTTCTCAGTTCTTCATTACTGAAGTGGCTACACCTTGGTTAGACGGAAGACACACGATTTTCGGAAAAGTGGTAAAGGGTAACGATGTAATTGATGCTATTGCTAACGTTGAAAAAGGAGCTCAGGATAAGCCTAAAACAGATATCGTTTTAGAAAAAGTTTCTGTTTTCAGCAAAGGTGACGAGTATAAGCACTACGATGCAGCTAAAACTTTCAACGAAGGAAAAGCTAAAATCGCAGAAAACAATAAGGCTTTTGTAGCTAAAGAAGAAGCTGAAAAGAAGAAAAAAGAAGAAGAATTCAAAGCTAACCAGGAGAAATTAGTTGAAAACCTAAAAGCTGGTATGCAAAAAACTGAATCTGGTCTTTACTATAAAATTACAAAAACAGCTGACGGTAAAGCTCCGAAAGTTGGTGATAATGTATCTGTACACTATGCAGGTAAATTGGTAGACGGAACTGAATTTGATTCTTCATTCAAAAGAAACGAGCCGATCGAAATTCCAATCGGAATGGGAAGAGTAATCAAAGGATGGGATGAAGGTATCCTGTTATTGAAAGAAGGTGAAACTGCTACATTATTGATCCCGCCGGCAATGGCTTACGGAGAAAGAGGTGCAGGAGGAGTGATCCCGCCAAACTCTTGGTTAGTTTTCGATGTTGAGCTTGTAAAAGTAAAATAATTGAATCGTTTTAAGATATGAAGCCGTCCGAAAGGACGGCTTTTTTTATGCGGTTCAAATACATTCTGTAACGATCTGTGTACATGTTGCGACCTATTTTAATATCAGGAAAGGTTAATGGTTTTTCTGGAAAAAGCAATCTTAAATTTGTAACAATCATTTAATAATGAAAACTAAATCACTTCTGTTTCTATTCCTTCTGCTGTCGTGTATGGCTTTTTCTCAGATCAAAGCAAATCCTGACGATGCAGCGATAAAAAAATCACTTACTTATTTTGTAAACAGTATTAAATCTAAACAGATAGATCAGGCAGTAAGTTGTATATATCCAAAGTTCTTCACTATAGTTTCAAAAGAACAGATGACACAGATTTTGAATATGACTTACAATAATCCATTCATGAAAATTGAAGTACAGGATTTAAAGTTTGGAAATATTGAAAAACCCGAACTCATTATTGGTGAATATTTTTCTATTGCTCATTATTTTTTGAAACTCAAATGCAATGTCAGTTCATTAAATGATGAGATGAAACAAAAAATGAACAGCGCTTTAACAGCCAAATATGGCGCGAATAATGTAAAATATCTAGCCAATGAAGGTTCATATCTCATCAATGCCAATATGAAAGCCTGTGCTGTTTCAAAAGACAAGAAAATCTGGAAATTTGTTATTCTGGAAAAAGAATATAAAAAAGAACTTGTGAAAGTCTTACCGAAGAAAATTCTTGATAAATTTTAAAGGGTTAAACAGTAAGCATCAATTTCTATTAAAATAATGCCGTCTTGAAAAGGCGGTTTTTTGTTTCCTGTAAATACCGTAGAAATACGGATTTCGGCAAGGGTTTATTACTTCTATCTTTATCATGCACTTAAAGAAACAAAATAGACATTATGTTTGATCTTAATTATGACCTGATAAAGAAAGAAATAGAATCGGAAGTGTGTAAAGAACACGGCCTGAATCCTGAATTTGTAAAAACAGACGAGGGTTTCGGTATAAAAGCCTGCTGTGAACCTTTCAGAGAAGAACTTGTTGAAAAGTCCGGAAAAATGATTGAGGAAGAAACCAAAAAGATCCTCGATGAAATGATGAAGGATCTATTTAAAGAATAAATTATTACGATGTGACGATAGCACTTGTTGTTGTCGCAAAGCTGCTCCGGATGGAGTGGCTTTTTTGTTGGAAATAAAGTTGTCAAAATCAAAAAAACCGCCCCAAATAGGGCGGTTTTTTCAGTAAAAGTAAATTGAAAGTTATGTTTTCTGTTATCTTTTCTTCATACTTTTCCCGGCAAGGGAACTGATGAATATGAGGCCAAAGCCAATATATGCGGCAAATGCCGTCAGGTATATAATTAAGCTGTTAAAGCTTGGTTTTGAAGCGTATACCAATACAGAAAACGCAGCAAAGCTCAGAACCAATAACAGGCTCCAGATATTCAATTTTGCAGCATCTTCATTTCTCTTAAAAATCATTTCAAAAAAGGATCTCATCATTACTAACATTTTAAGGGTTATACAATTAATTAAAAAATAAAGGCGTACTCATCACGGTAAAAAGAATAAATTCCTTTACTGGGCTAAGGTTCACGACGACTTTGCCATTTATCTATATCGTTATTCCGGGCTAAAAGTCCGGGAAATTTTTGTTTTTTTGAATCTATAAAGATTCCTGGTTATTGATGATACCAGTTAGATACGGGGTGCAAAATTGCTGTGAAGAATTAACGGGGGTTAATTAATCACGAACCCGTATCTTGTACGGCATCGTAGAAAAAAAAGGATTCATATACTAGATATGAACTTGAATCGGTGGAAAAACTGAAAATCCACAGAAAACCTTTTTTCTCATCCTTAGTGCTTTTTTATAATTTTTTTCTTATTATTTTACATGCCAATTTCATGCCAAAGTTGTGCTTTGTCGATTAACACATTGTTTTAGGAAATTAGGAAAGCCTGTATTGGAGCCTGTTTTTATCTGTTATTTCCTTAAACATAGAAAAAAATCTACTTTATTTTCAATATTTTGAAATAAGAAAATAGAAGTGAAATGGTTGATTTTTTTCATATCTTAAGCTTCTTTTAGAAATCGTTTGAAAAATGAATCAGGAGGATTTAAAAAATAATATTGAGTTTTGTATAAATAATGTTTTAAAGCTTGCAAAGGTTCATTGTCGGAATACTGTTTCTACCAACCTGTTTTTTATTGTATCTGATTTTAATGAATTTGGATTAAACTTCCCGGAGTACAGAGCTTCCCGAAGCAGGATCAATAATTCAAAAACACTATTGGATTTAGATTCTGCTGTAGAAATTTTATACAAGGAGATGAACGACCTTTATGATATTATTCTATATATTTTTCGTGTCAACAAATATGAAACAATTCTGGAAATTCAATATTATAGGAAATCAAATCTTAATCCTGATTATTTTGCTGTTGTAAAAGATAATCCGCCCATGTTTCATTCAAAAATTCCTATACCTGAATATGCATTAGAAGGTAGAAAGTTTGATGCGAATTGGGAATCCAAAGGTGGAATAGATCATGTATGGAAGAGCTTAGTGTATAAGTTGAGAAGAAAACTATTTCAGAAGAGGAATTTTCTGAAAAAATAGCATTATAATCTCTCGTAGATTTTATTGATTATGCAGATTTTTATTTGAAAGAATAATGTATGTAGGTGGTCATTCCGAAGGAATCTCAACTCTTCTTATAGCATTTTAAGCAATTCATGATATCAATCTATATGGAAACCCATTTCTATTGAATTCGTGTTATTCGTGAAATTATTAGGGTTATTCGTATTTAAATTAAAAACCACAAATGGCACTAATAAACTCACTTGAACTTATTGATTAAAAATATCCTCCATCTGTGTTAATCTGCAAGATCTGCGGGACTCTTATAGGTTTGGCTAAAGCCCGTTTGTATTGAAATAAATAGGAGTATTACTATTTAAAAATAAGAAAACCGCCTTTAAAGACGGTTTTGTGTTTTACCAGTTTTTATCGATCATGTAGATCATCTGTGTCAAAGCTGTTGCGCCTAATAAAAGCTCTCTTCGGTTCACCTTTTCAAAAGTATCTTCTTCTGTATGATGAATATCAAAATAACGTTGAGAGTCCGGCATCAGTTCTGCCGCAGGAATTCCCATGTCGTGGAGTGGATAAAGGTCTGTTCCTGAAAATTTTTCTTCAAAATTGTAAACTCCGTAGGGAAGGAATAAACTTGACCAGCTTTTAATCTGATTTCTTTTTACATCATCCATATCCAGCGCAATCCCTCTTGGAGCAAAACCTCCGGCATCTGTTTCAATGGCAAAAAGGTGTTTTTCGTTTTTCTCCTTTACTGTTTTACCGTATTGAATTCCGCCTTTCACTCCATTTTCTTCATTAGCAAAGCAAACGACTCTAATGGTATGATTATTTGCAATTCCTAACTTTTTGAAGGTTCTCAATACTTCAATACTCTGTACAATTCCGGCTCCGTCATCATGAGCGCCTTCACCTACATCCCAGGAATCCAGGTGTCCGCCAACAACAATAACGCTTTGGTCTTTTTTACCTGTGATTTCTCCAATAACAGAGTGGGAGAGTTTATCGCCTTTCATTCCACAATTGGAATTAAGTTTAGCAGTAATTTTCTGGTTCTTCAATAATGCTTCCAGTTCATCTGCGGTTGTGCTCCCGATGGCTACGGCTGGTATTTTAGATACTTTGTCCTCATAACGCATAGCTCCGGTGTGAGGAATATCATCAAAAGCAGAAGACAGGGATCTTACGATGGCAAATTTTCCTCCTTTTTTAGCAGTTAATGAAGCTGCTGTAGTTCTGTATTTTGCAGCATCACCATATGCTTTGAAAGTCTCTATGAACGACTGGCTGAAAGGGTAGTTGAAGAATACAATTTTATCTTTCACCTTTTCAGCAGGAAGTTTGTCATATTCTTCCATGGATTTTACCATGATGATTTCTCCTGAAACATCTTTTCCTCCGGTTCCTTCAGAATTTCCAAGGGAAAGCATTTTGAGACTTTTCCATTTTCCGTTGGAAGTTTGTATGTTCAGAGATTCTTTTCCTCTTTCCCATACCGGAATCATGACTTCCTGCAGCCATACTTTATCAGCTCCTGCATCACGGAGTTTCTGTTCGGCCCATTTTACGGACTTTTCATAGGCTTCAGATCCACTTAAACGGTGTCCGATATTTTTTGTAAGCTCTCTAAGCTCTGTATATCCTTTTCCATTGTTCAGGATTTCTGTAGAGATTTTTTTGAACTGGATGGAATCTTCTTTAGACTGGCCAAATGCAGCCATTCCAAAAAGCAATAATGAGGTTCCTAATATCTTTTTCATTGTTACCAATTTTTATCAATCATATAAATAAGTTGTGTCATCACCGCGGAACCGAGTAACAGTTCTCTTCGGTTGACTTTTTCAAAAGTGTCTTCTTCCGTATGGTGGATATCGAAATAACGTTGCGGATCGGGTACCAGCTCTGCTGTGGGAACTCCCATTTCATGAAGAGGGGCTATATCAGATCCGGAATATTTACCTTCAAAGTTATAAACACCATAAGGCAAAAACAAATTCAGCCAGCTTTTGATCTGGTTTCTTTGAGGTTCATTCATTTCAAGGGAAATTCCCCGTGGTGAAAAGCCTCCTGCATCCAATTCTATAGCGAAAAGATGTTTCTCGTTGTTTTCTTTGGCAACTTTACCGTATTCTTTTCCACCTTTTGTGCCGTTTTCTTCATTAGCGAAACAAACTGCACGAATCGTATGATTATTTTGTATGCCCAATTTTTTAAAGGTCCTTAAAACTTCAATACTTTGTACGATTCCGGCTCCATCATCATGAGCACCTTCACCCACATCCCAGGAATCCAGGTGTCCGCCTACAACAATAATGCTTTGGTCTTTTTTACCCGTGATTTCTCCGATAACAGAGTGGGAGGGCTTTTCTCCCTTCATTCCACAATTGGAATTGAGCTTAGCGGTGACTTTCTGCTTCTTCAACAAGGTTTCCAGTTCATCAGCAGAAGTATTACCTATCGTGATGGCGGGCACTTTTGAAATATTCTTGTCATAACGCATGTTTCCTGTGTGAGGAATATCATCGAATGCGGATGACAGTGATCGAATAATGGCAAATTTACCACCTTTCTTAGCGGTTAATGAAGCTGCAGTTCGTCTGTAGGCACCAGCATCGCGATAAGAAATGAAAGTCTGTACATTTCCCTGATTAAAAGAGTAATTGAAAAATACAATTTTATCTTTCACCTTTTCAGCAGGAAGCTGATCATACTCTTCCAGTGATTTTACCATGATGATTTCTCCTGAGACATCTTTTCCTCCGGTTCCTTCAGAATTTCCAAGAGAAAGCATTTTGATACTTTTCCATCTTCCGTTGGAAGTCTGTATGTTCAGAGATTCTTTTCCTCTTACCCATGCCGGAATCATCACTTCCTGAAGCCATACTTTATCAGCTCCGGCATCACGAAGCTTCTGAGCTGCCCATTGTACGGATTTTTCATAGGCTTCGGAACCGCTTAAACGGTTGCCTATCGTTTTGGTAAGTTCTCTCAGTTCATTGTATCCTTTGCCATTGTTCAGAATTTCTGTGGAAATTTTTTTGAACTGAATAGAGTCTTCTTTAGACTGGCCAAATGCAGCCATCCCAAAAAGCAATAATAAGGTTCCTATTATCTTTTTCATTGTTACCAGTTTTTATCAACCATAAAAATCATCTGCGTTATTGCAACGGCTCCGAGAAGAAGTTCTCTTTTGTTCACTTTGTCAAAAGTATCCTGCTCGGAATGATGATAATCAAAATATCTTTGTGTATCCACAACAAGCTCTGCTAAAGGAATATCCAGTTTTTTTAAAGGTGAAATATCCTGAATAGCTTCTGTCTGGTCAAAATCATAAACCCCATAAGGCAGGAAATATTCTTTCCATGGATAAACCAATCTTCTTCTCTGAGGAGACATATCCAAAGAAAATCCTCGAGGAGAATAGCCTCCTGCATCGGTTCCCAAGGCAAATACGTGTTTTTCGTCTTTCTTTTTTACATAGGCAGCGTACATTTCACGGCCTTGCCCACCGTTTTCACTGTTGGCATACAGAACGACGCGGATGGTGTGGTTATTTTCATATCCAAGCGCTTTCAGCGTTCTTAAGACTTCCATGCACTGTACAACACCAGTTCCGTCATCCACAGCACCTTCACCTACATCCCAGGAATCGAGCTGCGCACCTAAAACAATCACTTTAGAATCTTTTTTGCCCTGAATTTCAGCAATGATATTTGGATTTGTAGTGTCACCTTTTGATTCGGCTGTCATGTTGATTTTTGCCGTAACTTTTTGTTTTTTTAAGGTTTTTTCCAACTCATCTGCAGATCTTACTCCAATTGATAAAGCGGGAATTTTAACTTTATCGTCTGGTTCATAGTAAATCATTTTAGCATGAGGAGTATCGTCATTAGCGGTTGTCAGTGATCTTATAATTAATGCTTTTGCTCCTGTTTTAGCAATTACGGAAGCGGAAATTAATTTTGATTTTGCAGCCTGTAAATAAGAATCACTTGTATTGATAATTTTCGGATCCATAGGAACATTTACAAAGACTATTTTATCTTTTAACTGTCCTATTGACATAGCGTTAAGTTCTGAAGTGGAATTAATTAAAACAATTTCTCCTGTCAGGTCTTTTCCGGCTGTTCCCTCAGAGTTTCCGAAAGAAAGCATTCTTATATTTTTCCAGTCTCCATTTCCGGCTTTGATCTGTAAGGATTCTTTTCCTCTGATCCAGACAGGTGCTTTGGCTTCCTGCCTCCAGATCATATTAATACCGATTTCCTTGAACTTTTTTTCAGCCCATTCTACTGCTTTTGCATATCCGGGAGTTGCACTGAAACGAGGTCCAATTCCTTTAGTGAGTTCTCCGAGATTATTATAGGCAGTACCGTTGGTCATAATTTCATCTGAAATTTTTCTGAACTCGTCATGATAATTGAATTTGGCAACAGTACCTTTTTTTGCCGGACTTTTTTGTGGCTTTTTTTGAGAAAATAAAAATCCACTCAAAAAGAGTGGAAGTATAATGAATATTTTTTTCATTTTTTATTTACTTATCTTTTCCGTTGATAAAAGTAGGGAAAAAATAGGAATTTATTAAGGTTTCATGTCGTACATTAACAGGGCTGTAATCAATTTTGGCTCAATGAATGTACATTTCGGAGGCATACTTAATTTTAAGTCTGAAATTTTAATCATATCATTAAAACTTACAGGATAGATTCCGAAACCAACTTTACCTTCACCGCTGTCTACTTTTTCTTTTAAAAGGTTGATTCCATTAATGTTAGAAGTTCCTTTTACGTAAGAAATAAGTTCAGAGCTGTCCGGATCTTCAATTTTCAGAATATTTTTAAAAATATACTTGTCCAGAAGGTGGTGATCCAGGTTATCCAGAGACATTTCTTTGGAACGAAGATCGTGCTTCACGTGAAGAGAGTAGAACTTCCCGTCCAAATACATTGAAATATGGAATTTTTGAGAAGGGTAGTATGATGTTTCTCCTTTTTCGTGAATAAGGAAATAATGTTCAAGCTGTTTAAGGAAGTCTTCTGGTGAAATGCCGTTCAGATCATGTAGGATTCTGTTATAATCATGAATCTTAATTGACTGATTGGAAACAATAAAGCTGTATACAAAGTTGTAAAGCTCTGTACCATTATGCTTTTTGTTCTTTTCTTTATGATATTTGGCGTTTATTGCTGTGGAACCAATTCTGTGGTGTCCGTCAGCAATATAAAACGAATCAATCTGATCTATTACTTCTTTAAACTGCTGCAGCTTCAGACGGTTGTCTATCCTCCAGATTTTATGTCTGATACCAATAGAGTCTACATGATTAAAGATAGGAACGTTTTTTTCCTCATGATTCATCAGCAGCTCAATTTTTGAATTGGCAGGATAAGTAAGAAGTACAGGTTCAGCCTGCAGATTTACTTTTTCAAGGTAATGAGCAAGTTTTTCCTTTTTCTGAGGAATGGTACTTTCGTGTCTTTTGATTTTTCCATTCCAGAAATCTTCAATACTAGCCAATCCGAGAAGCCCCCTGAACACTTGTTTGTTGGGGTAGATCTGCTCATAAAGATAATAAGCTGAGTTATCCTGGACCAATTTCTTCTCGTCCAGAAGTTCTTCAAATGTAGAACGGATCTTTCGCAGGTTCCGGTCAATATCTTTAGATTTACTTACAACATAAGGTTTAATCATATTGATGTAAGTATTTTCAACTTGAGCTTTCTCTGCGATCTCTTCCTGGGTGAAATTATCCAGTGGATGGGTAGGGAAAGTACTCTCAAAGTCTCTATGAGGTCTAATTCCACGGAAAGGTTTAAAAACAGGCATATTTATCTTATAGTTTCTTTTTGTAGCTTAATAATTTGTTCTGCAAGTTCGATACCGATTTTTTCTTGCGCATCCACTGTATTGCCACCTACGTGAGGTGAAAGTGATAATGCCGGGTTCATCAGTAGAGGCAGTTCCGGGCTCGGTTCGTTTTCAAAAACGTCCAATGCAGCTCCGGCTACTTTTCCTGACTCGATAAAATCAATCAGTGTCACTTCATTGATGACACCTCCTCTTGCAGTATTTACAATATAGACCCCGTCTTTCATTTTTTCAAACTGAGGGGTATCTATAATATACTCGTTCGTTTTCGGCGTATTGATACTGATGAAATCTGCATCTTTAAGGAATGCGTCCATATCATTGGTGGAAGTGATTTCAAAGTCAACAGACTGCCCGTTGAAGAAATTCAAGGTAAGAATTTCTGTTTTAGGGCTTCTTGTCAGAACGGTTACTTTCATTCCTAAAGCAATTCCTATTTTTATTACTTCCTGACCAATGCTTCCAAAGCCGATTACTCCTAATGTTTTTCCTGAAAGTTCATACGCATTGCTGAATGACTTTTTCATAGCGTTGAAATGAGTTTCTCCTTCCAGAGGCATCAGTCTGTTGGATTCGTGAAGGAATCTTGCCAGTGAAATAAAATGTCCGAAAACCAATTCTGCCACTGATTTTGAGGATGCTGTAGGAGTATTGATGACTTTGATCCCTTTACTTTTGGCATATTCTACATCAATATTGTCCATCCCAATACCGCCTCTTCCAATGATTTTAAGGCCGGGACATGCATCAATCAGATCCTGTCTCACTTTCGTTGCGCTTCTTACCAGAAGAACATCCACATTATTATCGTTGATAAAATTAATAACGTGATCCTGAGCCACTCTATTGTCCAGAATTTCAATTCCGGCTTCTTTTAGAGCGCGTTCTCCTGCTTTTGAAATTCCATCGTTTGCTAAAACTTTCATGAGTTATTTTATTACAGATTTTAGATTGAAGATGCCAGAAACCAGATTTTGAGGCCTGTTATCCGACATCTGTTGTCTGATATCTTTTTATTTTTTCGGTCGCCTAATATAAGTTATTTTATTGACTTCATTACATCCACCAAAACCTGTACACTTTCAAGAGGTAAGGCATTGTATAAACTTGCTCTGTATCCGCCTAAGCTTCTGTGTCCGTTTAGTCCACTGATTCCTGCAGCCTTCCATGCGTTGTCAAATTCTTCTTTCTTGCTTTCATCTGTAATTTTGAAAGAAACATTCATTAATGAACGGTCTTCTTTTACGCAGAAAGTTTCAAATAACGGGTTGCTGTCGATTTCATCATATAAAAGCTTGGCTTTAGCTTCATTTCTCTGTTCAGCAGCAGCAATTCCTCCGTTTCTTTCAAGATACTGAAGAGTAAGTAAAGAGGCATATACAGGGAATACCGGTGGAGTATTGTACATAGACTCTTTAGCAATGTGCTGAGAATAATCGAGAATAGAAAACATATTTTCTCTTCCTGTTTTACCCAGGATTTCTTTTTTGATTACCACTAAAGTAACTCCTGCAGGTCCCATATTCTTCTGAGCACCGGCATAGATCAGATCAAACTTGGAAAAATCCAGTTGTCTTGAGAAAATATCAGAACTCATATCACATACCATCAGCGTATCCACTTCAGGGAAAGATTTTATTTGAGTTCCATAGATCGTATTGTTGGAAGTACAGTGGAAATAATCATATTCTGCACCTACCGTATAATCTTTAGGAATAAAAGAATAGTTTTCTTCTTTTGAAGAACCTACTACATCTACTGTTCCTACTTTTTTTGCTTCTTTGATGGCTCCCGCTGCCCATGTTCCTGTATCCAGGTAAGCTGCTTTTCCACCTACTTTCATCAGGTTATAAGGAACCATTGCAAACTGCAGGCTGGCACCTCCTCCTAAGTAAAGTACTTCATAATCATCACCAAGATTCATCAATCTTTTTACAATGGCACGCGCTTCATCCATTACAGCGACGAAATCCTTGCTTCTGTGAGAGATTTCAAGAAGAGACAATCCGATACCGTTAAAGTCCAGGATAGCCTGTGCTGATTTTTCAAATACTTCTTGTGGTAAAATACATGGTCCTGCGCTGAAGTTGTGCTTTTTGTTCATATTTTTATTTTTTTGGACGCTTTGGGATTGGAAAATCCTTCGGCTTTATTTTGGTTAAATGAGAGTTTTGGTCAAAAAAAGCCGTCTCACAGATCATGAGACGGAATTTTTTATTCGCCGTGTAAGAATGCTTTTTTATTAAGAAGAGCTTCTTCAGATTCTACGTGATCCTCGTCAGGAACACAGCAGTCTACAGGGCATACCGCTGCACACTGAGGTTCTTCGTGGAATCCTTTACATTCTGTACATTTATCTGTTACAATGAAGTATACATCATCACTTACAGGTTCCTGTGGTGAATTTGCATCTACAGTAAGTCCCGACGGCATTGTAATAGTACCTTGAAGAGCCGTACCGTCAGAAGCTTTCCAATCTACAGCTCCTTCATATATTGCATTGTTTGGACATTCCGGTTCGCAAGCCCCGCAATTAATGCATTCATCAGTTATTTTAATAGCCATCGCTAATTTTTTTTAAATTTGCACAAAATTACAAAATATTCCCCAATTTTAAAGTAATTATGAATACCGAAAATCAAGTTTTAGGACTTATTAAATTAAGTGATTGTATAAAAGCGTTTTTAGCGAAGAAACCGGAAGATCACAATGAAGATGATGTTGATATTGAATTATTGTTGAAAAGATCCGAAATAGAGAATCCGTGGTTTACCATTGATAATCAGAAATTTGCTTTACAGCAATGGGCAGATCTTTTGACTGAAGAAAATATCAAAAACTGGCTTGGAAATTATTCAATCTCTAAAATTTCAAAGAGAGTTGGACTTATTTTAGCCGGGAATATTCCTTTGGTAGGCTTTCATGATGTGATGTCCGTTGTTTTGAGCAATCATATTCCTGTAATTAAGCTGTCTTCAAAGGATAAGTATATGATTCCGTTTTTATTAAAGAAGTGGAATGAGTTTTCCAATGAGAATGTAGCCTTTGAATTTGTAGAAAAATTAGAAAATTTTGATGCTGTTATTGCTACAGGAAGTAATAATACTGCCAGATATCTGGAATATTATTTTAAAAATCATTTAAGTATTATCCGTAAAAACAGAACTTCTGTTGCAGTGCTGAAAGGTGACGAAACGCAAGAAGAACTGGAGCTGCTTGCAAAAGATATTTTCCAGTATTTTGGATTAGGATGCAGAAATGTGACAAGGGTTTTTATTCCGCAAGATTTTGTGATAGACAGATTGTTTGAGAGCTTCTTAGGCTTCCAGGATATCATCAATCATAACAAATATGCCAACAATTATGATTATAACAGAGCTGTTTATCTTTTGAATCAGGATAAATTCTGGGATAATAATTTTGTGATGCTGAAAGAGGATGATAAACTGTTCAGCCCGCTTTCTGTGATCAATTTCAGCAGATATGAATCTTTGGATGATGTGAAATCTTTCATTGCTGAGAATGAAGAAAATATCCAGTGCATTGTGGCAAAAGAAGAGGTCGGTTTGAATGCGATTCCGTTTGGGGAAGCACAAAATCCGGGGCTTGATACGTATGCAGATAATGTAGATACGATGAAATTTTTAGAACTGGTCTGATTTTCGTATCTTCCATCACTTATTTCACCAGATAAAAATAAATACTATGAAAAAATTATTGCTGGGGCTTGCTCTTGTGGGTGCGCAGTTAGTGTTTGCGCAGAAGGTAGCAGGTGTAAAGGTTGAAAATGGCCAGAAGAAAGAGCAGCAGACTGCTATAAGTAAGGAAAAAGTCAGTTTGTATAATGATAACTTCCTTAAGTTTGTGGATGCTTTACAGGCTTCTGACCGTGCAACTATTGATGGATTACTTTCTGAGAAAGTAAAGGAAATCGTGACAGATGATGTTCTTAAAAAGGTCAAAGATGGCATTGACCCAAATAAAAAGCTTGAAATCTTAAAAGCAGGATATTATAAAACGATGGATGGTACCAATCATCCAAGTATTAAATATAAATACGCAGGAGAATCATCTTCCAAAGAGGCTATTACAGCTGTATTTGAGGATAATGGAAAAATTCTGGGAGTATTGCCTGCGAAATAGATAAAATTTATTTTCGATTAACTAAAAAAATATTAACTATGATGACAGATGTTTTAGTCGCTCATTCTTCGGACGTGGAGAAGGCGGATTTTTACAAGAAGACGTATTTGCATGTTGCTTTATCTATTCTTGCATTTATTGGAGTTGAAACGATATTATTAAAAACTGTTCCGGCAGAGCTTATTGCGATGATGTTCGCTCAGAGATATATCTGGCTTCTGATTATAGGAGTTTTCTGGCTGGCTTCTGTTTTAGCTTCTAAATGGTCACTTTCACAGAGTAAATCTACCCAATATTTGGGGTTAGGGTTTTATATCTTACTGGAAGCGGTTATTTTTATGCCTTTGCTTTTCATTGCAACTAATATGACAGGTGGTACAAATGTAATCTTCCAGGCGGCTACTTTAACGATTGCTATGTTTGCTGGTATTTCTGCAGTAGCATTTACTTCTAAAAGAGATTTTTCTTTTTTAAGAAATATTATTGTAATCGGTGGATTTATTTCAATCGGGCTGATTGTAGGAGGGATGATCTTTGGTTTTAACCTTGGATTGTGGTTCTCAGTTGGAATGGTAATTCTTGCTTCAGCTACAATTTTATACCAGACCAGTAAATTAAAAGACTCATATGGAACTAACCAATATGTAGGAGCGGCATTGCAGCTTTTTGCTTCAATTATGCTTTTATTCTGGTATATTCTAAGTATTTTAATGAACAGAAGAAGCTAATTGATAAGTTTTCTTAGCTTTTAAAATAATAGTCCCGGTGATATTTTCATCGGGATTTTTTTATTATTTAAACACAAAGGTCACCAATTTTTTCACTAATAATACGGATTCAATAATATCAATAGGAGCGTTATTATCCTGAGCCTGGTCGAAGGAGCTTGTTTTATTGTTTTATCATTACGGATATCTTCCAATGGCTTTAGCTGAAACTTATAATAAGATTTTAAAGCAGTATTTTTTAACCACGGATTTCACGGATTGACACGGATGATTGCGTGTGTATTTATTTGTGGAATTTATGCAAAAATATTTGTGATATTCATGTTTTAAGTCATAAGCCCAAAAAATCCTGATGAAAATATCACCGGGATTTTAATTGGTTATTCTTTACGATTTTTCATGCAACTTCCTGCCTCATGTGACCGGTTAAAGTCCTTTGAAGTACATTTTTCAGTTGAAATAAAAGATTCTTAAAGAATAGAAAAAAAAGTATAGTAATGAGGAAAACCTCAGGTATTGTATATTTTGTGTTTTTACAGTCTCTTGATTAAAAATAATCGCAGGATGTTATTTGTCGATGGATCCTAAAACCTTCTGAGCAAAAGAGTTTAAAGCATCTTTTTCACTCATACCATTTTGTACGTTGCTGTGAACTTCTAAAGCTCCGCAAATGTTGGTAATCAATTCTCCTGCAACGTTTAGATCTTCTTCGCTTGTTCCTCTGAATTCACAGAAACTTTCCAGTACTTCTAATGTTTTTTCAAGGTTTTCAGGAGTCTGATTCTGATAAAACTGTCTGATTACGGGTAATTTCATTATGCTAATTCGTTAAAAAGGTTAATTAAACTTTCTGCCTGGTTAGATTGAACCTGGTTCACTAATTCTCCATTTTTAAAGATGGCGAAAGTAGGTAAGTTGTCTACTTTTGCTAATTTTCTGCTTTCAGGAAGCTTTTCAGCATCTACATATAAAAATGGGATAGAATCATTTTCAGAGGCTAATTTTTTGAATTTCGGCTTCATAATTCTGCAGTTTCCGCACCATGTTGCGCCATACTGAACAACTACTTTTTCGTTGTCGTTAACTATATTTTGTAATGTATCTTCGGTTAATTCTGTATACATGATTGTAATTTGAAAATTTGTTAATTTGAAAATGTGTCAATGCTTTGTAAAGAAGAAAATGAGATAATTTTTGATAATCCTCAAATTATCTCATTTTCAAATTAACACATTATATTAGTTCTTCGCTAAGTATTCTGCTGTAGAAGTTCTGTCAGCTTTCATAGCGTCTTTTCCTTCTTCCCAGTTTGCAGGACATACTTCACCGTGTTTTTGTACGTGTGTGTAAGCGTCAATTAATCTTAAGAATTCTTTTACGTTTCTTCCTAGAGGCATATCGTTTACCGCTTCGTGGAAGATTTTTCCAGTTTCGTCGATAAGGTAAGTCGCTCTGTAAGTTACGTTAGAACCTGTGAAAACTTCATTTCCATCTTCATCATATTCGAAATCCTGATCAACAATTCCTAACGTATTAGCCAATTGTCTGTGAGTGTCAGCTAAAAGTGGGTAAGTTACTCCTTCAATTCCTCCGTTATCTTTTGGTGTGTTCAACCAAGCGAAGTGTACTTCGTTAGTATCACAAGATGCACCGATCACTTTAGTGTTTCTTTTTTCGAATTCACCTAAAGCCTCCTGGAAAGCGTGAAGCTCAGTAGGACATACGAAAGTGAAATCTTTAGGGTACCAGAATAAAAGAACTTTTTGCTGGTTGTTTACTGCTTCATCAAGGATGTTGATTCTTAAATCGTCACCCATTTCAGACATTGCGTCAATTGTTAAATTTGGGAATTTTTTTCCTACTAAAGACATAATTTTTCTGTTTTTATATTTAAATTTCTTATGCAAATATATAAAAGATTCATCTATCGAACAAACTAAAACCGATAAATAAAATCTATAATTGTTTTTAGTGTGTTGTTAAATAAAAAAGCCCTGATATCAGGGCTTTTTGTTTATTTTAGTAACCAAATATTTCAGTTAAATTAAGTTTTTTTACTTCACCTAATTTCTTCATATCGGCCTCATTTACTTTGTCTTGAGAAGCAACAAGACAGTATGTATAATTCTTATTCTTCATTTCCTTATCATGGAAAGAGTTGATGTCTGTGAAAGACAGTTTTGGTGCCTGTTCATAGACATTCTTTCTCATATCAAAGTTGTTTCCAAGTCTTTGAGATTTCAGATAAGAGAAGATGATTCCGTCCTGAGTAATTCTTTCAGAAGCAATTGATTTTTTCAATCCGCTTTTCGCTGTTTCGAATAACTGCTCAGATTTTGGAAGAGTAGTCAAAAGCTCATTCATTGCCGTTGTAGACTCATTGAATTTATCTGCCTGCGTTCCTACATAAGCCATAACCATATCCTTGTCTGTTTTCTTGCTTGGAAGTGCAAAATAAGAATAGGTAGAGTAGGCCAATGCCTTAGACTCTCTGATCGTCTGGAAAACAATAGAACCCATTCCGCCACCGAAATAGTTGTTGAATAAACTTACCGTTGGAGTAGTAGAAGGATTGTATTGGTCAGAATTTCTTACCCAGAAAACTTCTGCCTGTACCATGTCATAATGAGCGAATAATACCTTATTCTTATCAGTCGGGATCTGAGCGAAGGTTTTAGACTTAGGTAGGTCTTTCAGGGTTGCAGGAAGTTTGTGGACAGGTTTTAATGATGCCACCACTTCGTTTCCTGATTTCGGTCCGTAATACAGTACTTTGTGCTTGAAATTAAACAAATCGTGAAGAACATTAATCAGATCTTCAGCTTTTAATGCATCAAGTTCAGCATCGCTCAGTACATTATTGAAAGGATTCTGTGCACCATATTGAGCATAGCTTCTTAGTCCTGCCATAATGGTTCCTTTGTTTTGCTTAGCATTTGCTCTGGCTTTTTTCAGTCTTGTTTTGTAAGCATCAAGAGCGGTTTGGTCTGCCTGGCAGTTTTTAATAAGATCTTCAAATAAAGCAATCGTTTTATCGAAGTTTTCATTTAATCCTTCAAGAGATACATATGTTTCTTCATTTCCAGCTCCCACATTGAAGCTTGAAGCAAGCTTGTAAAATTCTTTACTGATAACTTCAGAAGATTTGTCTTTAGTTCCCAAATACTGAAGGTATTCCGCTGCCAATGGAAGAATTTTGTTATTCCATTTTCCGGAATCAAAGTGATAATACATTCTGAATAGCGCATTATCTGTATTTTTTACAGAAAGTACATCTACATCAGCTAATTTGTTTTTAGCAATGTCTTTATCATAATTCAACCATATCGGAGCGATAGGGTTTTCAGGCATTTCATCAATCTTCTTAAGGAAAGGAGACTGGTCTTCTCTGTTTACGGAAACCGGAGTGATGGTTGGTTTGTCAACTTTTACAATACTCTTATCTTCACCTTTTCTTTTGTAAACTGCAACGTAGTTGTTATTCTGAAGATATTTGGATACGAAATCCATGATGTCTTTCCTGGTAAGCTTTGAAATTTCGTCAACATATTCCAATGATGCTTTGTGGTCGATATCAGAAGTGAATTCATCCATCAGAATACTTGCTCTTGACGAATATTTTTCATCTTTCTGAATAATTCCTTTCTTCTCGTTGTTGACGATAGACTGGATCAGATCATCAGAAAATTCTCCTTTTCTTAACTTATCTACTTCCTGAAGAAGAAGATTCTTTACTTCATCCAGAGACTGTCCTTCGGTTGGTTTTCCCTGTAAAAGTAAAACTGAATAATCTTTTAAAGCATAAGATCCGGCATAAGCACCTAATAACTTCTGTTTTTTTACAAGGTCAAGGTCGATTAATCCTGCTTGTCCGTTGGTAAGCATATTTCCGACAAGATTCAGCATTCTGGCATCTTTTGTAGAGGCTCCCGGAAATCTGAAACCAAGCATTACGTTTTCAGGGTTGGGTCCTACAACTTCTTTTACAATCGGAGTTGTAATAGGTTTTTCCTGTCCTACTTTATATTCAGGAATTGCTTTTGGCTTCATGTATGAAAAAGCCTTGTCAATTTTTGCAATGACTTCATCTGGATTAAAATCTCCGGACATGATGATTCCCATATTGTTGGGAACATAATAATTGTTATAGTATTCTCTGATTGCGTGTAGAGAAGGGTTTTTCAGGTGTTCAATGGTTCCGATGGTTGTTTGCTTTCCATAATTGTTATTAGGGAAAAGATTGGCAAACATCGTATCAAAAACTTTATCTCCGTCATCGTCAAGAGATCTGTTCTTTTCTTCATATACAGCCTCAAGCTCGGTATGGAATAATCTCAAAACCGGCTCTCTGAATCTTTCAGCCTGTACAGCAAGGAATTTGTCAAGAACATTGGCAGGCACATCTTCTGTGTACACTGTCTGTTCAAAGGAAGTGAAGGCATTGGTTCCATCAGCTCCCATACCAGCCATCATTTTATCGTATTCATTGGCAATGGCATACTTGGCCGCTTCTCCTGAAACTCTGTCAATCTCTTTGTAGATCTCTTTTCTTTTAGCCTCGTCCTTCGTTTGGTTGTACTTTTCGTAAAGAGCATCAATCTGGTCTAAAAGTGGTTTTTCTTTTGCCCAGTCTTTAGATCCGAACTGATTAGTTCCTTTGAAAAGCATGTGCTCCAGATAATGGGCAAGACCTGTGTGGTCTGCAGGGTCGGTTTTGCTTCCTGCTTTTGTTGCAATATACGTTTGTATTCTCGGGTCCTTATTTGTAGGGCTCAAAATAACCGTTAATCCGTTTTTCAGGGTGTAATACCTTGCGGAGGTAGGGTCATTGGTTACGTACTTGTACTTGTAGCCATTGGAAGTACCTTCTTTCCATTGGAAATCCTGGCCGAAAGCATATCCTGCAAAACTTGCAGCGGCAATACTTGTAGCGATGGTTAGTTTTTTTAACAGATTCATTGCTGTTGTGTTTTATTGTTGATGGTTAGTTGATTAATTGAATGGTTCCAATAGTTCTTTAATTCGTTTCATCGCTTCTCTCAGATCTTCCTCAGAAGCAGCATATGAGAATCTGATACATTCCGGACTTCCAAAAGAGAATCCGCCTACACATCCTACACGAGCATTTTCCAGAAGGAACATGGCAAAATCATCAGAATTTTTAATTTCTGTTCCGTTCAGGTTTTTTCCGATGTAATGTGAAATGTCTGGGAAGAAATAGAAGGCTGCTTTTGGAAGAACAACTTTAAATCCTGGAATTTCTTTGATTAACTCATAGACAAGATCTCTTCTTTTTTTGAAAGCATCAATCATGTATTTGTATTCGGAAGGATCTGTTTTCAAAGCTATGATAGAAGCTCTCTGTGCGACCGTATTAGCTCCGCTGGTCATTTGTCCCTGTACTTTTTCACAAGCTTTTGCCAGCCATTCCGGACATGCAGAATACCCGATTCTCCATCCTGTCATCGCAAATGCCTTTGACATTCCGTTGATTACGGCTGTCTGTTCATATACCTCCGGAAACTGAGCAATCGAAGTTGTATTAGTTTCGTAATTGATATATTCATAAATCTCATCGGAAATAATTGTTACCTGAGGGTATTTAGCAATCACTTTGGCGATAGATTTTAATTCATCATAAGTATAATATCCTCCTGATGGATTACATGGAGAGCTGAAAAGTACAGCTTTGGTTTTCTCTGTAATAGCCTCTTCAAGCTGTTCTGCAGTCACTTTGAAATCGGTAACGTAAGAGGCTGGAAGTATCACGGAAGTTCCACCCATCATTTTTACCATTTCATCATAGCTTACCCAATAAGGTGCAGGAAGAAGTACTTCATCACCATCATTAATAATAGCTGCCAAAACATTGATAATAGCTTGTTTGGCGCCATTGGAAACACAAATCTGAGCAGGCTTATATTCCAGGTTATTATCTCTTTTTAATTTATATGCAATAGCCTCACGCAGTTCCAGGAACCCTGGAACAGGAGAGTAATGGCTGTAATTTTGATTGATGGCATCGAAGGCAGCCTGTTTGATATTGTCCGGAACATCGAAATCCGGCTCGCCAAGAGTTAAACTGATCACATCTATTCCGCTCGCTTTCATTTCTCTGGCTTTGTTTGACATTACAAATGTCTGTGAGTATCCTAATCTTTTTACTCTATCTGAAAGTTTATCCATTGTATTTTTTGAATTTTAACAAATATATAATAAAAACGTCTTGCAGGGATAATAAAAGTGGGTTAGATGGGAAGATTTTTATCAGGTTTTAACCAAATTTAACCTGTTTTGGATCATTATCTCTTTTTTTACGGTTTAGCATATATTAACCAATAGTGAACTTCATTAAAATAAAAAACTAGATATTGAGCCTACGGTTTTGTATCTTTAACAATCTAAGATATATTCTATGAAATATTCCGTTTTTTTATTGCTGATTTCCTGTACTGTTTTCTCTCAGAGACATTCAAAAGATGAGGAAGTGAAAAAATATGTTTTGCAAGTGAATGAAGACTCGCTAAAATCTTACATCGGTAAAATGGTAAGCTTTGGAACAAGACACACTTTAAGTACAACAGATGATCCCAAGCGGGGAATAGGCGCGGCAAGAAGCTGGGTGGTTAAAAAATTCAACGATTATGCAAAAAATTCCGGAAGTAGAATGAAAGTCTATCTTCAACAGGAAGATATTCAGCCCGATGGAAAACGAATTGATAAAGTCGTAAATCTTGGAAACGCAGTCGCTTTTCTGAAAGGAACTGACCCAAATGATAAAAGAATCTTCCTGATCGGAGGACATCTTGACTCAAGAGTAACCGATGTGATGAACAGGACTTCTATAGCACCCGGAGCCAATGATGACGGCAGTGGAGTAAGTGCGGTTATAGAATCTGCGAGAATATTGAGTAAATCTTCATTTCCTGCATCGATCATTTTTGTGGCTTTTTCGGGAGAAGAACAGTCATTATTGGGCTCTAAGCAGCTGGCTGAAAAGATTAAAAGGGAAAATCTACAACTGGAAGCGGTTCTTAATAATGATATGATTGGTAATCCCAAATCCGGAGAAACAGGAGAAATTAATACTCGTATGCTTCGTGTATTCAGTGAAGGTTTGCCTTATAAGGATCTGGATAAAAAAGCAATGATGATCAGGAATCTTGGATTTGAAAATGACAGTGAATCCAGACAGCTTGCCCGTTACATCAAAGAAATTACAGAACAGTATGTGAAAGGGCTGGAGATAAAACTGATCTACAGAAACGACCGGTTTTTGCGTGGAGGAGATCATACCAGCTTTGTGAATAACGGATTTCCTTCCGTGAGATTAACGGAGTATTATGAAAACTATGATCATCAGCATCAGGATATAAGAACGGAAAACAATAAACAATATGGTGATCTTCCTGAGTTTATAGATTTTAAATATCTGAAAAAGAATGTTGCTGCCAATGTTGCGGTGCTGGCGAATCTTGCAAAATCCACTTCAAAACCAGAGAAGGTGGAAATGGATGTAAAAGAATTGACCAATTCAACAACGCTGCATTGGGAGAAACCGAAATCAGGAACTCCGGCAGGATATTATGTGCTGGCAAGAGAGACAGACAGCCCGGTATGGCAGGAAAAAATATTTACAGCAGAACTATCTATGAAGGTTCCGCTTTCTAAAGACAACTATATTTTTGCCGTACAAAGCGTCAGCCAGTCCGGAAACCTGAGTGTGCCTGTAATTCCGGGTATTGCGAAGTAATCAATTCTATGAAAAGCTGAAATTGCAGCCAGATCAGGAAAAGTAGATTTGAATACAAAAGAAATAAAACTTATTTTTGTGGCTTATAATAATTCACATGTCTGCATCGTTACTATTAAAATATTTCCCGGATCTTACTGAAAAACAGAAAGAACAGTTCTCTAAACTGGAAAATCTGTACAATGAATGGAATGAAAAGATCAACGTAATTTCCAGAAAAGATATGGAATCGCTGTATGAAAAGCACATTCTGCACTCTTTGGGAATTGCAAAAGTGATGGAATTTGCACCGGGAACCAAGGTTTTGGATATCGGAACAGGAGGTGGTTTTCCTGGAATTCCTTTGGCAATCCTTTTTCCTGAAACAGAGTTTACCCTGATTGATTCTATTGGAAAGAAGATCAGTGTAGTACAGGCTGTAGCGGAAGGAGTAGGATTAACCAATGTAACGGCTATCCACGGAAGGGCGGAAAAACTGAAAGAAAAATTCCACTTTGTAGTCAGCAGAGCAGTAACCCAGATGCCTGAATTTTTAAGATGGCTGAAAGGAAAGTTTGAAAAAGAACAGTTTAACGCTAAACATAACGGGATTTTATATTTAAAAGGTGGCGATCTTGCAGAAGAACTGGCTGGACTTAAATGTGAAATTTTCAATCTTAAACACTATTTTGATGAAGAATTTTTTGATACTAAAAAAGTAGTTTATGTATCAAAAGGTAATTTTAATTCCTGATTTTATGTAAATAGGGAATAATTTTTGCTAAATATTTGTTAATAATCAGAAAAGTAAAGGTTATGAAAAAACTTTTAAATATTGGATTTTCAGTATTCGTGTTGAGCATGCTTCTGGTTTCGTGTAATGATGACGATTATCATACCATCGAGTCTATTGATAAAATCAAAATAGACAGCGTAAAAATTGTCAATGATACCATGGGCGTTTTTGCAATACAGAGCATAAAGACTTATTCTACCTATCCGTCTCACTGCGAAGGTTTTTACGGATATGATTACATTTATAACAATAATCTGGAAAGAACAGTAACTTCCTATAAATATATTACAAACGGCCCTTGCACACAGGGAAATTATGTAGGAGCAAATCAAATCAACTTCAGTCCGCAGAAAAAAGGAACCTATACTTTTAAATTCTGGAATGGAGGGAATAATTGGATTACCAAAACAATTGTAGTGGAATAATGAGATTGACAATTGTATTGTGTTTATTGGCAGCTCAGGCTGTGTCCGGACAGAAAATTTTCTGGGAAGAAGGCAAAAAACTGACGTGGGACAATTTTAAAAGCCCTGTTAACAAGAAAAAGAATCCTGATGTAGCAGCATACACCCACTGCGGCTGGGAGTTTTATTCAAGAAAATCTTCTGATCCAAAAGCACCGGTTACGGTTACCATTAAAACTCTGTTTCACGAAGAAAAGTCCTGGAAAGATGTGAGAAAAATGGATGATTACATCCTGCTTCATGAACAAAAACATTTTGATATTGCAGAATTATTTGTAAGAAAATTCAGAAAGATAGTCGCTGAAAAAATCAGAACATCAGGGGATTATAACAGATATTTCCAGTCTATTTATGATGGAATATCCGCAGATTATAAAAACTTCCAGATGGCCTATGACAGAGATACCCGCCATGGAATAGATAAAGAAAAACAGACAGAATATAATAATGCCATTTCTGAACAACTAAACAACTTAAAAAGCTACCAAGCACCTTGAAATTCCTCAATAAGATCATCCACGAACTGCTAGCACAAAACACGGATCTTTCTGCGTTTAATATCATTCTGCCCGGAAAACGTCCCATTGTATTTATCAGACAGATTCTTGAGGAAAATAATTATTCAGGGTTTCTTCCCAACTTTTTTACTGTAGAAGAACTTATTAATAAAATTGCCGATCAGCAGCCCATTCAGGGAATTCCGCTGTGGCTTTTTTCATTTGATGTCTACAGAAGTTTGAATCTTATTCCAAGAGATGATTTTTCAGACTTTTTGAAGTGGTTTCCTACGCTCCAGAAAGATTGGGATGATATTCTCAAGTTCTCCGACAGTGATCAGGCTGTTCTTCAATATATGTTTGATGAAGAAAGGATCAAAGAATGGGCCCAGGACTTGGGTGAGGATGATGATGTCCCAAGAAAAAAGTTTCTTAATTTCTGGCAGAATATGAACGTTTTTCTCCCTGTTTTAAAGGAGAGGTTACAGGAAAAAAACTGGGCAACTTCCGGAATGATCCATGAAGCGGCTAAAGCCAGAATTGTTGATTTTGCTAAAAATACCAAAGAAGAATTTGTTTTCTGCGGTTTCAACGCCTTTACTCCGGTGGAGGAAAAATTGGTGAGAAGCCTCCTGCAGTGGAACAAAGCTCAATGCTTTTTTCAGGCCGACCGTTATTATTTCGATGATGAAAGACAGGAAGCCGGAAAATTCCTTAGAAATCATAAAACATGGAAAGAATTTGATGAAAACAGAACTTTCCAATGGATAGAAGACGATTTTAACCAACCTAAAAAAATTAAGGTATACGAAGTGTCCGGGAATGTAACCCAGACCAAAGTGCTGCCTGAGATCTTTAAAGAGATCAATAATAAAACCTATTCCAATACTGCAGTAGTATTGCTGGACGAAAATCTTCTTCCTGCCAGTCTTGACGTAATGCATGGAGTTGATAATTTGAATATTACAATGGGATTTCCATTGAAGAACTTATCTTTCTCCAATGCCGTTAAACGTCTTTTTTACCTGCAGAAACAGCTTGAAAAAAACAAATCTTCTTACTATTACAGGGATGTTTTCCCTATTCTGGAAGAACTGCCGAAATCTGCAGAAGACGAGCAGGTTATTAATGATTTTAAAGCCAAAGTAGAAGAAAGGAATATTGTTTATATCTCTAAGAAACTTTTACACGAACTGCTCGGTGGATTGTCTTATTTTGGACTTCTGCAGAAGGCATCAGGAACCAATGTCTATCTGGATATGTTGATTGCGTTCTGCCAGCAGGTTAAATGGCTTGAAATAGATGATATTCAGTATGAGAATGTCTCTCACTTTGAAAATGCATTCAGGATTATCAAAAACCAGCTAACTCCTTACAATATTGAGATCAAAATGGAAACCCTGGAAATCCTGATCAACCAGCATATCAACTCTGAAAGTATCGATTTTCAGGGTGAACCTTTGAGAGGGCTTCAGATCATGGGATTACTGGAAACACGTCTCCTGAATTTTGAAAACGTTATTCTGCTTTCTGTAAACGAGGGTAAACTTCCCCTTGGAAACTCGCAGAATACCTATATTCCTTTTGATATCCGAAGGTTTTTTGATATGCATACTTTCCTTGAAAATGACAGCATTTATGCCTATCACTTTTACAGACTGATTCAGGATGCTAAGAATGTTCATTTGCTGTATAATGCATTAAGTTCAGGAGTGAATACCGGAGAAAAAAGCCGGTTCATTACCCAGATCGAAATGGAGAGTTCACATGAGATCGAGCACCTGATTATTGAAAATTCTTCAGAGCCTATTACGACCAAACCGATAGAGATTTCCAAGACGCAGATTGTACAGGATCGTCTTCAGAAATGGAAGGAAAAAGTATCTGCTTCCCATCTTACAAGTTATCTCTATAATCCTATTGATTTCTATCTTTCCAAGATTTTAAATACTTCCGAAACGGATGAAATTGAAGAAGAACTTTCTATAAAGAATTACGGAAATTTGGTTCATTACTCACTTCAAGAAGTATATGAGGTATTAAAGGGTAAGGTTTTAAAAGAAAGTGATTTAAAGAATTCAGTTAAAGCAATAGATCAATATATAAATATTGCTATAGAAAAGCTGAAACACCAGCCGGAATTCTATGAAAAAGGAATGAACTATATCCATAAAGCGATTGCTAAAAAGGTAATTGAAAATGTCCTTAATCACGATCTTGAACTCATAAAGCAGGGTAATAAACTGGAGATAATTGATATCGAAAGAAAATTTGAAAACATCGATTTTCCTCTCGATGGGAATGATAAAATTTCCTTCTTAGGATATATTGATAGAATTGATAAACTGAACGGTACCCTCAGAATTATTGATTATAAAACGGCCAAGATTAAAAATCTTACTGTAAAAATTGATCAGGATAATGTAGATGAATATTTCCATAACAGTGACAGAAAACAGGCGCTTCAGCTTTGTATTTATCATTACGTTGTGCAGCATCTTCCTGAGTTTTGGGGCTTTCCGATTGAAACCGGAATCTGGAGTTTTGCAGATGCCAAAAAGGGTATGGTTTCTCTACAGTTTGATAAAGGAAATATTGATGATGCCATGAAATCTGTTAAAAGCCTTATCCTTGAAATTCTGAATCCGGATATAAATTTCTTAGAAACAATAAAAACATATTAAAAATTTTTAGTTTTAATTGTGTTTAAATCTTTGTTTATTCTCGATGAATAGGCTGAATTAGAATTATTTACTTTGTTGATAATGTAGATGATGTGGGTGTATTTTTTGTGTATCTTTAACTCTTGGAAACTTTAAAGATTTAAATTAAACACTAGAAGAAGCATATACATGAAAAAAATATTGATATTTTTAGCTATAGCCATTTCTCTTATTATCAAATCTCAGCAAAAAAAAGACTCTCTTAATCCTAACCTTCAGAATATAACTAAAGATACCAAATTTGGTCTGGCTCTTAGTGGTGGTGGTGCGAAAGGATTTGCCCACATCGGCATTCTGAAAATGATTGATTCACTAGGGATTAAAGTGGATTATATTACAGGAACCAGTATGGGAGGTATTTTGGGAGGGCTTTATGCTATGGGATATAATGCTGATGAGTTGAAGAATACCGTTTATAAAATGGACTGGAGCAGGATTTTGAGTAATAAAATCCCTTATAATAAAATCAATATCAGCGAGAAAGACGAATATGATAAATACATCCTTGAATTTCCGGTAGTGAAAGGAATTCCTACACTTCCAAGTTCTTATATTGAGGGGCAATATATGGGGGAAGTTCTTAATACGCTTACTTTCAATGCAAAACATATCAACGATTTCAGTAAACTGAGAATTCCTGTTCAGCTTACTTCATCCGATATTGAAAACGGAGGTCTGGTGATGCAGAAAGAAGGATCCTTACCATTAGCTATTCGTTCTACATTGGCGATTCCTGCGGCTTTTGCTCCTGTTTATATTGACGGAAAGCTTCTGGTAGATGGCGGATTGGATCGTAATTATCCGGCTAATGAGGTTCGGGAGATGGGAGCTGATTTTGTAATCGGAGGGTATACCGGTTTCAGACTTTTTACCAAAAAAGAAATTGAGAATCCGATGAAAATGATTTATCAGACTCATGCCATCCGTTCTGTGGAAGATTTTAAGCATCAAAAAGAATTGTCCAACATCCTCGTAGATTTCGTAAATCCATTAGGAGAGATTACAACAAAAGATTTTGACAAATTCAGAAAGATTATTAAAATAGGAGAGATTGAGGCAAAGAAGCATCTTCCTGAGTTTGTGGCTTTGGCAGAAGCTCAAAGAAAATTAGGAATCAAGTATGAACACACGATGATTGAAGAAGTCCAGCTGCCTACTGTAAAATTCACTTTTAATGAAGAAGATGGAACTCCTATGACAGATGCTGCAGAGATTGAAGTAATGAAAAAGCAGATGGGACTTACGGAAGGGAAGTATTACGATGCGAAAACTGTTAATGAAGCAATAGACCGGGTATTCGGAATGCGCCTGTATCTAAAAGTGTATTATACTTACACGAATGTAAATGACGGTCTTGTAATGAATATTTTTGTTAAAAGAGCAAAGAAAGGAGCTTTTAAACTGGCTCTGCACTATGATACAGAGCAGTCGGTTGGAATTATTGTTAATTATACCTACAGGAATATTATTCTGAACAGATCAAGATTTTTGGCAACGGTAGATATTTCCGAACGTTTTAAGGCTAAATTAGCTTATCAGCAGTTCCTGGATAACGGAGATCGTTTGTGGCTGGATCTGGAGGCTAAGATGATTAATCTTAAAAGTAATGATTTGAACTTCAGACTGTACTCTATCAATGAAGATGGCAGTGACCGCTTTCCTAACCATATGTACCGTAACATAACCGGAAAGATTGCTCTTAATTATAATATTACTCCCAACGCATATCTGTCATTGGGAACAGAGTTCAGTACAGAAAGAATGTACAGTTTACTGGATAAAGTAGATCAGTCAAAAGTGGACAATTACAGTAACAAATTGTATAACCACAGCAATTTCAATACATTTCTGAAGTTTGAACAGAACAATCTTAATAAGAGATACTTTACAACAAAAGGGAACCATCTTCAGGTGAGCACAAGATTTTATTACGGTGACAGGTATCAGCTTTATGATCTGGAAACAGTACAACCTATTTTAAATGTTATACTAAACCCTGAAACGGAAGGGTACTTCCGACCTAAAAATCTGATATCTTTTACTTTAAATGAAAATTTCTATCATCCGATCACAAGAAGGTTAACGGTAAAAGCAAATATATTTTTGGGAGCAAGTTTTGGTTCAAAGAGGGATGATCAGGTTCCTTACCTTTTTCTCAATCAGAAATATAATCTTGGAGGAAGTGAATACAATTATGATATGCTAAGCCCTGAATTCAATGGGCTTCGTCAGAAAGAGATTCCTGTGACTTCGGTTGCTAAGGCAGCCCTATCATTTCAGTACAGAATTATGAAAAAACTATATCTTACCCCTTCAATTAGTTATGGAAAAGCAAGTGGCGAATTTTCTCCTTTTAATGAAAGCGAAGATATATTTGGTTATGGAGTGAATTTAGGATATGAATCTGTTATAGGTCCTATCAGTCTTAATATTTCCAGAAATGACGTGCTTGATTTTTCAAGGATCTATTTCAGTGTAGGCTTCAAGTTTTAAAGAATAACGTATCAATTTAGAAGATATTAAAAATCCTTTTATCTAAAATACTGATTTAGATAAAAGGATTTGCTGTTTATAGGATCAATTGTTTAATCTTTTTTAAATCTATTTTCTTGGGATTTCCGGTCTTGGCATTTTATAATAGCTTCCGGACATACTTTTTAAAAATGCAACAATGGCATCCATTTCCTGCTCATTTAAGTGTAAAGGCTTTATCAGATGATCGGTAACCGGAAAATTAGGATCAGCTTTCTTTTCTTCGGGAGTAGGATTAATCATCTGCATACCGCTGTTGTATAAACTAACAATGCCATGCATGTCATCCATCAGCCCGTTGTGCATCCATGGAGCGGTATAATCAAGATCTCTCAGAGAAGGGGTTTTAAATTTCCCCGTATCATCCGGATTTTTAGTGATATGATAAAGCCCTAGATCTTCATACTCTCGTTTGTAGTATGTAAGTCCTATATTGTGAAAAGATTCATCTGTAAGGTTTTTTCCGTAGTGGCAGTTCATACACCTTGCTTTGGTACGGAATAGATGCATCCCATAAATTTCCTTGTCACTCATGGCTTTATAATCACCTTTGATGAATTTATCTAGCTTGCTGGGCTGGCTTCTGATTGTTCTTTGAAAAGTAGCCAATGCTTTTGCGATTTTATCAAATGTGATTTTATCAGTTTGATAAACTTCTTTAAAAAGCTGTCTGTATTCTTTCAGTTTAGATAGCTTTCCAGCCAGTTTTTCCGGTTTCATATTCATTTCGTTATGAGCAGAAATAGGTCCTACAAGCTGTTTTTCCAGTGTTTTGGCTCTTCCGTCCCAGAAATAGGACTGGCGGTCTCCAATATTGAACAGAGACTGTGTATTTCTTTTTCCCTGCAAATGATCTGTTCCCAATGCCACCTCCTGGCCATCTCCCCAACCCAATTCAGGATTGTGACAGCTGCTGCAGGATACCTGACTGGATTGTGACAATTTGGGATCAAAAAATAGCTTTTTTCCAAGCATTACTTCAGGGAGTTCCTGGGTGTCATAATAGTTGGAATCCCATTCAATAGCCTCAAATTCTTTCCAATTGACCTCTTCATCCACTGAAGGTTTTGGCCAGTATTTTATAGGCTTTTTATATTGCTCCACAGTTTCTCCATAATCTACTCTGTACTTTTGAAGAGTATGCTGCATAAAGAACAGAGAAATTCCTCCAAGAACTGCAATTAATTTAATATCTGAAAATTTTACCATAATGTGTTTAAAAAATACTTCCTATGCTGACTGCCAATAAAGCATTGCTGCCATTTTTAAAATTGGTGTACATGATTTTGCCTCCTACAAAAGCATTTTTAACAACCGGGAAGTTGAAATGAAAATTGATATCAAGCTTTGCCTGCCAGAAATCCGAAGACTGAAATATATAGTTTTCCTGAAGCATAGCGTTGATAGACTGCTTTCCGGAATTGTTGAAAAGAGCATCCTTTTGATAGACATTGGTTCCTGAAAGTCCCGCTGTTACAGACAATATCTGTTGATGATCAAAAGTTTTCATCCATTGATAATCCGCACCATACATAAGCTTACTTAATTCTATTCTTGATAGAGGGCTGCTGTATTTTTCCTTTTCCTGAATCCATCCAAAGAAGGGTATCAGAGAGGATTTTGCCTTTTCATTACCCATCTGTATAAGCCCTTTGAAAATGATAGTATTGATCTTATGATTATATTTTTCCACACTTCCGATCTGTATATAATTTCTTGAATTTTCATTCAGAAAGAGGTTTTCAGTTCCTTTTCTCTCTGTGCTGTTTCCTTCGGCAGAAATTCCCCAGACTGTTTTTCCTGAATCAAAGAATTTTCCGGCGGAAAAGCTGAATTGCTGTTCATCAATTTTTGAAGCGTTGAGATCTGCATATTCTGTCAATAGTTTATCAAGATTAAACTTTTTAAGGCCAATATTCAGATACCAGTTTCTGCTTTCAGCTTCAAAGATCTGTAAACCTCCTCCATAAGACCACCATTCATAATAGGCCTGACGGAGTTTCCCGGAAAGCAATTCATTGTAATTTCCCATTCCGCTCATATTATAAATCAGAGGGTATCCCTGATTGCTGACAAAGCTCAGATAATGTTTTTGAGTATATTTTTCAGCATTCACATAAGCTCCGATTTTGAACTTTTGGAACATCAGTTTGTTGGCTCCCATTGCCAGAGAAAAATGAGCCGCAGTATTTTTCGGTCGAGGATCTACATCTCTATAACTCAATGTTGCCTGATAACTTCCAGTAATTCCTAAAGTATAGGTATTGATTTTTCGGGAATATCCTCCTGAAAAACTATAGTTTTCAAATTTCATATTACCACCCACGCTATCTGCTGCTACATAAGGATAAATGAGTTCATAATCTGAATTTTCATTCCATACCACCTGCTTATTTTTCCCCTGTGTGTATGAGGCATTCCCCCAGACTGATGTTTGGTCATCGAGCTTTTGTAAGCTGTAAACTTCTGCACCCCATAGGTTTTTCCCTTTTCCTTTCTGTTTCAGTTGATTGGGAGTGTTGCTTTTTTCCGTAAACACATTAAAGGTTGTGATGCTGTATTTCCTTCCTCCGGCATAACTGGCAGGATTGAGCATAATATTGTTTTTAATAAGCCTTTCAAAGCTGTATTCTTCACGTACTTTTTCTATGATGGTATCATTGGCCTGAGCGTGCAGTTTTGCACCAGAAAAAGATAGTAACAGGATCGATATGGAAAGAAAATATTTCATTTTAATTGAATAAAGATGGCTTTACACCATGTTCAAAATCTGTTGTAGAGTTATTGGTATCTTTAAGGATATTTTTACCATCCATTGTTTTTCCGGTTACTTTTCTGCGTACAGCTTTTCCAAAACGGTTTTTATCTCTGTCAAAAGCAGCTACGGAAGTCCATCCCATATCCAAAGAAGGAGAAGTTACCTGCCATTGGAAAGAATCCTGTACACTTAAATTGACAGCATCTGTGATCCATTCATTTGGGATTTTGACAGCGGTTCCGTCCATAGGATACACATCACCATTTATCGTAAGGTTGTAGGTATAGGTATAAGTGTTTTGGGCAACCAGAGCTTCGTTGGTCATTCCCTGCGGCATACGTGCCAAAGCATACGCATAATAGCCCTGTGTATGAATTACCATTTTTTCAAAAACATTTACCATTTTCGGAACGGCAGGATTGTCAATATCATCAGAATCTTCTTTAAAAATCTGGAAGTTGGCACTGGAAAGATTAATGGAAGAGGGATTAAAATCTTTATGATTAATGGCATCTTCCGCAATAATAATTGATTCCCCGGCTTTTACAGGGTACATCGTTCCGTTTCCTGGAATTCTGATAATAGCACCGGCAGATAGAGTAGTTCCCATGATGTTGGGGCTGTAATCCTGTTTTTCATTCGTCATAAAGCTGGATTGTATTAACAACATACCATCGGCATACAAAGTTTTGTCCGTATTATTGGTGATTTTAAAATACTGATCACCGAAATACATGGCTCCCTGTGGTGTTTTGGTTCCTGTAAAGAAAATTTCTTCCAGGATCAGATCACTGCTGGCACCTGATTTCAAAGAAAGTTCTAAAGTTTTGCTGGTCTCACTGCCATTGATTACGATTCCATTCTGTACACCGGCAACTTTAGCTTCTATTGAACCGGAATTATCACCATACATAATACTTCCTTCTGCAGTAATGTTATACGTTCCTGAAGGAAGCACAACCTGCAAAACGTTAGTGTTTTTAAGCTCCTGAGTAATGGTAAATCCTGAATTTAACTCTTTGAAACTGATGGTAAGATTTTTATATTCTTTAACCTGAATATTGTCAGGAACTAATTTAAGTTCAAGCTTTAATGAGGTTTTTGCTTCCGGAGCATCGTTTGAATCTGAAGAACAAGCTGTAATGGCAAAAGCTGCACACAAAACGAACAGTGTTCTTAATACATGTTTTAACATAATTTATTGAATTGAAATTGTTTATAAATTGAAATTGATTTCCATTCCGAAATAAGGATCATAAGCGCCTTTTCTATTGATGGTAAATCCGTTGATGTTGTAAGGGGTATAATAGCTGAATAGTCTGTTGGCAAACATGGAAACGACCACCGCTTTATTTCTGAAACTTTTGGTTACTTTCAGATTGAGATTCATTTCCATAGGCCTTCTGGTGGTATTGTATAAATTCTCATTCTGAGCAATCATAAGACTTTCCAATATCGTTCCTTTTACAGCATCCGGATTGTAAGGGAGAACAGTACCATTTTGATCTACATAATGACTTGGAATTCCGCTCATAGGAAGAACTTTTCTCATAGAATACCATGAAAACTGAAATGATGAAGAAAAAACAAGATCCAGGCGGGGAATATAAGTGTCCATCATCAGATTGGTATTCAAAACTTCATTCACCGAATTGGGTTCCATACCTTCATATAACCCGAGATAAGGATAAGGCCTTCCGTTGATCAATAAATCTCTTCCTCTATAGACCGGAAGACTATTACCATATTTTGTGCGAAACCACGCTCCATTTAAAGTAAACCTTGTATTAATTACAGGAATTCTATTGGAGGAATATTGAAATTCAATACCTTCTTTATCCACTTTGCTTCCATTTCGCTGAGTGGTGTAAAGAAAGTTTTCATTCACTGTCTGATAGGGAAGTGTGTTCACATCCGGTGGGGAAGTGATGGCATCATGATTCAGTCCTGAAGTATCGTATTTTTTGTACTGATACAAAGCATTTTCATTCATAGAACGGAATGCATTGCGCATATTTTCTTTAAAAACAGTCACCGAAAGCTGATGTGCTCCCAGACTGAAATCAACTCTTGCTTCAAATTTTTCATTCACAGCGGGTTCTATCTCCGGATTCTGTGAATTGTAAATCAGTGTTTTATAATTGATTCTTCTGTAATTTGGATTATTATGAAAATAATTCAGCTGCTGGATATCTTTATAAATAAGTTCCGGATACAGAAGGTTGAGATCAGGGAAGAGACTTTGTTTTCCATATCCTAATGTTAAAGCTAAGGTTGCCTTTTTATTCATCAAATCAAAAGAGGGAAGTTCCCACTGGAAATTGGCTCTTGGGTCTGCATACAATTTCCCATTCATTTTGAAATGAGAAGGCAGATTCATCATTGTGTTTCCTCTGAGTCCTAATGCCAGTATAAGTTGATGTTTACCTGCTTGTAATGAGTTGACAGATTCCAGAAACAATGCAGAAGTCATATAAGCAGGAATATCGCGGTAAGCACGCGGTCTGAATGTTGCTTTGGGATCAATCGGTCTGTAGTTATCAAATAATTGTCCTTTACCCCAGTTTTTGCTCATTTGCCAGTCAAATCCGGCATTGAACTCATGCGTTACCGATTTATAATTAATCTGAAAATTATTAATCATTTTGACAAACAGATCAAGAGGTTTTCCGTCTACTGTATAATTTGAAATATAGCGGGGTTCAGGGTAGTAGCCATCATATTCTCCTTCCGTTGTGGATAGAGGAAAGGCGGTTGCATTTTCAAGTTGAATAAATTTAGTCTGCTTGATTTTGTCAAATCTCTGGTTGACTGTTGCCTGAATTTCGGTAGAACGGTAGAATGAAGGTTCATTTTTAGTATAATTGAACAGGTTAGAAAGACTCAACAAATGATTATTCACTTCATAAGAGTTGAGTTCAGATAAATCGATATCAGGATCTGATTTTGAACCATCCAGAGAACCTGTATAACTAATATTGCTCTGCCATTTTGCTGTTCCATGATCATATTTTTTTTCTTTTATTATGGCAAGATGAGCGGTAATTCTTTTATAACTTTCCAGACGGTCTCTTGGGTCGGTCTTTGCATTCAGATAATCCAGACCTGTATTTATTTTGAGATCTTTTTCTTTGTTTTCAAAACCTTTGCTCACTGCAAAAAGCTTACTGTAGCCGTCTGCTTTAAATCTGGCTTTCCATTTTGTATATCCGGATTTGTTCGTGATTTTTACAATTCCTGAAGTCAGATTTCCATAGATGACGGAAGGGATTCCGCGGAGAACTTCCACACTTTCAATCTGGTCTGTGGAAATGGTTCGCATATCCACACCGCTGGTTATATTAAGCCTTCGTTTAAGCCCGTTATTTGTTTTATCTGAAAAATCATAAGAATACTGCAGGTTGGCATTGGAGTTCAAAGGAGCACCATCCACCAAAAATGTAGTTCCCATAGAAGACGTATTATAATCGGTGCCGGGTCTTCCGGTTTCGCGGAGACTGATCTTATTGACCTGATTAAGAACAGGATCATTTGACCTTCCACCGGGAAGAAGTTCCAGAAGATCAGAGAAACTGGATGGCTGCAAATGCTGCATAGCCCGCTGATTAATGATGGAAGAAGAGGTAAGTCCTTTTCCTTCTTTAGCCGTAATCACTACTTCTTCAATCGTATTGAGCTTTTCCTGAAATGGCAGAGTGAAAGTTTCTGTTTTTGTCACAAATATTTTATTGGAATATCCTGGAATTCCATTTTTCCATGCTTCTATTTTGTATTTTCCCGGGATAATAGAAATGGTAGCGATTCCTTTTTCATCGGTAGATATTGAATAGGAATTTTCTTCATTGGAAATCTTGATTTCGGTGTCTTTCAACGAAGATTGATCTTTGCTTTTTACTTCAAAAGTAATTGTAAACTGTAAATTCTGTGACTTGACTGCTGTAATCGTGATGAAAAAAATAAGAAAACTGAAAAATCGGAGCCTCAAAGGGAATCGGGAGTCATTATGTACCATCTGGCATTATTCTTTCGGCAAAAGTAGGAGCCTCAATATTAGTTTGCTAATTTTATTTAGAATAATTTAAAATAAATGACAAGAATCATTTATACAATTTTAATCTTATTTTTATTAAAAGTTAAAATTGAAGAGTGTAAAATGATAGGCAATAATGGATTACGTAATTTTATAGTTTCTCATTGAAATTTATATCTAATTATTTTTTGTGGAGTTATTTGGTTTCTGATATCAAAAAGCACTTCATCGCTGAAGTGCCAAAAATTAACTTGAAATGAGATTATTGAAGAGGATTGTTGCTAGAGTTTTATTTTTTTATTGATGACTTTTCCGTTAGAAAGTGTGATTTGTACAAGATATACGCCAGGTTCTAGGTTTCTGGATTCAAACAACGGTTTGTTAACTTCCTGCTGAACAATCAGAGTACCGGAAATACTGTAGATGCTGATATTTTTAATATCATTGCTGGATCTGGCAACAATTTGTTGCTTTTGAGCATAGATATCGGTATTGTTTTCCAGTGAAGGAGTACCACCAACAGCTTTATTGAACTGAAGATTATAATAAGGAGTAACTACCTCAAACGTATAGTTTTTATTCTCCAGATCCTGGACGTTGATCCCTCTGGCTTCTCGATATTGTTTTTGAGAAATACTTTTGATCAGCGTTTTATTTTCGTCAAAAATATTCACTGCAGTAAGTTCTTCCTGATCCACTTTTAATTGGAGAAGTGATGCATTCGCAGATTGTACGATTTCGTTTTCAGCAACTTCTTTCGGTGTGTTTTTGATGTATGGAATTATTTTATTTTCATTGTTTTCCGATACTTTCAACAGATAAACTCCGTCTTTTAAAGCTGATAAGCTGCCGTCACCACTGGCTGTTCTGCTCTGAGCTTTTTCTTTATTGAAATCAGTAATTTCAACCAGCTGCATGCTGCCTAAATCTGGTTTTATCTGTGAGGATAAAAGGGTAGGCTTGTCAGAAGTTTTCTCTGCTGACTGTTTGCCAAAAATTGATCCTGCAATAGCCCATTCATTAAGAAGTCCGCCGCTTCTCAACGTATTGAATTTCGCATTGGAAGCTAAAGTAAATGGCAGAATTCCTCCCACATGTCCTAGTGGTCCCCAGTAGAAAGAATCCAGTTTGTATTTATTCAGATCCCACCATGGATAATATCCGCGCTGAACATCAATCGTTTTGGAAGTATTTTCCGGCGGAATAGCTAAATCTATAGTAGAATGCCCCAATGTCATCGGTGTTTTATTATACCAGTCGTACACATCCTTAGGCTTCATGCATAGTCTGAGCTTGTTATTGGGATTATTGGTAACATCATTCACGAAGCTGGTTGTAAAGAGCTTTCTCCATATCACAGGACCCCATAAAAGCCCGCCATTATCCTGAACAACATGATAATTGTATTTGTCAAGATATTCAGTAGAAATAACTTCTGAAATGTTGTTAGTGTACGTTTTATAGCCTGTATTGTTGCAGGTATGAAGAACGTTAGCCAGGAATGAAGTAAACGGATAAATATCTTTTTCCAGGACGCCTTTATTTAAAGTTACTCCGGAAAAATCATACGGTCCGTCTCCCATATACGCATATTTGAATTTTATATTATTGGGATTCGAAATGCTTAATCTTTTTAGGGTAGACATGGCAGCATGTGCGCCCTGAGAATATCCGGCTAAGAAATATTCGTCATAACGTTTAATGTTCAATTGTGCCAATACTTTATTGGCAGCAGTAACGAAATCAATGGTCGCACCGGCTTCTGTAGCGTAATCTACATAAGGATGGACTCCGTCGCCAGATCCCATACCTACATAGTCAGGTGCCATTAGAATATAACCGTTAAGTACATAAGATAATTCCACAACAAATCCTGCAGTTAAAGCCCCTTTGAAATTGGAAGGAACATTATCTCTGCTGTCCGTTGTTCCGTGATCTGATACCACAGTTGAAAGTTTGAAAGGTACATTAGGATACATAAGCAATCCGGTTGCTTTTACAAGTACATTGTTTTCATTTTTGGTGTAGTAAGTAATCTTGTATCCTTTCAGGCCAATATTAAAGCTGTTTAGATAACTGGCAAATTCCGGTGCATTCTGATCGCCAAGATTATTGGCTATAAAATTGATAACTCCCTGTGGGGTAAGATCCAGTTTCTGTTCGGCGCTTACAACATCACCAGCTTGTTGTGCAAAATAAAATGGAGCCGTAAGACCCAATAAAAAAGTCGTAATTTTTTTCATATTGATGGTTTTTTGTGTTGTTTAAGGTAATAACTTTAATAAACAGACAAAAACATTATAGCATCAATAATTATTCATTGAATATCAATTCTCTGAAAAGTGAGTAAAACAAAAGAATCTGACCATTGGCCAGACTCTTTCTTTATAGGTTTATCTTTCTTTAGAAAGCGTTAATTCCTGTAATATCTAAACCAGTGATTAACAAATGAACGTCATGAGTTCCTTCATAAGTAATTACAGATTCCAGGTTCGCGGCATGTCTCATCATTGGGAACTCACCCATGATTCCCATACCGCCAAGAATCTGTCTTGATTCTCTGGCAATGTCAATAGCCATTTTCACGTTGTTACGTTTTGCCATTGAGATTTGAGCTGGAGTTGCCGTGTGGGCATTTTTAAGATTTCCTAACTGAAGGCATAATAACTGAGCTTTTGTAATCTCTGTTAAGAATTCAGCCAATTTTTTCTGTTGAAGCTGGTAAGAACCGATTGGTTTTCCAAACTGATTTCTTTCTTTAGAATACTGAACAGCAGTACAGTAGCAGTCAATTGCTGCTCCTATTACTCCCCAAGAAATTCCATATCTTGCTGAATTAAGACAAGATAGAGGTCCTTTCAACCCTGTTACTCCAGGAAGAAGGTTCTCTTTAGGCACTTTTACATTATTGAATACCAGTTCTCCTGTTTTGGAAGCCCTTAAGCTCCATTTATTGTGAGTTTCAGGAGTGGTGAAACCTTCCATTCCTCTTTCAACGATTAACCCCTGTACTTTTCCTTCCTCATTTTTTGCCCATACCACTGCGATATCGCATAGAGGAGAATTGGTGATCCACATTTTAGCACCATTTAAAAGATAATGATCTCCCATATCTTTAAAATAAGTTTCCATAGAACTTGGGTCAGAACCATGGTTAGGCTCTGTTAATCCAAAAGATCCGATCATTTCTCCTGCAGCAAGCTTAGGAAGATATTTCATTTTCTGTTCCTCAGAACCGAATTCATTGATAGGAAACATCACCAAAGAGCTCTGTACCGAAGCAGCAGAACGTACTGCAGAATCTCCTCTTTCCAATTCCTGCATAATTAAACCATAAGAAATCTGGTCTAATCCTGAACCGCCATACTCAACCGGAATGTAAGGTCCCAGCGCTCCGATTTTCCCCAATTCTCTCATAAGATTAGGTAGATCTGTATGATTTTGAGCGGCCTGATCAATCTGCGGCATTACAAAACTTTCAACCCAGTCTCTTACAGATTGGCGGATTAGTTTGTGTTCTTCAGTAAGTAAAGCATCAATTCCATAATAATCAGGGATGCTTGTAAGAGGATAATATGACATGATTTTTTGATTTTGTTAAAAATAGCATTTTTCGTGATGTCTGAAAAGTTTTTTTAGAAACTTATTTCTGTATTGGTTTTCAGTAATATACTGCTATTTTATTGATGATTTTGGTTAAATTTATATTTTTATGACTCCTCATCATTTGAGATGGGATACTGATTGGTAGAATTATGAACTTCAGTTTTAAATTTATACAGATAGGGAGCTTTATTGGCCGACCCGTCGTACAATTTTTCCATTCTGTCAAGGATATTTAAACTTAAAATTTTTCGCTGAAAGTTATTTCTTCTGAATTTCTGTCCTAAAATAGTTTCATAGAGAGCCTGAAGGTCTTTCATCGTAAATTTTTCCGGAAGCAGGTTACTTGCTGCAACTTCTGTATTGATGTTCATTCTAAGATATTCCAGCCCGGTTTCTATAATTCGGTCATGGTCGAAAGCCATTTTGGGCAGGTTATTTACTTCAAACCATTCACAACTTTCATTGAAAGCATCCGGAAAAGTATCAGCTAATGAAAAATCAATAAGACTGCAATACCCTACCGTCACAAAACGCTGAAAGATCCAGTGGTCTTCAGGAACAGCTATACCTTTATTTTGAAGAAGAATCTGATGTACATTGTTCTCAGTACGGTCTATCCTTCCAAATGTGTGAAACTGTTTCAAAAATAATCCTTTAAGATGTGTTCTTTCATGCAAAACCCTTTCAGCCGCTTCTCTAAGGTCCTCATCATTGAAAACAAAACCACCTGGAAGTGACCACAGATCGAGATCATGATATTTTAAAAGCAGAACTTTCAGAATATTATTATGAAAGCCGAATATAGTGCAGTCAACAGAAATATGTGCTACGAAATCTTTAGTATCGATAAGTTCCCGAAGCGTTTCTTTACTTTTTGTGTCTTTGATTTTCATGGTAGTAAAAATAAAACTATTTTCTATTTGTGACAGTAAAATATATTAAACTAATCACAAAAAGCAGAATTACAGAGGATAAGATATATAATGGATAGTAATTTAACAGCTGTTTTTCGAATAAAACGGCCATAATAATTGAACTGACAGAGCTTCCCAAAGAAGAAAAAATCACAATTAGGGATGTGAACAGATTGATTTTATCTTTATCCACCTGCGCAATCATTCTCGAGTTGATAACAGGGTAGAGTGGCGAAAGGAATAGACCAATAACCGGAAACAGGAAAAGAAGCATTCTGGAATCTTCCGAATCAAAATACTGTATGCAGACTATCATGATAAGCAACGTGATAATAAGAGCCATGCAAGTAATATAGTATCTTGGTAATGCGAATCTTTTGATAATGTTAGCCGTAGCAGTTCTCCCCGCATAAGAAAAAATGGATAAAAAAGAAGTAGCCTGAAGAGCAAAAAAAGAATTGACTTTCAGATGGTTTTTGTAGAAAGATGGAAGCCAGGAATTGAATCCCTGTTCTACAAAAACGATAAAAAATACGACTCCTAAAAATAAAGCTACAGCCGGGGTAGTAAATCCTGATAACTCAGAGAGAATACTTTTGTTTTCTATAGGCTTGGATTCTACTATTTCTATTTTTGAAAGCAGAAAAATGGTAAACACAGCTAATAAAGCAATTAATAAGAAACCAAATTTCCAGAATTCTGAATACTGGCTGGAAATTACCCAACCAAACCCGGTATTTACCACGAAAATTCCGATCATGAAAGAAGCCTCTACATTATTCATGGTTTTTGCCAAAGATTTTTCATCCGAAATATTATTCCTGATGATTCCAAAGACACAGATCTTACCAATAGCAAAACAGGCTCCTATAATGGCAAACCACAATTTGTAGAACCAGAAAACCTCCACAAACGGAAGCAGGCAGGAACAGAGCCCAACAATCGTCAAAGCTAAAATCAAAGCTTTTTTAGGTCCGGTTTTGTTAATAAAGCTCACCGCAAAAAGCGAAATGAAGGCAATAGGTAAATCTTTAAAAGACTCTAATAGCCCCAATTCTCCATAAGTGATTTTCTCCTCAGATAACTGCAGAATGACAAGTCCCATACAGTTTAAAACCATTGAAAAAATAAGAAAGGTAAGTTTTAAAGGAAGAGATATTTTTGAAGGCTTGACGATCATTTTGGGAGATAACTTGATTAATTTTTTATGATATTTTATGAAATATTGATGCGAAGATAGGGCTTCTAACCCTGAAAAATAAAAGAAAAATTAAAATATTTATGAATAGAATGTTAATTAATTAAAAAAAAATATATTTTTATTGTCTCAATTTGAGAATTAAACAATAACTGTATATGAATGTAAGAATATCAAGAAGCGTAGGAGTGGTTGCCGTCCTCTATTTTACGGCCAACTTCAGTGCCCAGACCAAACAGGTGAAGGACACACTTGCTAAAGAAAACAAAATAGACGAAGTTGTAGTTATCGGTTACGGTACTCAGAAAAAGAGTAATGTGACAGGAGCTATAGCCAGTATTAAAGCCAGTGATATAGAGAATGCTCCCACAGCAGGAAGACCAGAACAGGTACTGCAGGGAAGAGCTGCTGGTATTTCTGTCGTATCAAATTCAGGCCAGCCGGGAACTGCGGCAACAGTTCGCGTTCGTGGTATTACTAGTTTTGGAGCTGGGAGTAATGATCCTTTATGGGTAGTAGACGGAATTGTGGTAGATAATATTGGCTGGTTGAACCAGTCTGATATTGAAGGAATGGAAGTCCTAAAAGATGGTGCATCTGCTGCTATCTATGGGGTATCTGCTGCGAAAGGAGTTATTCTTATTACCACCAAGAAAGGAGCTAGAGGAAAATTAAATCTTTCTTATAATGGTTTCTTTGGTGTTGGAACAGTCTCTAAAAAACTTGATTTATTGAATGGATCTCAATATGCAACCATTATGAACGAGGCTTATATTAATGACGGCTTGAAACCTGTATTAGGAGATCCTTCATCTTATGGTACAGGAACAGATTGGCAAAAACAGATCTTTAACAGTGCGCAGCGTCAGTCACATGAATTCAGTATTAATGGAGGAAATGATAAATCTACTTTTTATTCATCTTTCGGATACTACGATCAGCAGGGAATTGTATTAAGAGATATTTCAAATTATAAAAGAGTTAATGCAAGATTAAATTCAACCCATAAAGTGTTTGACTTTTTGACAATAGGCCAAACCTTTGCATACACTCACACAAGATCTCAGGGAGTTACTGATAATGGAGAATTTGGCGGGCCGTTAAGCTCAGCGATAAATCTGGATCCATTAACACCTGTCATTGTGACTAATGGGATTAATAATGAACCCAACTTTAGTGACTACGTCAATAATCCAAATTATGTAAGAGATCCTAATGGAAATCCTTATGGGATTTCTCAATACGTAAGTAAAGAAATGAGCAATCCGCTGGCCTTCAGACAAACTAAACTAGGAGGATATAAGTGGTCCGATGATATTATAGCGAATGTATTTGCAGAATTAAAGCTTAATAAACACATCAGCTTTAAATCAAGTATGAACGGGAAACTTTCTTATTGGGGCGAGCAGGTGTTTACTCCCACTAACTATTTGAGTACTGCTAATAAAAATGACATCAACAATTTATTTAGACAGACCGATAAAAAATTTGAATGGAGTACTGAAAATACATTAACATACCAAAATAAGTTTGGATTACATAGTTTAAATGTATTATTAGGACAAGGCTACTATGAGTATAACATCTCTTCAGGACAGAATATAAGATTTACTAATCTTCCTGTTAATAACTGGGAAGATGCTTCTTTCAATTTTGATATTGCCCAGGAAAATAAAACAGGGAATGCATGGGACGGAAAACAAACCCACAAAGCTTCTTATTTTGCCAGAGTAGTTTATGATTATGACAATAAATATCTTTTCACGGGGACTATCCGTAGAGATGGTTCTTCAAAATTTGGAGGTAATAACCACTGGGGAAATTTCCCGGCAATGTCTTTAGGTTGGAATGTATCTAACGAAAATTTCTGGCCGGACAATAAAGTAGTTACTTCATTAAAACTGAGAGGTGGATACGGGGTGCTTGGTAATGATGCTATTGATGATTTCCAATTTGCTAATTTCCTGGTTGCGGGAAGCAATTATACATTTGGAGATAATATTATCCGAGTTGGCTATGCTCCGAGTACTCTTGAAAACCCTAATTTGAAATGGGAAAGAACATCACAACTCAATGTTGCTGCAGATCTTAAGATTTTCAGAAATTTTGATCTAAGTGTTGATGTTTACAGAAAAAAGAGTACAGATATCTTAAGAAGAGTTGAACTTCCAGGTTATTTAGGCTTAATTAATAACCCATTTAGAAATATTGGGGATATGAATAATGATGGAGTTGAAGTAAGTTTAGGATATAAAAAGAATTGGGGAGATTTCGGCTTCTCTGCGAATGGTAATTTTGCTTATTTGAAAAATGAAATTACGAGACTTGAAGATAACAGACCCTATGTAAACTTTGCAGGCTTCCAAACTCTTGGAACTGTTTCCAGATTACAGGTTGGTGAATCCTATGGCTCTTTCTATGGTTATAAAAACCTTGGTGTTTTTCAAAATCAGGCAGAAATTGATGCTTATAAAAATGCTAATGGAGCTTTGATTCAGCCTAACGCAAAACCTGGAGATTTTAAGAGACTTGATGCCAACGGTGATGGTGTGATTGATGAAAAAGATTTTGTAAACCTGGGTAATTCTGTACCAAAATATACATTTGGTTTAACCATCAATATGAATTATAAAAATTTGGATTTGATGATTTTTGCGCAAGGGCAGGCAGGAAATAAAATTTTCCAGGGACTTAGAAGGCTGGATATTCAGGAGGCTAATTATCAAACAGCAATTTTGGATCGCTGGACAGGAGAAGGAACATCCAATACGATAGCCAGAGTGACAAGAAATGATGATAATCAGAACTATACCAGAATGTCTGATTATTATCTTCAAAAAGGAGATTATTTACGTCTTAAATTAGTTCAGTTAGGATATACTTTATCTAAAGATGCTGCAAAAGCTGTCGGAGCTTCAAAAATAAGATTCTATGTAACAGCGGAAAACCTTGTAACTTTTACAAAATATACAGGATATGATCCTGAAATTGCAGGTACTGATACCTATGGTATCGACAGAGCTTTCTATCCACAGGCAAGAACCTTCCTTTTTGGGGCTAATGTTCAATTTTAAAGACAAAAAAATGAAAAACAAGAGATTTATCTATAAAAGCGTAACTGTTTTATTATTAACAGGTATAAGTTTTGGAGCCGTATCCTGCGATAAAGGAAATCTGGAAGATGTGAAGAACACAGGAACTTTTGATTCAGGAAACTATTTTAAAAATGAAGAACAGGCATTCAGTGGTCTGGTAGCTACTTACGATATGCTGAGAAAATATGCTGGAGGATTTGAAAATATGGTGACCTTCTTTAACGGTGCTTCTGATGATTTCTATTCAGGAGGAGGAAATTCTTCAGATGGCGCAGGAATTCAGGGATTTTCCAATTATTCAATTAATCCTATCATTATGCCTGCCAGTTACTGGAAGGACTATTATCAGGGAATTGCAAAGGCGAATCTTTTATTAGACAGAATACCCAACGCCAGTATGAATGAACAGACCAGAAAAAGATTTATTGCGGAAGCCAAAGTATTAAGATCATTATACTATTTTGAACTATTAAGAATGTTCAAGAATATTCCTATGATTTTGAAACCTGTTTTGGCTACTGATGATTTCTATAATATTCCTCAGGAAGATCCTGCAAAAGTATATGCTCAAATAGAATCTGATATTCTTTCAGCTATACCTGATCTTATGATGGTTCCATCAGGAGCAAGTGAAAAAGGGAGAATTACTCAAGGTACAGCTCATGCTATTTTAGGTAAAATTTATTTATATAATAAAAAGAACACTGAAGCGGCTGCTCAATTTGAAATGGTTAATGGTACACCAGGGCAAGTAAGTCAATATGGGTATAAATTGGTCAGTAACTTTGCAGACTTATGGAAGGTTGATAATAAATTTACTACAGAAGCAGTCCTTGAAGTAATGCATACCAATGTAAGTAGTGCTGATTGGTCGTTTTGGGGTCAAGGGAAAGATGAAGGTAATTCTGTGAATGTAATGCTGGGTATTAAATCTTACGGACGTGTTGCCAACGTACCAAATAATGATGCACCGGATCTTTATGCAAGCTGGGGATTTAATCCTGTTACAGATGATTTATTTAATTTTATGCAGGGAGATCCTCGTTTGGATGCTACAATCTTCAATGGCAAAAAATTCAAAGATGAAGGTAAAATTACTTATTCACCAGGATATAAAGATACAGGATATTTCTTAAATAAATATTTACCTAGAAATGCCGACAAATCTAATCTTCCGGGACCTACAGAACTGAATTTCCGTCAAAATTATATTGCAATAAGACTTGCAGATACTTATTTGATGGAAGCAGAGGCTTTAGGAGGAGCAGGAAGTAGAGCCCAGACTTTATTAGATGCAGTAAGAGCAAGAGTTGGTTTAGCATCAGTTCCAGTTTCTTTACAAGCTATTAAAGATGAAAGAAGAAGAGAACTTGCAGGGGAAGGGCACAGATGGTTTGACCTTGTAAGATGGGGGGATGCTCCAGCAAAATTGGGAGCCAGAGGATTTAAAACAGGTAAGAATGAAATTCTGCCAATTCCATTCAATGAATTAACAAATACAGCTTTAAAACAAAATCCTGGATACTAAACATGAAGTTTTACAACTTATATAGTTTCTTTAGAGGTGCCGCACTACTTAGTGGTGTGGCCCTTTTTCCTTTATCATGTACATCAGTAATGTCCAATAAAGGAAATGAAGTGCAGTACTGGCTTACAAAAGGTGATGAAAGTGTAAAATTACAGCAGCAGACTCCGGTTAAATTTGTAAATAACGCCAACAGCTTTCAGAATATTGAAATTGATGATGCTCAAAAGTTTCAATATGTTGATGGCTTTGGATATACATTAACAGGAGGAAGTGTTGAGGTAATCAACAGATTGTCACCTTCCAAAAGAAAAGCACTGCTTAACGAACTTTTTGGAACTGATAAAAATTCAATCTCCATCAGCTATTTAAGACTAAGCATTGGAGCTTCGGATCTTGATGGGGAAGTGTTTTCATACGATGATCTGCCTGAAGGGCAAACCGATGCTTCTCTCTCGAAATTCAGTCTTGCAAAAGATAAAGCTTTGATTTCTATGTTGAAAGAAATTTTAGAAATCAATCCAAAGATTAAAATCATTGCTGCTCCGTGGTCGGCTCCGGTTTGGATGAAAGACAACGGAAAATCAAAAGGAGGAAGCTTAAAACCTGAATTCTATGGAACGTATGCCCAATATTTTGTGAAATACATCTTGGGCATGAAAAAAGAAGGTATTACTATTGATGCTGTAACTCCACAGAATGAACCCCTTCATCCGGGAAATAATCCTAGCTTGTATATGCCGTCTGAGCAGCAAGGCGATTTTATTAAGAACAATCTTGGTCCGGTTTTTAAAGCCAATGGAATCACTACTAAAATTGTTGTCTATGACCACAATTGCAATAAACCTGAATATGCTATTGATATTTTAAAAGATGCAGAAGCAAACCAATATATAGATGGTTCAGCTTTTCATTTGTATGAAGGAGAAATTTCTGCATTGAGTATGGTGCATGAAGCTTTTCCAAATAAAAACCTATACTTTACTGAACAGTGGACAGGTTCAAAAGGAACTTTTACTGAAGACCTCAACTGGCATACGAAGAATGTAATTATCGGCTCTATGAGAAACTGGAGCAAAATAGCCTTAGAATGGAATCTTGCCAATGATCCGAAATTTGCCCCACATACAGCCGGCGGATGCACAGAATGTAAAGGAGCTATTACAGTTTCCGACAGAGAGAATTTCATCAGAAATGTTTCCTATTATATTATTGCCCACGCTTCGAAATTTATTCCTGCAGGATCTCAGCGTATCGCTTCCACACAGACCAATAAACTTTCCACTGCGGCATTTAAGACTCAATTTGGGAAAATAGTTTTAATTGTTCAGAACGATAATAAAGAAGATGAAAATTTTAATATTAAATTTGCCGGAAAAACCGCTGCAGTAACAATTTCAGGACGTTCTACAGCTACCTATATTTTTTAATTTGATACTATGAAAAGAGTTTATTTCTTACTGGCATTTTCCGTATTGGGATTGAATGCTTACGGGCAAAAGACAATTGATCAGAAAGTTGCAGAATTGTTGTCTAAAATGACATTGGAAGAGAAAGTAGGGCAAATGGTTCAGTATAGTGGGTTTGAATATGCCACAGGACCACAGCATTCCAATTCAGCGGCTGTTTTAGATGAAATAAAAAAAGGAAAAGTAGGTTCTATGCTGAATGTCGCAGGGTCAGAAGAAACCCGGGCTTTTCAGAAACTGGCCATGCAGTCAAGGTTGAAAATTCCTTTGCTGTTCGGGCAGGACGTTATCCATGGATACCGTACCACATTTCCTGTTAATCTGGGACAGGCAGCAAGCTGGGATCTGGGAATGATTGAAAAATCTGAAAGAATTGCTGCTACGGAAGCTGCTGCTTATGGTATTCACTGGACGTTTGCTCCCATGGTGGATATTGCCAGAGATCCGAGATGGGGAAGAGTAATGGAAGGCTCAGGAGAAGATACGTATCTGGGAACTAAGATAGGTTTAGCCAGAATCAAAGGATTTCAAGGCAGAGGTTTAGGAAGTCTCGATGCTGTAATGGCCTGTGCAAAACACTTTGCAGCCTATGGAGCTGCTGTTGGCGGAAGAGATTACAATTCTGTTGATATGAGCCTCAGACAGCTGAATGAAACGTATCTTCCTCCATTCAAAGCTGCAGCAGAAGCAGGTGTTGCCACTTTTATGAACTCTTTTAACGATATTAACGGAGTTCCTGCAACGGCCAACCAATATATTCAGAGAAACCTTTTAAAAGGAAAATGGAATTATAAAGGTTTTGTAGTTTCCGACTGGGGCAGCATTGGAGAAATGGTTCCTCATGGTTATGCTAAAGATGCTAATGAAGCCGCAGAAAGAGCTATAAAAGGGGGAAGTGATATGGATATGGAAAGCCGTGTCTACATGGCAGAACTTCCGAAATTGGTTAAAGAAGGAAAAGTAGATCCCAAACTGGTAGATGATGCAACAGGAAGAATCTTAACCAAGAAATTTGAAATGGGACTTTTCGATGATCCTTACAGGTTCAGTAATGAGAAAAGACAAAAAGAACAGACTGACAATCAGGAGAACAGAAAATTCGGAAGAGAATTCGGATCAAAAAGTATTGTTCTTCTTAAAAATCAGGTAAATATTCTTCCGCTTTCAAAAACGGTAAAAACAGTAGCTCTGATTGGGCCTTTCGGTAAAGAAACTGTGGCTAATCATGGGTTCTGGTCTGTTGCTTTCAAAGATGATAATCAAAGAATTGTTTCTCAATTTGACGGAATTAAAAATCAACTGGATAAAAACTCCACTTTATTATATGCTAAAGGCTGTAACGTAGATGATCAGGATAAAAGTCAGTTTGCAGAAGCCATAGAAACCGCAAAAAAAGCTGATGTTGTTATCATGACATTAGGAGAGGGTCATGCGATGAGCGGAGAAGCAAAAAGTAGAAGTAATATCGGGTTTACAGGCGTTCAGGAAGATTTATTGAAAGAAATTGCCAAAACTGGTAAACCAATCATTCTGATGATCAATGCGGGAAGACCTCTGATTTTCAACTGGGCTTCAGACAATATTCCTGCAATTGTGTATACGTGGTGGCTGGGAACAGAAGCCGGAAACTCTATTGCAGATGTTGTATTCGGCACGGTGAATCCCGGAGGGAAACTTCCAATGAGTTTTCCAAGAACAGAAGGTCAGATTCCTGTCTATTACAATCATTATAATACAGGAAGACCCGCAAAAAATAATACAGACAGAAACTATGTTTCAGCTTATATAGATCTTGATAATGATCCGAAATATCCGTTTGGGTACGGCTTAAGCTATACAGATTTTAAATATGCTGATATGGCTTTAAGCTCAGTAAGTCTTACAGGAAATCAGACTCTGAACATTAGCGTTACTGTTTCTAATACCGGAAAATATGATGGAGAGGAAGTAGTACAGCTTTATATAAGAGATCTTTTCGGAAAAGTAGTAAGACCTGTAAAAGAGCTGAAAGGTTTCCAGAAAATATTCATCAAAAAAGGAGAAAGTAAAAAGATCGATTTTAAACTTACTCCGGAAGATCTGAAGTTCTTTGATGACGAATTAAATTTTGACTGGGAAGGCGGAGAATTCGATATTATGATCGGAACCAATTCTCAAAATGTTCAGACCAAAAGAATTAACTGGACGAAATAAATTGAATTCAATTGAATTCAATAGGAGCGGGCTATAATCCTGAGCAGGGACGAAGAAAACCCGCTTATTAAGATATAAAAGAGCGGCTTTAGCCAAAACCTAATACATATGAATATCAAAGCTAAAAATCTCATCAAAATGTGTGCGGCAGGAATTTTATTCCTTTCCGTATTCAACTGTGCTTCAAACAAACCATATGCTGGCAGAACTTTGATTTGGAGTGATGAATTTAATGGCAAAGGACTTCCGGATTCATTAAAATGGAATTATGATGTAGGAGGTGGTGGTTATGGGAATGAAGAAGCTCAGTTTTATACCAAAAACAGGCTTGAAAATGCCAGAATGGAAAAAGGCAACCTCATCATTGAAGCCAGAAAAGAAAATTGGGATAAGAATAAATACACTTCTGCAAGACTTTTAACCAAAGGGAAATTCTCTTTTCAGTATGGAACAATAGAAGTGAGAGCAAAACTTCCCAAAGGTCGCGGAACATGGCCTGCCATCTGGATGATGAGCGAAAATATGAAGAAATGGCCGGATGACGGTGAACTGGATATCATGGAACATGTTGGTTTTAATCAGGGATATATCCATGCTTCTGTTCATACCAAAAAATACAATCATATTCAGGGAACACAGAAAACGGATACCCTGTTTGTGAAGGATGCCAGCGAGAAATTCCATGTCTATAAAGCAGACTGGACACCGGAAAAGATAGATGTTTATATCGATAACCAAAAAATTTTCACCTACGAGAATAAAGAGAAAAACAAGGAAGCATGGCCTTTTGACCAGCCTTACTTTATCCTTTTAAATCTTGCAGTAGGCGGTTTTTGGGGTGGGAAAGAAGGCGTTGATGATGCCATTTTTCCACAAAAGTATTACATAGATTATGTAAGGGTTTATAAGAATAAATAATGAAAAAGGGGACGATAGGTCCAAAAAACAAAAAAAAATCATGAGAAAACTAATTGTAAGTTGTTTTGTAGTAGGTGTTGTCATCAACGTCAATGCTCAGAATTATTGGAAAAAAAATGCAGGAAAAACAGCTAAAGTAGTCCTTACCAACTCGAAAGCGAATGAGAAGATGGTGGATAAAGGAGCCGTTAAGTTTGAACAGTTCGGGCAGCCTAAAGAAACGGATGCCTGTATTTTTGTGGCTCCGAATTTTAAATATCAAAAGTTAATAGGTATCGGAGGTGCTATTACAGATGCCTCAGCAGAGACTTTTTATAAAATGCCAAAGAACAAGCAGAAGGAAATTGTGGATGCCTATTTCGGGGAAAACGGATTGGGATATACCGTCGTCCGCACCAATATGAATTCCTGTGACTTTTCCAGTGATTCTTATACGTACGTAGAGGATAATGATACTTCCCTGAAAACTTTTAATGTTGCTCATGATGAGAAATATAAAATTCCTATGATTAAAGAAGCTCAGAAGGCGATTGGTAATAATTTTACCTTTTATTTCTCTCCATGGAGCCCACCGGCATGGATGAAATCAAACCAAAGCTTATACAAAGGAGGAAGATTGGAAAACCAGTATTACCAGACTTGGGCAGATTATTATATCAAATTCATCAAAGAATACGAAAAAAGAGGAATTAATATCTGGGGATTAACGGTTCAGAATGAGCCAATGGCTACTCAAAGCTGGGAATCATGTATCTACACCGCCGAAGAAGAAGGAGAATTCCTGAAAAAGAACCTTGGTCCAACCCTTTGGAAAAACGGATATAAAGATAAAAAAGTAATGATCTGGGATCACAACAGAGACCTTATCTATCAAAGAGCAACCACCACTTTAAGCGACCCTGAGACGGCAAAATATGCCAGCGGTATCGGCTATCACTGGTATGAAACATGGAATAATAAAACGCAGCTTTTTGATAACTTAGCAGAAACGCACAGAGCCTTTCCAGACAAATTCCTTGCATTCACCGAAGGATGTAAAGAGCAGTTCAATATGGATAAAATCTATGATGTAAGCTTAGGGGAACTATACAGCAAAAATATGCTGAACGACTTCAACAAAGGAAATGCTCTATGGACTGACTGGAATATTCTTCTGGATGAAACCGGAGGACCTAATCATAAAGGAAACTTCTGCTTTGCCCCAATTATCGCAGATACCAAAACAGGAGAAGTATTCTACACCTATGAATACTATTATATTGGCCATGTTTCAAAATATATCAAACCAAATGCCCAGAGAATTGGAAGTTCTTCGAACAGAGCTGCTCTTACATCTTCTGCATTTATGAATGAAAACGGACAATTGGTAACTGTTATCATGAATGATTCAGATAATGATATCGAAACCAATCTGTGGATTGAAGGAATGGCTGCCAAACTGAATGCTCCGGCACACTCTATACAGACCGTAATTTTATAATATCATATTAATATTATTTTTGACAGAATCGGGGGGGGGGGGGGGGGCGCCGCCGGCGAAGGATATTTTTTTTTTTTTTTTTTTTTTTTTTTTTTAAAAAAAA